>JAFGSZ010000025.1 GCA_016934395.1 Bacteroidales bacterium
GGCAGGTGGCATGTCATGGATTTAATGGCAGAGAAACATTTTGACTACACTCCTTACAATTATTGCCTTAACAATCCAATTAAATTTTTAGATCCAATTGGATTAGACACTTTATTATTTAATGAAAAAGGCTACTATACCGGAGAAAGCATAAAAGCTAAAGGTAAAGATGTTGGGAAGACTACTGGTGAAAATGGAGTTGTTTTCAGTTTTGCCGATCCTAAACATGATTCAAAAAGTATTAAAAAAGGAGATATAAAAAGAGTTGTTATTGTAGGCGATGAAACCATGGAGGAAGCTCTTGACGAATCAGGGGTTAATAACAAGGAAAACCAAGAAAATAAGGTTGATTATATCATGAATGAAAGTGATGCATCAAATTTAGACGGAGAGGGGAAAATGGATTATGTTATTACTGGTCAAGTTGAAGTTGATGGAGTAAAACAACCAATAAGGTCAGATTACATGTATATTACTAATACTAATAAAGGCTTAGTTGGGCATAATTCTTATAACTTTGGCAATTTTTTGTGGGGAGCAGGTGCTCGGTCGCTAGGATTTTCACTTGTGACCGCTCGAATTGGTGCACATCTTAACAGCCTTGCAGACCCTCATTATAATCAACTTGATTCTAGAGATGACCAATATTCAATAAAATTGGGATATAAATGGAGAAAAAATGGAGAATAGGATTTAATTTAGGCTTATAATGAATATATCAATTTTCTTAGTGCTTATTGTGCAATTATTCTTTTTGAACTATAATAATTGCATTAAGAATGATATCCCTGATGAAATAAATAGCTTTTATTTAAATAATAAGGATAAAGATTTTAAAGAATTTTTAAACTGGAAAATCTATCCCAGGGATGCTGACAATAAATCATTAATTTTTGATTTTTATAATAATGATGAAATACAATTCAGGTTTTTCGTTATTAACGATACTGAAAGAAACGAGGTGATTTATAAGCAAGTTTTCCCAAATAAAGACACATTATTTTACTCTTTAAAAAATAGCATAAAAGATTTTGGTTACCCAATAAATATTGAATTATACAAAAACTTTAGATCGCTAAAAATAAATGCATTATATTACTTGCCAGAAAATAGTTTAATTCTATTTAAAATGAGTGAATCTATTTCTTTAATATATTCAGAGGCTAAACAAAATATTACAGAAATACCCCGATTTAACGAGTATAAAAAAATTGACTCTCACTGGTTTTATTACTCGGAATGAGCGGCTCTAGTAAGACCAGTCTGCAAATGGGTATGTCCAATGATAACAAAAAAGCCCGGTTTAAAGAGCCGGGTTTTTTAATTAATAAAAGACAATAAATATTTGATTTCTTTATCGGTAATATCTTCCTGTTCCGATTTGTCGTAAATGGCAAGCAGAAAGACGTTGTTTTCAATTACCTGAACATGGGCAATAACCCTTGCCCCTCCTGATTTTCCTTTGCCTTTTGATTTTATTGCTACACGGATTTTATAACAGCTATTGGACATGGCCGTCCCTTGTACCGGATTGCCTTCTAAATTTTCAACCAAATTGGCATATTCTGTTTTAAGGGATGGGAATTTTTTGGCCAGCCTTTTAAGCTGCCTGTCAAAAGGGGGTATGGTAAGGACATTATAGCTCATTCAATAAATTTTTTGCAGGCCGGGCTTTAAGCTTGCCCTGTTTTACAAGGTTAAGGTTTTCCACAGCTTCTTTTATTTCTTCAAGTAACTGCGCTTTTGCCGGGGAAATCGGCTTTGCCTTTGCAAACGAGAAATTATTAAGCAGTTCCAGTATGAAATCCCCTTTGCTATCATTTACATCAACCAGTACTTTCATAACTCAAATTTTATTTGTTTACAGATAAATACCCCTGAAATTTAGTCGTTGCAATAAATGCATCGAGCATTGCAAAAACATGCTCCTTTTCTTTTGGCTGCATCCTTGATACTTCCTGGATACGCTGTATCATGCTTTTGTCAAGTTCCAAATCGGTATGCCCGACCAGCCAGTCTAAAGAAACTTCGAGTATATCAGCAATTTTTGCAGCAGCTTCAATACTTGGCTTCATCTCGTCACGTTCGTAACGGCCAATGACAGGGCCTTTTGTTTTGAGCTTTTCGGCCAGTTCTTCCTGGCTTATGCCCTTCTTTTTACGGGCCTCTAATAATCGTTTTCCAAAACTCATAAGTAACAATTAATACCTAATTTATAATAAATAGGACAAAAATACAAAACTTAAAAGTTATATCAAAACCTGAAAAATTTTGTTATTTAAAATGGATAAATTATATTTGCAACTGATAAGTTCTAAATAAATTTTTTTTAATCATGGAAATATCAGAAATCAAACAGCGTTTAAACATCCAAACAGTACTAAAATACTACGGCTTGCAGCCCGACAGGAACGGAATGTTAAAATGCCCGTTCCATGCTGATGATACAGCAAGCATGAAAGTTTACCCAAACACAGATACATTTAACTGCTTTGGCTGTGGGAAGAACGGCGACCAAATAGAAATATGCGTTTTAAAAGAAGGCAGCAGACATAAAGGAATTTTGAAGGCTACAGAACTGGCAGGAGAAGTAAAACAGGTAAACCATAAGCCAAAGCAACAAGAGAACCAACCAAAACAAAACCACACGGAAACCCTCACAAAGTTTTTTGCTTACTTCCAAAACAACCTGAACCACCCGGTAGCCGTAAAGCCCAAAGAATACCTAAAAAGCCGGAACCTTAACTACGAATCATTAGAGGTTGGCTACAACTCCGGGCAGTTCCACCACCGGGGCAAGCTAAGCGAACCGGATTTACAAGCGTGCATCAATGCAGGGCTCTTGGTCCCTTACAATGGCAAAACGCCCAATGCTAACGGCACGACCTACACGGCTTTTGCAAAGGACTGCATCATCTTCCCAATAAAGGATAAAGCCGGAAATATTATAAGCCTTTACGGCCGGAGCATTACAAACAACGATAAATCCCTGTCCGCCGAAGGTTCACCGAAGGCGGGAAAACACTACTATTTAAAAGACAGGCAAGGGCTTTACCCAGGCTACCCGGAACCGGAAACAACCAGGTTAATTTTAACCGAGGCAATCATAGACGCAGCCACCTTATTGCAAATTGGAGCCGCAGGCGGAAATCCCGAGGAGCGAAGCGAAAGCGGGATAACAAGCATTACCAAACGCTTTTCAATCCTTGCACTATACGGAACAAATGGTTTTACCGATGAACACAGGGAAGCTATAAAAGCCCTGAAACACTTAAAAGAAATCATCCTGTTTTTTGATGGCGACGACCCGGGAAGAAAGGCAGTAACAAAACTCGAAAGCGAATTAAAAGAACATGTTCCGGGAGTGTCCATAAGCTACATTGAAACTCCCGAAGGCGAAGACATAAACAGTCTTTTACAAGGACATGAACCGGAAATATTTACCCACCTTTTAGAGAACCGGAAACCTTTTCTTTTAGTTGAAAATACTGTAGAAGAAACAGAAGAAAAAAGCGAACCCCTGCCAGAACCGCCAAGAGCCACCGGAAAATTAAACCCCAAAAATCCGGAATTTATAACTTTTACAACCGATGAACTTCAAATAATCATCTTAGGCGGAATCAACTTACAACAATTAGACAGGCTGCGGATAACCCTAAAGATAAGCCGAACCGATACCGCCTTAGGCGGCACAGGTACATACAACCCCTTGCACAGCATCCGGCACACGCTCGATTTGTACCA
>JAFGSZ010000026.1 GCA_016934395.1 Bacteroidales bacterium
ATAATAATAGCCACGAAGTCTCTAAGTCACAAAGAGTCACAAATACGCATGCCAACGCTAATTTAAACTTGAGCCAATAAATTCAATTAAAAGAACAGATTTTAATTCCCTCACCTTTTTACTACATTTGTTGCAATTAATATTATATAGATTTTGAATACAGAATTATTTATTGCCAACAGGCTTACATCCGACAAAGAGAATAAAGCCTCTTTTTCACGACCGATCATAAAAATTGCCCTTGTTGGTATAACGCTCGGATTAGCGGTAATGATTGTTGCCGTAGCTGTAGTTACCGGATTTAAAAACGAGATCAGACAAAAAGTAATCGGTTTCGGGTCTCACATACAAATTTTAAATTTCGATTCAAACAGTTCTTTTGAAACCCAGCCAATTTCAAAAGATCAGGATTTTTATCCCGGTATTGCAGAATCTATACCGGGTATCAGACACATACAGGTATTTGCTACAAAACCAGGGATAATTAAAACCAATAAAGAAATTGAAGGCGTAGTAGTTAAAGGTATAGGCAGCGATTTCGACTGGAGTTTTTTTAAACAAAACCTGGTGGAAGGAGAAATTTTTGTGGTTTCGGATTCCGTAAAAACCAACGATGTACTTATTTCCGTTTACCTTGCCAAACTATTGGGATTAAAATTGCACGATGAATTCGGCATGTATTTTATTGATCAGCGTCCGAGAATGCGCAGGTTTAAAATCTCAGGTATTTATGAAACCAGTCTTGAGGAACTCGATAAAACGTTTATTTTAGCCGATATTGGTCATATTCAAAGGTTAAACAATTGGGAATATAATCAGGTTAGCGGTTTTGAAATTCTTGTGGAGAATTATAAAGATCTCGATTATATAACGTTTCTCGTAAGAGATAAAGTGGGGTTTAATTTCGATGAGGAAGGGAACCGTTTAAAAGTAATCAGCATAAAGCAAAAATATCCCCAGATTTTCGATTGGTTAAGCCTGCTCGATATGAATGTTTGGGTAATTTTAATCCTGATGGTACTCGTTGCCGGATTTAACATGGTTTCCGGATTAATAATATTAATTCTTGATCGCACCAACATGATCGGTATTTTAAAAGCCCTGGGTTCTGAAAATAAAAAAGTCCGAAAAATTTTCCTTTACCAGTCTGCTTTTTTAATTTCCAAAGGCCTATTATGGGGAAATCTTATCGGTTTGTCTTTATGTTATATTCAGTACCACTTTAGAATTATGAAACTGGACCAGTCATCTTATTTCATTAACTATGTGCCCATAAATTTTAATGTGTTTTATTTTATTTTACTAAATATTGGTACACTCGCCATCACCCTGTTTATGCTTATTTTCCCTTCATATATAATTACAAATATCAGCCCGGCTAAAACTATTCGCTACAATTAGTTGTTATGCTGCATTGCTAAACAAATTATGTTAGATTTCGCCGAAAGAATAAAAAAACAACTGGAGAATGATCTGCCGGGCAGTGAGGCACAGAAACAAATGTTGCCTTCACACCGTCCTGAAATATTTAATATAAATACCTACCATAAAGCCGGAGTATTGCTATACATCTTTCAGCAAAAAAATGAATTGTTTTCCGTATTAATAAAACGCACTGATGATGATGGCCCTCACAGCGGACAAATCAGCCTGCCCGGAGGAAAATATGAGCTCTCGGATAAGAACACTATTGAAACCGCTTTGCGGGAAGCTAAAGAAGAGATTGGTATTAATATTTCCGACCTGATGGTTTTAGGTCAGCTTACCAATGTGCCGATCCCTGTAAGCCGGTTTATTGTAACGCCGGTGGTTGCATTTTCTAGTAACAAACCGGAATTTACAATTGATCCCCAGGAAGTTAAAGAAGTAATTATTTTTAAACTGAATGATCTTTTATTATCTGATATACGAAAATCAGAAGAGATAATCATTAACAATATCCAGAGAAAAATCCCATATTTTAATATTCAAAACCACCATGTATGGGGAGCCACAGCAATGGTTCTCAGTGAATTCTCAGAGATATTGAGCAAAATACAATAATTAGTTTTTATAATCTTCGGCAATTATATTTTTATAATGATTATACCTGCCGAGTATATCGTTAACATATTTATAGGTTTCACTACCCCTGCAATACCCGTATTTAACAACAGAATCATTATAATATTGCGGATCGGATTTTTTCAATAAAAATTCATCAACATTATTATCCCATTTTTTAGGATCCTTACCGTACTTAATTGCCAGTTTCCGGGCATCCATCACATGTCCTAATCCGATATTATATGCAGCAAGTACAAATTTTACCCGTTCCTGCTCGTCCTTAATTTCACTGAGCTGATTCTCAAGCCAACCAATAAAATCCACTCCTGCACGAACCTGGTCTTCCACCGAAGAATCGTAATTGATACCAAACCTGCTGGCTGTGGTGGGCATTAATTGCATTAAACCAAATGCACCGGCCCACGACTGCACATTGGGATTAAACCTTGATTCCTGGTATATCATAGAGGCCAGCAGCCTCCAGTCCCAGTTAATTTTTGTGCTATATTTTTTAATGATATCGTCGTAATCAGAAACCTGCCCGGAGTTCAGCACAAAATAATCGCTTTCAACCATTTCAGCAGTTTTATGATTTTTAAAATATTTGTTATAAAGTACAGCATACCGTGTAGTCTTTTTAAAACCTGTAAGCCAGTTATTAATGGCTTCAAGCAATTCTGCAGATGATTTATCTACTGCCCAGGCCAGATTCTGTGGAAAACTAACCGCTGTTTTAATATCTATATCAGGATAATAGGTCTGATTTACCTCTGCAATATTTTCATCACTGATGGCATATTCAATTTCACCTTTAGCAACCAGCTCTATTAATTGTTCAACAACTTCATCGGTTTCAATGATATTAATGGAATCTCCGATTTCTTCCGACAAATTTCTTAGTCTTGCTGAATGAGAAGATTCTTTTTGTACATAAACAGTTTTGCCGGCAAGGTCCAGTTGATTTCGGATTAATGTTTCATCCAGGGCTCTTTCGGTAAGTCTTCTCCAATTATCCGGCTTTTTTTGTACAAGTACTTGTCGGGTTTGTAAAAGAGGTGTGGTAAAGGCAATTTTTTGTTTACGTTCACCGGTTATAGCCAGATTTACTGCAATTAAATCAACTTCGCCTTTCTCAAGTTGTTCAAAGCCATCCTTAAGATCGTTGCTGACTTTCACCTCAAGCTGTTTGCCCAGGTGATTTGCCAGTTCAAGGAGCAAATCATAATTAAATCCCATGGGCCTGCCATGATAAATAAAATAATTTGTGGAATTATAATCTGTTACAACAACCAGCTTTTCTTTATCGGATAATTTTGTTTTGTGTTCTTTTATTTCTGCCGGTTTATCCTGATCGGTACAACTAAAAAAAACCAGCATTATTGCAATACCTGCCATGAGGCACACTCTCTTAATCGTTCTCATTCGTAAACTTTATTTAGTTTTAGGGTATTTTTTCAACTAATACTTATATATAACAATTCTAATCGTAAAATGTCCAGGAAATTCCAAATTTAAAATTCCTCACATTCCTGGGGTAAGATAATACAGAAAAGTACTCGTTGGGTAACAGGCCGGAGTTAATATGTTCATATTTCAGGAAAAAACATGTGCGTTTTAGCTTTAGATTCAGGTATACATCCACATAAGGATAGTTTCCCAGTTTTTTATCATGTTGTTGATAAAAAGTTCCAATTGCCGGAGAATAAGCATTCGCATAATATGGAGAATTATAATACAGATCGAAACCCAACAGAGTATGTAACTTACCTCCTGTAACTTTAAAATTAAAGATTTTATCTATATAAGTTGAGTTATAATACACAAGATTCGGCAGGCTTAATACTTCTTCATTCCCCGATACCTGCCAGATAAGTTTATGTTGTGATACTACTCTCCAGAATTTAAAAGTCTTTGTAATCCCACCGGACAAAACCGATACAGGCGCTAAAATTTGTTTAGGATTAGCTGTTGTATCAAAATAAATATAATTTTTTATTAATGAATAATGAAAAAAAGCATCCAGCCCAAAAGGAAGATAATTCACATAAAACACCAATGAATTGTTACTTATGTTTCGGAAACTGTTATTTTCCCATATATAATTATTGGAATAATAATTATCCAAAAGGTAATTTGGCTTTTCAACCTTTATATTTCCATGAATACTTACCTGAAATTTTTTATTTTCATCACCCATAGATTTTTCAAAACTAAATCCCAGGTGAAGGTTACCTGCTTTATACCCCATAATATAATACTTCCCAAACAAACGAGTATTTATGTCGTTTCCAATAATTCCATAAATTTCAGAAGTTAAAAAAGTATTGGTTATTTGTTTTGAATTATTAGCCGATAACAAAGTATCTCCATTTTCCCTAACATAATATTTGTAAAGAAGACCCGTTTCAGACTGATCATCCGGATTGTGCAAATAATTGGTATCTAATGGCGTATAAAAATTATATTTTAATAATTCATTGGAAATCCCGGCATTAAAACCACCTACGTTTTTACGACTAAAAACTCCTTTAAGATCAATCCAGAAAGCATTAAAAATTTTATGGGCATATATCGAATCATAGGTTTCTTTCGGGTTAATAAATACATCATTATAAAATCCTGAAAGAGGTTCGGAATCGGTATATAATTTACTTGTCCGCTCATATTGAAAAGCGTGGACAATAGAAGGACGAAATTTTTTATCGGGTTTTTTTGGTGCAAGCGAATCTTTGTTATGCAGAAGTAAAGAAATATCGAGCTTTTGAATATATACAAAATTAATATTTCGAATTGAGGTCTGGGCATTTGGTTTTAAAGACGGGCTTCCTGATCCGTCAAAATTAGTAGGAATACCTTCAGTAAAACTAAAAGTGGTATCTGTTACAAAACGATCATCAGCGATACCTCCATTTTCGCTGGCAAGCATACGATTCAGGTTAAAATTAGAATGTACTGAATACGCTTTCCCTGTATAGCTGGCAAAAAGCTTAAATGAATGATCGGTAATTTTCTGATAAGCATACTGACCCTTTGATGAAATAAGGTTGTATTGTAAACCGATATTAAAATTCCTGTTTACGTTTTGGGTGACCAGTACCTCTAAGGTTTCTTCTTTATGTTTCTTTGATCCTCCATTAGTATAAGTAAGTTTTGAAAAGGGTTTCCGGGTATTATAATATACGGTATTCAAAGCACCGCTCATGTATGGAAGATATGGTGTAATAAACAACAGATCGTGATTTTCCCATCTTTTAATGAAAATATTAGCCTGAGCAGGTGAACCGAAATTACCAAGATATGAATTGGATACCGCATTTTTAAAAATGGGATTAAACTGCTGAAAAAAGTAAAGATTGGTATCAATTTTATAACTTTTCACACCAAGGAAGTTATTTTCAATTGTCCATGCATTAACTACAGCGGTAGTATCATCGTTTGCATGGCTATATTCGGCATATAGAAGCAGAAAGCAGAAACATATTATATTAATAGCTGCCTTTCCCATAAATTGTAAGTTCAAAAAAATACTGACAGAAGAATAATTTATAATAAATACATTACGAAGATAGTAAAACCATCTTTAGTAATAATGTATTCATATAAAAAGGAACATTAGAAATATACAGTAAAACAAAAAAATCCCGATAATCTGCCAAAAGGCGGAATTACCGGGATTAAAGGATGGCGACGACCTACTCTCCCGCAAATGCAGTACCATCGGCGCTGAAGGGCTTAACTTCTCTGTTCGGAATGGGAAGAGGTGGAACCCCATCGCTATAGTCACCTAAAGTCTTTCCCTCAACGATTAATTCCATGAGGGTAGTCTGTAATAAGACTATAATTTTTTAAAACATATTGAAAGAAAATTTATTTATTAATCTGCATGTGAAGAAAGCATACGGGTAATTAGTACTGCTCAGCTTTGACGTTACCGCCTTTATACCTGCAGCCTATCGACGTCATGATCTATGACGACCCTTAAAGGAGATCTCATCTTGAGGTAAGCTTCGCGCTTAGATGCTTTCAGCGCTTATCTCTTCCAAACGTAGCTACCCTGCAATGCAGCTGGCGCCACAACAGGTACACTAGA
>JAFGSZ010000027.1 GCA_016934395.1 Bacteroidales bacterium
ATGAAAAATTTATTAAATAGAATAACAATTGACTCTGAGATATGTCATGGTAAACCAACTATTCGTGGACTTAGATATCCAGTTGAAAATATGCTTGAGTTATTAGCATCAGGAATGACTATTAATGAGTTATTAGAGGATTACCCTGATTTGGAGCATGAAGATTTTTTAGCATGTTTGGAATATGCATCCAAATTAGTACATGTAAAAAGTATACATAAAATTGCATCGTGAAATTTATCGTTGACGCTCAATTACCAAAATCGCTTTCTGACTTTTTAAACTGGAAAGGTTTCGATTCAATTCATGCACTTGAATTACCTGACAAGAATAAGACAAAAGATAAATGGATTAATAAATTTTCAATTGATCAAGAAAGAGTTGTTATTAGCAAAGATATTGATTTTTTAGAATCATTTCTTATCAAATCCGAACCTAAAAAATTAGTGTTAATTAAAACAGGAAATATTCCAAACTCACATTTATTAGAAATATTTTCAAAAAACCTCGACTTGATTATTAAAATGATAAAGAGAAGTAATTTAGTTGAAATCAGTAAAACAGATATTGCAGAGCATGAATAATGCAGCAGCCCGCTAAATTTAGCCTCAACAATAAGAGCGCCATCATTTAAAGGTTTTATATTATCTATTACACATATTGTATACCTCTCAGTGGTACATTTAAATTCATATTCAGTATACAAATAATAAATAATACAAAAAACAAAAAAAGTGACCATAAAAATATAAATATATGTCTTATTAAAATTTCTCATATTTTTTAAATGGTATTAATGAATATTTTCATTTACTCAATTTGATCTTTGATTATTCAATAACTATCCACCAAAGAAACAACATTCAATTTCTCTTTAAATTCATCTAATGTCAATTTACTATCACAGTTAAATTCAACCGTTTTTTCATAACCTGGAAGCAAATCGAAATAATTATCCGAGAAGAAGCCATCCATGTCCGGGATGGTTAAATATACATTTTTAGCTAGTTTATCGGTTTTTAATTTAATTGAAAATCCGTTTTTTTGAGTTTCAATCTCAGTCACAATTGTTGGTTCTGGTAATTCCAAATCTTTCGGTGATTTAAAATACATAATGTTATCCGACAATATTTGATTAGTACTATCAAAGACAGAAACCAAAATTAAACTATTTTCCTGTTTTGAATTTTTTGTGATTTTGGCAATTTCTTCTTCAAAATAAATGTTGCTGGAATTTTGTTTTATGTTAATTTCTTTTTCCAGTTCATTTATTATGTTTCCTTCAAAGTCAATCACTAAAAGTTTTAATTTGGCCTGTAAATCTTCAAGTTTATCCGAAACAACGAAAATTTTAATTTTTTCATTCTCAATAACAGGGGACACCAAAACATTTTCAAATGCTTTTTTAGCAAAGTAATGTAAAGCTTTCCATTTTCCGTAATAATCAATGCTCGACCATGATGCAACAGGCCAGCAATCGTCAATTTGCCAGTAAAGGCTTCCCATACAATGTGGCATACTCCTTCTCTGGGCTTCAATGCCAGTCCTGATTCCTTCGGCCTGTAAAACATGGTTCACGTATAAAAACATTTCAAAATTCTTCGGTTTTTTGTAATCCCTGTCCATGTATTCTGCAATGGTTTCATTGCCAATAGTTGACCGCTGGTGCGATTTCATAACAGGTGAATAAATATCCCAATCCTCTTTAATCGAATACTTTTTAACCGTGCCGAACTCGGGAAACGATTGAAAACCAAATTCAGACATAAATCTACCGATTCTTTCTGTATAAGTGCTGAAAGGTTCTTTTCCCCACCAAACTCCCCAGTAATGTGTATCGCCCGACTTCCAGTTTTCAGGTTCGTTAAAACCCGAAGCTGGTGAAGAACACCAGTATAACCTGTCATTATCCAGTTCATTAATCACAGAAGGTATTATTTTATGGAACAAGGTATCATACCCATGCCAGATGATATCTGCCACTTCCTGACCCTGTTTTTTAATCACCCAATCTTTCCATCCCCAGCGTTTCCAGCCCGATAAACATTCATTATTACCACACCACATTGCAATACAAGGATGATTCCTCAATCTTTTTACATTGTTAATAGCTTCCTGCCTGACATTTTCGAGGAATTCATTATCAACCGGATACATGGAACAGGAAAACATAAAATCCTGCCATACTAAAATTCCTTTTTCATCGCATAAGTCATACAAAATATCTTTTTCATAAATTCCGCCTCCCCAAACACGTATCATGTTCATATTGGCATCAACGGCAGATTGAATTAATTTTTTGTAATGATCAGGAGTTACACGATCAACAAATATATCCTGAGGAATGTAATTGGCACCCTTCATAAAAACCGGGTGTCCGTTCACTTTAAAATAAAAACTTTTTCCAATACTGTCAGGTTCCTGAACTACCTCAATGGTTCTTAAACCAATCCGGGATGATTTTTGCGAAAGTATTGCATTATCTTTTAAAAGTTGTATTTCAACAGTATATAAATTTTGCTCACCCAGTCCGTTTGGCCACCACAATTTTGGATTCTTAATTTCAAAA
>JAFGSZ010000028.1 GCA_016934395.1 Bacteroidales bacterium
AGAATAAAGCCTCCAAAATTTTTGACTTCAGAGAAGTCAAATAATTATATACACAGGCTAAAATAAAAAACGACTTCAGAGAAGTCGGAGAAAAATTATTGTTAACAACTAAATTCCAAAGACTTTTTAAAAGCGCGCGAGGAGATACCTGATATAGGTTTACACAAAATAAAACTTAAAACTTTAACTTTTCTTTTAAAGTTTTTAACCCGCTTTTGCTTACTTTAATTATTGTACCATTCTTTAACTTGGCAACATAACTGTCTTTTGCATAGGGCTCCAGCTGAACCACCTGGTCTATTCTTACCATATACGATCGGTGTACCCTGATAAATTTATGGGGATCCAGATGTTCCTCGAAAAATTTCATGGTCCCTTGTTTTAAATGTTTGGACGTATCTGTATATAACATTACATAATCATCCTGAGCCTCAAAATAGTTGATCGTATCAATTGGGATTACTTTTATTTTCGATCCGGTTTTAACCACAATTCGTTCCAGGTTTTCTGATACTGTTTGTTCCGAAAGTTTTTTTATGGTTTCAGCTTTAGATTCCTCTGAACTGTTCCTTTTTAAAGCCTTATCCACTGCCTCGTTCAGCCTGTCTTTTGAATACGGTTTCAGCAAATAATCCACTGCATTAAGTTCAAAAGCTTTAATGGCAAACTGGTTAAAGGCTGTGGTAAAAATTATCTCAGGCTTGTTGTCCAGCAATTCCAGCATTTCAAAACCATTAAGTTTTGGCATTTGTATATCCAGAAAAACAAGATCGGGATTTAATTCATTTATCGCTTTTATACCATCAAATCCATTCTCGCATTCTGTAATTATTGAAATATCTTCCCGGCCTTTTAAATAGTTTTTTATAAGTTCACGGGCAAGTTCTTCATCCTCGATTATTATGGCTTTTGCTGTTTTCATAAATCTGAATTTTAATCGATAAGCTGGGGAAATTGAATATTTACCTCAAATGAATTTTTTTGTTTGTTAAAAGATATCAAGTCATCACGGTTATATACTAATTTTAACCTTTTCTTGATGTTTGAAATACCTATACCCTCTCCTTTTTTTATAATAGCTTCGGGATCATAATCGTTTACAATACGAATAAAAAGTGCTGTATTGTTGCACTTACAGTGAATATTAATTGTTGAAAGTTCCGTACTTTCATAAACCCCGTATTTTATTGAATTTTCAATAAGCGGCTGTAGAATTAACCCCGGCAATAGTTGCCTGTTGCAATCCTCGGTGGTTTCAAGCTCCACAACCAGGCGTTTGCCAAATCGTATTTTTTCTATATCGAGATAGCGGGTAATATTTTCTACCTCCTTTTCAAGTGTAGTCAATTGCTCGTTTGAGTTGGAAAGCGAGTACCTTAAAAATTCAGAAAGTTTAATCACCATTTCCTGCGCTTTTTCCGGACTAATAAGAGTAAGCGAACTTATTGAATTTAAACTGTTAAATAAAAAATGAGGGTTGATCTGGGACTTTAGTGATTTTAATTCCGATTCTTTAACAAGCGAACGGAGTTCTGATTCCTTTACCAGCTTTTCTTTAAAATTATTATAATATATAATCAGATAATAGATCAGAACAATGAGTATATAAAAAAACAATCCCGATCCAATGCGCAACAGCAGGGTTTGGTTGAGATGTTCCAGATATAAGGCATTGTTAGAAAAGGCTAAACTTAATATGGAGTATGAAATCCAAAGCCACAAGCCAATGGATAACGCACAGGAGGCGATGTGGTATCCAAAAAATCCGATAAAATTTTTCTGCTTGTCTTTGCTAAAATATATTGGAAACCATAATCCGAGTCCGATAACCGAAAACAGAAAATTAAACAGCAGTCCTTCAGTTATAAGAATTCCCACATTAAAATCGTAAAAATTTACCAGCAAAATAATATGGGTAAGCGCCAGGGCCCCCCATACTACAAAATAGGTTATTAAATATTTACGGTTAAGAGCAATAGGATTAAACATTGAGGCTGCTGAATTAATAAACGGTTTCCCTAAAAGCTTTTAATTTCACCTCCGCCAAACAGTACAAATCCTTTTAATATAAGTTGTTTGTCTTTGTTCAGCTCGTTATTTACCGGCGAAATCCTGTGCTTATCACTAAATCCGCCAAATATGGATACCACATTTATTTTAATGTTCCAGTCTTCGGGTACCACCAGTTTTGTTCCTCCAAATACAGCCAGTACATCAATGGTACTTTTTCCGGGAGCCAGTTTTGCCTTCACCATATTAAAATTCGAGCCCCCAAATACAGCGGTTATTCTTCCTCCCTTAAAATTTTGTGAGGTAATTATACGGTCGCCGCCGCCAAATACCGCCATGTCATCGATATAATCTTCATTGTCAACCACCATAGTGCCATGGTCCCTGTCGATTTTACGCCTGAATATTAAGAGAATTCCAATAAAAATTAACATTCCGGGCCAGAACATCTGCCAGAAATTAATATTAAAATGATAAAAGTCGCGGATATAAAATACTCCGCCAACAGCTATCAAAATTAATCCGGTTGTTCTGTTTTCACTATTAACTAGAGTTATAACGCCTATACCAATAAGTATCATTTCCCACCTGAAAATGTAATGTCTTATTTCGTATGAGAAAAATCCAAGGTTACTTGCCAACAGGGCAGCACCCACCAGAACAACAAGAACTCCGAATAATAAACGGCCTTCGGTTTTTTTATTTTCCATATGTAATGTTCTTTAGAAATTATACATTCAAAAATAAGAGTCTGTTTAATACAAAAAAATAAAAATTCGGTAAATAATTTGTTTACATCGGTGAATATCTTAATCCGTTACTATTTTGTATTGTTTGCTGACCTTTTTTATGCGACAGAAAATCAGAAGTTTTTCCGGTTTTATTTATACCCGAAGTTTCGTTTCACTTTGCGTGAAGTAACCATAAATTATTATTCAATCTGAAATATCCTGTTTTTAAAGAAACTGCCGTTCAGGTGCTGAATATAATTTAACGGGCATGTGGGCCCTGAAGGCCGGGGATAACAATAATCCTTGAGAATTATAGACAGGATTTATCCAAAAAAAATAACATGCCGTTTTTTACATCATAGTATTCCCTTATCTTTGAAACTTTTAAATTAACAGCTAGATATTATGTCGATAGAAAAACAAATTGGCGAAAAAATATTATCCCTTCGGATGTTTAAAAATATTCCCAGGGAAGAGGTAGCCGACCAGTGTGAGATGACCACAGAGCAGTTAAAAAGCATTGAGGAAAAGGGTATTGTTCCTTCTCTGGGTGTATTGATAAAAATTGCCCGTGCCCTGGGTGTGCGGCTGGGAACATTTCTCGACGGCGAAGAAGATACCGGTCCGGTAATCTCACGAAAAAACCAGCAACAGCAAACCGCCAGTTTTTCAAATAAAAACAGTGAAGCACGTACACACCTCGATTTTTATAACCTTGCCGAAAACAAAGCCGGAAGGCATATGGAACCTTTTGTGGTAGATATAAAACCTTCACGGGGGCCCGATTATATTTTATCTTCACACGAAGGTGAAGAATTTATTTATGTGCTTAACGGCAACGTAGAAATTACATATGGCAACGATACTTTTACCCTGGAACAGGGAGACAGTATTTATTACGATTCCATAATTTCACATCATGTTCATGCCGCAGGAGACCAACCGGCACAAATACTGGGCGTTATTTACACGCCGTACTAAATTTTGCTGATATGGATTTAATAAAAAATACCATCGGTGAGCTGCTTGAATACCGGGCAGAAAAAACTCCCGAAAAAGAATTTATCGTGTATGCCGACCGGAATCTCCGGTTTACGTATTTTGAATTTAACCAGCGCGTTAATAAACTCGCCAAAGGTTTGCTGGCTATTGGTATCAGAAAAAATGACCATGTGGGCATCTGGGCTACAAATGTTCCCGACTGGCTTACCTATGCTTTTGCCACAGCAAAAATCGGTTCGGTTCTGGTAACCATAAATACCAATTACAAACTTCACGAGCTGGAGTACCTGGTATCGAATGCCAACCTGAAAACCTTATGCCTTATAGACGGCTGGCGTGACAGCGATTATGTGAACATGGTATATGAACTTGTTCCCGAGCTGAAAAATTATCCCAGGGGACAACTCAAAAGCCGGAAATTTCCGGAATTAAAATCGGTGATATTTCTCGGACAGGAAAAACACCGGGGCATGTACAATACTTCGGAATTAATGTTGCTGGGCAGTCATATCGACGATCAGGAACTGGGAGAAATAAAACAGACCCTGCAATGCCACGAAGTAATCAATATGCAATATACTTCAGGGACCACAGGTTTCCCGAAAGGGGTAATGCTTACGCATTTAAATATTGTAAATAACGGTTTTTCCATCGGGGAATGTCAGAAATTTTCGAATGAGGATATCCTGTGCCTCCCGGTGCCCCTGTTTCATTGTTTTGGTATTGTTCTCGGGGTGATGGCGGTGCTTACCCATGGCGCCGGACTTGTTATTCTCGAAAACTTTGATCCGGTTATGACCCTGGCATCGGTTCAGAAAGAAAAATGTACCGCCCTGTATGGTGTACCTACCATGTTCATCGCCGAACTGGCACATCCCATGTTCGAAATGTTTGATTTATCAAGCTTGCGGACCGGAATTATGGCCGGATCACCCTGCCCCATGGAAACCATGAAACAGGTTATGGGAAAAATGAATATGAGTGAAATTACCATTGCCTACGGGCTAACGGAAGCGTCACCGGTAATGACCCAGACCCGTACGGATGATCCTATTGAGGTAAAGGTTTCAACCGTGGGAAAAGAACTCCCGGGAATTGAAGTAAAAGTAATTGACCCTGAAACGGGTGTAGAACTTCCGCCGGAAACCCAGGGAGAGCTTTGCTGCCGGGGATACAATATTATGGAAGGCTATTATAATATGCCTGATGCCACGCGTGAGGTTATCGACGGCGATGGCTGGCTGCATTCGGGTGACCTTGGCATTAAAACCAAAGACGGGTATTTTAAAGTTACCAGCCGTATTAAAGATATGATCATCAGGGGAGGTGAAAATATTTATCCCCGCGAAATTGAAGAATATCTTTACGGTTTGGAATCCATACGCGATGTGCAGGTGGTGGGTGTACCCTCACAAAAATATGGTGAAGAAGTGGGAGCGTTTATTATTCTTAAAGAAGGCGCCCAACTTTCGGAAGAAGATATTACTGATTTTTGCCGGGGAAATATTTCGCGGTTTAAAATTCCAAAATATATCTTTTTTGTGGATGCTTTTCCGATGACGGCCAGTGGAAAAATCCAGAAATACAAACTTCGTGATCTGAGCCTGGAGTTATTGAGCCATTGAACCATTGGACTATTAGACTATTGAGTTATCTAACCATTAACTTCAATGGAATGATCATCATAAAGGGTTATCTTCTATTCAAGCCGTCATCGCGAGGAATTGGGCTAAGGCTGTGGGCTGGAAAATTCCGCGGCGATCTCAAACTTGAAATTAACAAATTACCTTAATTTTGAATTAAGTTTTATTAACTCTCATTATGGAAAGAGGTGGTGCTGTTTATATAATGACTAATAATAATAATTCTACTCTTTACGTGGGTGTTACATCTCTTTTAAAAGAAAGAATTTTTGAGCATAAAACTAAAGTTTATCCTGCCAGTTTTACCAGCAGGTATAATTTAATTAAACTGGTGTATTTTGAAACTTTTCACTCTATTGAGGAAGCAATACATAGAGAAAAGCAAATTAAATCCGGTTCACGAAAAAAGAAAGAAGATTTAATAAACTCAATAAATCCTATCTGGAAAGATTTATATGATGATTTGGAATAAAAAGCGACGGTATTGGATGGCTTCGCCACACAAACCGCTGCTATTCCCAAAGCTCGCCATGACGATTCAGTAAGTCTTCGCCAAAGGAGCCGTCATCCCCAAACGAGACGTCATCGCAAGGAATTGGGCTAAGGCTGTGGGTTGGAGAATTCCATGGCGATCTTTTGTTGTATTGGAAGTACCTTGTAATATTTGGTATTGTTCAATAGATGGCTTCGCCGCACAAACCGCTGCTATTCTCAAAGCTCGCCATGACGATTTAACGAGTCTTCGCGAGGAATTGGGCGAAGGCTGTGACTGGGAGAATTCCATGGCGATCTTTTGCTGTATTGGAAGTACCTTGTAATATTTGATATTGTTCAATAGATGGCTTCGCCGCACAGACCTCTGCTATTCCCAAAGCTCGCCATGA
>JAFGSZ010000029.1 GCA_016934395.1 Bacteroidales bacterium
AGAAATTATCAGTAAAGTCAAAACAAACAGCCGATTATTCAATCATCTTCAATCAATTGGAGATCCTTGTTAATTTAACAGATGAAAAACAGATCATACAGGTGGGGTTTGATTTGTTAAATAGTTTATATGCCCCATCACACATTGTATTTACACGTTTGTTAAATAAACATAATGAGCGGTTCGAGTTTAACGGTATATATAATAATCAGCCACAGAAAAGCGAAAACTGTTTTGAAATAAAAGTTTATCATTCAAATAAAGTATTGGGAATATTTGAAATTAACGGAATTCAATTTCCCCAATATCTTAGTGAATATAAAAAGACAGGAGTGCTATTAAGTTATCTTTTGGGACTGGCGATTGCAAATGCCCGAAAATATGAAATTACCATTGAACAAAAAAAACAACTTGAAGCGTTTTCACTGGAATTGCAAAAGACTAATAATTCAAAAGACAAATTTTTTTCTATACTGGCGCATGATTTAAGCAGCCCATTTCATTCTCTTCTGGGAATGAGTGAATTTTTAAACACAGAAATTGAAAAGGGAAACATTGAGAAAGTTAAAAAATTCAGCGATACCATTTATCAGACTATAACTAAAACATATAATTTATTGACAAATCTGTTGGATTGGGCACAGTCTCAAACAGGAAAAATCCAATTTAAGCCGGAATTATTCTTTTTGTCAGAAATTGTAGATGAAATAATTTTATTACTAAACGCTCAGGCAGAAAACAAAACTATTACTCTAAACAATTTAATTCATGCTGATTTAAGCGTATATGCTGATAAAAACATGTTAAGTACGGTAATTAGAAATTTAGTATCAAATGCAATAAAATATTCAAATAAAAATGGCATAATTACCATATCGGCTTCTGGTAATGAACATATACGCCAAATATCGGTTTCAGATAATGGTATTGGAATAAGTTTAGAAAACATTGAAAAACTATTTCAGATTGAGAAAGTTATAAGTAGGCCCGGCACCCATGAGGAAACAGGAACAGGATTGGGTTTAATACTTTGTAAAGAATTTATAGAAAAACACGATGGTGAAATTTGGGTAGAAAGCGATATTGGAAAGGGCAGCATTTTCCATTTTACATTGCCAGTTAAAAATTCAAAATAAAATTATTCCTTTCGCTTGCCAATCAACAATCAAACTACTAATCCCAAACAATAAGCCCGGGAGGTTCAATAAACAACTACCATACAATCCATCCAGCTAAAACCATATCTACAGGCCATCTGTGTTTACAAGCTATGTACAAAATAAACCCTTAGATTAAAATTCCCATTCGCCTTCCCTCAACTTAATTTTATGTCCAATTGCTTGTTGTGAATGGAACCTATTTGTTCTGAATACTTATATTCTTATATTTGAACAAGATATTTATAAAGGACATGAACCTTACCTCCTTATAAGCTATTGGCTACTTTATTAGTTAAGCAGTATAAATGAAAAAGTTCAATAAACCCATACATAAAATTATCCTTTTGGCTGTAACGCTTTTAATAGCCGGTCAGGCATCTGGACAAGATACATTATTCACCCCTCCTGGGTATCCCACAGGTATCCTATTCCAATGTGGCCTGGGTAATTATACTATAAAAGACGAGTATATTTCTAAAGAGAAATATTCAGGAAGACTCCCCTATTTTTCAATAGGATGGACGAAAGGACATGACAACTATGTTTATCGGCTTGAAATGACACTTAGAAACTCAGATGAAATATACAATAATAGTGTTTCATCTGAAATCACGCAGTTTTCGCTTAATCAGGGTTTTCTTTATCCATTGAAAAAAATATTTTTATTTAATAAAGAGTTCTATGTTTGGCTGGGGCCTTCAACCGATTTCTTCTTCAATTATAACAAACCAAATATCGCGGTTTCAGGATTTGATTATGCTCAATCATATGCAGGTTTGTTTTCTTTAGGGTTTAATGTTGATGGCATATATATTCTAAGTCATAAATTTCAGGTGGAATCTTTTATCAGGACATCGGCCCTTTCATTAGGTTGGCGTACCATAGACAATGAAGAAGATGATCAATCTCCTGTGAAACCTCTTACACTATTTTCAGGCTTGAATTCTTCATTTGATCTGGGAATACGCTATTACCTGTTGAACACATTATCGATAAGCGTAGCGTATAAGTTGGAATTCGTCCGCATCAGCGCCTGGGAAAAACTGCTTTCTGCGAGTGATAACTTGGTGATCGGCTTAAATTACCGGTTTAAAAAGTAGTCTATGAAATTAGTGAAGTTGATATCTTGTATTGTTTTAGGATTCCTGATCTTCGGTTGTGAAGATGCCCTTGTAAAATCTACTGATTCTAGCCGGAATTTGGAAGATTTCGAAGCTGCCTGGCTACGGGTGAACGAAGTATACCCATTGCTCGAATTTAAAAAAATAAATTGGGATTCATTGTATATTGTATATCGCCAGCGCATGGAAATGGCAAGGGGTGATGAATTTTATTTCGTTTTACACGATTTACTTGCAGAATTGAAAGACGGTCATGTTTATTATCATACTGATGGCGGTGGTGAAGTTTATCCGTTTTATCCTCAACGGCATTTTAAAGATCGTCATGCTTACAGCCCCTTTGTTGTGCGAAAGTATTTTGATAAAGAACTACGACTAACAGAAAGCGGAAGTGCAGAATACGAAATTACTCCTGAAAATATTGGGTATGTATTTCTTTCGGACTTTCACGGAAACTACATTTCCGGTGAATTTCAAAATATCATTGAATACCTTAAAAACACAAAGGGTTTGATTATTGATATCAGGCAGAAAAGAGGTGGCGACTATCAAAATGTTCTTACTATTGTCAGCTGGTTTTTAATTGACCCACTCGAACCTCCGAAATTGTACTTTTTGGGTGAACTGATTGAACAATCCCCTATTGAACCAAGTGAAATTTTCACATATACTAACCCGGTAGTAGTTTTAATTAACGGCTCAACATTTAGTGCAGGAGAGATTACTACAGAGATTCTAAAACAATTGCCAAATATTACCGCTGTTGGAGATACTACTGGCGGTGGCGGTGTAGCATCAAATAGTTCCCCGCCAAAGGCTGTCGGCAAATATCAACTTCCGAGTGGAAAGCTAATCTACATTGGAACAGGATACGTCGAGCGCTATGACGGACAACCCTTTGAATGGATTGGTATTCCTCCGGATATTCGTGTGGAACAAACAGAAATGGATATAAAGAACGGCAGAGACAAGCAATTGGAGTATGCAATAAATATGCTGATGTAAATATTACAATAAAAAACTACTCCCTTTAAAATAGGAGAAAGTTCTTAACAAAGTAAAATTGCATAGGGCGGCTTGCATTTTCATTTTGTATGTATAATGTCTATATTTATTTTGAAATAAAATATTAAGTTAACCGCTCTGGTGACTGCATCATCATGCGCATAAATTTAATTTATTGCAGATTAAATTATACTATTAATACTAAGTTTTGAACTGATGAAAAAAAAATATTCGTTAACCTTACTGACACTAGTATACTCCGGTTTGAGTTATGGGCAGGGAACATTACCAGCGAATGACTGTAACAAGGATGTTGAGGATTCCCGGGGAACCATGATTCCCTGGGAAAAGGGCGCCCGGGAAACAGGCATTTACCGGAATCTCTTTCTAGAAGCCGGGTATAGTCAGGCTGATATTGATGCTAAACTGGCCAAGGCCTATTATGATGTATTTGAAGGTCCGAAACGGGTGTATTTTGAGGTAGGTGATTCCATGGCCTATGTTTCTGATTTAAAGAATCACGATGCCCGTACAGAAGGCCTTTCTTACGGAATGATGGTGGCCGTGCAGCTGAATAAAAAAGAGGTTTTTGACCGCTTATGGCGCTGGACTAAAGAATATATGCAACATCAGGGCGGGGCCCGGGATGCCTATTTTGCCTGGAGCGTGGATCCGAAAACCGGAAAACATAATTCGGAAGGATCTGCTTCGGATGGTGAATTGTATTTTATTACCGACTTGTTGTTTGCTTCCAACCGCTGGGGAAATGAAACCGGAATTAATTATTACGCCGAAGCCCGAAGAATCCTGGATGCCATGTGGAGTAAAGACGGGACCGAAGGAATTATGAATGTTATTAACGTTGAACACAAACAAATCAACTTTGTACCGGACAAATTCGGATATGACTTTACCGATCCATCGTACCATTTGCCGGCATTTTTTGAAATCTGGGCGGAATATGCCGAAGACGGGCATGAACAATTTTACAGGGATTGTGCCGATACTGCACGGGTTTTTCTTCACAAGGCTTGTGATCCTGTAACCGGCCTAAATGTGGACCTTACAGAATTCAGCGGGGCTCCCAAAACAGCATGGCGACGGCCCAGCGCTTTTCGCTATGACTCCTGGAGGGTACCCATGAATATTGCCATGGATTATTCGTGGTACGCCAAAGATAAAGAATGGCAGCAGGATTATGCCGTAAGGTTCCAGAACTTTCTTTTTTGCCGGGGTATTGATACGTTCGAAGACCAGTTCAACCAGGACGGAACGCTGCCCGACTATATCCTTTCTGCCGGAGGATATCAGAAATTGCGGCATTCACTGGGTCTGGTGTCCACTTCTGCCGCAGCTTCTTTAATGGGAACCCAGGCCAAAAGCTGGAAATTTGTCGATGCCCTGTGGAATGCAAGACTGGAACCCTATGAAGATGAGTATTTTGATCCTTATTATGACGGGTTATTGTACCTTTTTAGTATAATGCACTTAAGCGGAAATTACCGGATCATAAGTCCTGTAATAAATTAAAACAAATATGCCCTTTGAATAATCAATATCAAATTAAAGCAGGTGGTATTAAATGGGCATAACCCGAAAAATATAGTGTTTAAAATAAGGGTATGATTAAAACGATCTATAATAAGAACCAATATATCATTAACCTGTTAATCTTCAATATATTTTGGAATACGGTTAGAATAATACAGTGGAAGGAAATTCAACCGGAAAGGTTTTCGTTCATATTAAAATACATAACAATTGATTTTGTGATGGTATTAGCAATTTGCCTGCTTATGGTTTATATATACAAATGGGCGGCAAACAAAAAACCGCTAGTAATACCGGTTGCTGTTTTTATCTGCTTTTCAATATTTTTTGCAGGATTGGTCATACCACTTGCAAATTCCGTTAAGGATTTTATATGGCCCGAGGGGATTTTATATAAAACTTCACTTGAGGTAATAAAGTCATCGTTCTATTATTATATCTGGTTTATTATCGCTTTTGGCGGAATATTTTATTTAACACGGTTCCGATTAATATATTTACAACAAAAGGAAGCCATCCTGAAAGCAGAATCCCTGGCAAAAGACACACAATTAAAAATGCTCCGGTATCAGATTAATCCACATTTTTTATTTAACATACTGAATTCACTTCATGCGCTTGTGGATGAAAACAAAAACATTGCAAAAAAACTAATTATATACCTTTCGGAATATTACCGGTTTACATTGGATAAACAAGTTCAAAAAAACTCAATAAAAAATGAAATCAGTATCATTGAAAAATATTTTGAAATTCAAAAAATAAGATTTGAAGAAAACCTGGAGTATGAAATCACTGTGGATGAAAAAGCAAAATCCATTCAAATTCCATCATTCATTATCCATTTACTCGTTGAAAATGCCATTAAATATGGTTTAAAGTGTTTCGAAAAAAAACTGGTCATTAAACTGAATATTATCCTGGATAAAAAAAAACTGTCCATTTCAGTTGTTAATTCGGGAAAATTAATTCCTGCTAAACAACATGCCACAGCTTTGAATGAAGGAACTGGCAGCGGCATAGAAAACATAAACAATCGTTTAAAATTATTCTATCAGGAAAATTTTGCTTTTTCACTCCGTGAAGAAAACGATTGGGTAATAGCAAAAATAGATATTGACAAAAACGGTTTATGAATGAAATTTCAACCATAATCATTGATGATGAACGATTAGCCAGGGTTAATCTCAGAAAACTTTTAGAGCCCTTTACCCACATTATAATCGTTGGCGAAGCCGGTTCGTGCAAAGAGGCTATTCAATCGATAAACCTGAACCAACCCGAATTAATATTCCTGGATATCCAACTGATGGGTGAAACCGGATTTGATTTGCTGGATAAAATAAACTCCGGAATACAGGTTATTTTTGTAACCGCTTATGATGAATATGCTATTCGTGCTTTTGAGATGAATGCCCTGGATTACCTGTTAAAACCTGTAAATCCGGAACGATTAAAAAAAACTATCGAACGGATATCCATCCCCTCAACTAAAAATAGATTTTCGAACAGGAAGTTTAATTACAACGACGCTGTTTATGTAAATCTAAATAGTAATACTTCAAAATTTCTGAGAATACGTTCGATCATATATATCAAGCCTGTTGGCAATCATACAAAGCTTATGACAAATGAAAAAATAAATTGCGTGGTTTTAAAAACCCTGAAGCAGTGGGAAGATGAATTGCCTGAAGAAAATTTTATACGTATTCATCGTTCAACCATCGTAAATATTGAGTATATCATCAGAATCGAGAAATACTCAACAGCCTGCCACCGAGTATATTTAAAAAATGTTACCGAACCCTTTGAGATTAGCAGAAGGTTCCTGACGCAATTAAAGGGAAATTATAAAATCTGAATTTACCGCCTATATCACGGTTTTGCCGCTTATCATCTTTTTATACCGCTTATCATTTTCAAATTGCTTTTGCTGGATTTTGTTTCTTTTTTTATGATCAACAAAACTTTACACAATTACTATTATTCATCCTGTAAAACAAATATTGTTTGAATATATTTTTAAAAATATTCAGCAAAACTTAAAACCAATCAATATGACTAAGTATGTATTTATTGCAGCTGCCTTATTTCTTATACTGGCTTGTAACAGGCATACCGGTTATGAATATTTTGGTCAAACTCCTCCCGGCGATACACCTGAAATTTTTGCTCCGGGTATTATCTCTCTCGATAACCGGAATGAAAGTATGATAACCTTTTCTCCCGATGGCAAACAATGCTATTTTACCGTGAGCGAGAAACCCTGGAACGATGTTCGGATTATGGAATCGGTGTATAAAAAAAGCGTGTGGACTACACCAGAAATTGCACCGTTTATCAGCAATTATGCCATGTGCCCCAGTATTTCATCCGATGGTACAAAACTCTTTTTTATCAGTTCGTATAAGGGCGCCAGTGCTGGCGTTAACCAGTGCCAGCGTACTGCTAACGGGGACTGGTCTGCACCTGCGGAAATGGACAGCCTGATCAATTCCGGGTTTAATGAGTATAGTTGTCACCTTTCCAGTAGGGGTACCATGTATGTTTGTTCCTGGCGTTCCGGTGGTGCAGGCGGCTGCGATGGCTGGCGTATTCCTTCAGTAGATGGGCAGTTTCAGAAAGCGGAAAACCTTGGTGCGCTGAATTCTAAAGTCGGTGATTGTCTTTGGGCACCCGGACCGGATGAGGAATATCTTATCTTTCAATCCCGCCGTCCGCCCACTGGAAACGCCGGTGGCTTTTTTGAAACTGATCTGTTTATAACCTTCGCTTTACCAGGGGGAGAATGGTCAGCACCCCAAAACCTGGGATCCGAAATAAACAGCGATTCAACAGATGGTTTCGCCTGGATATCGCATGATGGTGAATATCTCTTTTTCTCCAGCAACCGCAGTGGATCATATGATATTTACTGGGTACGCCTTGATTCGGTGTTAAAAAACACCCCTAAAATTCCGTTAACAGCTGAAATTCAGGAGCCCGATGATTATGTGTTTTATCAAAAGTTTGACTTTAAAACTAGCCTGCATTTTGATTTGAAAAAACCCGGATACACAAAACTGACTATTTATAATCTGGCTGGTGAAAAAATAAATACAATACTTGATGAGTACAGGCTGGCTGGCGAAAATGAATTTGTTTGGGAAGGTGACGGGTATCGCAAAGGAAAATATATTTGTGCGTTACAACTTAGTGAAGAAAAAGCTGGAAAACCATATTTGGAAACGGCAATACAAGTATTGTTGCGGTAGAAAAACCAATCAGATGCTGTTTACTTAACTGTTTCTCCGGAATGTTAGTAAATTATGGATTGTTAAAAGTTGAACCTATTTTAAGAAATAAACTATTATAGCTATGAAAAGAACTTTTTTCGTAAGCCTTATCCTTTGTATAACCGGCATGGCAATTTATGCGCAGGCAGTATATGTCGATAGCAATACCGGAAATGATAAAAACCAAGGCACAAAGGAGGCTCCTGTTTTCTCAATTCAAAAAGCTGCTGAAATCATCAGAAGTAAGGATAATTCCATATACAGCATGAAAATAAATCCCGGAATTTATATTCTTGATCATCACGTGCAAGTTGCATCTGAAAAAGAGATGGCCGGTAAACGTATTGTTATTGAAGCAACTATTTTACCTGACGAGCCGGGATGGACACCTGATAAAATGCCTGTAATTGTAAATAAGGCCGTAAAAGGCGAAATATCAATAAGTTATCATTGGGTTGTGAGTTTTTTAGTTGAGGAAAGCCATGTTTCAATCCGGGGAATTAAATTTCATGGATATTTTTATCCTCATACCAGATATTTTCCAATTGCCAGAATGGATAAAGCAAAAACAGATCTGGCTGTGGAGCAATGTATGTTTGTTGGCGAAGCAAATATTTCACAGATTCAATCAGGAATAATTGCATATGACAATGAAGTAAAAGTGGATCATTGTATCTTTTATAAATTAAGAAATGCGGGAGTATTTTTCTCCGATCCTGGGAATGGAATTAAAACTGGCACTTCAGTCACCAATTCCATTATTTATGGTGTTTCACACGTAATATGGATAGGTTCACCTGAAAAAGAATTTCAATTTGAATACAATATCGTCTCCAATTGCAATTATGTTTTTATTAAAAGAATTACAAACACAACAAAATACCAGGTTGAGAATTGTATCGTAGTAAAAAACAAATATTTCACGGGGATACCGGACAGTGTGCGTTTGAATCCGGTAGAATTTGAAATGATCGAGAAAAATGTACAAAAACAGGGTGAAATTTCCCTTATATTAACCGGTAATGATGATAAGCCCGTCTTATTAAGTGTTGATGAACCACTCCCGAATGATTATATGCATCCTGTACCTGGATCGCCCGGATATAATTTAGGAGCAGGATTATTTGGATTTCAAAAAAAATAGATACAAACCATTAACACAAAAACCGGTTTCCCGGCTTACGGGAGACAGGTTTGTTTTATTGCAAAAAATGAAACAACCAACCAGGATAAAAAACGACTTAAGTATCTCCACCTTGATGTTTTTGTTTTTTTACAAGACAAGCCAGCCAAAAAACGTCGCGAATTGTCAGCTCTCCCCTTCACTATTACCAACCAAAACAAGAAAACAAATCCGCCGTGTTTACATACTGTGCATTTATGCTATTTGATCTGAATACTGGAATTCTTATATTTGAATGAGATACTTAAAAGAAAACTGAACATAAAAATCTTTTAGACTGGTGGTTATTTTTTTAATGCTCATAGATGATAAATTCTGATAGTAATAATTGTAATACTTTAAAAATGAAAAAACTAATCATTACACTTTTATTGGGAAGTTGCTTACTTCTTTCAGAGGCTCAAAACAAAGTCTATTTAAATGCTGATTCAGCGAAAACAAAAATAAGCAAACACATTTACGGACACTTTGCTGAACATGTTGGCGGCAACATCTATGGAGGAATGTATGTTGGTGAAGAGAATACAACCATTCCACATACAAACGGTGTTCGCAATGATGTGATTAAAGCACTTCAGGATTTGCATATCCCAAATTTACGATGGCCGGGAGGATGTTTTGCCGATACCTATCATTGGAAGGATGCTATCGGGCAAAAAAGCGAAAGGAAACCAATTGAAAATATGTCCTGGGGTAATTATCGTGAAGACAATAGTTTTGGAACCAATGAATTTCTGAATTTATGTGAACTGCTCGGTGCAGAACCTTATTTGGCTGTAAATATGAATTCGGGAACAGTTCAGGAAGCGGTTGAGTGGGTTCAGTATGCGAACCACGCCAACGGAACAAGTTATCTGACCGATCTTCGGAAAAAAAATGGTCGCGATACACCATGGAAAGTTACTTTCTGGGGTATTGGCAATGAATCGTGGGATTGTGGTGGTCATATGACAGCCGATTACTATATCAATCTGTATAAACGTTATGCCACTGCCATGACCAGCTATTTTAATTCGGAAAATCTTTTCAGAATAGCTGTGGGACCAGGTTTTCCAGACTATGACTGGACAGAGACAATAATGAGAGATGTGCCCGCACGTCGCATCGAAGGATTATCGATTCATCACTATGCTGTAAACTGGGATCATAAAAGTTCTTCGTATGAATTTAATGATGAAGAATATTATACTACCATGAAGAGTGCATGGTTTATGGATGAATTTATTACGAAAAACTGTGAAGTAATGGATAAATATGATCCTGAGAAAAGAGTAGCGCTAATTGTTGATGAATGGGGCGGATGGTATGATCCGATCCCCAATGTAAAAGGAGCCTTGTATCAGCAGAATACTATTCGGGATGCTTTGATTGCCGGTCTTACACTCAACATCTTTAACAATCATGCTGACAGAGTTCGGATGGCCAACCTGGCTCAAACAGTGAATGCACTCCAATCGGTTATTTTAACGCAGGATGAAAAGATGATATTAACTCCAACCTATCATGTAATGGAAATGTACAAGGTACATCAGGATGCCCTTCTTGTGCCGGCAAATGTTATTTCTGAAGATGTTGTCCGCAACGACAAAAAGCTCCAGGCTCTTTCAGTTTCAGCTTCAATTGACGAATCAGGTAAAATGCATATCTCATTAACAAACATTGATAATAAAAATAACCAAAAAGTTGAAATTGAGATAGAAGGTTATACTCCAAAAAATGTAACAGGGAGAATGTTAACCTCAACAAAAATTCAGGATCACAATACATTTGATAGTCCTGAAAAGGTTGTTCCATCTGATTTTAACGAGACAAAACTGTCGAAAAATAATTTGATAATTAATATGCCTCCAAATTCGGTTGTTGTTTTAGAACTTGATAAATAATAAAGATGCCTTTGCGGAAACACCAAAAAATATAATACGTGCCTGGATTTTAAATGATTTAAAAACAACGACCCGCTAACGCCGCTAGCTACTGTACAAGCCCTTTTTTAAGCAGAAATTAAAAAAAGATTTTACATGATTAGAGATACAAGAATTAAATTTTATTGCCTGATGGAATAACCAGAATTTCAGGATTAAATTTCAATGGATACGGAAACGTAAAAAAAGCATTTGTTATATTTTGTAAAATACCATTATATTGATTTATACGGTTTGATAATTGAACTGCCTTATGAAATTATAAACAATGATGACTGAAAAAGCCTGAAAAATACAAATTCTTAAAATACATTATATTATCGAGAATACCAGTATTTATATCAAAAAACGGATATAGCACAGAATGGCATTAGTATGCATTTATACTATTCCTGTGATCGATTTTTTCTTCTATTTTGGGATAGATTTTGAAGATATTTTAAGCCTAATAATCTGGATAAAGTCAGAATTTTGAAAAAATAAAACCTGATCCATGATTATTTTATTATATTGCTCATTGATTTGTGATGTAAGTTTTTATGAATAATAATGAATAAAAACTTCTATAAATATTACATCCTTAAGGATAAGAATCTTTATATAGAGATTTTGAAGGGAAATTTTGACTTAGCTGACTTTATAAATCTTAAAAAAACAGAATCCGAAGATCCTGACTTTGACCCAAATTTTAATTCTATTTTGGATATCAGAAATATTGAGAATACATTTTCGAAAGATATAAAAAATGATTTGGAAAAATTTTCGAAAATTATTAAAACATTACAAAGTGTTACAAAAAGAAGAAAAGCAGCCATAATTACATGTAAACCATCACAAGTTGCAGGAAGTACCTGGTATCAGTTAATTGATGACAGGGGTATTGATTATAAAGTATTTTCAACCCTTGAAGCTGCAACAGAATGGCTGGGAATTAATGAAATTGATTTAAAAAATATTGATTTTAGTCTAACAGACAGTTAAAATCGCAGCCTGAAAAACGAAGCTTTTGCACAACCTCTGCTTCATACAGAAATTAAAACAGGTTTTACCTTTTTAGAGATACAAGATTTAAATTTTATTGTCAGATGGAAGTACATGAATTTCCTGTTTGCGAGGTTAAAATCCTCACGTAAAAATACTTTTTTATATAAGAGGGGCTAAAGCCTAAAAGCAGTTTAACCTCATGATGAGATTGCCGAATGAAAAATACAATGGCTTAAAGCATCTTAAAATGAAGAAGAAAAGCCATTTATTCATTCGATTTGGCATTACACACCCATATCAATCTTCGAAAGCTTAAAAAAGAATATTTTGTAGTAAATAAGAAACCTGAAATATTCCCATAAAGTAAGTGAAAACTCTTTATCCCTTATTAACGAAATACCGGTGATTTGTACTTATGTTTTCTATTGTATCAGTAATATAAAATTATTTGATATGAAATTATTAATATTACTTTTATTAACTATTCAGGGCAACACAATAAAATATTGTCCGGATTTATAGACCGTGCCCAATTCTGATGTTGAATTATGGAAGTAATATTTTTGTTTGGAACAGTACAGGCTTTTTTTCTTTCTTTTTTAGTTTTTACTAAAAAAAATAAATCAACGGCTGATTATGTGCTGGGCGCCTGGATGGCCTTTATAGGATTGCATTTGCTTGATTTTTATTTTCATTCAACAGGGTTGGCTTTTCAGTATCCGCATTTGCTGGGTTTAGGAGTGAGCTTTCCGATGCTGGAGGGACCTTTTATGTTTGTTTATATACTCGTAATGATTAATAAAACAGGACGTTTAAAACCAGCATATTTGCTTCACGCACTTCCTTTTCTGTTTTTTACCGTTTATCTTGCCTGGGATTTCTATTTTCTAAATGCCTCAGAAAAGCTGGCGTATTACCGGGCACAACAAAATATTAATTTTGGTCCGATATTAAGGGCCCTTTCTTTTGGAAACGTGTTTCTTGGTCCTGCTTATGTTGTATGGTCATTGTTTAAACTCAGAAAGCATTCAAAAAACATTTCGGAACAATTCTCTTATACGGAACAAATCAATCTTAACTGGCTGAAATATGTGGTTGCCGGTTTGGGATTTGTCTGGATAACAGTTCTTATTACAAAAATCGGTATTTTTTCTCCTTTTTTAACTTTTGATTGGGAAAACCGCCTGATTTATCTCTCAGTAACAATTGCTGTATTCTTCCTGGGCTTTTTTGGTCTGAAACAGCAAACTATTTATATTAATGAGCCGGGCCGGGTGGGAAACCGGGTAGCCCTTACAAAACAAAACGGGGAAATACCGGCAGAGCGCTACAAAAAATCCGGTTTGAGTGAACAAAATGCAAAGGAATATCTTTACCGCTTGCTACAGTTTCTGGATGAAGAAAAACCTTACCTTAACGGTAAATTAAGCCTTAAAGATGTTGCCGCTCAACTTAGCATTTCCATAAATCATCTTTCCCAGGTCATTAACGGACAATTGGGCGTAAGTTTTTTTAATCTTATAAACAAGTACCGTGTTGATGAAGTGAAATCAAGGATTACAAATCCTGAATACAGGCAATTAACGTTACTGGCAATAGCATACGACTGTGGATTTAATTCAAAATCGAGTTTTAACAACATTTTTAAAAAAGCTACCGGTCTTACCCCTTCCCAATTCATTAAAGAAAAATGTCCAATACAATAGTATTGCAGCATTTTGAATATGCGCAATTATAGAAATTAGTCCATTCCTATAAGTCTGGTCGATTGGTATTTCTCTTTTATACAATTTTATCTCATCAATTATTTTTAGTGCGTAATTATTAAAAAATGAAACTACGCAACAGATCAACTATTATATGGACGTTGAAAAATTTTCTGATGATCTGTTTTTTCAGGTTAACCTGATGAAGTGGTAATAAACTTTCATAAGAACAACAACTAACATAATTTTTAGAACATGATCTTAACAGAAGGTTTTTTATTGGGAATAAGCACCGGCGCAGTGTGTTTGGTATATTGCGGCCCGGTATTAATTCCTTATTTGCTGGGTGAAGGTAAAAATGTTCGTCAAAACGCTTATGTCCTGATTCTTTTTTTATCCGGCAGAATACTGGCCTATAGTATCGTTGGTTTTTTAGCAGGCTTGCTCGGGACGGTACTTTTACAGTCAATACTCTATAAATCGTATGTATTTGGGGTGATTTATATATTGCTTGCAGTTCTCCTTATACTGTATGGTTTTTACCGGTTCAAAGAAATATGCCTGGGACATTTACAACAAAAAATAAATTCAAATTTACGGAAACAATTCCCCCGGATAGTACCCTTTATAAGCGGGGTAATTACAGGATTCAATATTTGTCCTCCTTTTCTGATAGCAATTACAAAAGCTTCTGATACAGGCAGTATTACTTCAGGTATTTTATTCTTTCTGATGTTTTTTATGGGTACATCATTATATTTTGTGCCCCTGCCATTTACAGGATTTTTAAAAAGGCAGCAGGTTTTCAGGATAATCGGCAAATTTGCCTCCATCGTAACAGGTTTTATCTTTTTATACCAGGGAACATTGAAAATTTTAAACTAAATATAAAATAAAAATAATGTCAGATTATTTCACTACCCATAAAATTGGGAGGTCCTTATTGCTGGCTCTTCCAATGATAATATTAAATTTTATGTTAATCACCCGTGGGAATCTTAATTTCAGCGGTAGTACAGATGTAATCGCATTTTCCATTACATTTCTGTTTTTCAGCTATTTATTTTTTATGATGTTATATTCCGGAAAAACCGATAAGTATCGTGCAACCGGTTTTATTGTTTTTGCAATGTTTTTTGCCTTCACTTTTATAGTTAATCTGATTAAAATACGGGGAACAAATACATTCGATAATGAAACTATACTGGCATGCGAAATACCCATGTGCCATATACCTGCCTTTATGTTTATTATACCGGCAGTCTTCACCAAAACTATAATATTTCCGGGTAACATCGGCTCAATTACCTTTATGCTTATTGCAACTGTCGGGATGAGTATTGTTTTGGGACGGGGAATTTGCAGTTGGGGTTGCCTTTTTGGTGGTTGGGATGAGTGCGCCTCGCGTATAACACGAAAGCCGGTTATAAAAAAAGTAAACGCTGTATTCAGATGGACCTCCTTTGCAGTGCTATTAATTGTAGTACTCTGGTCGGCTGCCACCTTATCACCAACCTATTGCTGGTGGCTCTGCCCGTTTAAGGCAGTTACCGAATATGAAGAAGTAAGCTCGTTTAGCATACTGCTTAAAACCATTGTATTCAGCTTGCTTTTTGCAGGGCTGGTAATTGTTCTGCCCATACTTACTAAAAAAAGGATACAATGCGCAACTTTTTGCCCGATGGGGGCATTTTTATCCCTCACCAATAAAATTAATATTTTTGAAATTCGCATCGATAAAGAAAAATGCAACAATTGTGGAACGTGTTCCAAAATATGCCCAACGCTTTCGTTAAGCAAAACAAACATAGAGGAAACACGTCCTTCAATAACCTGCACCAAATGCGGGAAATGCATCGATGTATGCAGTAGACACGCTATTCAATACCATATAAAAGGAACATCGGTAATAAGAAATATAAGCTTATCACGATATTTGTTTTTATATCCGGCATTTATATTACTCGTAATTTTTGCCGGTGCTGTGATACAACATGGTATTGTTTTAATTATTAACCTTATAACCACAGGCAGTATGCTGTAATTTTTAATTCTTAAACAACAGTTTATAAAATAGTAAAAGATGAAAAGGACAATCAGTATTCTGGCAATTATTTGGGCATTTTTTTGTACATTCATTATCCTTATAATTTTCATAAAAGGCCCGCAATTCACCCGGCTATTCGGTAAATTGCCCAGTATGATAATAAGTCCGGTTTATGCCGGAGGCGATTTAAACTATGTTGTTGAAGGAGACAGTTTAAAAATTGCGGTTAACAAACCTGTATTTGAAGCGCTGATCGGCGAAAGCGCAAAAGGTTTTGTGCAAATTACCTTTTCGGGAACCGGGAATTTGCCACAACTTATTGAACAGGAAATTGACTACGACAAAGATTTAAAACCAGACTTTAAATTAAAAATAAACACCATTGAAAACAAAACCGAATATTTATCGATCAGTCCCAATGCCGGACCACTTATTGTTTCGTCAAAAGTACATGACGACTGGGTAGTCAGGATAAAAGTGAGAAATAAAAAAAAATAAACTGAAATGAAAAATATAGTGTTACTCTTTCTTATTATTTCATTAAACAGCTATGGACAAAATGAACTTTCGGAAGGATTTAAAAAAACGGCTGTTAAAATTGGCGATACACGGTTTGAGCTATACAAGGGCAAAATTAAAGTAAAGATAAACCGTGCCGACTCTGCTTCGGGTTATTTATCGCTCCCGATATTTATTTATAAGTCACCTTCCGAAACACCCGCCGAACCTATTGTATACATGTCTGGCGGTCCGGGGCAGACGAATTTTGATCATGTGCCACCCGGGAAATTTCTGGCAAACCATGATTATATTTTTATCGGGTACAGGGGTGTGGACGGGTCTGTACAGTTAAAATCGAAGAAATTAAACAGGTCGATGAAAGGGCGTCATTTTAAGTTGATGAGTGACGAGTCACTGGATTACATGGGTTCCTGCATGCAAGAGTATTTAAAAGATATCACCGGGCGGGGAATTGATATCAGCAATTATACAATGATCGATGTAATTGATGACTTTGAGGAAGTAAGAAAGCTGTTGGGATATTCAAAAATAAATTTATACAGTGCAAGTTATGGCACCCGGGTGGCCCTCTTGTACAGCTACCGATATCCCGATGTAATAAAACGTTCGCTAATGGTTGGGGTAAACCCGCCCGGGCACTTTGTCTGGTGGCCCGAAAATACGGAGCGTATTATAAAAAAGTACGATTCCATCTACGCAACTCAATCCAACGGTGATAATATATCAATTGAAGAGAGCATCAGGCTGGCATTTTTACATATGCCTGCACGATGGTCATTCTTCAGGCTGGATGCAGATAAAATTAAGGCTGCATCATTTTTATTGCTGTATGGTAAATCAAGTGCAGTTATGGCATTTGATGCATACCGGAATGCTGCCCTGAAAAAGGACTACAGCGGTTTATACCTGATGCAGCTGGCCTATGATTATCTGGTCCCTAAAAAGATGGGTGCAATGGGTGATTGTATAAGCAAATCTGCAAGCGCCGATTTTGATCCGGAATTAAATTACAGGCAGTTATTCCGTCCGGATAGTCTTACGATCGGAGCGCCGATGTCTATGCTCACTTGGGGAGGGTTTGGTATTCTCCCGATAAAAATGATAGATGAAGAATACCGGAAGCCGCGAATCAGCTTAACCGAAACACTTATGATCAGCGGAAATCTTGATAATACAAACCCTTCGGAAATTGCTAGGGAAAAACTTTTACCCTGGTTACCTAATGGGAAGCAAATAATTCTGAAAGATATGTCACATTGCGGCGATCTTATGTGGCTGCAACGTGATGCTTATAAACACATGGTGTTACGATATTTCGACGAAGGTATTGTGGATACTTCATTATTCAGGCACGACCCGGTTTCTTTTGAGCCCAAAAAAAGCTTTAACAAAATGGCGAAAGTATATTATCCTGTTGTGTTTTTAGGGAGCCTTATCTATTGATAGACTATAGGTAAAGCATTGTTAAACAAAACAACATTTGAGAAATGCCTGGCGTTCTAATGAATGAAATAAATAAAAAAAACTTTAGACGGATGAAAAAACGTAAAAAACGGTTGATTGTTCTTTTGGTTTTTTTAATGATTACAATAGTTTTGATACTTATCAAGCCCAGGGCTCCTCAACCGCCAAATTCTGTTAAAACGGTTGCCGGACTTGAAGCTTACCTGGAAAATCTTGCGGATTTTGGGATTCCTCCCGGTATGACCCTGGTAGTGGTTAAAAATGATAGTATTATTTACAGCAAAGGTTTTGGCTGGGCAGACATGCCGAAGAAGATCCCTGCCACACCTGAAACAGTGTATCATTGGTTTTCCATCACTAAAATAGCCACCGCCATTGCAATTCTTCAGCTTCAGGAACAGGGAAAGTTACAACTGGATGATTCTGTGGCAAAAATTCTCCCTTTTTTTAACGTGCAATATCCCTCTGCAACAAGCAGGGCAGTTTCGATACGGAATCTCCTGAACCACAGTTCCGGCTTACCTGATCCCATGTTTCGTCTGCTTAGATGGATTCATTATGAAGGAGATCCGCCTGTTAACCAGACGGCCCTGGTGAAAAAAGTACTTCCTGATTATTCAAAGCTAATTTTTGAACCCGGAGAAGATACAAAGTACTCCAACTTTGGTTATATGGTATTGGGGGCAATTATAGAGAAATTAACAAACCAGAGTTATGAAAATTATATCAGACAGAATATTTTGGAAACGCTTGGAATGAATCATACGGATTTTGTATATACCAAAGAAATGGAAGCCCTTGAAGCGGCAGGTACAAATCCCGTATTTGATTTCTCTGCCCTTGCTGTTCCCTTTGTAAAAGGATCTCTCGGGTCTGGGATTTCCGGAAAAAATATATGGTTTAAACGTTTTTACAACGACCAGACACCGCCGAGCGGACTAATCGGATCTGCGACAGATGCTGCGCGTCTGGCTATGGCGTATTTGAATAAAGGCGAGTTGAACGGCTGGCGTATACTTACGGAACAATCCGTTACTACCATGACCCGTGAAAGTCATATCAAAAAAAAGAACAAGCCGGATTCTAATCGTGAACAGGGAATCGGCTGGCAGGTCCATAACAAAGATGAATTAATGCCTGAGCATACCGGGGGTGGTCTGGCATTCCATACCATGATGCGGCTTTACCCTGATAAAAACCTCGGATTTATTCTGTTTACAAATAGTACAAAGAGAGAAGCCAGGAGAATTTTAAATTTGGCTGCTACTTTAGACTGGTAAAACCATATTGCAGACTTTACATCCCGATTTTATAGATCGGGAGCACGCGAGTAGGTTATGCTGCTCCATCCTATGAAACGCATCAAAACGCTGAAACATCAACAGATAATTATCCCCGTCACGAGAATTACTTCGATTTTCTGGATTAGTTTTATGAAATAGTATGCTAAAATAAGGTAAACATCATTATTATGTTTATATTTGAAAGGATTTAAAAGTTTATAACTTTGTTAACCTTATTAAATACGGATATGTGAATACTCTGATTTATTCTTTTGTATTCTGATTGTCTTATCATATATCAGGAGTTTTGTTGAGAATCTGTATGGAAAAACTTTTTTAACAGATAAAATTCATTAATTAAAAATAAAAAGCAATTATGGATCGGCGTTCATTTTTAAAAACGAGTGGCAGCATTGCCGTTGCTTCAGCACTTGTTACACGGGGAGCATATGGTTTTGTGCCGGCGCATAACTGGGAAAAATATGATTTTGGCTCCGGGCCCGTAGTCACAAACCGCTTAAACCAGGGACCATTTCCCATATATGCTCCGGAAGAAATAGTTCCCGATAGTGAAGTAGTTATGGCCACTACCGCTTCAAAAAAGATACTGAAAAATTTTGGAATGGGTTTGATTGTTTATGTATCGGGTGATATTGGACCTCCAAATATACCTGGTGAATCGCTTGAAAAGTCGATCGAAGATCTGGTAAAACTCCCCTTTGTTCAGAAGATATATATGCGACCTGACTGGCGGCAGGTTCAGAATCAAGCCGGAAAACTGGATTTTATCGATTACTGGAAAATAACTTTCGATTTAGCCAGGCATTATAATAAGCAGATTGCATTCAGGATAATGCTTGAGAATCCGGATGTGCCGTACCTGGGTGCCCCGGAATACCTTATGGACAAAATCCCTTATGTTAAATTAAAAGGCGAATGGCCCGGAAGCCCAAATAGTATTCGCACGACAAAAGAGCATAAAATGCCGCGTTACGATCACCCGGAATATCAGGAAGCATTCTACGAACTTAACGCTTTACTTGCCGATGAATTAAATGGTAATCCCATGATAGAATATATGGATACCTTCATGTATGGCTTTTGGGGAGAAGGGCATTCCTGGCCTTTTGAGGGGCACCCCTTTCCTGATGATCTTACAGCAGAGCAGACTTTTTTAAAAATGCTGGATGTTCAGTTAAAATTCTGGACTAAAACCCCGCTGGTTACGAATACACAACCCGACTTCAGCCGGGTCGGAAATTCCGAGTTGTTGGATAAAACCATTCGCACGCACAACTGGATCCGTACCGATACCATTTTTATTGAGAATATGCAGATTGAGTCCCTCAGCAACCGGCCGCCCTGGATAGCAGCAATCAGTGAAATTGGATTGCGCACCCTTGACCGTTTGGAGACACATGATGGAGTGGATATGAATGCAAATATTATTTCTCATGTGCTTGATTTGGGAGCTAACTACTGGTCACTATGGAACTGGCATAACATATCAGCAAAAAATATTCTGGATTACTATGAAAGAAATCCTGAACCTATTGATGAAATCAATCGCAGAATAGGATATCGTGTTCGTCCGTCATGGATATGGAAATTTACAAAAGACGGACATCAGGGATTGATATTCGGCATGGTGAATGATGGGATTGCAGCTGTACCGGGTGTGTTACGCCTGAACGTTTTCAGCGAAGATGGATCAGTAAATGTCGGTGGCAGTATCGATGCCGGATACCCTAAACAGACTGGTGTTTTCCAGGCCATGATTTTGCTTCCGAAGGGAGTCGATTGGAAAGGATTACACTTTAAAGTGGAGTTGGAAGTGAAGGGGCAGATGTATCCGGTAGAAATGGCTTGTCAGCAAAAAACAAATGCCGATGGTTCTTTAACCCTCCAACCAAATTTGTAAACATTCAAATAAAAAATTAATAGAGTGGCCAATTGTCTTCCCATTTAATAGGTATTACCCAGGCTTTACATTTAAATTCAGGAAGTTACTGAAACTCCAACTGCAGGATAATCTATTCAAATTAGCTTATCGTGACTACAACTTTAAAGATATTGAATAACTGACAAAATCTTTTTAATTGGAAAGGCTTTATTTTCTTCAGCATTATAGAATTCCGACTTGCCTAATCTATTTACCAAAGATTCTGAACATGCTTATGTTTTTCCGAGAACATCATTAAGATTTTTTTAAAATATGCCGTAGTTATTGACAGGTATACCTGCTACTGGTTATTTCTACTGGATATTTTTTCAGGAAATGCTGAAAAAATTAATTTTATTCATAAAGTATACACTTTATGATGTCAATAATCAATTGTACCAGGTCTAATTGTTGTATTTATAGTTGGTGATGAATATTTACAGTATGTTGCTTTAAATGAAAAAAAGGATTCCATTATGTTAATGTAGTATAAATTATATTTTTAGATCTTAATAATTTTTATAATTTTTATCATTTCAAGATTTTGAATAATAATAAAATATATCCCAGCTTTTAAAAAAAAAAGATCAATATCAATAGTTGACTTGCAAAGCTTATTCCGCGATATTAGAATTTTGCCGTAAATGTCAGCAACCGATAATGAATACTCTTTTAAATATTCCAATCCTGATAAATGCAGATTATCTCGCACAGGATTGGATGAAATAATAATATTTTCGTTTTGTAATACACGTGTTTCAACATCAGTATATTCTTTCTGGTATACACGAACATAGTCAATTTCATATCGCTGAGGAAAAACGGATTCGTCAACGCCCTCTGCTCCACCCCAGTTTCCGCCAACGGCAAAATTTAAAATAATATAAAATTCCTTATCAAAGGGCCAGTACTGCCAGTCGCGGCCGGCACGCCTGTAACTTCCGAAAAGGTATTCATCAACATACCATCTTATTGTGTCAGGATCCCATTCTATGGCATATATATGAAAATCATTTTCAACACCATAATAGGTGATTGAATTTGAAACACCACTTGATCCAAAGTTTTGATATGTGTGAACTGTACCATGAACTTTGTCGGGCATGTATCCCACATATTCCATAATATCAATCTCGCCATTATCCGGCCATAAACTTGTTCCGTAAACCTGGTTTTGCGGCATCATCCAGAAAGCCGGCCAGGTACCGGCGCCCTGCGGCAGTTTTGCCCGCATTTCAACCCGCCCGTATCTCCAGTAGGCTTTGTTCCTAGTTTGCATTCGGGCAGAGGTATAATTATAGCCGTTATACACTTCTTTTATTGCAGTAATTACAAGTTTGCCTTCTTCAATAATAGCATTTTCAGGTCTGCTTGTATAGTATTGAAGTTCATTATTTCCCCAGCCGTTATTACCGTTGCCGATCTCAAAATTCCAGTTGGAGACATTTACCGTATCCAAATCAAATTCATCTGCCCATACCATCTGGTAATCCTGTGCATTGCCAACTGCTGAAAAACAGATAATAAAAATCAGGTATATTATTTTTTTCATTAAAAAGTATTTATAATAGATTCATGTATTCAATTAAATTGTGTGCTCTGTAAGAAAATCACAGAGCACACAATATCAAAATTCAACCTTTTATTTAGGGTTTCTGAGTCTGGTAATATTATTCTAAGGCAAAATCGTCAAAATAAAATGTACCGTCACCTTTGTTTGCTCCTTCATCACCAAACTGCACTATAATTTTATCATAATTCTCGTTTGTGGCCACTTCACTGAAATCAAAAGTCAGTTCCACCCAGCTATCATCGGTAACATCCTGAATTTTTCGTTCAGTTTGTGTTTGCCAGGCATTTCCACCCATTTTTGAATCCTGTAATTTTACGGCAACAGTTTTAACTGCAGTAGCAGCATCAACATAAACTTTCATCTTAAACACATTGCGTGTTGACAGATTCATTCTGAAGGGCAATTCAAACTGAATATTTGCATAATCCTGGGTACCACGAACATATTTGGCTACCTTGGCAGAAGTGTTTATTCCGCCTGATGCAGGATTATCAAAATTTTCATCAAATAAGGCAGGGCTGTTGTCTTCTACCCAGGTAATATTTACGGCTTCATCATCAAAATTATCCGAAATATCATTTGTTTCCAATGGCTTTTCAACAATAACTTCAATTTCATCGTCCGGAATCTGTGATACATCTTTATAGGCAACAAGTGTAATACGTCCGATCTGTGGACCCCGTGCCTGATCAACTCCATTTTCATTTCCTCCCCAGGGTGTAAAAAGAACCAGGGTATCAGGCTGATCACCCCCATCTGCATAATGATAAACTTCATAAAAAGTTTCTTCTGCAGGTTCATCTACCACTAATTCAGTACCGGTGTCCATGGGGCCAAAATGACCGCCTTTACCTTTCAGTACAATACGTCCGAAATCACAGTCGGCGTAAAACGACGCATTTTGTATTTCATACGTCAGGCTGCTGTTATTTCCCCATGTGCTGCAGTCTTTCCCTCCCAGGCTTATCCAGCTTGTTGCATCCGGCCATCCTTGCGGATCAGGAGTTTCCCCAAAAAATGCTCCGGGACGCAGAGTCCAGCCTTCAGTTTTAAATTCAAAGGATCCATCGGGTTTAAAAATATACTGATGGTGCCTGATTGTATTTCTGAGATCAACAGGTAATGAATGGTTTTTTGTCCATGAATACCACCAGTCATTATAATTATCAGGATTTAACATCACAACTCCTGCATCAAATTCCAGCCTCCATATTTTTCCTGTGGCTTCATCTCCACCGAGAAACTGTTGAAAGGTCATACCGGAAATGGTTACATCCTTAGAACTTAAATCCGTAACATCTCCGTTTATTGCTACAAGAGTTATGGTAAAGGTGCCTGTACTGGAATAGGTATATGAGAATGCCGTGTCACTCTGTGTTCCCGTATTCCCATCACCAAAATTCCACTCGTAAGTCAGGGCTTCTTCCGAGTCGTTTTTAATATTTACTTTAAATCCGTCATATTCATCATTTGCAACGGTGAACCTGGATTTTACTTCCGGATCCGGTGGCCCATCGTCATCCTTTTTACAGCCAATTAACAGGCTTATGGAAACTAATAATAATAAAATTGATTTTTTCATTTTAGCTTTATTTTAGTTAATAATTCGGATTTTGCAAAAGCAGATTATTTAAATTAATTTCTGTTTCAGGTATGGGGAAAAGATCATGTTTCCCTGTTTCAAAGGGCATCATATAATCTGTTATCGCTACAGATTCGTTTTCACGGTAGGCGTTCATAACCTGTTCGGCAATGCCCCATCTTACCAGGTCAAAAAACCGGTGGCCTTCCATCGCCAGTTCTACCCTTCGTTCGTGCCGTATGGCATCCCTCAGGTCTTCCTGGTTGTCAGTATAGCTGCCATAGGGAAATGCCGGCAAAACAGAAGGATTGTTATTACGGGCCCGCAACCTTACTCTCTCGAGCGCTGCTTTGGCTGCCGGAAGATCATTGATTTCACAGGCAGCTTCAGCGTACATCAGCAAAACATCGGAAAACCGTATAACTTTTTGATTTAACGGGCCCCTTGTAGGATGTGCAAGAGTATAACCCTCCAGGGCATATTTCCTGCTGTGATAGCCATTCCCAAGGTACAGGTCTCCGTCGGGTCCGGTTATTGTGGCATTTCTCCTTGGATCTCCGCTTTCAAATTCATTTAGAAGGTCAACTGTGGGCCGGTTAAATCCCCAGCCTAGTGAGCCAACCCTGGTTCGCTGCATGATAATGATAAATGTACCGCGGGTATAGCCGTTACCATCCCCGTAGTCGCTGGTAGGTTCTTCCATGTATTGGACTTCAAATACGGATTCCGTCCCATTTTCTCCAGCCAGTGAAAAATTGGATGAAAAACCCGGCTCAAGATCATACTCCCCGGATAAAATTACCGAATCACCCCAGGCTTTTGCTTTGGTCCATTCCTGATTATACAAATAAGCCTTCATTAAAAGAGCTTGCGCTGCCCCCTTAGTGGCCCTTCCCAAATCTTCATCAGCATAAAGACTTTTCAGCCACAGACCTGGTATGGCGGATTCAAGATCGTTGTAAATCAGCGAATAAATAGTATCCCGCAGTGCACGGGGTTGTTTGTATTCCGAAGGATCGAGGGTGAGGGTAATTTTAGGAATACCCCCAAAAACGCGTACAAGACGAAAATAATAATATGCCCTGAGAAATTTTGCTTCAGCTACGAGCCTGTTTTTTAGTGATATATCCATGGTCTCATCAGGCTGAATTTCAGGAATCTTGTTTATGGCCAGATTACACCTGTAAATTCCCTGATATTGTGCCCTGTAGAATTCCAGTAAAACTTCGTTGCTAGGAGTGGCAGTAAAATTTTCAAGAAGAAACAAATCGTTCATATCATTTATATTATTACCCCCTTTCAGAGCATCATCCGATACCACATCGCCCAGCATCCATTCATTAAAATAGGTATGATTAAATTCCCATTCCAGTGGAACATACGCGGCGTTAACAGCCAGAACAGCATCATTCCCGGTTTTATAAAAATTTTCAATTACAGTGTCCACAAGGGGTTCCTTATTGAGAAAATCTTCAGAACAGCTAGTAATCACCACCAGTGAAGCGATTATTAATAAATATTTTTTCTCCATTTTATTCATTATTTTGCCGGATTATAAGTTTAATGTCAAACCAACAATAAAGGTTCGTGCCTGGGGATACGTTCCCCTGTCGACACCATAATCTAAAGTACCGGTGTAACCGATCTCAGGATCAAAACCGGTATATTTTGTAAATGTGAGCAGGTTGGTACCGGATACATAAATTCTTAAAGCCGAAACACCTGCTTTTCCGGTAATTTTATTATTGAATGTATAACCCAACTGGGTATTTTTTAACCTGAGATAACTCCCGTCCTCAATATAGCGGCTGGATGCTTTAAGATTTGCCGCACTTCCTTCCGGATCCGGAAGCGTATTTGATGATCCTTTCCCGCTCCAGGCATTTACCATATCACTTTCCAGATTTGTATAGCCTGTACCCTGAGTAAAATATTTGTTGCAATTAAATATTTTATTACCGTATACACCCTGAAAAAATAATTGCAGGTCGAAGCCTTTGTATTCTGCGCTTGCATAAAATCCATAGGTAAGACTTGGATAAGGATTACCCAGGTTGATTTTATCGTTTTGATCAATTTTATTGTCATCGTTCTGATTCACAAACCTGAAATCACCCGGCTTTGCACCCGGCTGGATCATTTGTCCCAATGAATTTACATGTTCTTCTACTTCATAATTATCCTGGAATATGCCGTTTGTCTGATATCCGTAAAATGCTCCGACCGGATCACCGACTCTGGTACGTGTAAGATATTCTCCAAAAAATGAAGCCTCGTAAATATCTTCCCCGCCACCGAGTGATAAAACTTCATTTTTTAAGGTAGCAAAGTTTCCACCTATTGTATAAAACAGGTTTCCTACCTTATGCTTAAATTCGGCAGAAAATTCAAACCCCTGGTTGCGTATGCTTCCTGCATTTACAAAGGGAAATTGCCGCAATCCAACATTCCCGGGAACCGGAATGGCTACAAGCATATCCTTGGTATCTTTAATATAATAATCTCCGGACAGCGATAATTTGTTGTTCAGCATTGAAATATCAATACCTGCATTGGTTTGCTCTGTGGTTTCCCATTTTATATCATTATTGGCAATGCTTAGCGGCGCGGCGCCGGTTGCAAGGGCCGGAGTATCACCGAAAACATAGCTTACGAATGTTGTTCCTGCATTTATGCGAGTAGTAAATGCATAATTACCGATTTCCTGGTTGCCGATCCTTCCCCAGCCCCCCCGGATCTTTACCGAGTTAAAATATTCCTTCATATTATGGAAAAACTCTTCTTCACTGAGTTTCCATCCTAGAGCCAGTGACGGGAAAGACCCCCATTTATTATTCTTCCCGAACCTTGACGATCCGTCTCTGCGAATATTAAAAGTTAACAGATATTTGTTATTATAAACATAATTGATCCTGCCGAGATAGGATAATATCGACCATTCCCATCCGGTACCCCCGATTGTCGGATTTTGCGTTGCTGCATCAAGGTACCACAGATTGGGACTTTCGTTTGGCAAATCGGTTTTACTTCCCCCGAGGTAATCATAATCACTTTCCTGTGCGGTCATCCCGATCAGCATTGTAACATCATGTTTTAAAGCAATAGTGTTTTTATAGGTAAGTGTATTTTCCAACAACCACATGGTATACCTTTCATAATTATGCTCAAGGAAATTATTTGGCATATTATCATTGGCTGAAATATAATATTCAGGTTTAAAATTCCCGCCCTCGCCATACGAAACATCAGTACCTAGATTTGACCTGAAAATAAGATCGGGAAACAGGGTAATATCCGCATAAACGTTCCCTACAATGCGGTTCCAAGTATCATGCGGATTCTCCAGTTCTACCATACTAAGCGGATTTTTAAGATTAGTGGTAGTAGAAGGAGTTATTCTGCCATCGGGATACCTTACCGGGTCCCAGGGTGCAAGTGAAATCGCACTGTTAAGCACTGAATAATTTTCATTATTTGTGGCAACCCCCCTGTTTTTGGAGTTATTTAATGAAATGTTTTCGCCAATTTCCAGGTATTTTGTAAGCTCATGTGATGAATTTACCCTGAATGTAAATCGTTTATAATTTGAAGAAATAATGATCCCTTCCTGGTCAAAATATCCCAGGCTGATTGCATAATTGCTGTTTTCATTTCCTCCGTCAAAAGAGAGATAATAATTGCTGATTCTTGCATTTTTCTTAAAAACCACATCCTGCCAGTCGGTATCGTAATTTTCATAATTAATATCGGCAGGAATATAGGGATTTATGGAAAGGTTAAAGGTATTGTAAACCCACGTTGAAAAATCCCCGTCGTCAGAAGTATACCCTTTAAAAGCGGCATATTGCTCCCGGTTCATCAGGTCGAGTTTGTTCCATCGGTTTTGAATACCCGTATACATTTCAAACCGGGTATTCATTTTGTTCATAGCGCCTTTGCGGGTTGTTACAAGGATTACGCCATTTGCACCACGGGAGCCGTAAATAGCAGCTGCTGAGGCATCTTTAAGGATTTCTATCGACTGTATGTCGTTGGGGTTTAAATAATTTATATTATTCAATAAAACCCCGTCTACCACGTAAAGAGGACTGCTGTTATTTACTGTACCTATTCCTCTTACCCTTATTGTCATCTCACTTCCGGGTTGCCCCGAATTTGCGGTTACCATTACTCCGGAGGCGCGTCCCTGAAGGGCCTGGTCAATTCCTGAAACAGGTGTCTGCGTTATTTTTTCGGATGAAACAGATATTACTGAACCGGTAATGTCACTTTTTTTCTGAGTGCCGTATCCAATAACATACACCTGCTCAATATTTTCAAATTCTGGTTCAAGTAAAACATCCATTTTCATATCGGAATTAATAATATGTTCCTGGCTTAAAAAACCTACATAGCTGAATATTACGGTATCCGCATGAGCAATTGTAAGTTCATATTTACCTTCCCTATCTGAAACGGTTCCCGAAGTGGTTCCTTTTACCAGAATACTCACTCCTACAAGGGGACCGTTATCTTCAGCTGAAACAACAACTCCTTTTATAGTATGTTCCTGTGCATGGCTACTTAAAACCCACACAGTGATGATTAAAAAAAGGAAAAGAATTTTTCTCATAGGTGTTTTTGTGGTTAGCGGTTTAGATAATATTTACAAATAAATATTTACAGGTTATTATCCTTACTTCAAATCTAAGGTTTGAAAACGGTGAAGGCAAAAGGAGAGATACTTTTTGATTTTTGGGTGAATACGTTTTAACTACGTTTTTTTTACAATTTTTCAATAATTCTGAAAACCGGAAGATAAAACATATATTTTTTCAGATATGTTATCACAACCGGAGTATAAAATCATTCAGATTATCAGTCTGTTCAAGCCCCATTCTTTTTCTGATCCTGAACCTGGCTGTTTCCACCCCTCGTATTGACATATTCAGTATCTGGGCAATTTCTTTAGTTGAAAGATTCATTCTTAAGTACGCACATATTTTAAGGTCTGAATGCGACAAATCGGGATATAACTCTTTAAGTTTTTGAATAAAATTATTATTTGCCTGATCGAACCTGAGTTCAAAATCTTCCCAATGGTCATCTTTTAATTCTTTTTCAATAAAATGTTTAATCGAATCCAACTGATTGTTAAATTCCATCTTTGTTTCAGGGCTGATGTTTTCGAGAAGCTTTTTTATCTCGAGCATTTTTTCGTTTTTATAAATAATCTTCATGGCAGAAGCTGCCAGTTCTTTGTTTTTATTTTCCAGATCAATCATTAATCTTTCCTCATGATATTTAATCTGATCTATTTCACGCGCTTTTTCCTGCTCTTCAATAATTTTCTTTTTCTCCTGCTCAAAATGCCTGGTTTTTAACCTGAAGAATATCCATATAATCAAAAATGCGACCAGGATATACATTGAATAAGCTACAGTCTTTTTATACCAGGGGGGCAGAATAGTAAACCTGAATACATTTTCTTTGGATTCCTTTTCATATACATTTTTTGCTTTGACATGAAAGGCATATCGTCCCGGTGATAAATTTGTAAATTCCCTGAATCGCGTGTCCGTCCAGTCCGACCATTCCTCATCATATCCTTCCAGATAGCTCGCATAATCCGTCAGGCTAATGTTTTCATAATAACATGCGGTGTAATCAAACCTGATACTATGCTGGTTAAACGGAATTACTACTTTCTTTACCTGTGTTGAATCCCCGAAGTAGGCAAGCCGTTCATCATACAATACTTCATGGTTTATCTGACTTGTAACACCTGTAATTAGCAAATTAAAATCATTATCAGGCTGAAAGGGTATCTGATAGTTAAAAAATACCAGACCGCTTTTTGTGCCGAATAATGCATTGCCATTTTCAAAAAAGAAAATATTTTCAAAACCTGGATAATAATCCAGCGACAGTTTTCTTGCCGGAACATTCAGAATGGAAAAAGAACCATCGGAATTCATGGTAAGAATCTTGGTTACCTCACCGGCAATACACCATATTCTGCCCTGGGTATCTTGACGCATGTACTTTACCTGACCTGAAGTACCTAAAAGCGGGCCAAAAATGGGATGAACTACCACAGAATCTGATTTTTTATCATATTTATAAACTCCATTCTGGGTTCCAAATATTATTTCGTCATTTATTTTAAAAACATTGATAAATAAATCAGATGGAAAACCCTTCCTGCTGTTATAAAAATGTACTTCTTTTATGGAATCGGCTGCCGCCGATAAAACGATTTTATATACTCCCTTTAAACCATGAGATATCCATATGTTGCCATCTTTGTCTTCTTCCGCAACACGGCTTGTTTCCGAAAATCCGGAAAGCTTCTTTACAAATTTCAGTGATTCCCCTTTTTTTCTAAACATTATCAGACCTTCGTAAGTTCCTGCCAATACGATTTCCGGATGCCTGCTTGGCCGTATTAATGTCCATACACCAATACCATTGAAAATATGATTTGCTTTATTAGTTGTGATCTCATACAGGCCGTCCGCAGTGCAAAGGTAAAGTCGATCACCAAGTGTATCGAGTTTCCAGCATATATCTCCGGTACCCGGGATTTTATCAAAAGTAAGCTTCGACAACGAACGGTTCCAGGGGGCGCAGTATAATCCGGAATGTGAGCCTGCAAAAATTTTATCTTTAAAAAGAAATGAAGTGTATACAGAAAACGGATTCTCAGGATCAATTGTAATATTATATAAGGGAGACGAAGCTTCTACAATGTCGATACCTTTTTCATTCAATATCCACCAGTTTCCAATCTTATCCTCAAAAACCTGTTTTATATGATTATGGCCCAGGCCATCTGATTTTGTTATGTGCTTATAGACCACTCCATTTCTGTCAAATACAATTAATCCCTTGTCTGTTGTACCGGCAAGAAACATACTATTATTTAAATGAATTCCGCATAAAAACCTGTTGTTGTTCAATATGGTTGTATCCGAAAGATAAAAAGGTGTAACCGACTTAAAATTATATTTCACCATTTTTCCATCATCAAAACCAATCAGCAGTTCATCATCAGTAAAACCGGTGATAAAAGCTATATTACGGTCTTTAAAAAATGACCCCCCGGAAAGGCTTTCCAGGCTGTCGGCTTTTAATTCATATAACTCGTCTCCGTGTATAAAAATTCTATTGCCGACTTTAAAGCAGGATTTAAACGGATGGGGGGTTTTTATAATTTTAAATGAACTTCCGTTGTATATAAACAAGGCATTCCATGAAAAAAATAAGATCCTGTTATTTATATTGAAGATTTTCCAAATTGTGCCGAAATTCTGCTCCTGCCGGGGTAAAAGGTCTACAAGAGAATTCATGGCAATGCTGCCGTTTTCAGTATCAATAAATCCCATAAAATCCTGCCCCCCCACATACAACCTGTTGTGCCCAAATGCCAGTGAGCGGGTGATGCTGCGGTTCAGCGGAACCTGGATGATGCTCCAGTTACTTCCGTCAAATTCAAGTATGCCATAATCGTTGGCAAAATACATTACCTGTCTCGAATCCTGAACAATATCCCAATTTTGATTCGATACCACAAAATCTTTTTCACTAAATGATGTTATAAAGGGTATCCCGATCCTATAATCCTGGGAAAATAGCTGGGAAATCTGCAGGACAGGCAGGAAAAGTAAAATCAATTTCAGTACGAACAGCGGTTTTGAGATAAACAACATTTGCTTTGTTTTTGGTGGTATAAGCAAACATAATTTGTGTGCATAAAAGTAGAAAAATTCATAATGAACACTATAGTTTTGTTAAAAATTAAATTTCGGATTCTTTAAAAATCATTTTCATGAGAATCTGATGCTGTTCCTCTGCGTGGTTTTGAATACCTTATGCCATTTCAGAAGTACATCTTCGATCTTAAAATATTTTATATCCAAAACTACCTATACAGGAAATAAAAATCATTTTATCTGTTATCCGGAAATTTTTTCTCCGGCAGCAAGATATTATGAACAAAATAAACAACCTTCAGCCTGTTTTAGTGTAATTACTTCGTTTTATTAAAATGGGGCATATTAAAGTTAATTAAACAAGTTTAAGGTCTTATTATTTTCTAAAACAGAATATTGAAGTTTTTTTGAATATCTCTTAAAAAGGTTATATTTATATGTCAACAAATATATTTCAACAGAGGTTTTTAGACAACCTTTCGTTAACGGGCATTTTGTGATGTCTTCAATTATAAATGGAATTTTTAGACTATTAACTCATTAATTATGAATTACAAGATAATTATTTTAATTGTTGGTGTATGTATTACATTAGGTTGTTCAAATAACAATAAAAAAAGCCAGACAACTAAGATAGATGTCGACAGTATTAAATCCCTGATTCTTGATAAGGAAAATGCTACCTTAGATAGATGGTATAATGCTGACCCTATGGGTTTTATTGATAATTCATGGGATGATGTAACATACTTTGATCCATCATTAATAAACAGAGTTGACAGTATTGATGCCTTTAGAGATTTTTTAACACCAATAATTGGCAAGGTTCATGTTCCAATCCATAAATTTGATAAACCCCTAGTGCAGGTTTTTGGCGATATTGCAATCTTGACTTTCACTGATGTATTTGCTGTTGATACAGTAACATTCCGTTGGCATGCAACCGAAGTTTATCATTGCAGAGAAAATGAATGGAAACTCATACATACTCATTGGACAAAATCGGAGATAAAATAAACTATAAAAAGCTCCCGCTAACACAGGCAGCTGTTGCACAACTTCTTTTTCAAACAGAAAATAAAATGGATATTACTTTTATAATAATACAGGATTTATTTTAAACTAACAGATAGTATAACCCAAATATCCCGATTATTTTCCAAGAATACAGAAGGTAAAAAAGCGAACCATGCCTAAAAGATAAACACAACCCTACTCTAGCACATTCCAAAAACGAAATTACGGGTAATCTTTAAGTACAAGCCTTGCATAAAATATACTGCAAGGTATTGATTTGAACCAGTTTTTTTTTTACATTTAACTATAAGGTATTGGGAAAAGAAATAAACTTTTAGATTCGTATTTCTGTAAAACTTTGTTAGACTCAGTCTTATTTCCAATTTTATGTTATAGATATACCCTGTTTGACCTGAATACTTAAATTTTTATATTTGAATGAGATAATAAGTGTGAACTATATATAAAATCCTTTAAAAGTTAGAGGCAGGGCCGACAATCTTACTAACTTACGAGTTAACATGAAACAATACTTAACAGGAGAAAAAATTAAGCTCAGACCTGCTACGATGCAGGATAGAGAACACATATTTCTTTGGCTCACAAAATCTAACTTAACCCAGGAAATGATGGGACCGCCAAATTATCCTGATAGCAAAATACCAACATGGAAAAAGTTTATAAATGATTATCGTGATTATTATTTTGATGGATCGCCACTCAACGGACAATGTTTTATAATAGAGCATAACGGACAGGAAATAGGTCAAATAAATCATAACAAAATAGATACGTTATCAAAAACAACCGACCTTGATATTTGGCTAAGCGATAGAAAACATACAGGTAAAGGTTTTGGACCAGATGCAATAAATTGTTTATGCAATTATCTGCATAAAAAATACGGATGCAATAAATTTGTTATCTCTCCTTCAGGAAGGAATTTACGAGCAATAAGATCATATGAGAAAGCAGGATTTGTAATGACAGATGAGAAGCCTGAAGCGTCTGAAATGGATTATAACGATAATGTAATTTTAATAAAAACCATTGATATTTAATGATACCCATCCATCGATCAATGGAAACCATTGAAAGAAATGACGTAAAAATGACTTAGTCTTGACATAATAAGCCTTAAAATACCTTAGTACTTTTGTTTTAGTTATGAAAAACAAATTAATAGCAAAGGAGATAAAAAAGTTGAGAAAAAGAAAAGGATTTTCTCAGGAAAAATTAGCTGAAGATACGGGTTTAAGTCTTAGTACCATTCAAAGAATAGAGAATGGTGAAACAGAACCAAGGGGACATACCTTACAGAGGCTTGCTGCTAGCTTTGGAATATTGCCTGATAAAATAACCAACTGGGAAATTATAGAAGATCCGTATATCATTAAATTATTGAGTTACACTCAACTCAGTTTTCTTGCTTTCCCGGTTTTGGGCATATTAATACCTTTTATTATCTGGATACAAAAAAAGGATACGGTAAAAGGTTTAGAAAAATTAGGTAAATCCATACTTAATTTTCAAATCACCTGGACAATCACGTTATTTTTAATCTATATAATATTGGCATTAAGTATAATTTTCAGTAAACCCTCTATCTACAATACAAAAACCATTTATATAACTATTGTCGGATTATATTTATTTAATGTTTTTATGATTTTTCTGAACACAATCCGTTGTACGAAAATGAAAAAAACGTACTATATACCGGCAATCAGAATTTTGAGATAACCAGACATTTTAATACCATGATCTTAGATAAATTTATTGGTGCATTATTGCAGGTGCTTATATTTGGCATTATCCCTTTATTGGTGTACTTATTCAGTAAAAAGAGACTAAAGGGATTCTTCAGGTATATTGGTTTGATAAAGCCAGTTAAAAGAACTATAGTCTGGGCAATTGTAGTTTCATTTATCCTTATAATTACAAGTATATTACTACCAGCAGTGTTTCCTGAAATAAAAGAACTTATGACCATGCAAGGGACTGTTGCCGGCAATTTAAAAGCCATGGGATTATCATTCAGTTCAGTAATAATTCTTACTATTATGGCATTGATAAAAACATCATTTTCTGAAGAAATATTATTTAGAGGTTTTATAGCAAAACGTTTAATAAGTTGGTTAGGCTATACTGCAGGAAACTTAATACAAGCTATAATATTCGGACTCATGCATGTTGGCTTATTATTGCTGATTTCGGAACCTAATTATCCATTTCTTATATTTGTTTTTATCTTTTCAGGAATTGCCGGATACTTATTAGGATATATAAAAGAAAAAATTGGAAATGGAAGCATCATACCCGGGTGGATAGCACACGGAATGGCAAATCTTATTTCATTTTATTTAGTGGCATTTGTAATGTAATAAAGAAAAAATATATGTTTTGTGAAAATTGCGAAAATATAGCAAAAGATAGTTATAAATATTGTCCTGAATGTGGTCAAATGTTTATTGAAAAACTTACTGTAAAAGATTTGCTGAATAATTTTGTATACAATTATTTCTCTGTTGATTCTCGTTTTTTTAAAAGTTTTATTCCACTGCTTTTTAAACCCGGAAATTTACCTGAGGTATTCGTAAAAGGTAAGAGAATGAAATATTTACATCCAATACAATTTTATTTATTCATTTCACTGATATTTTTCTTTCTGCTTTCAATTTCAACAAAAAATCAACGTGAAAATTTTAATCAGTTTTTGGAAAAAGGATTTGCAAATAGTAAAATTTCAAATACAGCAGATCCTGACAATACAGATATGAAGAAAGGTCCTAAAATTGTTTATAGTTTTGATAATGCTAAACTTGACAGCTTAATCTCTATAAATGCCTCAAAAGAAGAAAAAATAATGGTAATTGGGTATAAAAAAGGTGACCATAGATTTAAATCATATTTATATTCTCAAATATTGAAAATTTATGAAAAAAGTGGCAAACAAATTTTAGATATATTTTATGATATTATTCCGGTTGCTTTATTTTTCTTTTTACCATTATTTTCTGTTATTTTAAAACTTTTGTTTTATAAAGAAATAAATTATTCATATCATTTAGTGTTTAGCTTCTACTTCTTTACCTTCTTTTTTTTAGTATTCTGTATACATATAATTTTGAGCAAATTTTTCTCTATTCCTCTTTGGATTCTTTTGTTTTTAAGTAGTGTCTATCTCTTCTTTGGAATAAAAAAATTCTACAAGAAAAAAATTATTACAACACTGGTTAAGACTTTAAGTATAATGGTTATTAATTTATTTATGTTAATACCATTCTCTCTGCTTTTATTATATATCACTGTATTGTTGTATTGATTTATAGATTAATAAGGAACATAGAAGAAACCGTTGCCAACAAAAAACGAACTGAAAAAATGGAAAAAACTATATTAACCCGATAAAATCGGAGAACGTGAAAACGAACAAAACATATAAAACCCTGAACGCCCACCAAAACTCAGCTAAGTTTTATCCTGTATTCCTGTGTGCCTGAATAAACATACACTTTATTTTGATAGTGTTTCACTCTTAATATCTTTGAATAAACATAGCGCTAAACAGGATGTTGCCGGTAGTTATCAAATAGTGATACAACACCATTAACCTTGTGTTTCAGGCTTAAACATATCTTAGAAAAACATAATTAATTTTCAACCATGTAAAACTATGAAAGAATTAATAAGAAATAGTGTCCTCACCTTGCTTTTAGTATCTTCAGTAAATATTCTAAAAGCTCAAAACGGAGCAGAAATTACCGATTCGATTTATTCGGAAATACTGAAAGAAAACAGGACCATTACTATTCGGTTACCGAAGGATTATGTAGCGGATTCGGCTAAAAAATATGAAGTTATTTACATTCTTGATGGTGAGTGGAACATGAATAATTTTTCGTTTATCTATAGTTTTGCTATGGAAGATAAATTTGTTTCGCCGGTTATTCTTGTTGCCCTGCCAAATACATATATTGACGGACAAAATATGCGCGACCGGGATTTTTTACCCTTAGAAATGAAAAATAATAAGCGGGCAGGGAGCGCGGATAAATTTATTGAATTTATTAAAACAGAAGTAGTACATTATATCGATAATAAACTTTCAACGAACGGAGTACGGAGCCTCTTCGGACATTCATACGGAGGATTGTTTTCGATGTACACCTTACTAACCGAACCCGATCTGTTCGGAACTTATTATTGCTCAGATCCGCCCTTTGGCTGGGAAAACAGATACGTTGAAAAATTAGCCGAAGACATGTTTTCTGAAAATCCGGAACTTGATAAAAAAATTATGGATTTCGGGCACTTCAAATAATTCCAGCATAAAAGATATGCAGAAAATTCTTGAAAAACTTGCACCGAAAAAACTGATCTGGCATACGGCAATCTATCCTAACGAAAAACATAATTCTGTAAGGCTTAAAGGTATTTATGACGGGATAAAATTTTGTAATAAGGAATAATGATTTGAATAGATTTCATATATCCATAATGGTTCATCCCTTAAAAACCTGAAACAAATTCACTGCGTTTAAAGCTGTACATTTATACTGTTTGATCTGAATCCTTAAATTCTTATATTTGAGTGAGATACTTATTAGGAAACTATACATAAAATCCTTTTAAGCTGGCACACTTTTTGAAAAAATTACATTCAAAATGGAAATAATCAAGTTTTAACTACAACGTTTTATCTGCATGGAATGCTGCCGGGATTGACTTAATGAATAGGACTATTGGCATCTTTGGTTACATTTATATTTCCCCGGAATATTTTGATGTTGCCAAATAAAATAAATGAATAGCAACATTTAATAAGCATGAAGAAAAGGCACCTGCAAAAGGTTAGTATATTAAACAGGCTGTTAAAAATTAAAATAATTAAAACGATAAAAAAATGAAAAGAAAAATTAAACGTATTTATCTGCTTGCAGCATTTATATCACTTGTGGTAATGGGTTGCACCAAAGAAGGGCCGGTTGGTCCAGCCGGACAAGACGGACAAGACGGACTAGATGCTACGGTTTATTATTCCGAATGGTTTAGTCCCACGGAGTGGTCGGGTGAACCGGGGGATTGGTATTTTGAAGCGATTGCTCCTGATTTAACAGAAGATGTTGTGGAAGGTGGGGTAATTTTAGCCTATGTCTGGCTTGTTGGTGATTTATATGAATCAAATTCAGTAAGACCCCTTCCTGCTTATGCTGTTGGGGCAAACTGGAGTTTCTTAATCTATCAGTATGGCTCAATTGAGTTTACCTGCGATATGATTGGTATACCTGCAACTACCGGAAACTACTTTCGATTTATTGCCATTCCGGGTACCATTTTAGCATTAAAGTCCACATCATCTGCCAACATTAGTGAGCAGGAACTGAAAAATATGCAATATCAGGAAGTTTGCAAATTATTTAATATACCTGAATAAAGAAATACCGGACTATTATTTGAGGGTATATTTCCAAAAGATGGTGGGTTTTTAAATCCCATGCCATGCCCCCACAAAAACTGGTTTCCCGCCTTGGGGGAGACCTTTGTGTTTTTATAAATGCCCACTGGCGCGCTTTTGCAAAGCGTGCCATATATTGTATTTACTCTTTATTTGCCCCTGCAAAAACCGGTTCAAGTGTCTCCACCTAGACCTTTTTGTACCGGGCAACAAGCGCCAGAATTAACCAGCCCCCACCTCCCCCACACTTTTGCAAACCAAAACCCAAAAGCCAACCCCGCTGTGTTTACAAGCTGTGCATAAAATAAACCGTTAGTTATTGATTTGAAC
>JAFGSZ010000002.1 GCA_016934395.1 Bacteroidales bacterium
AATTAATTATTAGTTTTAATAAAAAAAAATTATTTTAGAAAATATTTAAGCTAAAATACAATATGGGAAGATTTGTTGTTGTTGGCATTTTTATTTTTAACTCGCTCTTAAATTTCGCTCAAAATAATCCGCTGCAGTTTAGCAGGATTACTACTCAGGAAGGGCTCTCTAATAATTGGGTTAGGGATATTTACCAGGATCAAAAAGGATTTATGTGGTTTGGTACAAGAGATGGGCTGAATCGCTACGACGGCTATTTTTGTAAGGCATATCGTCCCGAATTTTTCAAAGACAATCCACTGGGAGATATTGCTGTAAATAGTATTCAGGAAATCGATGGCAAACTTTGGGTTGGCACTGACATTGGCCTTTTTATGTATGATTCCTACCTTGATAAATTAGTTCCTTTAACCACTCCGGAACAGCTTTCTGTAACCTGTATTCTCATGGATAATAATCAACAGGTATGGCTGGGAACCCATACCGGATTATACAGATATAATAAAAAAGACAGCATATGGACACATTTTGTTAACAACCCTGATAATCCATTATCAATAACCAACAGTTATATAACCAGACTTTTTCTGGATTCGGAATCAAACATCTGGGTGGGTACACGTAACGGTTTAAACCTCTTTCAGGAAAATTCGAACACCTTTAGTTCCTATTTTATTACCAATGTTTGGGATATTAATTCCGATTACGATGTTATGGCCATTGCGGAAGATAAACTGAAAAGGATATGGATCGGCTCTACGCGTAAAGGTTTATATGTTTTAGATCGTCAGGCACAAAAGGCAAGTAAATTATCCAAGGTTAGGTCTGGTGCCATTCTGGACCTGTTAATTGATTCGTATAATGTTTTGTGGGTAGCCAAGGGAGGAAATCAGGGACTGGAAAGAATACATCTTAATAATTTTTCACTTACAGACAAAACAGAAATCGAACATTATACCCTTAATCGGGCCAACCCTTCAAGCCTTAGTGACAATTCAGTTTTTTGTTTATATAAGGACCATCTAAATGATATTTGGATTGGGACTTTTGAAGGCGGGGTTAATTATTATAGTCCCAGGGCAAAAAAATTTCAGGTTATTCAGGAGAGTTTTGATAACAGTGAATCTATAAAGAGTAGTCTTGTAAATTCTTTTTTTGAAGAAAAGGATTATTTATGGATAGGCACTGAAGGGGGATTGGATCGATATAATAAAAAAACAGGAAAATACAGCCATTATGAATACGATGTTCAGGATCCCTCCAGCATCGGTGGAAATCCTATCTATGCCATTTATAAAGACCATCGGGGTAATCTCTGGATCGGAACATGGGCTGGCGGACTGTATTTATTTGATTATAAAACGGAAACATTTAAAAGGTATTTACCCGGTGACAGACCAGGTTCATTAAGCAATGCCAGTATTTTTTCAATTGCTGAAGACAGCCGTGGAAATTTATGGATTGGAACCATTGGCGGCGGACTAAATCGTTTTGACTATACAAGTGAAACTTTTATTCACTATAAACATGATACTAATAATCCTTCAAGCCTTGATAATGATTATGTACATAATATTTTAGAAACCAGTAAGGGCATATTATATATAGCAACAAGTAATTCGTTGGAAGAGTTTAACTATGAAAATAATAATTTTATTCATTACCCTCATTTTGTTCAGGACTCATCAAATCAATTGGGTGAAATACGATCAATATTCGAAGACAGCAGAAATAATATTTGGATAGCGACAAATAAGGGTCTTGAAATATTTAATGAAGAGCAAAAAGTTTTTGTACCCTATAATATAGAAACAGTTATTCGTAATAGTACTATTCAGGGTATACTGGAAGATGATCGGGGCAATCTTTGGATTAGTACTAATAAAGGAATTTCAAAAATTGAACTGGGAATTTTTACACCTGAGCCAGCAATCTCTGAAAATTTTACTGTGGAAGACGGAATAGCCGGAAATGAATCGATAAAAAGAGCTGCCTATAAAAATGATAAGGGCATTATGTTTTTTGGATCTTCATCCGGGTTTACCTATTTCCATCCGGATAGCATTTTTCTTAATCCGGTCATACCTAATGTTGTAATTACAGGATTTAATACCTTATTTTCAACACCGGATAAAAATGTAAAATATACTACCATACAGCAAAATATTGAGACACTGGATAAATTAGAGTTATCATATAGGGATGCAGATTTTATTATTGAATTTGCAGCCCTGAACTATCTAAATTCCATTAAAAATCAATATCGTTACAAGCTCGAAGGATATGATAAAAACTGGATTGATGCAGGAAATCAGCGGGCAGCAACATATACTAATATAAGTCCCGGTAAATATACTTTTATCGTAATGGGATCAAATAATGACGGGGTATGGAACAGCAAACCGAAAACCCTGGATATTATAATTTATCCCCCATGGTGGAAAACGTGGGCATTTAGAATATTTATAATTATTCTATTGCTGATTGCGCTTTATTCCATCTACCGGATTCGTATTTCTTTGCTTCAAAAGCAGAAGAAAATTTTAGAGAAAAGTGTCAAAGAACGTACTCTTGAACTGTCTGAAATAAATACGCTCCTGGAAGAACGCACAGAGGAGATTACAATGCAGAATGATGAATTATCGCAACACAGGAACCACCTTGAAGATTTAATTAAAGAACGTACTACGGAGCTTGAAGCTGCAAAAATTAAAGCTGAAAGATCGGATGCTCTGAAATCAGCATTCCTCGCAAACATGAGTCATGAGATTAGAACCCCCCTGAATGCTATAGTGGGTTTTTCATCTCTTTTTAGAGATGATGAGTTAACGAATGAAAATAAAAATAAGTATGTAGATATTATTGAAAGTAATAGTGAAGCCCTGTTAGTACTAATCAACGATATTCTCGATATTTCACTTATCGAAGCAAACCAGCTTGTACTTTCAAAAGATACTTTTGAAGCTGATAAAATATTAATTGAGCTTGAAAGCTTTTATAATATGAAAAATACTAAGGGAATAACAATAACTTTTGAATCTAAAAATAATAGAAATTTAAAGCTTCATAATGATTCTGTGAGGTTCAGACAAGTATTTAGCAATTTATTGGGCAATGCCTATAAATATACAGATGAGGGCAGAATACGCTTTGGATATCAGATAGTAGGTAAGGAGGTACGGTTTTATGTTTCCGACTCAGGTATAGGAATTCCCAAAGCTGAATTTCCACTCATTTTTGAACATTTCTATAAAATTGAAAATACCGAACGTAAACTATATAGAGGAACAGGTATTGGTTTGTCGATTAGTAAAAAACTGGTGGAACTAATGGGTGGAGAATTATGGCTTGAATCTACTGTAAATAAGGGTACAGTATTTTATTTCACCCTGCCTTTTGATCAGCCTGAAGAATTGATTGAGGAACAACAGAAAACAACATCAATTATCGATGCCGATTCTTTTAAGAATATCCAGGTTCTTATTGTTGAAGACGAACCTGCCAATTATGAACTGGTTCATAATATTTTAAAAAGCCGGGTGGGTAAAATGTTTTGGGCAAAAAATGGTAAGGAAGCAATTGATTTTGTTCAGGAACAACCCCAAATAAAAAACCTAATCATTCTTATGGATATAAAAATGCCGATTATCAATGGTTATGATGCCAATAGGGAAATTAGAAAAATTAACAGTAAAATACCTGTAGTTGCATTAACTGCTTATGCCCAGGCTGCTGACAAGGAAAAAATTAAAAAAGAAAATTTCGATGCCTATATTTCCAAACCTTTTAAACCTGAAACGCTGATTAGCGTGCTGCAAAAATTAAAGCCAAAACTTTAAATTTGTTGATTAGTTTTCAAAAAAAATTTATTTTTTCAGGTAAACAATTCCTTGGTTTTTTGTCATTTATAGCTTTCTTTCCCAATCTTATCCAAGCTGATATTAGAAAATTATATACCCTTAGTCCTGCAAAAATTGACACTTTGGTATGAGTAATATCACACAACTTTGAATTTTTAAACACGTATTGTTAAATATTATTTATAAACCTTAATGTTCATGCAATGCAGACAGGAAGTAAAATGAAGGAATTGATCGATGAAATTGAACTATTAAGAGCCGAATTAGAAAAAAAAGATAAAATACTTGAGACTCAGAATAATTTCATCCGGATTGAAAAAGAAACGATGGAAAGACAGGAGAGACTGCTTCATTCATTGGTGGAAGCAGCTGCAGGTAAGATCGGACAAGATTTTTTCGATAATATTGTTACAAAGCTCGCTGAGTGGCTAAATGCTGATTGTGTAATAATCGGTCAAAAGACAGAAGATGAAAGAATTAATGCAGTTCCTATGTATTTTGATGGACAAATATCACATGGATTTTCATATGAACTTGAAGGTTCACCATGCGATGTAACCACAAGAACCGGATATTGTGCGTATTCTGAAAATGTGATAAACCTCTTCCCGAAAGACAAAATTTTAATTGATTTTAACGCGGAGAGTTATATTGGAACAGCACTGTATAATAAATCCGGAGATTGTAATGGCGTTATTTGTTCAGTTTCCAGGAAAAAATTAACGATTCCTCCAAATGCCAAAGAAATCCTGAAAATAATCGGTGCCAGAGTTAGTGCCGAAATTGAAAGAAAAAAGATTGAGGAAGCGTTGCTCAAATCAGAATCTGATCTAAGAGTAAGTAATGCAACAAAAGACAAGTTTTTTTCGATAATTGCCCATGATTTAAAAAATCCAATGAATACAATTATTGGATTTTCTGAATTGCTGGCTGAGGGTCTGGGTAAAATGAATGATGAACAAATAGAATTTTATGTTGATATAATCGGTCAAAGCTCAAAAAATGCATTTGATCTTCTGGAAAATTTATTGGTGTGGTCACTTTCTCAACAGGGATTAATACGGTTTAATCCTAGAAAATTTAATGTAAATTCTGAAATACATAAATCTATTGCCTTAGTGAACAATATGGCAATTAAAAAATCTATATCCATTCAGGTAAATATCAATAAAATCCTTCAGGTTGTAGCGGACAGAAACTTGTTTGGAACGATAATTAGAAATTTACTATCCAACGCCATAAAGTTTACAAATCCCGGGGGGGCTGTAAAAGTGTATACCAATCAATTTTTAAATCCGGCTCAAAACAAAGTGGAAATTATTGTTGAAGATAACGGAGTAGGTATGAATGCAGATAAACTTAAAACTATTTTTTCTGTTGGTAAAAGTACTCCGGAACAAGGAACGGACTATGAAAAAGGAACGGGTTTGGGATTAATTCTTTGTAAGGAATTTGCAGAAAAAAATGAGGGATCTATTCATGTTGAGAGCAAGTTAGGTAAAGGGAGTAAATTTATTGTTACACTAAATACCATATAGAACCAATCCAAAATCTCCATATATACCCATTCTGAAAAATAAGGGATAATTTTCAAATAATTTAATATTCAACAACTAAATCTGTCATAAAAAGGATAAATAAAAATTATCTTTACAGAAAAATTGTCATTTTAATGCTATAACCATTTAATACATGAAGAGTTTATTTAAAATCCTGGAAGAAAAAAAGATTCAACTGCCTGATAATGTAAAAACACTTTTATGGGAATGTAAGAGTTTATCAGTTTTTAATACCACAGAAGAACTAGCAAAAGCTGCAACAGGAAATGAGAATACCACTTCATTTGAGGTCAAATATAATATTCCGGGAAAAGGGCTTTATACCGAAGCTGTAATTCACAGAGTTAAGAATGGAATTTCTGCAAATTACACCGAATCGTATATGCGTCGTCGCGATCCGGATACAATGGCCATTGCCGATGATAAACCCACTGATAAAATGCGGTTTTCAGATAAATACGGATATGATTTTTCAGTTTTAAAAGACGAAACATTTACATGGTTAAAAGAACAGGATATTTCACTTTTCTTCTATTTTGCCGGCAGAAATAACATTGGTTCCGGTGGAATAGCAATTGTTCCTTCAAATGCGGCATTTTTTGCGATGGGGCTTTCGATGCTTCAATCCATAATTAGTAGTGATGAATTACCTGAAAATTTCACCGTCGAATCCACTGTTTTGGTTGCCCCGCCTTTCAGACATACTCATTTTAAAGGCAAACAGGTTGTTATACACAACAGAACCGAAAAGGTGCACGAAGTATATTCATATAACTTATATCCCGGTCCCAGTGCAAAAAAAGGATTATATGGAGTGTTGCTGGATAAAGGTGAAAAAGAAAACTGGATAACCACCCATTGTTCTACAGTACAGGTTTCCAGTCCATATGATAATATTACTACATTTATGCACGAAGGTGCCAGTGGAGGCGGAAAAAGTGAAATGTTGCAGCATATTGTAAGAGAACCACAGGGACAGGTATTAATTGGTGAAAATACGGTAACCAGTGAAAGAAGGTTAATTTCTCTTCCTTTGTTTTGTACTTTTAATCCGGTTACCGATGATATGGCCATATGCCATCCCTCTATTCAAAAGAATAATGGAAAATTATCTATTATTGATGCAGAAAATGCATGGTTTATACGCGTAGATAGTATCAACGATTATGGAGATGATCCCTTTCTTGAAAAATTGACCATTAAGGCAAAAAAGCCGCTGTTATTTTTAAATATCGAAACCAAACCTGAATGCACTGCACTAATCTGGGACCATATTGAAGATGAACCCGGAAAAAAATGCCCAAATCCCAGGGTAATTGTGCCCAGAGATATTGTACCCGGTATTGTGGATACTCCTGTTACTATTGACGTTCGTAGTTTCGGAGTCCGAACTCCCCCATGTTCATTAGAAAATCCCTCTTATGGTATTGTTGGATTGTTTCATATATTGCCCCCGGCACTGGCATGGTTGTGGAGACTTGTAGCCCCCAGGGGGTATGCCAATCCAAGTGTTGTTGGCACCGGAAATATGGAAAGTGAAGGAGTTGGTTCATTCTGGCCTTTTGCCACCGGGGAAATGATAAATCATGCCAACCTGTTGTTAGATCAGGTTATTCAGAATCCAAGAACAAGATATACCCTCACGCCCAATCAGCATATCGGAGTATGGAAAGTTGGTTTCAAACCTCAGCTTTTAATGCGTGAATACCTTACAAGAAGGGGAAATGCTAAATTAAGAAGCGATCAGTATCAAGGTGCCCGAACACCCTTGCTGGGATATGAATTAAATTATCTAACCATTGAAGGCGCAAAAATTCCGTCAAGGTTCTTAAAAGTTTATAAACAACAGGAAGTTGGCGAAGAAGGATATGATAAAGGAGCGTCTATTCTCTATGATTTTTTCAGAAGTGAACTACAAAAATATTTGAAGCCTTCTTTATCAAATGTTGGTAAAAAAATTATTGAGACTTGTTTATCAGGAGCTACTGTTGAAGATTATGTAAAAATTATCCCTATGGATTATCAATATTCATTTACACATATTGAGGAATAGAAAACATTGACTCACTGAACTTTTAAAGTTCTAAAACAGCGATTATAACAATATTAAAATCCCGGATTACAAATCAATTAGGTAGTCCGGGATTTTTTTATAGTATTATATATTGTATAGAATCGGAATCCTCTTTTAGAAATAATTCGGGTATACTATTACAGTTTACTTGTAATTTTCAGCATTTAAAGCAGATGAATTCCAATTTAATAAAAACCGTTTAATTTTTTCTTCGCTGTATCCCCCGTTTTCCTCAAGATATCCGGTGTCCTGGGTATGCAATCGTTTCCCGTTTTTATCGAGCACTACCAGTACCGGAAATCCGAAGCGCTGGGGAAAATCGAGTTTTTTCATTACCGGGGGATTACGGTTTTCTTTACTGTAGTTTATCCTGATCAGTACATAATCTTTTTGAATTATCGAATCGAGCTGACTATGCTCAAGGATAAAATGATGAAGTTTAATACACCATTTACACCAGTTACCTCCAACCTGAATCAATACCTGTTTGTTTTCTTCCTGAGCCTGTGAAACAGCAAATTTTATCTGGGCATCAGCATCAGCATCCGGATTATAAAGTGTAACGCTGCTTTGTCCGTGAAGAGCAATGCCGTTCATGAGAATGAACAAAATGAGAATATTTTTTTGCATATTAAATAAATTCCTTTTTAAGCTGATCACACCAGTTTTTAACGCGATCGTTGTTTTGTTTCGGCTGGTTTTCAAAATCGAGCGCTAACCCAACAAAATGTTTGCCGTTATATGCCCGGGAGCTTTCAAAAGTATATCCATTTGCAGATGTATATCCAACAATTTTTGCACCTTTCGATTCCAGCAGTTCAGCCATGATACCAATTCCATCTACAAAATTTTCGGGATACCCTTTTTGGTCACCGGCGCCATAAATAGCCACACATTTACCTTTTAAATCAAGGTCCCTCAGGGCAGGAACAAATTCATCCCAGTAATTTGGCAGTTCACCGTCAAACCAGGTAGGAACGCCAAGAATAAGATTATCGAATGAAAGGAAGGTTTTTTCATCCACAATTTCCGCATTGATTGCTTCTATCTGTTTTTCTCCAAATTCCTTAAGAATTTTTTTTGCAATTTGCCCGGATTTTACTGTATTAAAACTGTAAAACAGTCCTATTTTTTTCATATACCAAAATTTTAATAGTCTAATATATTTTTCATGGCTTCCTTAATTTTGTCGGTGTTCGGAAGAATAGCTTTTTCAAGAATCCGGTTGAATCCCACCGGAGTAAAAGTGCTTCCCACCCTGCGCACAGGGCCATCAAGGTATTCAAACGCAAGCTCGGTAATCTGTGCAGCGATTTCAGCTCCAAAACCTGAAAATACTTTATCTTCATGCACTACCAATGCTTTTCCCGTTTTCTTCACCGATTCAATAATTTTATCGGTATCCAAGGGCAGTAATGAACGCAGGTCGATTACTTCAATACTCACGCCATTTTCCTTTCCCAGCATATCGGCAGCTTCTAAACACATATGTGTGGTGTTTCCATAAGTAAAAACAGAAAGATCGGAACCTTCGCGTCGCACCCTTGCTTTCCCGAAAGGAACTTCAAAATCATCGGGAACAGGCGTAGCTGCAACGGGAGCATTATATAATGCCTTAGGTTCAAGAAAAAGGGTCATTCCTTCAGAGCGCATGCTGGTGCGTAACAAACCGGCAGCATCATCTGCAAATGAAGGATAAACTACTCTTGTACCCGGAAAGGTGGTAAGCGCACCTTCGGTGGATTGTGAATGATACAATCCTCCGCCAATATATCCTCCCGAAGCAAGGCGAACCGTAATATTCGGAGAAAACTGGCCTTTTGAGCGCCAGTATTCATGTGTGGTTTCTACAAACTGTTCCATGGCAGGCCAGAAATAATCAGCAAATTCCGCGCCCTCCACAACAATTCTTATTTTTTTATTATACCGGGACATGCCGTTGGCCGTCCCCATAATATAATCTTCGGCAATGGGAGCATTAAATACCCGTTCAATACCAAATTCCTGCTGTAAACCTTTGGTAACATTAAAAATTCCGCCTTTTTCTTTATGGGCAACATCCTGCCCCCAAATAAAGGTATCCGGGTTATGCCTGAATTCAGCTTTTAAGGTTTCGTTTAGTCCTTCGATAAGTTTTTTCTTTGGGCCGTCGAAGGTATGTGTCCCGTCCGGATATTTTTCTGCTTTGTAAGCTTCACCGATTACAAAATCGAAAATTGATGCCGGATCCGGATCAGGCGCTGTAATTCCCTTTTTATGGGCTATTTTTACTTCCTGCTTAACTTTTTCCTCTATTTGCTGAAGTTCTTCTTCTGTAAAACGGTTATACCGCAATAATAACCTTCTGAATTTTCCCAGCGGATCATATTCGCTTACATAGTTTAATTCAACATCATCGCGGTACAAATCGTGCCGGTCAGAGTTGGAGTGGGAGTGGATCCTCACACAATTCGCCTGAACAATCACAGGTTTTTGATTTTTTAATGCCCATGATTTTGCTTCTTCCATAGCATTCATGGAATCGAAAACATCTTTTCCGTTACAATGGATGATCCGGAGGTTTTTAAATCCTGTAAAATTATTTGCTACTTTTCTGTTGGCCGTCTGGTCTTTTTTCGGAACAGATATGCCATATCCGTTATCCTGAAAAACAAAAATCACAGGCAATTGCTCGTTTGACGCTCCGTTGATTGCTTCGTACACATAACCTTCAGATACTGAAGATTCACCCTGGGAACTGATCACCACCCCTTTTCCGTTATATCGTTTCATGGCCCTGCCGGTACCCACAGCATGCAGGGTATGGTTACCCGTGCAGGATGATACATTGTGTATGTTCCATTCGGGTTTGGCAAAATGATTTGACATGTGTCTTCCGCCACCAGCTACATCGGTATCTTTAGAGATTCCATTGGCAATAACTTCATCAGAAGTGAGCCCGGCAGAAATAGAGGTTAACATATCCCTGTAATAGGGAAATAAATGATCAGTTTTTTTATCGAATACCTGACCGATTGCCAGTTGAATCCCGTCATGCCCGGCGAATGGTGCATGATAGGACCAGCCTATGGCCTGTTTCAGGTAGTTCGGCGCCCTGTCATCCCATGCACGGCCCAATACCATTAAATAAAACCAGTGTTCAAGGGTTTTTTTATCGGTAGTTTTAATACTGTATTTTATTGGAACTTGAATATTATCTAAATTTTTCATGCGTAAAAATTAATTAAAAACTAAAAAGATGTATTTACATCAAAATTACCCAAGTCATCAGCAAGTGATTTTAAGAATGCCCCGGCAAGCGCTCCGTCAACTACCCGGTGATCATATGATAATGATAAAATCATTTTATGCCGTATAGCGATTACATCACCTGAAGGGGTCTCCAGCACAGCAGGTTTTTTCTCAATATTGCCAACGGCAAGAATAGCCACCTGGGGTTGATTTATGATTGGTGTGCCCGTGAGGTTCTGAAATGTACCAAAATTTGATATTGTAAATGTACCCCCTTGTATATCGTCGGGGTTCAGTTTGTTATTTCTGGCATCGGCCGCCAGTCGGTTAATTTCACTGGTAATACCGAGCAGGTTTTTCTGATCCACATTTTTAACAACAGGTACAATAAGGTTGCCGGATGGCAAGGCTACGGCAAAACCAATATTTATATTCTTTCTAAGAATAATAGTATCACCGTCTACGGAAGCATTAATACCCGGAAATGCCTTTAAAGCTTTTGCAGTAGCTTCTGTGAATATGGGCATAAACGTAATTTTTTGTTTTTCACGGGCAAAAAATTCATCTTTTACTTTGTTTCGCCAGATTACAATATTTGTAACATCGGCTTCAATAAAGTTGGTAACATGCGGAGATACCTGTTTAGACATTACCATATGTTCGGCAATAAGTTTTCTCATACGGTCCATCTGCACAACCTGATCTCCGGGATTCACATTAACTGTAACTTTTGGAGCTGATGACACTGCTTTCCCTGGTTGAGCAGCAGAAGGAGAGCCGGATTTCCCTTTATTTTCAAGATAGGCCAAAATATCCTGCTTTCTTACCCTGCCGTTTTGCCCTGTCCCTTTAATGTTATCAAGCTCGCCGGAAGAAATATTTTCTTTTTGGGCAATGCTTTGTACAAGTGGGGAATAAAATCTACCTGAAGACTTAAAGTCTGAAACAGATTCTTTTGCTGAGATTATTACTTTAGGTGTTTCTTTTTCCGCTACTTTATCAATAGTTTCTTCTTTTTCTGCAACAGGCTCCCCTTCATCGCCGTCTAATGCTACAATAGCTATAATTTCTCCTACTGCAACCACATCATTTTCTTTAAAAAATATTTTTTTTATAACACCATCCACAGGTGAGGGAATTTCAGAATCCACCTTATCGGTTGCAATTTCGAGCAATACATCCTCTTCTTCGATCGCATCGCCTTCTTTTTTAAACCATTTGGTGATAGTAGCTTCCTGAACACTTTCACCCATCTTTGGCATTACAATATTAAATGTACTCATTGTTGAATTTTATTAGTTATTCGAATTCTATAGTTTTTTTAATAACGAGTTTAAAAGTATAAAAACTGCCGGTTATAACTCTCCTGTTTTTTAACTGCTTATTCCTTATACCCTAAAGATAATATACCAATGGCATATGTTCAATAGTTCAATAATTCATTAGCTCAATAATTATTCAGGGCTAAATTATAAAATTCCTGATAAAACAAGTTATGAAATGTATGAATTGAGCAGCTTAATATAGTTTGAGAATTAATTATAATAATACAAATTAATTCAAGAGTTGTTCATGAAGAGCGCAAATTTTTATGCGGAATTTAATTATAAAAAGAATCAGGATCATCATCATCAGTGAAGATCGTTTTGAGAATTATGGGTATGTCTATGGGTTCACCTTCCATACCTATTGGTTTTCTTTCAGAAACTGTATCCCACAATACAATATCCGGATAGCGGGTTGCCAGCAACATAGAAATAAGGCCAAAAGGTTTTGGCCCATGGGGAAGGATCACCACCTTTGAATGAATACGAAGATCAAGACATAATGAAGTGAGGATGGAATTTATTTCTTCGGGATTATCAGGAGAGTATGATAATATATTTTTATGGTTTAGTTGTTTTAAAAATCCCTGATTTACTTCAGTTACCGATGCAGTATAATCCTGAATTGCAGGTGTCTCAGGAATAAATGCGTAAATATTTTCGGGCTTAAGCTTTGAGATCAGTTTAGAACTTAATTTCGGACAATTCTCCATACCGGCAATAACGGATACCGATTTTTTATCTTTAATAATATCCTCGGATCCAAGGATCGGACCCAGATAATGCACATCTACTTTAGTTTCGGCAGGGTAATAATTTGCCGGAGTATATGAAAAAAAGACATTTGCCTTTTGAAAAGAAAAATCATTACTGTTGAAGTAATCGATAAGCGCAGCAATCCATTTTTTGGGCATACACGAGTAATCCACAAGAATATTGAAATTTTCTCTTGCATGGCGTGCTGTTTTACTTTTTAGAATATCGGCTATTGTATCTATGTTATTTTTGAGGCATTCTATTTTCTTAAATCCTAATTTGCTGAAAATGTTTTCATTTTTTTCAAGATCTTCAATAAAATCAGGGCAATCTAAATCAAATAGTATCTTTTCAGCATTAGTATCTTCAAAATGACGGGCCAGATATGTACACCTTGGCTGGTAGCCAAGAACTGCAAAAATCAGGTCGTATTGTTCAAGTTGAAGTTCTTCAAACTTTATTTGACAGGTGTGTATCAGTTCCATAACGTATTATCAAAAGAAATTAGTTTTAATAGAATTCAGATCGTGTTTTAGACTTTTATAAACGATTATTTAATTGGCAGGTTTCTATTCCAATATACTTCTTGACCAAAGGATATATAGTTGTGACAGATGGTTTATTGAATCACAGTAAAATTCTCACAGGAATTCAACACTAATTTTTTAGAAGCAAATTGTTATTGCCAGCCCAATGGATATTCAGGCAGTGTCATCTGTTTATTGTCAATTTAATCTTTTAAAATGAAACGAATATTTTCAGTTTGAAGTTTCAGGCATCCAAACTCTCATTTTTCCAATTCCACGGTTCGACCAGGCATAATAAGGTACTAAAGTTAAAGTGGATTTATTATTGTCAGAGAGTGTGTCAACGTTACCCGTAATAATATTTACCCCGTTTAACAAATCATTTCTTTTTATAACTTTTAAATTTTTTATACCGGGAACAGCAAGTTTGGTAAAATCATATGGATTATCGATTTCTTCGGCACAATATACAATAGGTCCATATTCCAAAGCAACAAGGTTACGATCGGATTCTATTTTTTCATCCGCAATAAGCTTTTGTATTTGCATTGGAAAGTTCAATTCAATGGTATCCCCTTTTTCCCATAATCTGGTGATAGTAATATATTCCTCGTTTGTGAAGGTATCTTCTGCCTGTCCGTTAATTTTCAGTCTGATTTTTTCTGTTCCCGGATTTGCGTAACTGTATAAATTTCCGGGTAAAGCATTGTTTCTGGCCCAGCCAGGAACACGGATTTTAATTGTAAATTCATTTTGCTTTTCAGGATTTACAAGAAATAGAATTTTTCCCGACCATGGATATTCTGTCTCCTGGGAAAGTTTGATTTTGTTACCATCAAGAGAAATAGATGCTTCATTACTCATAAACAGATTAATATACAGATTGTCTTTATCGGTGGCATAAATTAGATTGGGAACTGAGGGAAGAAACCGGATTAAATTGGTAGGACAGCATGAACAATCGAACCATGATTGCCGGGTACATGCACCCTTATTAAAAGCATATTCCCCGTCTGCTTCAAGCGGGTTAGGATAAAAAAACTTATCACCCTCAAGTGAGATACCCGAAATTAAAGCGTTATAGAGGGTACGTTCAATAATATCGTAATATTTTACCTGACCCGTTTGCAAAAACATCCTATGATTCCAGTATACACTGCCGATAGCGGCACAGGTTTCACTATATGCTGTAAGGTTAGGTAATTCGTAATTTTCTCCGAAGGATTCACCTTCATGCCTGGCTCCAACACCCCCCGTAATATACATTTTTTTATTCACCATGTTTTCCCAGAGAACATTCACAGCTTTCAAGTATGCAGTGTCCCGATAAATAGCAGCAATATCAGTCATACCGGCATACATATACAATGCCCGTACGGCATGCCCCACAACTTCATCCTGATCGATTACCAGCTGGTGGTCCTGATTATAAGGACCGTAAAGTTTTCTTAATTGCGGATTACCACGGCTGTCTAAAAAGTGCCTTGCAAGTTCAAGATATTTGGTTTTATGTGTAATCTGATAAAGTTTTATCAATCCGGTCTCTACAATTTGATGACCCGGTAATTGAGGATTTTTACCCGGTCCGAATGTTTCAGTTAACAGATCGGCATTTTTAAGGGCAATATCCAGGAAATTTCTTTTGCCAGTAGCATAGTAATGTGCAGCTGCAGCTTCAAACAAATGCCCGCTATTATAAAGTTCGTGACTGGCGTCCAGATTTTGCCATCGTCCACCGGGTTTTACCCAGGGTGCCGGAGGTTCATCGGGATTAATGGTTTTCCAGGTGGTAAGATACCCGTCTTTTTCCTGTCCGGTTTTTATAATGGCAATAATCGAATCCAGATAAGCTTCTAGATTTTTATCGGGCATAAGAATTAATGAATAAGAAGCTCCCTCGATAATTTTATACAGATCAGTATCATCAAAAGGCATGGCCCCTTTGGTTTCACCATCCATTTTACCGCCTGCTATCAGAAAATTGTCCATTCGACCTTCTATGCGGCATTTTTCAAAAGCATAGGGAATGGTGATTTCACGAATAGTTTTAATTTTAGGTAACCAGAAATTGTCGGTAAGTTTTATGCTGTTTAAACTTACAGGTGTTATTGGATAATCGGATAAATTATGCCCGGAATTTGTGCAACCTGCAAATATTAAAATGGCGACCAGAGGTATAATTGTTTTCATAGAATAAATTTTTTAATAATTTTAAATATAATACTTTCTTCCATTCAGCACAAACGGGAAGAATTTTCAAAGATTAAATTTAACTGGATTGATATAGGTTAAAAGAGACCAACTGCACGAATTTGGAAAGAAATCGGCACCAGATTCCGCCTTGTCCTCGTTACAAACGAGGACGAGAAGAGTAGCGACTAATTAATTAAATCGATCCAAAAACATAATACAAAGCATTAAATAAGCATTTAAGTCACACATCTCTCTTAGTTAAAACTGCGAAGGAGAAGCTTAAGACTTAAACGAGATGGGTAACTTTTTTTAGGACGAGTCAATATTTTCTTTAATTGCAGGCATCTCCAATTCCCCCTTGGAGAAGGGGGAGTGCGAATGTCCTGGATATGGCAAGGGGGATTGAAAGAAAATAATTATTACATTAAAATATTGATGTTCCCATCCTACCGCAAGTTGCAAGTTTAGCGTCAGCGGAACTTGTGGTAATTAACCATTATAAAATTGTAAGATTGCCTCTCCGCCAGCTGGCGGATCGCAAAGACGTGAGACATATGTATACAGACGGTTGTACTGTCAAGTAATAAAGAAGCCGGAAACTGCCACAATCCGGCTTATTATAGGAATGGTAAGGTTATAACTCGGGGCATTGAGGGTTGACCATTACTGCCGTATGCCTGTCTATAGTCAAACTCACAATAATTTTGGAATGATTAGAATAATAAATTAACTTTTTTTCTCTTGTGAATTTTACAAAAACAAACATATACTTAAAGATATACTTATACCAAAAGTCTGGACTATAGCATAATAATAACGGCCTGTATTCCTAAAGATACAAACCGCTTACATTACGTTAAAAAAAGTCTGAAAATTTTTGAACCTACCTTGCCCGATTTACCGCAAAATACCGTGTTTTATTTACCGAGTACCGGTTAAAAAGATCCTGCTCCGGCCATTCCTCTATACTTCTAAGTGCGCGGAACATGGTATGTGAAAGTTCGTTATGTATATGTGATTGTTTATTGGTACTGGTATTTAAAAGCACAACCCAGTTAATTTCGTTTCTATGCCGCATTACCAGCGCCGAAGTACCTGCCAGTGTTCCGGTTCTCCACCATGTGCCATGGCCATCGGAGCCGCGCCATCCGATCAGTCTGTTCCTGCCAGCGTTGGTTTCTGTCATAATATCAATAATATGTTGCGATAATATATCAGGCTTACTGTCAAAACCATCAATAGCTACAATCAGTTTACTGAGTTCGGCAGAAGAAGCAAGCCAGCCACCTGCTGCTCCCAGAAGTTCTATATTATTTCCACCATAGGATAAGGGCACCAAATCACCCGATCCATCAAAAGCATAACATTTCCGGGCTCTTTCAGGTTCGTAGTAGCGTACTTCGTTGGCATATTTTTCAGTAAAATAATTTCTGCCGATATGCATGTCATAAATTCCCAGGGGGTGAAGTATGGCAAATTGAACATAATCTTCATATTTCATCCCGGTTACTTTTTCAATAACCTGTCCAAGGATAGTATATCCAAGGTTGGAATAGGAATATTTTGTTCCGGGAGCAAAATCGAGTCTTTGTTTTAGGGCATACTGAATAACAGTTTCAAGACTGGCTGGAGGATCCACCTTCATCTCATTAGCAATTGATAATGAGCGGAAAACCGGGTCAGCATTTTTATTGTTCCAGCCGGCTGTATGTTCAAGTAAGTTTTCTACAGTAATCCGTTCAATCCTTCTGTCAGTATAATTCAGATACGCAGGATCGTTCAGAATACCGTCATTTCCAAAAACTTTATCGTTCAGATTAAGTTTTTCATCTTCAACCAGCTTCATTACTGTTACAGCTGTAATAAGTTTTGATACACTGGCAATCCTGAAAAGACTTCCGGGATCAACCATTTCTTTTGTTGCCAGGTCGGCATACCCGAAACCCTTGGCATATATCAGTTTGCCTTTACGAGTAATTGCAACAGAAGCCCCCTTAATATCATTCCTTGAAATAAAATCCGAAATAATACTATCCAGGTCTTGTGTTTCCAGATAGGTTGATAGTTCATTGTCCAGATTCTGGGACAGCGGAATTATATCCGATGAAGGTATATTTCTGTTGCTGTCTCTTTTGAAAGAAAAGGATATTGCGATTTCTCCCAAAAAGAATACAATAAACAATATTATAAATATTATTGACTTAAACCTCATAAGTATCTTTGCTTTGTAAAACCTCTAAATTGGAAAGTTCATTTATAAACAGATTAAATTCTGTTTTGTTTAAGCGCGCAAAAATAGACATTTATTTTTAACTGCAATATTTACGCTCATCTTCATATCGGGAATCAAAATTAAGCTACCTGAGGCTGAAAGCCAAACTCTATTTGATTAGCAGTAAGAAATTTATGTTAATAAGTAGGTAATCTTTGACGAAGATAAATGACAATCTTAATATCCGTTTATCAGGTATTCTGAATCATTAATCCAGGCAATACAACATTTTGGCACAAGTATTTGTTACTTAGTCAAAATACGGATATGCATTTTATTTAAGAGATTGAATGTTAATAACTTTTACCGATTAATTATTAACACAAGCTTAAAAAATTGTGAATAAAATAATTTAAATATGAGAAAAAGTGTCTTAATACTGATTGTCACAACATTAACTGCGTGCAGCTTTACTCAAAGCCAGGATATAACTATGAAAACAAAACAAGATTCAGATAGTATTTACACGGTAGTAAAAACCGAAGAAGAGTGGAAGGAGATGCTTACGCCTTCGCAGTATTACATAACCCGAATGAAAGGTACAGAGCGGCCTTTTACTGGGAAATATTACGATTTTTATGAAAAAGGGCATTATGATTGCGTAGCTTGTGGTTCGTTACTTTTTGATTCCGATACCAAATTTGTTTCCGGTTGTGGCTGGCCCAGTTTTTTTGATATCACATCACAAAAAAGTATCCGCATTCTTAGAGATACTTCTCACAATATGATTCGTTCCGAAGTAACATGTGCCATATGCGGCGCACATCTCGGACATGTTTTCGAAGATGGACCTCCACCAACCGGATTACGGTACTGTATTAATTCGGAAGCATTACATTTTATACCGGAAAAGGGTAAAAAAAGTGAAGAGTAATTATGTATCGGATTAAATAAAAAAGGGGATGGCAATATGCGTCCCCTTTTTTGTTTAAGAATGAATGATAAGAGTAATACTTTATTTTTGCTTAATTGTACAACCAATGGCTTTTGTCATTTCCGGATCAGGCGATTTGCCTGCAATTAATGATTCTACTGCATTGGCAAGATACTGCTGTTGAACTTTACCTGGATCCTGGTAATTATCGTCAATGGTACCGATATAAGAAACCACCAGATCTTTATTTTCCTTTTTCAGCAAAAAAACGTGAGGAGTGCGTGTGGCACCGTAGGTTTTATATACCTCAAATTTTTCATCGAAAAGATATGGGAATGTGTAGCTTTTTTCTTTTGCCCGTTGTTGCATGTTCTTATACGAATCCCCTGGAGAAACTTCAGGATTGTTCGGATTAATAGCAATCACCGGATAACCTTTTGCCTTATATTTTTTGTCGAGGGCAATAATCCGGTCCTGGTAAGCTTTTGCATAAGGACAGTCGTTACAGGTAAATATTACTATAAATCCTTTTGCATCTGTATAGTCGCTTAAACTAACCGTTTTACCATCCACATTCTTAAGTTTGAAATCCGAGGCTTTATCACCAACGGAATAACCATCACCGGCCTGAACTGTATTAATGGCCAGTAAAAAACCTAATGTTAGAAAGAGTAATTTTTGCATAATATTAAAGTATTGGTTTGACAATAGATTCGAGTTCATCATATGTAAAAGATTGTTCATAAAACTTCCTGAAACGTGCATTATAAACCAGCGTTGCCGGAATTGCCCCGCTCCATGTGTTATCTACCTTATCGATCCAGGAGTTTGAATCGGGATCGTTGAGTAAAATAATTTCAGATTGAATATTGTATTTCTTTTTAAAAGGAAATATCAGCTTATCAGCCTGATTTGGAAAATCAAGACTTACAAGCAGTATTTTTAATTTTTTATTTTTATATTTTTCCTGAAGTTCAACAAAAGCCGGCATTTCTTTACGGCAGGGAACACACCATGTAGCCCAGAAATTGATAACATAAGTAGTATCATTTTTAAGATGAAGTTTCGGCTCAAACTGTTTAAAACTGAATTTTTGAGTTTGAGAAAATACTGTTGAAGTTATTAAAGCCAAAATAAAGGCCACAAAAATTTTCATACTATTCATAAGTGTATTTCTTTAAAATCAACTTTAAAACATAAATTAGTTACATTTGTTGCCGGTATTTTTTTATTTAACAAAGGTTTAACGTTTGATATTCAATGAAGAACAAAAGAGGATTCGCCAGTGATAACAATTCAGGAATTCACCCTGATATTCTGGAAGCAATGCAAAATGTAAATTCAGGCCATGTGGTTGGTTATGGAGGTGATCTTTATACAGAACAGGCTAGACAGCTTTTTAAGGAACATTTTGGTAAAGAAAGCGAAGTGTTTTTTGTTTTTACAGGAACGGCTGCAAATGTGCTTGGATTAACTGCAGGGACTTCCTCTTTTAATTCTATTATTTGTCCCGAATCGGCCCATATTAATGAAGATGAATGTGGGGCGCCTGAAAAATTTTCCGGTTGTAAGCTGCTTCCGGTTGAAACCCATGATGGAAAAATAACTGAGGAAGGTGTAAAAAAGCATATTTACAATATAAATTTTGAACATCACTCACAGCCAAAAATAATTTCCATATCTCAAGCCAGCGAAATGGGGACTGTATATTCAATTTCTGAAATAAAGGCGCTGGCAGATTTCGCCCATCAAAATAATATGTACCTGCATATGGATGGTGCACGTCTGGCTAATGCAGCCATAAGCCTGAACTGCACTTTTAGAGAGATGACCGGAGAAGCCGGTGTGGACATACTATCTTTTGGCGGAACAAAAAATGGCCTGATGGTGGGAGAATCTGTAGTATTTTTCAAACCTGAATTATACCAGGATTTTAAATACCTCCGGAAACAAGGGATGCAATTGTCTTCAAAAATGCGATTTATAGCTGCTCAGTTTATAGGGTATTTTAAAAACGACCTATGGAAGAAAAATGCCAGTCATGCCAACAACATGGCCAGGATTCTAAGTGAAAAAATAAAAAATATACCTTCGGTAAAAATTACCCAAAAGGTACAGTCAAACGGTGTTTTTGCTATTGTCCCCAAAGCGATTATCAAATCCCTTCAGGAAGCATATTTCTTTTATGTTTGGAACGAAGACAGAGGCGAAGTGCGTTGGATGACCTCATTTGATACCACTGAAGATGATATTAATAATTTTGTTGAAATACTTAAAGTTGAAATCGAAAAACTGAACAGTTAGAAAACTACATTATTTTTGGTAGAAGCAAAGAGCTGTCCCCGTAACTCAAAAAGCGGTAATTGTTTAGTAAAGCATAATCGTAAATTTTTTTCCAGTCCTCGCCAATAAATGCTGCTACAAGAAGCAACAACGTACTTTTTGGCTGGTGAAAATTAGTTATCAGCCCTTGTATCATTTTAAATGAATACCCCGGTACGATCATTAATCGAGTACCTGAAATCAGGTCTTCAATTCCATGCTGGTCCAGAAAATTGAGAATAGCAGTCAGGGAATCCCTTACGGGAATATCTCCGGGTAAGACCTTCCATTCCCACTGGTCGAGTTTTAATTGTGGAGAAGTATTATTCTTCTTTGATAGTATTTTTACACCGATCCAATAGATGCTTTCCAATGTGCGAAGCGAAGTAGTTCCTACGGCGATATTTCTGTTTTCTGATTCCATTAAAGAAAGGAGCGTACTTCGGTTTACAGCAAAAAACTCCTCATGCATGGGATGATTGGCAACATTAGCTTCTTTTACCGGTTGAAAAGTACCGGCGCCCACATGCAGCGTAAGTTCAGCGGTTTTTATTCCCTTGTTGTTAATATTCTTTAAAAGCTCATCTGTAAAATGTAAACCTGCAGTGGGCGCTGCCACCGATCCTTTAAGTTTTGAATAAACGGTTTGATAGCTAGTTTTATCCTGTTCTTCTGATGGCCGTTCAAGGTAGGGCGGAATAGGAATTATTCCTATTTGATCGAGTAATTCACCAAAAGTCAAATCACCATTCCAATTAAAGCGAATTTCTACTTTCCCGTTTTCACTCCTTAATTTTTCTGCAGTAAGGATAAAAGACAGGTTTTTGGTTTCAAATGTTCCAGATAAAGTCCCGGATTTCCATTTTTTAAGATTTCCCACAAGGCATTTCCAGGTGCAGGTGTTTTTTTGCTGAAATATCAGAGAATAATCTGAAGGTTCTAAAGGTGTAAGACAGAATATTTCAATATTGGCCCCCGTGGATTTCTGAAAAGGAATACGGGCATAGATTACGCGGGTATTATTAAATACAAGCTGTAATCCGGCAGGTAGTAATTCAGGTAATTCATAAAACTGCCTGCCGGAGATAGTTCCCTCACTATAGACCAGTAATCTGGAATGTTCCCTGTTTGTAAGCGGGTATTTGGCAATCCGCTCCGAATCGAGAGTATAATCGTAGTTCAGGATTGGAATATAACTTTTTATCATGGCCATTCTGAAAATTGCTGGCCAAAAATAGTTAATTTTGTAATGGAATTAAAAGCACAATTAATATTATGAGTTTAAGAATTGGGGATAAAGTTAAATTTCTGAATGAAACCGGTGAAGGTGTTGTTACCGAATTTATTGATAATAAAACCGCAAAAGTCAAAACCCAGGATGGTTTTGATATTCCGGCATTGATTACTGAACTGGTAATTGATAATGCGGGTACAAATTATCATAATACACGAAGGCCAACTTTCTCAGAAGAGCCTAAAAAGGAAAAAACACAAAGTTTAGAAGCAGAAAAAAGTGAAATAACAGAGAAGAGGGATTTAAAACAGAAAAACGGGAATGTGCTGTTAGCCCTGGTTCCTCGTAACGAAACCGAAATACACCGGTCTGATGTAGAGTTGTACCTGGTAAATGACACCAATTATTATATCATCTACCTGATAGGGCAGCTGGATAATATTTTGGTTAATAAAATTGCTACAGGTACTTTGGAACCGGAAACAAAAATCAGGATAAAAACTTATAATCAGACAGAAATCAGTAAAATTAAACAGTTGTTCCTGCAGGCCTTGTATTTTGGTACGGGTTCTTTTATTTCACAGATACCGGAAAACGAGAGTTTTGACCTCGATGGTCTGCAATTTTATAAGGAAAGCATTTATAAAGAAAATGATTTTTTTAATGAGAAGGCTTTACTTTTGGGAAAGGGAATAACAAATAGTAAAGAAGAAACGGTTAAAATATCCGGTGAAGAGCTTCGGCAGGCCATGCTGAGTAAGGATAAAAAAGGCGGAGAAATAGTAAAAAAAACCGATAAAAAGGAACTGGAAGAGGTTGACCTGCATATTCAAAAAATTGTTGATGAGTATGAGGGATTGTCAAATGGTGAGATAATAAACATCCAGATGAGCAGGTTCACCACAGCGCTGGAGGGGGCCATTTTAAATAAGACAAAAAAAATTGTATTTATTCATGGAGTAGGCAACGGAAAGTTAAAGTATGAATTAAGAAAGGCTTTGGAAACAAAATATCCGGATTATAAATATCAGGATGCATCATTTAAGGAATATGGATATGGTGCAACACTTATAAATTTAATATAAACATACAGCAGTAAATCGTTCTATCGTTCCGGCGAAAACCGGGAAGGAAAGTCCGGACAACACAGGGCACCTTACTTCCGAAAGGGAAGGTATCCGCGAGGGTACGGAAGCGAAGAAGAAAACAACTTCCGGCTGAAGTTCTAAAAGGTCTGGGGAAACCCGCCTTCACTGGAGCTTTGGCAGGTAAAGATGAGAAGGTGGGGTAAGAGCCCACCAGTTTCGATGGTGACATCGGAAGCTGTTCGCTCTTTGGGTTGCAAGATCATGTATATTACGGATTCTTTTTGTTTCGACAAAAAGATATAGTGTGGCCCGCACTATGAATATGTGTTTTACACATTGAAACTGTAAGGGGTGGATCGCTTGTTCCCGGTGGTGACACCGGGACCAGATAAATGATAGAAAACCCGGTTTATCGGGAAACAGAATCCGGCTTACAGGTTTACTGCTGTTTTTAAAATAAAGAAAGTCTGCTAATTGGGGGAGCAGACTTTCTGTCATATGGGTCTAATTGTTAGGGTTAACAACGCAGTAAATATAATAAATTAGTTTTTAAAAACAACCGGTAACAAAAGAAACTGTACATTTTCTAAATAAAACTTCACCATATTAACATTAAGTAATTATTGATAAGTGATTGACGGATTTTATGTTAAGATAGACAAAATTAATTCTTAAAAAGAAATGAACACCTGTCTTATTTTTACCAGATTATATAATAAATCTTCCAGTTTTGTGAGTTGAAGCATGTTTGCGCCGTCTGATTTTGCATTTTTCGGATCAGGATGGGTTTCCAGAAAAATACCATCCACACCCACGGCGATACCTGCTCTTGCAATGGTCTCAATTAATTCCGGCTTTCCGCCTGATACACCCTCTGCCTGATTGGGCTGCTGCAGAGAATGTGTGATGTCAAGCACAACAGGGAGTCCGGTTTTTTTCATTTCAACAATTCCCCTGTAATCCACAATAAGATCCTGGTATCCGAACATGGTGCCCCGGTCGGTTAGAATAACATTTGGATTTCCTGAGCGGATTACCTTATCGGCAGCATACTTCATGGATTCCGGTGCAAGGAACTGGCCTTTTTTGATATTTACATATTTACCGGTCTTACCGGCAGCTATTAATAATTCTGTTTGCCGGCACAAAAAGGCCGGAATCTGCAGAATGTCAACAAATTTTGCTGCCAGTTCAGCTTCGTCAACAGAATGGACATCAGTAATTACCGGAATTTCAAAATGTTTTCCGATATTCTTTAAAATAGTCAGCGCTTCTATATCTCCAATTCCCTGGAAAGAATCCAGTTTCGACCGGTTGGCTTTTCTGAATGATCCTTTAAAAATAAAAGGGATTTTAAGGGTATCGGTTATTTTTTTTATTTCCTGTGCGATGCTGAAACTAATTTCTTCTCCTTCAATTACGCATGGACCAGCGATAAGGAAAAAATTTCCACTATCCTGATATTTAATTTTTGGTAAGTTCTTTAGCATATTATTTTTTTTACTAATTAATAGTTATACCTGTCTTTCCAGAGTTTCGACAGTCTGGTTTTTATCTCCGTTTCTTTTGCATTATCCTGAGGCTGATACAGGATGGTATTTTTTATTTCCTCAGGTAAAAATTCTTCAATTACAAAGTTTCCTTTAAAGCTATGGGCATATTTGTAATCCTTTCCATAACCAATGTCTTTCATCAGACGGGTAGGTGCATTTCGGATATTTAAAGGAACAGGCAAATCTCCTTTTTCTTTAACAAGCGCCTGTGCTTCGGATATAGCCTGGTATGCTGAATTGCTTTTTGGAGAGGTAGCCAGGTATATGGCTACTTCAGAAAGAATAATGCGTGATTCAGGCCAGCCAATTTTATTTACGGCCTCAAAACCACTATTAGCCAGAAGCAGTGCATTTGGATTGGCAAGGCCGATATCCTCGGCGGCAAGAACTACCAGCCTGCGGGCAATAAATTTTGGATCTTCGCCTCCTTCAACCATGCGGGCCAGCCAGTATACTGCACCGTTGGGATCGCTTCCCCTGATGGATTTAATAAAGGCAGAAATAATATCATAATGCTGTTCTCCGCTCTTATCATAAAGTGCAAGGTTTTCCTGTACTTTTTCAAGTACCATTTTATTGGTGATGGTTACTTTATTGTTATCTGCTGCTGAAGTAACGAGTTCAAGTATATTAAGAAGTTTCCGGGCATCTCCGCCTGATAAACGTAATAGGGCTTCATATTCAGCAATTTTTACCTGCAGCTTTTTTAAATACACATCCTGCGCAAGAGCCCGGGAAAGAATTTCAGTAAGTTCATCTTTGCCTAAAGACTTTAGCACATATACCTGGCATCTTGAAAGCAAGGGAGAGATAACCTCAAATGATGGATTTTCCGTGGTGGCACCTATCAGCGTTATAATACCCTGTTCTACGGAACCCAGAAGGGAATCCTGCTGAGACTTACTGAAACGGTGGATTTCGTCAATAAATAATATAGGATTGGGTTGATTGAAAAACTGAGTTTTTTTTGCCTTTTCAATGGTTTCGCGAATATCTTTAACCCCGGAATTAATTGCGCTTAAACTGTAAAACGGACGGCTGAGTTTATGGGCAATAATTTTTGCCAGGGTTGTTTTTCCCACACCGGGTGGCCCCCATAAAATAAAAGAAGGTATATTTCCCGATTCTATGCTGTTACGCAATATGGCATTTTTCCCCACAAGATGTTGCTGGCCAATATAATCATCAAGTGATACTGGTCGTAACCGGTCTGCCAGGGGCTGATTCGTATTCATATTAAAATTAAAAAGAAAGGATAAATATATTATTTTTTATCCGGGCAAATGGTAAAAAATTCTTAGTATTTCCGGGTAATGTTAAATAAAATTGCACACAATTTTTTTTAACAAAAGTAGTTTCTTTAAATTAGCAAAACATACACGAATACCTATCATGAAAAATAAAGTTGTTATTATTACCGGTGCCTCATCGGGAATTGGACTGGCATGTGCCAGAGAGTTTGCCCGGATGGGCGCTAATGTGGTTGTGGCGGCGAGAAGCATTGAAAAGCTGGAAACACTGGCTAAAGACATCAATTGTAACCAAAATAAATGCCTCCCTGTTAAAACAGATGTTACCCTGGAACAGGATTGTCTAAATTTGATTGAAAAAACTATCGAAAAATTTGGAGGTATCGATATCCTTATCAATAATGCCGGAATTTCTATGCGGGCGTTATTTGACAATGTTGATCTTATTGTATTAAAAAAAATAATGGACGTTAATTTTTGGGGAACAGTATATTGTACCAAGTTTGCTTTACCCTATATTCAGAAATCAAAAGGTACTATTGTGGGTGTATCATCCATTGCCGGATTTCACGGTTTACCCGGAAGAACAGCTTATTCGGCCTCAAAATTTGCTATGCAGGGATTCCTGGAAAGCGTCCGGATTGAAAATCTGAAAAAAGGTGTTCAGGTGTTAATTTTATCTGCCGGATTTACCAGTTCGAATATCCGAAAGTCAGCACTGGATGCACACGGTAATCCACAAGGCGAAACCCCAATAAGGGAGGATAAGCTTACACCTCCCGAAAAAGTGGCAAAAGTTCTCATACGATCAATACGTAAAAACAAGCGGAATAAAATTATGACCGTAGAAGGGCAATTAATGGTATTTTTCCAGCGTATAATACCAGTACTTGTTGATAGGACGATATATAATAAATTTGCCCGGGAGCCAAATTCACCGATAAAATAGACAGATTATAAAAACCATTCCGTTTTTCTCTAAAATATAACTTTTAGCAATGTACTCATTTACAACCAAGGTAAGGGTTCGATATAACGAAACCGACAGGATGGGATATTTACATCATGGTGTATATCCTGCGTATTTTGAAATCGGACGCACCGAAATGTTACGGTCACTTGGCATGAGCTATCGTGAAATGGAAGATGACGGGATTGTTTTGCCGGTTTCAAACCTTAACATACAATATATATCGCCCGCCTATTATGATGATGTTTTAATCATAAACACGATAATTAAGCAAAAACCTACTGTTCGGCTGGTTTTTGAATATGAGGTAACCAACGATTCCGGAAAATTGGTTTGCCAGGGTGAGACAACACTTGTATTTGTTAATGCAATCACCCGAAAACCCACAAGAGCTCCCCAGAGTTTTATGGAGAGAATGGAACAGTACTTTAAAAATTAATGAACAGACTTTATTAAAATTTTCCTGTAAAACGAGCATGTTTATAATTCATGTCTCTTATTTGCAGAATGTCCAGTTAGTCTGCCCTCGTAAAAACAACATCATAACCCCATGCACAAACAAAATCTTCCAATACATAGGTTGAAGCGCTTACACCACTCAGGGTATTTTCTGAGCTGGCTGTAAGACTTATGGTATTTGTAGCTACTCCACCTTCATCATCCACAACATCCGAATTGGCAAAACCATAGGTATTGCCTGAGCAAAATCCTTCATATGTGCACATTGAAACTGGATCGCATACCCAGCCACTGGTAAATACTAGGGTAAGCAAATTGGCTGTCTGACTAATTTCACAGGTACCCGATGAATTTGTACCTGCCGGGCATATCCCGGTATGAGTGGCATTTGAAGTGGTGAAATTCCAAGTGCCGTTCAAATCATAAGTACAGGCCCCCAATACCGGAAGGTTAACAGTGACATTTATTTTGGCAGATTTTTCATTAGCATCGCTGTCTGTGGCAAGTAAGGTTACGGTATGTGTTCCGGGAGAAAGATAAATACTTATCTCAGTACCAGTGCCCAGTTCTCCATCAATATTTGAGGACCAGGTTAAGGTATTGCCGGTTAAAGTTCCATCCTGTTCATCGGAAGCATTTCCTACAAAGGTGATTTTGTCGAGCATATTATAAGTGCTTCCATTATCAGGGCTTGAGATTGTTACGGTAATACCACTATTTTCATCTGATGATTTTTTATCACATGAAAAGAAAAAGAGAAGGCCTGCCGAAATAAGCATCACAGCAAAAAGTTTCAATGTTTTCATAATGGTTAATTTGGTTAACAATACCGTCAAGTTAAAAAAATTAATTGATACGGTCAAAATAAAACATTGATAATGTGAGCATAACCATTCAAAGGATTATCTCCCTGTAAATTTGGAAATAGCAGTAAAAGAAAACATCCCGGGGAATTATTTAAATATTATTAAAATTACTCTTCATCTTCCATCACCGGTCCCCATTGAATTTCAGATAGCATCCCGTTTTCAAACCAAAAGTTCAGGCTGGATTCTTCGATGCTGAGAAGTTCACTCTCGGGACTCTCTTCTGAAGAAATATCAATGATTTCTAATTTTCCCAGTTTCATTTTGGCAATTTCTTTTTCCACATTTGTTTTTGAAAGACCAATGAGGTTTTTGCCATGGAGTTTAAAGTCCGGAGAACTTACCGCAATGGAGGTTAATAACCAGTTGTTGATCTCCTCAAAAGATACCGACATTTCCAGTTCATCATAATGCCATGTTTCCGCTTTATCATCTGATTTATCAGAAAACGAATATTTTTCAATTTCATCGGGTTCGCCGGCAATTTTTTTAAAATTTTCACGGGTCATTCCAAAGCTGATGGAACCTAATCCAACGCCGGGTTTAATTTCAAAAGAGGTAATTTTCATAGTATATCGAATTATTAAATTTGTTTTTCTTTAACAGGTTTCTGAAAAATTTTAGCTTCAAATTACCCTGTTAAATGTTTAGCCGGATACCCTCTTTTTCAAGGATAATTTGTCTGGATTTAAATAGTTTACCCACTGCCTTTTTATAATTTTTTTTACTCAGGCCAAACAGTTCATATATTTTTTCAGCCGGACTTTTGTCGGATACTTCTATAAATCCGCCCTGTTGTTTTAATAACTCCAGTATTTTTTCCGAAAGGCTGTTTATTTTTTCATATCCGGGTTTATTCAGCATCAGGTCAATTTTCTCATCCTCCCGTATTCTGTTGATATAACCTTTAATACGCTGGCCCTGCACCAGGGGCTGAAATACTTCATTTTTGTAAAGCATGCCCCAGTGTGTATTATTTATTATTGATTTATACCCCAGTTCGGTGGTTTCACATATTAAAAGCTCAACCTCTTCTTCTGGCTGGTATTCAGCGGGCAGGTTATCCACAAACTTATCGAGCCTTGCAGAGGCTACGATACGCTGGCTTTCCTGATCGAGGTAAATAAAAACAAGGTACATTTTGCCTTCAGACATTTTTACCTTTTGTTCCCGAAAGGGTACAAGCAAATCTTTAGGCAGGCCCCAATCGAGAAAAGCGCCCATATTATTTACCGATACTACTTTTAATAAAGCAAATTCACCAACTTTGGCATATGGCTTTTCAGTGGTGGCAATAATCCGGTCTTCAGAATCCAGGTAAATAAATACCTCAATGTTATCATCGGGCTTGCATGCTTCGGGCACATACCGTTTAGGTATAAGTATTTCGCCATGTTCCCCGCCATCGAGATACATGCCAAATTCCACCTCTTTTACAACCCTGAGTGTGTTGAGTTTTCCAATTTCAGCCATGTGAAAAAATTAATTCGCCGGAACAAAGGTACAGGATTCTCTGATTCTTTTACAGGAAAATGAAAATTATCAGGCTCATTAATTCTTTCAGTAAACAAGGAAGAAAAATTTTACACACGGTTGTAATGTTTTTTTTTATCGCTCGTCTTGATGTTGAATGTTGGTTAATTAACCCGAATAATAACATAGTATTCACAAAAACGATAAACAAATGAAAAACTTAATGATTCTTTTAATGGCGCTTTACTTGTCAGCAGCAACATATGCCCAGAATGACCCGGTAGGTAAAATTTTTGACAAGTATTCAGGTATTGAAGGTTATACTACAGTACATGTTACCGGAGACCTGTTAAAAATGGTAGCAAAAATGGATACAGGTGACCAGGATTTAAACGCGGTTACAAACATGCTTGATGAGATAAAAATCCTTGCACAGGAAGATGCCTCAGCAGCAAAACTTGATTTTTACAATGAAGTGTATATGAAACTTGATCGTTCTCTCTTTAAGGAATTGCTTACCGTTAAAGAGGCCACTCAGAAGGTAAACATGCTGGCTAAAGAAGACAATGGTATAATCTCTGAATTTATTCTTATTGTAAGCGGTGAGGACAATGTGCTGATCAGCATCAAAGGAAGAATTCAGTTGGATAAAATGGGCGATCTTGCAGAATCCTTTGATTTTGCCGGATTTGAAAAATTAAAACTTCTCGAAGAGGAGCATAACTAATCATAAAAATAGGGTAGAAAGGTGCCGTATAAAATCATAATAATTTAATACCTTAAGGCGCCTTTTTACACTTATTGTTTTATAACCGGACATTGGGATTATGCATTCACAGGAATTTAAAAATCTGGTATTGCCTATGGGGAAGAAGCTCTTTCACTTTGCCCGGTTGTTGCTTAAAGATGAAAACGAAGCCCAGGATGCTGTGCAGGAAGTGTATATAAAATTGTGGAATATGCGGGAAAATTTTAAAACCATTAATAACATCGAAGCATTTGCCATGAGAATGACCCGCAACTGGTGCCTCGACAGGATAAAGGCTAAAAAGCCAAAGCTGATTGAAAATTACTCATCGGGTTATGATCGTCAGGCAGACACGGCCAATCCTGAAAAAATAACGGTAATGAACGACAGAATGAATTTTCTCAGAAGAGTGATGGAAGATTTGCCGGAACCACAGAAAACAATTATACAACTGCGGGATATTGAAGGATACGAATTTGAAGAAATTGCCGATATAACCGCTATGAAAGTAAACGCTATACGAGTGGCGCTTTCAAGAGCACGAAACAAAATTAAAGAAACACTTTTAAAAGTTGAAGATTATGGATATCAACAACGTGCGAATTCTGCTGGATAAATATTTCGAAGGAAATACCAGTATAGGGGAAGAAAATTTGCTCAGAGACTATTTTCTTCATCAGACTGAAATACCGGAAGATCTATATTATGCCCGGGAACACTTTGTGTTTTTAAACCGGCAGAGCGATCAGGGACTTCCTGAAGGACTTATGGATAAAATTGAAAAGCTAATCGATAGTCAGGAAGAGAAAAAAATAGTCTATCCTGGAAGGAAAAACCTGATCAGAGTATTATCCATAGCTGCAAGTTTACTTATAATTGTTGGGCTTTATTTTACGGTACGCAATATAATACCCGGAAAACAACAAACTAAAATTGAGGACACCTTTAAGGAAAACCCGGAACTTGCTTACCTGGAAACTCAGAAAGTACTTTATTATGTGTCACAAAAACTTAACAAGGGAACCCAGCCTCTTTCGAATATTTCGAAATTAAATGTCGCAGCCGAACAGCTTCAGTATATGGAAAAAATTGATGAAGGACTGGATATGCTCGAAAAGCTTCAATTAATCAACAAGACAGAGAATACAGAAATAAAATAATAAAATAAAGATCATGAAAAAAATAATAATTGGTTTTTGCTTCATTCTGGGAATTATCAATGTTTCTAATGCCCAGAACTCGCCTGCCGATAAATTGTTCGACAAGTATTCCGGAAAGGAGGGATTTACATCGGTATACATTTCAAAATATATGTTCGACATGATTACAAACCTTGAAACAGGCGATCCGCAGAATGATGAAATGAAGAATGTAATCGGAAAACTTACAGGAATAAAAATACTGGCCACAGATGAAAATTCCGAAAATAAGGTAAAAGTTAACTTCTATGAGGAAATGATGAAAAACTTCCCGAAAGATACCTACAAAGAACTTATGGTGATAAAGGAAAAAGACCAGGATGTGAAGTTTTATGTAAAAGAAGAAAAAGGGAAAGTTGCCGAACTCCTGCTGATTGTCGGAGGTATCACAGAAAATGTAATGATCAGTATACAGGGAGATATTGACATGAAAAACATTTCGAAGCTGGCAAAAGCCATGAACATTGAAGGTATGGAACAACTTGAAAAAATGGAAAAATAGCATCCCGTCAACAAACTATCATACTGCTATTAGTAATTCAGTCAGGTGATAACTGCCCGGATACGTTTCTGAAAACCTGACATTATACCTCTTAACTATTACTGCCCGCCTTCCAGCGAATCATTTCTATACGGGATAATTTTCCTGAGTTGGATAAATTTCATTTAGTTCGCAGAAATATTCGTTAAATTTGCCTAACGGAAAATCCCTGAAAAATTGTTAATGCATAATGAAACAGCAGATATCGCAATCTAAAAAAGTAAGTACAAAGATTGATAAACTTTTAAATGTTCTGCAAGAGAATAAAAAGAATGAGAATCCGGAGCGCATTCAGGATTCCTTATCGGAACTTATTCTTTCAACGAGCGATAAGGAAAATGACCTGTTGTCGATTTTAGATTGTGCTGTAATTGTTATAGAAGAAATAGGTTTGGGGGTTTCTTCGGTAATTAGTCTGTTCAATAGCGAAATAGCCAAAAGATCAGGATTTAATCCGGGTATAATCGAAAAAAAATATGGCAAATCCGTTAGAACAATTACAGAGGGATTAATTAAAATATCTGATTTTGGATCCACAACGTCTTCATCTCAGGCCGAAAACTTCAGGAAGTTGTTGTTAAATCTTGCAAAAGATGTGAGGGTAATTTTAATCAGGCTGGCAGTTCAGCTTGAAATTATGCGGAAGCTGAAATCCTTACCCAACGAAATTCAGATTAAAATCGCGCTGGAAGCTTCTTATTTATATGCTCCACTGGCTCACAGACTGGGATTATACAATATTAAAACAGAAATGGAAGACCTTTCTTTAAAATATACAGAAAGGCAGACTTATTCAACCATTGCAAAGAAGCTCGATGAAACAATGAAGGCCCGTAAACAATTTATACAGGAATTCATTCAGCCAATTGAGGATTCATTAAAAAAGCAAAATTTTTCATTCGATATCAAAGGACGTCCAAAATCCATTCATTCTATCTGGAATAAAATGAAAAAAAAGGAGGTGGAATTTGAAGATATTTATGATTTATTTGCCATCCGGATAATACTAAACAGTGATCCCAAAAACGAAAAATCAGACTGCTGGCAGGTGTATTCAACCGTAACAGACATCTATCAACCCAATCCTTTGCGGTTAAGAGACTGGATTTCGGTTCCCAAAACAAACGGGTATGAGTCGTTACATACCACGGTTATAGGCCCGGAAGGCAGGTGGGTGGAGGTACAGATACGCACCGAGCGGATGAATGAAATTGCTGAAAAAGGATTTGCTGCCCACTGGAAATATAAAGGGGTTGAGGGAGAACAAGGTCTTGAAGAATGGCTGGTAAAAATAAGAGAAATACTGGAAACCCCCGAACCTGACGCAGCAGAATTTATTGATGATTTTAAGCTGAGCCTGTATTCAAAGGAGATTTTTATTTTTACCCCTAAAGGCGATTTACGAAAATTTCCGGCAGGAGCCACTGTGCTCGATTTTGCTTATGATATCCATACCGATGTGGGATCTACCTGCACCGGGGCAAAAGTAAACGGGAAAAATGTACCCATACGGTACGTGCTTCAGAATGGCGACCGGGTAGAAATACTCAGGTCAAAAAACCAGAACCCGAAAATGGACTGGCTGAATTTTGTTGTAACCTCAAAGGCCAAATCAAAAATTAAACAACGCCTGAATGAAGAAAAAGCCAAAGAAGCTGAAAACGGAAAAGAGATTATAAAGAGGAGGTTTAAAAACTGGAAAATAGCCTATGATGATGATGTAATTCGAAGGCTGATGAAAAAATTCAGGCAAAAAACTGCACAGGATTTTTATTTTTTAGTGGCTAATGAAAAGATCGATCTTACTAACATAAAAGAATTTTTAACGGAAACGCCTGTAGAAACTGCAGAACCTGTGGTGACAGAAACTGAAGAAAAATCAACAGAAGTTGAAACTTCAGTAACCGGTAAAGTAGGCGATTACCTGCTGATAGATGAACAAGTGGCCAATATAGATTATAAACTGGCCAAATGCTGTAATCCTATTTTCGGTGATGCTGTTTTTGGATTTGTCACGGTAAGCGAGGGGATTAAAATCCACCGCATGCATTGCCCGAACGCGGCACAACTGATATCAAAATACAATTACAGAATAGTAAAAGCCAAATGGACAAAAACGGATAAGGAAACATCTTTCCCGGTTGAGATAAAGATTAGCGGTGAAGAAACCACGGGAATACTGAATGATATTTCTGATGTTATTTCCAAGGATTCTTATATACATATGAGGGGAATAAATCTTGATAGTGATAAAGGAGTGTTTGAAGGGAAAATAAAACTGCTGGTAAAAGACCTTCAACATCTCGATTCGGTAATTGCAAGATTATCGATGGTAAAAGGGGTATATAAAGTTACCCGTATTGAAGGGATGGCATAATGAAAATATCTGGAATTTTGATTACATTTGTTCCTTTATCAGGAAAATATCAATTAATAGATTTCAGGATATGAAACACTTGATATGTATACTGTTTTTTTTGCCGGCAATCGGATTACAAATAATTGCCCAACCGGAAAATAAATATACAGACGATAAAGATTTTCTTTTGTTGCCTTCTGAAACTTCAATTTCTCAGGCGGATCAGAATATATTAAAGACTCCCGAACTTAAAAAAGTAAAACTTAATTTTTCCGCAGGAACAAATTTTTCATTTTATGGAAAAAACCGGTATTCTTCGGGAACATACATTGCACCGAATCTATCCTATACTATCTTTCCAAGATTAAAAGTCAGGGTGGGAAGCATTTTATCCTATGAAAATTTTATGGGTGATTTTTCACAGGAAATGACCGGCGGACTTTCAGAAACTAATGGATTTTACTCCTTTTTTTTATATGCCAGCGGAGAATACCTGGTGAACGACCGGTTAACTTTTACAGGAAGTGTTTTTAAAAGATTAACCCCGGCGCCATATTATCAGATGAATCCCAGAGCTATGAATTACAGATCGCAGGATTATTCTGTGGGGTTTAATTATAAAATAACTGAAGGTCTGAGCATAGGCGGACAAGTTAGGTTTTCAGATTATAATTATCCGTTTTTAAATCCTCATCAGCAATCTCCGGCTTTTACAAATGATCCGACATACTGGTAATTTATGAACTTTCTTTTTATTGCACTTGCTCCCATACTTATCATAGCATTTTATTTATACTACAGGGATAAGTATGAAAAAGAACCCCTTGGTTTGTTAATAAAAGCCCTCGTTGCCGGCGGCCTGATAACCATCCCTGTTATATTTACCGAACGATTTTTATTGACGTATATCGATAATTATGAAGGATTATCAAAAGCTGCGTATCATGCATTTGTTGTGGCCGCTTTTACCGAAGAACTGTTCAAATATTTGGCCCTATGGATTTTAATATGGAGAAATCCGAATTTTAATGAAAAGTTTGACGGGATTGTGTATGCTGTTTTTATATCCCTGGGATTTGCTGCTGTAGAAAATGTAATGTATGTTACCAGTTATGGAATTCAGGTGGGATGGATCAGGGCATTCACAGCCGTTCCTGCCCATGCATTGTTTGGAATTACAATGGGTTATTTTTATGGATTAGCCAGGTTTTATCCTGAAGGCAGGGTCACCTATCTTTCCAAATCTATTATTTATGCCATTTTCCTGCATGGGGTGTATGATTTTATTCTCATGTCTCAGCACCAGGTTTTATTACTTTTGTTTATACCCTTTATTGTTTACCTGTGGATTACAGGTTTTAAAAAGATGAAATCACTTTCAGACCGTTCTAGATTCAGGCCTTTACAAAAAGGTTCCTAAATTTTCAGTATATCATAAACCTGTACTCTTGTCCAGAGATGAGAGGCATCCTCAATAAATTTAAGATGAGCCGGATGTACCTGGTAAGCGTCCTGCGCTTCTTTGCTGTCGAACGTAACAATTAAACTAAAGGTATAGGTGTTATCAACAACTTCTCTGGGAGTATTTGCAGGTATTCCGATATGCGTTGAATTTATGGTTTCGCACTGTTTTAAAAATGTGGTCAGGTTATGCAGAAAAACATCCCGGATATCTTTATTTTCAGGTTCCTTTAACCAGAAAAATACATGATGGACAAAATACACGTCAAGTTGATGTTTTGTTTCTGAAGATGCTGCTCCGCTGGCTTTTTGCACCGAAAGCAGACCTGTGGCCGCTGCTCCTTTCATAATCATGGATATAAATGATCTTCGTTTTTGGTTCTTCATAATTCTGAAGTTTTAGCACGAATCTACGATTTTTTTTTAATTTTACATGCTTTTATACGGCTCGTAGCTCAGCTGGCAGAGCACGTGACTCTTAATCATGGGGTCGAGGGTTCGAGCCCCTCCGAGCCGACATCCAAAATTCCTTTATCCATTACAGGGTAAAGGAATTTTTTTAACAGTGTGATGGTTTCTGTTGTTCTTTTGCAGGACAGACAAACGAGTTGAGCGTACGTTTTATATATACAATTGTAGGTCTCAGTTCCATCTGTTACATTCAGAAAATTATTCGTTATCTATAGAGATAAATTCCCCATCTTTATAATTCCCTTTCTGTGAAGTGCCATCGGCCCAAGTGTATGTACCTTTCCCGTGAAACTGGTTGTTTTTAAAATATCCGGTATATTTATCGCCATTCACATAAAAATAGATACCATAACCATCCCGTACACCACATTTCCATGCACCCACATACTTATCGCCGGAAGTCCATAAAAAAGTTCCCTGACCTTCAAACTGATCATTAACCCACATACCATCATAGGTTTCACCTTCAGGACTTTTCAGATATCCACGCCCGTGACGGATGCCTTTTACAAAATCTCCTTCATAGATATACCCGTTCGTGTATACATATTTTCCTTTGCCGTTTTCACAATCACCGCTTGTACATCCGGTATCCTGCGCCAGTGAAGGCAGATAAATAATTGCAAAAAGTATGCTGGTAAAAATTATCGAATGTTTTTTCATGATTTTGTATTTTAAACGAAATTAATTAAATTTTTAAACCGGATACAGGTTCAGGTTTTATTTTAAGTATATTTTATCTTCACTTTCTAAGAATTAAAATCTGGGATCTTTGAGCTGGGGGAGTTTAGCCATTTTTTCCACTTCAATACTGGGAAATCCGAATTCTTCCACTACCTTTCCCAGGATGAGGTATACCCCGTATCCCCGGAACGGGTAATTCTTAAGCGAATCGGGAAAATTTACCGTATCGAAAAATTCGCCCTGCTGATCAAGGAAACATCCGAAATGCATCCATTCTTTTTTTGCAGTCCTTACATATTTTATTGTAACGAGGTTACCCAACATCCGGATTTTTTTCCCAACATGGTTTATCAGGTCTTTTGCTGATATTTCTCCCCGATAGGATGTTTCGAGCAGATCAAAATTCGATTCTGTAACCGGAAATCCTAGTAATTCGATTTCATCGTAGGTATCTTCAATCGGACTTTGTTCCAGGTCGGGCAAATGAAATTCACGGGGTTTTTCATGAAAAAGCAGGTTGTTTTTGAGTGTTTTATTCTTTTTTCCCAGCAACATGTGCGCATCCCACAACAATTGTTTTTTTGTTTTTCCGGTAAACCGGAAAGTATTAAGACGGATAAGAATAATTAGTTGTTCTATACCTATATGAATTCTTCTAATAAAGTCATTAAGATCCTTAAAATCTCCGTTTGATTCGTGATTTTCAACAATGTTATGCGCGACGTTTGCTTCAAGATTAAGCACGTGTACAAAACCCAGATAGATATCCGAACCATAAATGCAGGTGGAGTATTTGCTATTGTTAACGCAGGGCAGATGAATGACAGCGCCACTTCTCCGGGCTTCGTTAACATATACCCAGGTACGGAAAAATCCGCCAAAATTGTTGATTACAGCCACCATAAATTCCTGCGGGAAATAGGTTTTCAGGTACAGGCTCTGATAACTTTCCACGGCATACGAAGCGGAATGGGCCTTTGAAAATGCATAACCGGCAAAGGAAGCAATTTGCCTCCAAACTTCGCCGGTTAATTCAACAGGATATCCCCGTTCGTTACAATTGGCATAAAATTTATTCTGAATGCGTTCAAATTCTTTTTTTGCGCGGAATTTTCCGGCCATGGCCCGGCGAAGAATATCGGCATCGGAAAGATCGAGCCCCGCAAAATGATGACATATTTTAATTACGTCTTCCTGATACACCATTACGCCGAAAGTTTCTTTTAGCTGTTGTTCCATTACCGGGTGCAGGTATTTAAAATTCCCGGGATTATGAAACCTTTTGATATATTCTTTCATCATTCCCGATTTGGCTACCCCGGGACGGATTATTGAACTTGCCGCCACCAGGCTGAGGTAGTTATCGCACCGGAGTTTTTTAAGCAATCCCCGCATAGCAGGGCTTTCGATATAAAAACAGCCGTTGGTCTCGCCATGGTACAAACGCTGGTTAATTTCCGGGTCTTCTTTAAATTTACGCACCTGGTGCACATCGATCTTAATGCCTTTATTTTTTAATACAATATCCACACTTTCGTTGATGTGCCCGATTCCCCGCTGGCTTAAAATATCAAGTTTTTCGAATCCCAGTTCTTCGGCCACATACATATCCCACTGTGTGGTGGGAAACCCTTTTGGGGGAAGATCTACAGCGGTATAATAACTGATGGGCTCTTCGGAAATAAGTATACCCCCGGCATGGATGCTGCGTATGTTTGGAAAATTTACAACACGGCCGGCCAGGTCAAACATTTTTTCAGTAATCTCATTCCGGTTGGTGGGTGCCGATGGATTAGCTACCAGCTCATCAATTTCTTCTTTCGGTAAACCGTAGACTTTTCCCAGCTCCCTGAATATCGAGCGGTCTTTAAATGTTGTGGTAGTCCCCAGCAGGGCGGTATGTTTATCACCGTAGCGTTTAAAAATATAATCCTGCACCTGGTCGCGGTCTTTCCACGAATAATCGATATCAAAATCAGGAGGGCTGGTCCGTTTCGGATTGATAAACCGCTCGAAATACAGATCCAGTTCAATGGGGTCTACATCTGTTATTTTCAGACAATAGGCCACAATACTGTTTGCTCCGCTGCCGCGGCCCACATGGTAAAATCCGCGGCTCATGGAATAGCGAATAATGTCCCAGGTAATCAGGAAATAGGCGGAAAAGCCAAGCTTGTCGATCACCTCAAGTTCATGCTGCACCCGTTTTAATGCCTCTTTGTTGGATTTTCCATACCGGTATTCCATCCCGTCAAAAGCAAGTTTTTGGAGCAGTAATTTATCATCATACCGATGGCCGGTGAAGGTCTGTTTATTTTTAATTGTGGTAAAATCAAAATCTATAGAACAATCTTCAAAAAGCCTTTCGGTATTTTTTAAAATTTCAGGATAATCTTCATACGCGATACGAAGGAGATCAACGGGCAGCAGTTTTTCACCGGGCGCAGCCATCTGGTCAGGTGTAACCTTGCTGAGTAAGGTATTATTATCAATGGCCCTGAGATGGCGGTGCAGAAAATAGTCATCCGGTCCGGCAAATGTAACCGGAAAAAAAACGACCAGCTTTGACTGATCGTACCGGTATCTCGATGTAATCAACCTGTTGATATCCCCGGGACCAATACCGATACGTTCATTTTCCCTAAGTTTTCTTAAAAAATTCGTACGGTAAGGATAAATAATATATACATTATTAAATGCCGGCGGGACCAGAGGCAAGGGGGAATTTTCCAAGTTATGCCGGCTCAGGAATTCATTAAGTTCCCGAAACCCGGAATTATTTTCTGCAATGCCGGTATAGAGGAGGGCATTGTTTTTATCCCTGAATTCAATACCGGCAATGGGTTTTATATTGTTCAAACGGCATTCTTTCACAAAATCGATAATCCCGGTGGTATTGTTAATATCGGTAAGTGTAAGCGCAGTGATTCCGTTTTTTCTCGCTTCACAAACCAGTTTTTCCACCGGCAGGGTACCATAGCGCAGGCTATAATAGGAGTGACAGTTTAAGTACATTTTTTGAATCTCCTGAACACTAAAAATTTATGAATTTATTCGTGAGACTCAAATTTCAAAAGCGAAACGCATTGAAATTTGTAAGTCGAACGAATCCCGATACGCTGCGCTATCGGGATAAATGAGTATAATACTCCGAAGCTTGCATCGAAAATTAAGAAAGTCATATTTTGATACCTCGTCAGCTTGCTGCGAGGTAGTCCATTTTTATACAACATACCCATACCCGATACAGGTTGTACCGGCAGCAAAAGTTGTACAATAATACCACAGGCCATTATAAGCCCAATGTTTACGGTTTACAGAACGGTAGTTTCAATTGCCGGCGCCTTATTTACCGGGCAATAGGAAAGGGCATGGGGTTTTCAGAAATAAGGAAGCCTTTAAAATTGTATTTTCGAATTAACTGGTAAGCCCAGTTGCCCAATACTTCTGCTGATGAGTTTTTTAATGCTGAAGGCACCTCGTATTCAAACCATCCTTCACCGTGCTTTGAAAAGAAAATTCTGTTTGTTTTCATATCTTAAATGATTATATTACGATCAAAATAACGATTATAATATAGGCATTTGTTTTTTAATAAACAAATTTTGGAGGAAATAAAGCAGAGGAAATTTCACAAAATTTTAGAAAAATCACCTCAATCCCACAGCCCGAATTACTGATTTTCTCCCGTAGCGGTTTCTCAGTTTATCCATGGCCAGGTAGAGGTTTACCAGTTCGGGGGTATCTTCGAACATGTTCAGTTGCTGGGTACCCTGTATCAGGTGACTGAAACGTACACCGATCAGCCGGATAAGCATACGGCGCTGATACAGCCTGTCGAACAGCTCTTTGGATATGGCAATCAGCTGATGGTCGAAAGAAGTATAAGGAATGCGTTTTTGAAGGGTGTGGGTGTCGAAGTTGGAGTAGCGTATTTTTACCGTTACGCATGAGGTCAGCCGGTGCTTCTGGCGCAGTTCAAAAGTAATTTTTTCTACCATGCCCACCAGTATCTCTTTTAACTTCACCAGATCAATGGTATCTTTATCAAATGTACGTTCGGTACTGATGGATTTACGTTCCGAATAGGGTTTTACGGGGGTTAAATCTATTCCATTCGCTTTTCTCCAGATGTCAATACCGTTTTTTCCCAGCACCTTTTCCATCATTTCTACCGGTATCAGGCTCAGGGTGCCAATGGTGGCAATACCCATCGAACGGAGCAGGTGAAAAGTCTGCTTTCCGATCATGGGTATTTTATTGATGGGAAGCGGGGTAAGAAAAGGTTTTATCATAGGCGGGGGTACCTCTTTTTCACCGCTGGGTTTGGCTTCCCCTGTGGCAATTTTCGAAACCGTTTTGTTTATCGAAAGGCCGAACGATATGGGCAGCCCGGTTTCTTTGATAATGCTTTTCCGGAGTTCCTGCGTCCATCTCAAACAACCAAAAAAACGGTCCATCCCGGTAATGTCCAGGTAATGTTCGTCGATAGAAGCTTTTTCATAAAACGGGGCTCTTTCGGCAATAACCTCCGTAACCATGTTGGAATATTTACTGTACAGCTCAATATCCCCCCTGATTACGGTAGCATCAGAACAAAGCAGCCGGGCCATTTTCATGGGCATGGCAGAATGCACCCCGAATTGACGGGCCTCATAGCTGCAACTGGCCACTACTCCGCGGTCCGATAAGCCGCCAATAATCACAGGTTGCCCGTTAAGCCTGCTGTTGATCAGCCGTTCCACCGATACAAAAAAAGTATCCAGATCCAAATGCACGATATTTCTTCTTTCCGCTTCCACCATGGCTACCAGAACGTTAAAAAATAATACGGTAATTTTTTTGCTTTTCAATATTTTATAGTAAATTTGATTATATTTTAATCAAATATCAGATTATAATATAAGCATTTTTTATAAAAGCGCGATGGATTTTTCTGAAATTTTTTTTCGGAAAAGAAATCAAATAAGACCTGGAAAAATAATATAATAAACCAATACAGCCATGTATTTTAACAGTAACATTAAATTATTGAGGAAGCGTAAAAGCCGTACTCAGGATGATGTGGCCCATGCCCTGAAAATGAAACGTTCTACCCTGAGCGGGTATGAGAACGAGGTAAGTCAGCCAACGGTTCCTGTATTACTGGCCTTTTCAAAGTATTTTGGTGTAGCTATCGACACCCTGCTGAAAGTTGACCTGGCGACGCTTACCGAAAGCCAGCTTTCGCAACTGGAACGGGGAGGGGATGTGTACATTAAAGGCAGTAACCTCAGGGTGCTGGCTACTACGGTGAACGAAAACAATGAAGAAAACATCGAGCTGGTTCCTGAAAAAGCAAAAGCCGGGTATGCTACCGGGTTTGCCGACCCCGAGTTTATTAAAGAACTGCCTACATTCCGGCTTCCTTTCCTGTCGAAGCAAAAAAAATTCAGAACCTTTCAGATCAATGGCGATTCGATGCTTCCCATTCCTCATGGGGCCTGGGTTACCGGAGAGTATTTACAGGACTGGAACCAGATTATCAGCGGGCATGCGTATATTATTTTTACTCTCGATGAAGGCATCGTTTTTAAAATTGCGGAAAACCTTATTGAGGAAGAAAAGAAGCTGCGATTATTTTCACTTAACCCGATTTATGGACCTTTTGATATTCCGGTTAACGAAGTGAAGGAGGTCTGGAAATTTGTAAACTATATCAGTTCCGAAATACCGGAGCCTATGGTACCTCAGGAAGAATTGCTCCGCACGGTGGCCACATTAAAAAAGGATATGGATGCCGTAAAAAACAGGATGTTTAAGAAAGATTGACGAATTACGATTTGGGATTTACGATTACAATTAAATAATCTTTCACTGGATACCTGTATCAGGGAGAGATTGCTTCTTAATTCTTATATACTCCCTGGTAAAGGCAGGAACCCACTGTAAATTTCAAATACACCGCTCTAATCAATATGGATGCCGTATCATGTACGGCATGGTTGATGCATATTAATACAATTTTCCTTAGCATTTATGACCAGGGATTATGAGGTGTACTGGGTACCCCTTTAGCGCTTGATGTGTCAGCGGGATGTTAGGCGGGGATTTGGGATTTACGTTTTATGATTTAGGATTTGGGATTTGGGATTTGGGATTTACACTGATATGTACTTCTAACTTCTAACTTCTAACTCCTAACTCCATACTTCCCACTCCTAACTCCTAACTTCTAACTTCTAACTCCTAACTCCTAACTCCATACTTCCAACTCCTAACTGCTACTACCTCCTGCCACGTGCCACCTGCCACCTGCCCAATACCCAACCCTTTACAATCTTTCACTCAACACACCAATTAAATCCTCTCTATCCAGTTGTACCGGATTATTTTTATTGGAGGTATCTAGTGCAATTTTTTCCAGGTCATCAGTTGTAACACCATAGGCGCCTAATCCCGGAAGGCGAAGGTCTGTTATCAATTCTTCAATTTTATTCACCAGCATATATGCAAGATCGACATCACCGGTATCTTGTGTTTCCTGAAAAAATATTCTGCTTATTTCTGCATATTTTTTTAATGTATGAGATTCGGAATCCTTTGAATTAAGCTTGTTTACCATTAATCGATTCACAGATCCCATGAGTGTGCCGCATACCACTCCATGCGGGATATCGTACAATCCGCCCAGGGAAGACGCAAAGCCATGGATCACACCTAACCCGGCATTAGTTAGAGTGATACCCGAAAGCATCGATGCATAGGCCATATTACTTCTTGCTTCCAGATCCGATCCGTTCAGATACACTGAAGTTAATGATTGTTTTACTCTTTTTATCCCTTCCAGGGCGAGTGCATCTGTTAATGGATTGGATTTCGTGGAAAGGTATGATTCCAGTAACTGCGTAAATGTATCCATTCCGCTGGCTGCAGTTATCTCTGGTGGACAACTCAGTGCTAGCTCAGGATCAACAAGTGCTATATCTGGCATAAAGTTATCATGGCGTAATGATCTTTTAAATCCTTCAGGGCCAACTTCGGAAATTACAGCATTTTTTGTGGTTTCGCTTCCGGTACCTGAGGTGGTAGGAACTGCAATAAAGGGCACCTTTATTCCGGAATGGTGCTTTTTGCCTATACCTTCGAGATAATCCTTTACCGGTTCCCCTGAGGGAATCATGGCAGAAATAGCTTTTCCTGCATCGATTACACTTCCGCCACCGACAGCAACTACAGCATCGATATTTTTTCCTCGAAAATCAGATACAGCCTCATCCACATCCTGAGGGGAAGGTTCTTTCATAATACGGGTCTGAAATACAATTATTCCCTGGTTATTCAGTTGTGAAAATAGTTTTGAGGCATAATAAGAGCTTGCAAAAGAAGTGGATCCGGTAACCAGTAAAATAGTATGTCCGTACATTTTGATAATCTCCGGAATTTCAAAAATTTTACCCGGACCAAAATGTATTGTTGGAATACCTGAAAAATTGAATCGTTTTACCATAATAACTGATCGACAGGGTAAATGATTTTATGTTTTATTCCTTGCCTTGGCCGGGCCATCATATCAGCAACAGCGGTTCTCCATGCCAGGTAATGTTTGGTAGTTTTGTGTGCAGCAGCTGATTCATCTGAATCATACGCTTCATAGAGCACAAATTTCCCGGGATCGTTATCATCCTGCAGGATATCGAATCTCAGGTTTCCGGGTTCTTTAACTGATTCTTTATGGTTTGAAATTGTTGCTTTAAGAAATGCTTCAATATATTCATTCTTTACCCAAACATGAACGAATGTTACTATCATAATGCCAACTTTTTTGTTTATTAATCCAAAATACTGCTTTTTATTTGGAAACAAAAGTGATCATGCCGAAAACTTTTTCTGTATGAATATTATAAAATATTGTAGGGAAGATGGTTTAAAGTGATCAGGCAGACTTAAATCTTCATCCGGATGAAATAATTCATATTTAACCCGGATAATAATACGGATACAATCATTAATAATCCAAAAAAGAAGGAGAAAAATAAAGAAAAGATACTACCGGCAACCGATACTTCAGGATCAATACCATAGGTTGTCAGCGAATATATAGGGAGGATAACAATTAAAAAACCGGCAACAAGAAATACAGCGTGAAAGAATAAATAGATTATTTTTCCGAACAAAACAGATTTGAAATTAATTTCATTTTTTTGCTGCCTTTTGTAATTGGCCCTTCTTGCATGTTCTTTTGTATGGTAATAATGAATCCAATTGTTATAGTTGTCAGTTGTTCTGGAAGAAGAGGCACTCGGCTGATCAGGGCTGCCTGAAAAAGATTGTTTATTTTGGTAGTATAAAAAATAAGAATTCAGATTTTCAAATGCCCGGTTTAATTCAATAAAACTTAAATGAGCTGATTCAGAATTATTCACATCAGGATGAAACTGTTTTGCTTTAGCCCGGTATGCCTTTTTAACATCCGACAATGTTGCCGTGGCATCCACTCCCAATATTTGCATGTCATCATAAATCATATAAGCTTTTTTATATAGAATTATAACAGGTTTTTACGGCCTCTTTGGCAATTTCATTCCATTCTTCTTCAAGCGATTTTTTTGGCATTTTTTTCCCGGCCTGATAATACCAGTATGCCGCATTGGTTAAATCCCCTTCTTTACGGTGCAGGTATGCATGAACCCAGGAGCCGTAATGACTTCGAATAGATTGTGCGATCTGGTGAGCTGTATCCCAATCACCTTTTGCATCGTACCACAGAGCCTCACAAAGTTTATTTACCTTTGAAGGCGGAATAACCTGATCCATAGAATTAATAAATTCTTTAAATGTCATACCTATACATTCAACAAAATTTTTATTCCGGATTTGCCTGCCAGAAACACCGTTTTGACGAAAATATTTTGCCTTTGGTTTTTAGTATTTTAATAATGTTATCAACCTCTTTTTTCTCCAGTCCCGATTGATCAACAATTTCACCTGTTCGTAATTCTCTGCCTGATTTTTTTAGTACGTTTAATACTTTATCTGCATTCTCCATAGCTAAGAATATTATCAAGCATTAAAATTACAAAATACTCTTTAAAGAAAAATCATAAAGTTTAAGTAATATTGTCTGTAATAATTTTATCGATCTGTTAATTTATTAGAATATATATGAAAGCTGCAGTAATCAATGAGTTTGGCGGACCAGAGAAGTTACAGATTGTAGAAGTCCCAAACCCGGTTCTGTCAGATAAAGATGTAAAAATTAAAATGAAAGCCAGTAGTATAAATCCGGTCGATTGGAAAATTCGCAAGGGATTTCATAAGTATACACTGGGTTCAAATTTTCCCATAATCCTCGGATTTGATGCTGCAGGAGAGGTAGTGGATACTGGTAAGGATGTAAAGAAATTTAAAAAGGGAGACCTGGTATATGGCCGTCTCGATAAGAAGTTTGGTAAGGCTTATGCGGAATATGCAGTCGGGGCTGAATCTGTTTTTGCCTTGAAACCTGAAAAGTTATCTTTTGAAGAAGCCGCTGCTATCCCTCTTGCAGCCCAAACTGCCTTGCAGGCATTACGGGATAAGGGAAAAATACAAAAAGGGCATAAAGTGCTCATTAACGGCGCCGCAAGCGGTGTTGGTCATTTTGCTGTGCAGTTGGTTCAACTATTTAAAGCCGACTGTTATGCGGTTTCCAGTTTTCGACACAAGAAACTTATTGACGAACTTAAGCCCGATGTATTTATTGATTATACAAAGGAAAATTTTAAAAATCGTAGTGAGAAGTTCGATATTATTTTTGATGTGGCAGGCACAGAAACATTCTTAACCTGTAAACATCTGCTGGCCAGGGGCGGAATATATATAACATCCCTGCCCAAGCCAAAATTGATCTATCATAAACTGGTTTCACTTTTTACTGCCGGAAAAAAAGTAAAAACCCTGTTAATGAAACCCAGGGGGTATGAATTGGATCAAATTAACCAGTGGATATCGGAAAACAAATTCAGGGCACATATCGACAAGGTTTTCCCTCTTGAAAAAATTGCTGATGCGCATACCTATAGTCAGGAGGGGCACGCTGAAGGAAAAATTATTATTAAGATCGGTTAATATTCCCGGCACTATTTTTTTGACCGGTTTTAAGAAAAACCATATCTTGACAATGTTTTAATTTTACACATTATTCCCATGACTCTAATGACTATGAACCGGATCAAATTTTCACTCATCTTATTCATATTATTTTTTCTTTTATTATCATTGGTATCCTGTTCCAGAAAAAAAGGCGGTGATACTTCACTACCTTCGGGTGATAATGCCAAACCGGTACCTGCGGTTTGTATCTGGGATGGTATAAATGTTCGTGAATCTCCTTCAATTTCCGCAAAAGCTTTTTCTACTTTAAGTCTTGGTGAATCTCTTATTTACCTGGGTATTACTCAAGCTGATTCAGCATCAGAAAATCTGGAATATGCCAAATTAGAGCTATCTGATGGCGCCCTGGGCTGGGTGGCACAATCTGGAATTGTTGAAAATGCGTATCCGGCAGTAATTATTAATGCCGTTCCTGTTTATAAACGTCCTGATTTATTGACCATAAGTAACGAAACCTTAAACACGATGGATGTAATTGCTGTTGTGGAAGAAAAAGACGACTGGGTTCAATTTGTAAGCGAAAGAAAAAGACGAACAGGTTGGGTAAAGGTGTCGGTGATTTCAAAAACCAAGGAAGATATTGCTCTTGCTGTACTTGCCGGAAAACGTTTAAAAAATTCAGAAGGCCAGCCGGCATATGAAGCTATTGAAAACTTGCTGGAAAACAACCCTTATCCGAATTCTATTTTTGTGGAAACCTTAAAAAGCATTGCCCGGGAAGAAAGGGAAAAAGAATCTCTTGAACATGTAGTTAAAAGTTATTGGGAATAATCCAGCCCATTTTTTTTACGGAACAAAGCACGGTATTGTATGAAAAAAAAATCATCTCAAAAGAAAAGGAAAACCGGCAGGCATAATCAAATTTCTGTGCTAATCTTAAAAATTATTGCGGTTCTTGTTTTGCTTTTATTGTTCCTTTTTATATGCGTATATATCGGAATATTTGGACGGATACCAAACCAGCAGCAGTTAGGGAAAATACAAAACCACACAGCATCTGAAATATATTCTGATGACGGAAAATTATTAGGCCGTTATTATATTCAAAACCGGACCAATGTATCCTACGAGGAGATACCTGACTTTTTTATTAAAGCATTAATTGCCACAGAAGATGTGCGCTTTATGAAACATAAAGGCATCGACAGGCGCAGTATGGCACGGGTGGTTTTCAAATCCATACTGCTTTTTAATGAAAGTTCGGGCGGCGGCAGTACCATTACCCAGCAACTGGCAAAAAACCTTTATCCCAGAAAGAATTACTGGATTTTCACCACGCCCGTGGGAAAATTCAAAGAGATGATCATCGCCTCCCGGCTCGAAAAAGTATATTCAAAAAAAGATATCCTTGAACTCTATATGAATACGGTATCATTTGGAGAGAATACCTATGGCATTGAAACGGCCGCCCTCAGATTTTTTAATAAGCGTCCCGGCATTTTAAAAATGGAAGAATCTGCCATGTTGGTGGGTATGTTGAAAGGAACAAATTTATACAATCCCAAACGTGATTACGATAAAGCCCTGGCCAGAAGAAATGTGGTTTTTCAACAAATGGTAAAATATAATATGCTCACGGCAAATGTGGCCGATTCATTACAAAACCTGCCAATTAAATTAAATTATGTAAGATTTAGTCATAACCAGGGTCCGGCGCCCTATTTCAGAGAATACCTGAGGTTAGAACTGCTTGAAATACTTAAAAAATACAATAAAGAACAGGGAACAAATTATAACATTTATACCGATGGTTTAAAGATTTATACAACCCTTAATTACGATCTACAATATTATGCAGAACAGGCCGTAAAGGAACAGCTTATCAGGCTTCAGGAACTTTTTGACCGGCACTGGAAAAACCGTGAACCCTGGAATAAAAACTATTCTTTAATTAATAATGAAATAAAAAGATCGGATCGGTATAAATCGTTTCAAAAACAGGGCCTTGAAGATGAGGAGATTTTAAAGAAAATGGAAATCCCGGTATCCATGGAGATTTTTAACTGGTCCGGAACCAGGGAACAAAAAATGAGCCCCCTGGATTCTATAAAACATTATTTTAAATTTTTGCAGGCAGGTGTGTTGTCTATGGAAGCCAAAACCGGTTTTATCAGGGTTTGGGTAGGGGGCATAAATTATAAATATTTTCAATATGACCATGTAATATCAAAAAGGCAGCCCGGATCGGTTTTTAAACCCATAATTTATGCTGCAGCGATTGAGAATGGGATTTCACCCTGCGACTATTATGCAAACGATAGTGTGGTATATGAAGATTATAATAACTGGATACCCAGGAATGCCGATCGTGAATATGGCGGATATTATACCTTAAAAGGAGGGTTAACTCAGTCGGTGAATACTGTAAGTGTACATCTTTTAATGGACACAGGGTTTGACAAAGTGATAAAGCTGGCAAAAAAAATGGGAATCACATCCGATTTACCCGAAGTACCCTCTCTTGCACTGGGCACCGGCGAATGTTCGTTATACGATCTGGTAAAAGTCTATTCCGTTTTTGCCAACCGGGGAACCCTGATGAAACCGGTATATCTTCGAAAAGTTGAAGATAAATCGGGTAATGTATTGTACACCGACCAGTCTGAGATAGAAGAGCCTGAAGTAATCAGTTCAGAAACCGCTGAACTTATGATTGCCTTGCTTCAGAATGTAGTTAATAGTGGAACTGCATCCGGATTACGATCTGTTTATGGGTTTAATAATGATATAGCAGGAAAAACCGGTACCACTCAAAAACATACCGATGGCTGGTTTATTGGTTTTACTCCCGATCTGGTTACCGGCGTGTGGGTTGGAGGGGATAATCCTGCCGTACGGTTTCGTTCCCTTTCTCTGGGGCAGGGATCAGCAACAGCCCTGCCGGTGTGGGGAAGATTTATGGGAAAAATTTATCGTGACCCATTATATAGAAATTCAAAAAATGCCACATTTAATCTTTCCGGGGAATTGATAAACCGGCTCGATTGCCCCGATTTCTCAGAAGAACCTTATGAGACTTTAGATGAATATTTGAGAAGGGAAGACCGGTCAATAATTGAAATTATTAAACATGTATTCCGAAAAAAAAGCAAGAAGAATAAATCAATGGATGGGGATGATTCGGATAATAGTGAATAAATAAATACTAAATACGATGAAAAAAATTAAAATCCTTACAGAAGAACTTCAATTTACTGCCGAATTATATGCTACGGCCACTGCTAATGCTATAGCCAAACAATTACCGCTTACCGGAATTGTTCATACATGGGGTGATGAAATATATTTTTCAATCCCTGTTAGTCTTGGTCAGGAGGCAAAGGCACATGAAGAAGTTGAACCGGGCGATCTAGGCTATTGGCCTGTAGGAAAGGCCTTCTGTATTTTTTTCGGCCCCACTCCTGTAAGTACCAACGAAAAACCCCGTGCCTACAGTCCTGTTAATGTTTTTGGAAAAATTACGGGTGATATGGAAAAGCTTAAAAAGATAAAAACCGGGGCTAAAATAATAGTTGATGTGTTGGAGTAACAATTAAAAATCTTCGTATTTTATTATATATAAAGTTCTTTATTTTATTTCAGTTGGAGCATTAGATAAGTAAGGATATTTAGATTATAATTCATTCAAATCTGAATTAAATATTTTATCACTTTTATTTAAAGAAATCATTTCTATACATGCATATAAAGAAGATAGATAAAAAAACAAACTTATATTATAATAATAATCCTAGTTCCTGTAAAAGTATTCAATTCCAAATTTCTTTCCGGTTCATTTAACCTGTTAATTCCAATCATAAAGATGTATTTTTTATAATTTAGCAGCACAGGTTTTTTTTCTGATATTCTGATAATGTTATTTAAATAATAAATTCAGCAATTCATCAACAAAAAAAATGAACTCATGAATTAACTACAACCTTAAACTGTTGTGCCCGGTAAATGTATTGTAAATACGTAAAACCAAAACCAGGGCACATGCATAAAAAACTGAAATCACATCAGCAATTTAATTCTTCGTTTTATAGAATTCCGGATATAATAATCACCATAATATCAGTTTTTGTTTCGTTGTTGGTATCTTCTTTTATATTAAAAGAAAATATACCTGTTACTTCAAGACTATTAGGGTTTATATTATTAGCGATTTTAATATGGAGCCTGCTTTTTGAATATTTAAAGTTATCGCGAATATCTGGGACAGGTGCTTTTAAAATAATTCTTTTCAGAATTTTAAATCTTGAAATAGCCGGCTTGATAATCCTGGTACTTTTCTATTATGCCATTGGCATAAAGGCATTCCCTGTATTTACTCTATTTATCTTTGGTGTGTTGAACATGGCTGGTCTGTTTAGTTATCGGATTATTTCGCGTTTTCTTTTAAAAAGAGATAAGTCAACAAAAAAAAGACTGCAATATATAATTCTTTTAGCTGGTGAATCAGCTGAAAAACTAATTACAAAAATTTTAGAACATAAGGAATGGGGTATCAGAATTTCAGGCATTGTGACTTCTTCGGAAATTATTCAAACAAAATTTGATGCCGTTTGTAAAGTATTCCCCGAAAATGTAAACCTAAAGAACCTTCTTCAGGCAGATGATATTGATGAACTTATCTGGTGTAAGAAAACTTCGGATCGTAAAGAACTCGGTGAAATTGCTGAAATGTGCCATGAATTGGATATAAACTTTAAAATTCAATCTGTACTGAATTATCAGTCAGGCTTTAATACTTCCGTGTCTTATCTGGACAATATCCCTCTTTTAACAGTGGAAAAGACACGAAAGAATTCGGTGGTCCCGTTAATCAGAAGTTTTATGGAGATGTTATTTGCTTTACTGTTATTGTTTTTTGTATCTCCCATACTTATTGTTGTATCAGCTGCAGTTTCGGCAACATCAAAAGGCCCGGCCATATACAAACAGGCCCGGGTTGATAAAACAGGACGCAGATTTTATATTTATAAATTTCGCACGGTAACTCTGGAAACGGAAGTAGTTGAACAACATATGGATGAGGGTAATATTGAACGCTATATATTCAACATGAATGATGGTCCTCAAATGACTTTAATTGGTAAATTATTGAAAAAATCAGGGATTGAAATATGGCCCCAATTATTTAATGTAATAAAAGGCGATATGTCATTTTTTGGTCCGTGTTTGGAGTATATTAAAGATATTGAAAAAAGTGAACTGCTACATTATGATAATATTGCTGCTAAACCAGGACTGATATGTTCCAAATCAAAGGATACCCTTAATTCAGAAAGTGACTTTGATCGCGATGTTCAATATATGGAAAGCTGGTCGGTACGAAATGAATTAAGGCTATTTGTACATTTTGTAAAATCTATATTTTTTTCGAAATAATCAAAGGAATTAAAACAAATATTGTTGAAAACCCGGATCAATTTGCCGGGTTTTTTTATTGTCGAATGATTAATTTTAAGAATTGTGTATACCATTATCGACATAGAAACCACAGGTGGGAGTGCGGTTACTGAAAAGATTACCGAGATAGCTATTGTATCGCATAATGGCGTTAAAGTTACCGGTGAATTTACTACCCTGATCAATCCCGAAAAAAAGATACCCTATCACATTACAAACCTAACCGGGATTACAAACGAAATGGTGGCCGGCGCACCTAAATTTTATGAGGTAGCCAAAAAAATTGTTGAGATTACACAGGATAAAATTTTTGTAGCCCATAATTCAAATTTTGATTACAGCTTTATTAAAAATGAATTTAAGAACCTGGGATACAGTTTTGCACGTGAACAATTATGTACCGTTAAACTGAGCCGAAAGCTAATTCCCGGACTTCGTTCATATAGCCTGGGGAAGTTATGCTCGGAGTTGGGAATTGAATTAAATGGCAGGCACAGGGCCGCCGGAGATGCGCTGGCTACAGCAAAACTATTCGACCTTCTGTTGGATTTAAACCGTTCAAATTCTTCCGATTTGCTTTCTGTACCCGGTATATCGGGAAAGGATATTCACCCTAATCTGAACCGGGATATTATTAAAGAATTACCCGAAGAACCGGGGACCTATTATTTTTATAATGAGCAAGCCGAATTAATTTATGTTGGTAAAAGTAAAAATATTAAACACAGGGTATTATCTCATTTTAATAACAACACAACAAAAAAGGCAATAGAAATGAAAATGAACATTGCCGATATCAGTTACGATTGCACCGGAAGTGAATTAATAGCCTTACTGAAAGAATCAGAAGATATTAAAAGAAACAAGCCGGTTTATAACAGGGCGCAGCGAAGAACATTGTACCAAAACGGGCTGTATTATTATTACGATAAGGCTGGGTATCTCAGGTTTCAGGTAGACAAAATAGCAAATCGTGAAGAGGTTCCGCTCACCACCTTCAATTCTCAATTGCAGGCAAAACAGTTTATGAATACCCTTATTGAGGAATACTCACTTTGTCAGAAACTTGCCGGAGTGTATACTTCAGGCGGGGCATGTTTTCATTACGAAATCCGGGAATGTCGCGGAGCATGCCTTGGTAAAGAGTCTCCTGAAGATTATAACGCAAGGGCAGAAGAGGTTTTGTTGACTTTTCAATATGAGCTCGACAGCTTTTTAATAATCGATAAAGGCCGTTTTGAGAATGAATACAGCATAGTAAAAATTGAGCATGGAATTTACAAAGGGTTCGGATATGTTGAAGCCGGAATGATAAATGAAAGTCCGGAATTATTGCACGATTGTATTAAATCTTATAGCGATAATAAAGATGTTCAGCAGATCATCAGAAGTTACCTCAGAAGAAATAAAGTTTTTAAAATTTTGCCCGTAGATTAATAATTGAATTACTTTTCAAAATCTATTCCTGTTCAAGTATCTGTCTGCCTTTTTGAATATACTCCAGTTGTTTTTCTCCCACCTCCGGATAATACAGGTTCATCTTTTCCAGTGAATGTATCAGCACCTGCGATACCAGGTACCTCATATACCATTTTTTGTCGGCCGGAATAATATACCAGGGAGCTTGTGTTGTGGTAGTATTTTTAATCATTTCTTCATAAGCCGACTGGTAATTGTTCCAGTATTTCCGTTCTTCAATGTCGCTAATGGTGTATTTCCAGTTTTTATCTTTATTTTCTATTCGTTCCATAAAACGTTTTTTCTGCTCCTCTTTGGATACGTGTAGAAAAAATTTAACAATATGGGTCCCGTTTCTGAACATATGCTTTTCAAAATCCTTAATACTTTCATAACGTTCATTCCAGAATTTTTTCGAAATATGTTCCATCTTTTCAATTCCGGGAATACGCTGATGTAAAACAATTTCAGGATGGACTTTAACGATTAATACTTCCTCGTAATAGGAACGGTTAAAAATTCCAATATTTCCCCGGTTGGGCAATTTAACGGTTGTACGCCATAAAAAATCATGTTCAAGCTCATTTTCCGACGGCTGTTTAAAGCTGTATACCTGACATCCCTGGGGATTAATTCCTGACATCACATGTTTAATGGTGCCGTCTTTTCCGGCAGCATCCATTGCCTGAAAAATTAAAAGGAGAGAATACTTATTGGATGCATAAAGTTTGTTTTGCAGTTCTTTCAAAAGTGTGATATTATTTTTAAGCTGTTCTTTAAGCTCCTTTTTATCCGGAAGGCTTTTGCCCATAGAAGTTTTGAAATCTGCCAGTGAATCAAATTCCCCCGGCCTGGCCATAATATCTTTAAGTTTATCCATAAAAATTAAATCAGGTGAGTTTTTTGTTTATAAAAAACGGATTATATGAAATTACACAAATTTAGCTATTTAATAAAATGTTTAAATCTGTTGAATTCAGCCGGCAATAAAAAGGATTAGTTTTTATACTTTTGCTGAAGAATATTCATCCTCAAAATCAAGGCTAATGATCATTTTTTTTAGAGATAAATCGGATAGAATCTTTTGTGTAAAATCTATCAATACACTTTCATCGGCAGACATTAATAAGCTTTGCTGGCTTTTTGGGGATGCACATTTAGTGGAAGAAGACCTGGTAGAAGGTATTTTTGTGGGACCGCGCAAAGAAATGATCACTCCCTGGAGTACCAATGCCGTGGAAATAACACAGAACATGAGCATTTCGGGCATTGAACGAATTGAGGAATTTTTTCAGGTTGAAGAAAAAAATCCTGAACACGACCCGATGTTACAACGGGTATATACCAACCTCAGCCAGGAAATATTCACAATAAACCGTAAACCTGATCCGATAAAAAATATCGAAAATATCGAAGAATTTAATCAGCAGGAAGGTTTGGCTTTAAACAAAGATGAAGTTGAATATCTAAATACGTTAAGTAAGAAATTGGGGAGACCTCTCACGGATAGTGAAATTTTCGGTTTTTCCCAGGTCAATTCTGAGCATTGCCGGCATAAGATATTTAACGGAACATTTGTTATTGATGGCGAAGAAAAATCAAGCTCATTATTTGATTGGATTAAGCTGACTACGAAGTCGAATCCCAACCGGGTGGTTTCGGCATATAAAGATAATTGTGCATTTATTGAAGGGCCCCGGATTGAACAATTTGCTCCTGCCACACAGGATAAACCCGATTACTTTGAGGTCACCGATATAAATTCCGTTTTGTCACTGAAAGCGGAAACCCATAATTTCCCCACTACTGTGGAACCTTTTAACGGAGCTGCTACCGGCACCGGCGGTGAAATACGAGATCGGCTGGGGGGCGGAAAAGCTGCTCTTCCATTAGCCGGAACCGCGGTTTATATGACATCCTATCCCAGGATTCATAATGGGCGTGACTGGGAAAAAAATTTAGAATCGCGAAAATGGCTCTATCAAACCCCGGAGCAGATTCTTATTAAAGCATCAAATGGAGCAAGCGACTTTGGAAATAAATTTGGTCAGCCTTTGATTTGTGGCAGTGTGTTGACCTTTGAACATACCGAGAACAATAAAAATTATGGATTCGACAAAGTGATCATGCTGGCCGGGGGAATTGGCTTTGGAAAAAAGAAAGATTCCGAAAAAGGCATCCCTGAAAAGGGAGACAAAATTGTTTTACTTGGCGGCGACAATTACCGCATTGGTATGGGTGGAGGAGCTGTATCTTCAGTGGCTACCGGGGAGTTTGACAATACTATTGAACTCAATGCAGTGCAACGCTCAAATCCGGAAATGCAAAAGAGAGTGTGTAATGCCATTCGTGCTCTGGCCGAATCTGAAAATAACCCGATTGTTTCTATACACGATCACGGCGCAGGTGGCCATTTAAACTGTTTATCCGAACTGGTAGAAGCCACCGGGGGAAAAATTGATATCACCAAATTGCCGGTAGGGGATCCCACGCTGTCGGAAAAAGAAATTATTGGCAATGAATCTCAGGAACGGATGGGACTTGTATTAAAGAAAAAGGACATTGAACTGCTGAAATCCATTTCAGACCGCGAAAGAGCCCCCATGTATTTAATTGGTGAAGCTACCGGGGATATGCAGTTTACGTTCGAGAATAAAGACAAGGGAACCAGGCCGCTCGATTTATTATTGGAAGATATGTTTGGCAACCCGCCAAAAACCATTTTAAAAGATGAACGGTTACATGAAACTTATAATGACATTCAATATGATATTCAATTGCTGGAAAATTACCTCGAAGCTGTGCTTCAATTAGAGGGTGTTGCCTGTAAAGACTGGCTGACCAATAAAGTTGACCGGTCGGTTACCGGTAAAGTGGCCAAACAACAAAACGCAGGAATTATTCAGTTGCCTCTGAATAATGTGGCAGTTACTGCTCTTGATTTTACAAGTGGTAAAGGTATTGCCACAGCCCTGGGTCATGCCCCTGTAAGTGGTTTAATAGATCCGGCCAGCGGTTCTGTATTGTCTATTGCCGAAGCGCTTACCAACATTATCTGGGCGCCAATAGAAGGAGGCCTTCAGGGAATTTCACTGAGTGCAAACTGGATGTGGCCCTGCAAAAATCCTGGCGAAGATGCCCGGCTTTATGATGCCGTTGAAGCAGCAAGTAATTTCGCGCTGGCCTTGGGCATAAATATACCCACAGGAAAAGATTCACTTTCCATGACCCAGAAATATCCTGATGGCAAAGTAGTCTATGCCCCGGGTACTGTAATTATTTCTGCAGCCGGTGAAGTCAGCGATATAAAAAAGGTGGTGGAACCTGTTTTAGTCCCCGATACAGAATCATTCTTATTGTATATTAATTTTTCAAAAGATTTGTTAAATCTGGGGGGCAGCAGTTTTGCCCAATCCGGGAATGCACTCGGAATTTCTGCCCCAACCGTAAAAGATCCTTTATATTTTAGGCAGGCTTTTGCAGCAATTCAGGAGCTTATTTTAAAAGAAAAAATTCTGGCAGGTCATGATATTTCTGCCGGTGGTTTGATTACCACACTACTTGAAATGACCTTTGCTATACCCGAAATTGGTCTTGATATTAACCTAAACAGATTTGATAATGATTTAATAAAGGTATTATTCAGTGAAAATCCGGGTATTATTATTCAGATAAACGACCTCGATGAAGTCACTAAAATTCTGGACAATAATAATGTGGATTTTGTTATTATCGGAACTCCAATTCACAACAGGGTATTAAAAATTAACAAGGATGAAAAACTCTGGAGTTTTCCCATTGATAAATACAGGGACATCTGGTATAAAACATCCTTTTTGCTGGATCGAAAACAGTGTGGAGATAAACTTGCATTAGACCGCTTTAATAACTACCGCGAACAACCGGTTCGATTCAGTTTTCCTGCCCATTTTACAGGAACGCCCGGCCAATATAAAATAGATTTAAAACGCAGGAATAAAACCGGGATTAAAGCGGCTATCATTCGCGAGAAGGGAGTGAATGGCGATCGCGAGATGGCATATTCTATGTACCTTGCCGGTTTGGATGTTAAAGATGTACATATGACTGATCTGGTTTCGGGAAAAGAAACGCTTGAAGATGTAAATATGATTGTTTTTGTGGGTGGGTTTTCCAATTCCGATGTGCTGGGGAGCGCTAAGGGCTGGGCAGGCGCCTTTATTTATAATGAAAAGGCCAAACGTTCTCTGGATAATTTTTATGCCCGTAAAGATACCCTGAGCCTGGGAGTATGTAATGGTTGTCAGTTAATGATTGAGCTTGGACTGGTAACACCGGAGCATAATGAAAAACCAAGAATGTTGATTAACGAATCTCATAAATTCGAATCTCAGTTTCTTACTGTAGATATCCAAAAAAACAACGCAGTAATGCTGGAGTCATTGGCCGGATCACGTTTGGGAATCTGGGTGGCACATGGAGAAGGAAAATTCAGTTTTCCCTATGCTGAAAAAAAATACCATATTCCCCTGAAATTCAGTTATGATGAATATCCGGGAAATCCAAACGGCTCCGAATTTTCTACTGCCGGTATTTGTTCTGAAGACGGCCGGCACCTGGTTATGATGCCTCACCTTGAAAGAGCCATGTTTCCATGGAATTGGGGATATTATCCTGCTGATAGAAAAAATGATGAAATTACACCTTGGGTTGAGGCTTTTGTAAATGCCAGGGAATGGATTAAAAAAAATAAGCAGTAACTTTACCTTTTGGACTAAAATTATAAACCGTTTATATAGGGGGGGAGACAGGTATGCTGAAGGATACGGGAAGTATAGATTGGTTTAAGGATGCAATTGTCTATCATATTCTGATTGACCGCTTTGCCGGCTTTAAAAAAACCAACAACTGGGAGAAGCCTGTTTTTATTGGAGGCAAGATAAACGGAATTACAAAAAAACTATCTTATCTTGAAGAATTGGGAATTAATACCATTTGGCTTTCTCCGTTTTTTAAAAATACAGATTATCATGGCTATCATATTACCGATTATTTTAAAGTTGATAATCGTTTTGGAACCTACGATGATTTGCAGGAGTTAATTTCTGAAGCTCATAAGCGAAATATCAGGATTATTGCTGATTTTGTCCCTAACCATTGTTCAAGAAATCATCCGTTTTTTATTGATGCAGTAAATAATGTAAGCAGTCCATACCGGCGTTGGTTCTATTTCGACTGGTGGCCCGATAATTACCGGTGTTTTTTACATTTTAAGAACCTTCCAAAATGGAACCTTGATTATCCGCCTTGCAGGAATTATATGATTGAAGCAGCAAAATTCTGGTTAGGACAGGGGATTGACGGATTCAGACTCGATCATGTTATAGGTGTTTCACATTCTTTTTGGAAACAGTTCCGACAAAAAATCAAATCCATTTACCCTGAAGCCGTATTAATTGGGGAAGCCTGGTTTGAAGGCATTTCATATAAACATTTAAAAACATTAAATATTAACAGGAAATTTATGCGGTGGCTTTTTGGCATAAATGTTACAAAGCTTCAGAAGGAATATATGGGTGAACTGGATGGTGTGCTGGATTTTAATTTTCGGCACCGAATTATTGAATATATAGCATGGAAGGAAAATCCGGAATTTTATCAGACGAAACTAACGGAAACTTTAAATAAATTCAGAATGAACTTTCCGGAAGATTATTTTTTACCCACTTTTGTTGAAAACCATGATATGAGTCGGTTTCTTTTTGAATGCGGGCAAAACAGGGAGAAATTAAAACTGGCATTAAAAACCCAGTTTTCCTTATCGCAGCCACCTGTATTGTATTATGGAACAGAAACTGGATTAACACACATCAATCCCGTGGACTTATCGGTACATTTTTCAGATATTCAAGCCAGAAAACCGATGAACTGGAAATCTATAGATTATGAGTTACTCGAATTCTGCAAAACTCTTATTGCCGATCGGAAAGGTACGTGATTTTGTATTTATAGTTGAAGCAGGCAGCCTTTAGTGGGTAGTAGGTAGTAGGTAGTAGGTGGTTGGCAGTAGGTAGTTTGGAGTTGGAAGTTAGGAGTTAGGAGTAGGCGGTTGGCATTGGGCAGTTGGGAGTTGGACGTAATCAGTGTAAATCCCCAATTGCAAATCCCAAATCGTAAATCCCAAATCGTAAATCGTCAATCGTCAATCCCAAAATTTACAGGTACTTTTTATATTTATCTGCAAGTTTAAAAAATGTATACCGGTCTGCATGTTCACCGGTAGAAGTAACATCATCTCCATGGACTTTATAAGTACTCTTTTCACCGGCTATCCTTGAGAAATATATTTTATATTCTTTTTCGTCTTCGATAAGTACAAGCTGAATAAGATTTTCATCAATATCGGAAACAAGACTCTTATGACACATCGGGCAATAGAAATCGATATGTTCCCCGGAATGAAAACTAAAATCCGGATGGCTTTTTATAGAATAATTCCCGATTTCCGGATGCAGTAACACTAATCCAAATTTTTTATTTGTATTTCGGGCGCTAAATACGATATATTCGCATACCTGTAAATTTCCATAACAAAATGGACAAATATAATCTCTTTTCATAGTTAAGAAATTTGACTTTATACAATTTACAAAATGTTTAGCACGAAGTCAATGCTTTCTCTAATAATAAAAAAAAGACCTGCCGTGAAGCAGGTCTAAGAATAGAATTTCTGTTAGAAATTTCTATTATCTGTGGGCAATGGGATCTGGATTTCCATCAGGATCTCCCTGCACATAACCATCAGTATTAAGCGAGCCGTTAGTGGCCAGTAATAAGCCACACACATGAGGGGCCGACATGGAGGTTCCGCTCATGGTAGCATATGCTCCGCCCTTATATGTTGAAAGGATACTTACGCCAGGGGCACAGTAATCAATTGGAGGATTTCCGTAATTAGAGAAGGAAGCAAAATAATCGCTGGCATCGCAGGCTGAAATAGTGTACAGATTTGTTCCGTTTGCACGGGCAGGAGTATGATTATTGGCATCGTCACTTTCGTTTCCTGCAGCAAGCGAAACATATATACCGGAAGCTCCCAGGTTCTGAACTGCAATATCAAGCGGTTCGTAAATACCTCCACCCAGGCTCATATTGGCTGCATCGCCGGGAACAGCATGGGCGCCAACCCAATCAACGCCAGCAATTATCGCCGACATTGTACCTGAACCTCTTTTATTAAGTACCTTAACTGGAACAACGGTTGCACCTGCTGCTACGCCTATTACTCCAATTTCGTTATCTATGGCAGCAACAATACCTGCGCAGTGTGTGCCATGGCCGTTATCATCATCAGCAGTGGAAGTGCGGTCTACAAAAGTTGCTGATCTTGATGCATCCACATTAAGATCTGCATGGTCGAGATCTATCCCGGTATCTATTATCCAGGCTGAATGGCTCCCGGTATAGTTCCCGTAACCAACCCGGGCTACACCATAGGGAATACTTTCTGACGGTGGATCTGTTGGATCGGTACCCGGATTTTTTAATATAAAAACCCGATCGGGCCATACACCCATCACTGAAGCATCCTGTTTTAAAAGACTGGCTTCATTTTCTTCAAGTTCAATTGTAAATCCGTTAACGGTTGCAGCATATACCTGTTTTAATTCACGAAGCGGTATGTTCAGCGTGTTTAAAACATCTGTTGCCCTTTTTTGTACAAATTCCTTTTTAATCTGATAACTTTCACCTGTGCTTTTAAACTCAATTGCTCCATCATTGAGTAAAACAATAAATTGTCCCGGTACAGTTTCGCCTAACTCACCTGAAACAAAATCATCTGTAATTGGTAGTTCAACGTCTTTTATGTTTTTTTCACAAGAAAATAACAAGCCCAGCATTATTGCTGAAGACAAAATGATTACTTTTTTCATCTAAATGAAATTTTAGGTTAATAATAGGTCTATAGGTTTCTAAAAATACAATTTGAAATTTTCTTTTCCAAAATTAAAATGAACATAAGTACATCTATAGGATACTTTGATTTAAATTTTTCTTGGTTTACAACCATTAAACCTTTTAATTCACTTTTCTTAGTTGCTTTTCAAAAACTGAAGAAAATGAAGTTATATCAACAATATTTAATGGATTAAAATTAGCTGAATTCATATAGTTTATTAAGCTGTAATAAAATTGGAGGGCAGCCGGATTCTCTCGATTATCTTGAGACAGATCGATACTGCATACCATACATTTACCGTTGGCTACCCTGGTTTCAAATAGAACAGCTAATTTGTTGTTGCGTTTATATGAATCAATAATATAAATCAAAGGTTCAAATTCAGCGGGAAACAAATCAAGGTTTATCACCGGTTGATTTTGAAGAAGTTCAATCCACAATTGGTTGTAATAGTTTTCTGCAGGAAAATTATTAAATACAGGATGTTTTGAATTACAAAAAAGTCCAAGAATATCAGAGGAATTTTTAAAGCTTAATGCACTAATCTCATCATTCTGAGGATAAGATTTAACAATCTCCTGATTTGGTGAAATCCTGTCTGAGATTAAAAATAATACCTTGCCCCCGGCAGCAAGCACTTTTTTAGATGTGGCATCGAGTGAGGTTGTTATATAGATATCTTTTGTTTCAGATACCGGAATAATTTCCGGGAATACCCAAACATCCCAGCTATTGGAATTACTTTTAATACTCACTTCAAGTGTAAGTTTAGTTGCTTCTGTAATGGCAGAGAGTGGAAAATCGATATTGCCAATAGTAAAACAATTTCCAATGGGTAAGGTCTCATTTTCAAAAACCCCTTTTGAAAGAACTGAGTTTTTGGGACCAATAATTTTCCATCCGGATTTGACATTTACAATTTCCTGGTTTCCGAAATGGGCAGCTTCAATTCCTGCCTGAAAAGATTCATTGTTAAGGTATATGAATTTGGGTATTCCGGCTATCGGAACCGTTTGATTGCAAAATCTTGCAAATTGGGAAGCAGTGATATATCCTTTTTCAATAAAGAAGGCATCCATTACTCCTGAAAAAACCAAATCGTTGTCGATATAATCATTAATGGACCATAATTCAAATCCGGATAAACCGGGAGTCCCCAGGATTGTTTCTATATATGATTTGTAATTTGACATTTGAAACTTACCGGAAGCCAGGAAGAATTCCTCAGCTTGCGCCGCATTAAATTTGCTTAAAAAGATTTTTTGAAAAAATTCCAGGTTATCAGGCTGATAAATTCCTTTAAACTTTAAGATGTTTTTGTAATCCGGAAATCCGTAATATTGGTCAGAGGCGTTGATAATGCAGGGAACCTTATTCTGTATATCCGGATCATTAAGTACAATAAAATCAGAGTTACTATGGATAGTTCCGGAACCGGATAAAGTGTATAACTTACGGGTATCAGAATTTTTTATCTCAACAATTTCATCGTCAGAGATGTTGCCGGGCAGGCCGAGAAAACAAAAGGAAGGGTGATTCCCATAAGTTTTTATTATATTTATTATTTCCTGTTTCTGAAAATCTTTTTGTTCTTGTGAATAACAGGGTTCTAACCCGGTTGAATTAAGCCCGGGTAGTTCGATAAAGAGATAAAAACCTGCCTTATCCGCTGCACTGAATGCAGCATCGGGAGGACACCAGGATGTAAAATGTATATTGTTTAATCCAAAGTCGTGGTACTTTTTAAACAATTGTTCCCAAAAAGCCTGATTTGTTGGTGGATATCCTGTTTCCGGGAAGATATTACCCAGGTTTGATCCTCTCAGGAACAAGGGGCGTTCATTTATTTTAAGTGTATTTTCATTGGTTTCAAGGTTACGAATACCAAAATGAACATTTTTAATATCCCGGATCCCTGTTTCATCAGTTAGCGTAGTTTTTAGATTATATAATGTCGGGAAAAATTCATCCCAAACATTTAATTGATTATCCAGTGGGTAGGTAAATTCGAAATGGTTCGTTCCTTTAGCAAACTTTAAATTCTTATGAAAAGGTTTAATTTTTGGGCTGGCTGTAGCATTAACCAGGTGCATTTTAAATTTTAATTCTGCTTCTATTTCATTGTTTTCAAAATTTATTACCGTTACGGCAATTTTTATTAATTTATTCCCTGCTTCGGGATATACCTGAACATCTTCTATAAAAACTGCAGAACTGGCCTCCAAATAAAGGTTACCCGTAATTCCATTCCATTTGGCATGATTTTGAAAATCCCCGAGTATTATTTCAGCAAACCTTTTGCCCGAATTATTATTCACCTTTATGGTTAAGCGATGTTTTCCGGCATCAGCAACAGAAGATAAGTCATAAATGTGTGGAACGGCATTGCTGCTTTGGCTTCCACAAAAAGTTCCGTCCAGCCAAACCATAGTTTCATCGTACGGCCGTTCAAGTTTTAGAACAATATGCTTCCCTTCCCAGCCCAGTGGTATTGTTACTTCTTTTTGATACCATGCCGTTCCGGAATAAAAATTTACTGCTCTAAGGGATTTTAAATTATTTAAATTCCCGGTATAAAGGGATTTTTTATTTTCAGAATAAATTTCTGCAGCGCTATCAGATACTGAAACAGTCCACTGCATTTTTGACAAAGCATCGTTGCCTTTCCCATATTCAGCCATTATTCCGGGCAAGGAAATTTTTTCATCAAAATATTCATTATACCACTTTTCTTTAAAGCCTATATCCAATGAATCTTTTTTAAATTTCCATTCTCCCTGAAGCGGAATTATATGACTATGTGTAAACCAGCATCCGGTCAGCAACAGCAATGTTATTGTCGAAACAAAAAACATCAACGAATTGGTTTTTGAGATCATTTGAATGATATAAAAAGATATACTGCTTTTGTGTAAGGAAAGATAAAATTATAAAAACGTTCTTAATTATTTGTTACGAACATCATTTATTATATCGGATATAATTTTGGGAGTATACTGTAACTTTTTGAATCAATTTCAAATTCTATTAAGAGTGAAGGAGGAAAGGGTGAACAAATTTTAATGATGGTCTATTTGAGGGAATAATGAACTGTGAATTTTTTTTAATCCGAATGTAAATGACGCGTGTATTAAAGCATTTGGATTTCATTACAACAGTGCAATCCCATCATGCCCATTTTTCTGAAGTACTTATCCCATTTTTCCTCAGGATCCTGAATTTTTTTTAATGTGTCCAGCGATTCTTCCTCATCTTTCCCCAATTCAAGTACCTGATACATATGAATAAGGTTTGATGATTTAATATTTCCCCCGCAATGAATAAATATTCTTTTGCCATGCAATCCGTTTAAGATTCCTTTAAAAGTTGAGTAATAGAATTCCTGAAGATTAGAACAATCGATGGGGAAATGAACATATTGCATTTGTAAAGACTCTGTAAGTTCAGCTTCGTTGGCAAGATAATTCTTTGTACTAACCGGGGATATGTTAATAATTGCCTCATAGCCTCCGTTTTTTAACTCTATCAGTTGATCATTAGTAGGTTGGCCACCGGATGCCAGTAAACTATGGTATTCGTAAAAGTTATATATATCAGATATCATTAATATAAATATATAGATAAATAAATATGAGCTGGCAAAAGTAATTTATTTTAACTAATTAAAGCAGATTAGTAATAAAAATAATGTAAAATTTTAATGTGTTCTTATAGAAATTATTGAAAAGAAGAATGTAAATCAATATCCGTTAGTAAGCCGGATATGTCTAATAACATCGCGCGATTTTACAAAGGCGCCATTAAAACATCCGGTTACATTGCAAAAAGTAACAGCGTTATTAAAATCGAGTTTGGGAGTAAGGCCTATTACAATCATTTCTGCACCGGGTTTGCAACTGCAGTTTACCAGTTTTTCAAACAAGGTATTACAGTGCGGGCAGAACAACTCATCTTTAACGCCGTCTTTTAGTTCACCGCTGAGGATTATTTTACTGAAATCACCTTCAATCGATGAGATAACAAATTCACCGCTCATTCCGGGACGTTGATATTGAATCCGGATACCGGGAAAATCATTTATAGAATGATCGGGATCAATTATATTGCATCCGTTTGGACAATAAGCCTTGTTTATTACATATCTTATTTTTTCTTCCTGAATTTTAGATTTGTACCGTGTTCTTTTACTGATTGGTATAATTAATCGACCGTCTTTATTAAAAATAGTCATAGTATATTTCAGTTAAATTATGGAAAAAATAATTTGGATCGCCAATAAAAATACATTATGTTGGGTATTCATCTCAACTGAAAATAAAAATCACTAAGAATTTACGTAGATCACGTAAGGGGATAACTTAGAATGTAAAATGTCTTTATATATTATTACAAAAATAATTATTGCATTAAGGTGTTTCTTCAGAGGTAATTTGTATAACCGGATTCGCACCTATTTCCCGTGCACGACTTAGAAACTTATTTGCATCGGCATCTGAATTAAAATAGGTCTCAGGTATTACCATTTCAGTCAGCGTAGTTTTAAAAACCAGTAATGCAAGGCCGGCCAGGACTTCAGTATGGGTAAAGGTGCAATGCCCGTAACGAACAACAGGAATGTTATTATGTAAAAAACCAGCTCTGTTTTTAAATATTTTACTTCTGTAAATGGTTTGATGCCAGTAAAGGGCAATATGGTCGCCGGTAGTATGCATGGTTATTAGTGGATTTTTTATATTACCGGTGGTTTCCAATTCATTTTCAGCAATTTTTGCGGTTTCAAAATTATTGGTTTTAATTCTTTCAATCGTCCTGTTCAGCAGCCAGTCATTTTTTGAACCCAGGTAGATTCTCCTTGGCCAGGCATTATTGTATATGCAACCTCCCAATCTTTGGTTGATATCATTAGTAGCCATAATGTTAAATCTTAAGATATCAAGAATTGACTTAGCCACAGATTCAGGATTATATCGGTCCACGGGAACTTTTGAACAATTTAACAATTGAGCTACTTTATCCTCGTTTCCCGACATAAGCATCAGTATCCTGTTTTTAAGATCCCCGTTTTTCCATTCGTGCATTGTAGATTCAGGAACGCCTTCGGGACTTCCTATGTTAATTCCTGCATGAATTAATTCAGTATTAAAAAAATACCTGAACAATACATGAAAATCGCCGAAATATTGCAATTGCCGGTAGAAATTGCCAATGGGACAACAGGTGGCCAAACCACCGTTAAAATAGCCCGGATAACGTTCAAGTGTAAGTGTTGTAATAAGGCCTCCTTCCGAAGGGCCGGCCAGATAGATATTTTCCGGTATAACTTTACTGTATATGGAATCCCGAAGTTCAGCAAGATCGTCGACAGCAGTTAAAACAGCCAGACCATTCTCAGAAAAACTCGTAGAGGCAAATGCCCAGCCCAGTCCGTTTATTATATCTTCCATACTCCTATTATCCAGACTATCTGATGGAAGCGCTAATTCTTCGTCAGGATCTACATAACCATGAGCATAAACCAGAAGATTAATGCCATCCCAATTTTCGGGAATTGAGAGTAAATATAAACCGCCTTGCGAAAGTGTACCTTCATAAACAAAAGGGTATTCCAGGCTGGTAATATTTGAGGTGCTTTTTAAAGCAGAATAATCCGTTCCTACGGGTTCAGTTACCTGTGATTCCTTTTCACATTGATAAAAAACCAATGAAATTCCAAATAGGAAAATATAGATCCATATTCGATGGAGTGTGGCAATAATTTGTCTCATTTTTATAGTATTTAAAATGCATACAGTTCTTACTATCAGAGACAATAATCAGGGTTAATGGTTGCGTTGAAAAAATGCAAAAAAATCAAATATCCTCGGTATAATCCTTAACTGTAACTTTTACACCTTTACTAATAATAACAAAAGAATATAATCAGAAGTTCAACCGAAATTGCTGAATTTTTAAAATCTTTCAAAATATAAACGTATATGAAAACTTAGTATTGTATGAACCGAAATAAATATATTCCTCTAATGATAATTTTCTTCTTTCAAAAAACAGAAATAAAAAAAGCGCCTGATTCAGGCGCTTTTCTATATATTTAACATCCACCCTGGACTCGTTGTTTTTTTGGTTTTCTTTTGATTTCCGGTTTTTGTGTTGGTGTGCCTTCATCGTCTGTTTGCGTAACAGCAGCCTGTCCACCCAAAGCCATATTAGCTCCTTTTCGGAAGTCATATTTGGCCAGCTCTTCGTCAGGGCTGGTTGAGGCAGGAGGGAGGGGATTCATTATTGTTTCAACCCAGTAATTCAAACCACCTTCTAACACATAATTATTTTCAAAACCCAGTTGCCTTGTGATCATCCATGCTTTATTGGCATAGAGTGATCCGTTAGAGTAGAATATATTAATTTTAACATCCTGGTCAATATAATCCCTCCATTCGTCTGAAAGAATATCCTGAAGCGGAATATTTATTGCTCCCGGAAGGTGGAATTTATCATATTCATTAGGGCTTCTTAAATCAATAAGTTGAATGGAAGGATCTTTATTCACCAGCAGGTCAGCCACCTCATCGGGGCTATAATATTGCTGGTGGCTGTATGATTCTTCCAATAACTCATCGGCTGTGAGTTTATAAGGATGAGTTGTATTTTGCGGAACTGCAGCTATTATGAGCCCGAGTCCCAGAAAGATTATCGTTATAATTGCTCTTGTCTTCATAGTAAAGCTTTTTTATTACTAACAACTATTGTTATAAAATGTTAATATTCAGGTTGGGGAAATTTTTTCTCTGCCCACTCTGCAATCCAGAACATTATAGCAGCTGCTACAATAATCAGAAATGCCAGTATGCCGTCAGATAATCCTAAAGATTCGCTAAGCTTTGGTGTTCCCAGGAAATTAGCCTTGTAAATACCTTCCCATACCGGATAACCTTCGGCAAAAATAAAAATCCCCAGAAAAAGTCCGATCATAAAAACCATAGCGTCAATTTTACCAATGGATGCAGCACAAAAACTGGTCCCGGGACAAAAGCCACCCATAATAAAACCCAGACCCATTATCACTCCGCCCAAAATAGCTGAAGTTAAATAAGTAGGATTAATATAAACCAGGTCAAGGTTAATCCAGCCAAAAAGACTAAAGAATAACAAACCGATCATGGCAGTAACCGCAGCTGTGAAAAACACTTTTAAAACTACCGCATCATATCCGTAAAATACGCCTGCCAATTTACGGCTGGATGAAAATCCGCTACTTTCGAGTACCCAACCGAATCCTATACCAATGATAAATGCCAGGAACAGATTTGTATTTTGTGATATTACTTCATAAGTAACTAATGGTGCCATTTGTATATATTTTTAAATTATTGAATCCAGTTTTTCCGTAAAAAATACGCAAATGCGTAGGCAGTTCCGAATATTGCTGCCATTGTAATAAATCCTCCTAATGATAGTACGGCCATACCGCTTAATGCAGATCCGCTGGTGCATCCTCTGCCCAGCTGCGAACCGAATCCGAATAAAATTCCGCCCAAGAGTGCAAATATTAATCTTCTGCGAGAGGTTATTCTTGGCGAATGCTCCACTTTAAGCTTCAGTCGACCGGCAAAAGTTCCGGAAAGAAATCCACCTACCAACACACCAAGGACTTGAAATACAAGCCAGGATTTCATGGGATGGCTGCTGTGCCCTTCCTCATATTCATTATAAAATTTAGTGTTTTCAACATGTTTTGGGGCAACGGCCTGTACGGTGGTTACCACCACACTTTTCATTGCACCACTGGCGCCAAGTCCCCGACCTGAGACAAAATTAGCCGCCAATAATACAATCCCCAGCAATACGCCTCCTATATAGGGATTTAAATATTTTTTTGCTTTTGGCGATTTCTCCTTTTCCATATGATTTATGAATTATAATTTGTAAATAATATTTAATATAGCCACCGGCTTGCCTGGCCGGCATAAGCAATGATAAACCGCATCATTAATCCTCCGAATAAAATCAATACTGAGGTAATAACAACCGGGATTTTATATTTTCTGAGTTCCAGAATTTCAAGAATAGCCGGGATAACAAGTCCCAGGATAACAACAAAAATCCAAAAGGGTGCAGTATAGGGTCCGCCGAGAAATAATTTTGCTGCATCGATCTGCACCTGTGTGCTGGCCAGAAATCCCATGAACATATGGGTAATTAGGAATAATTCAATACCTATGAGTATTAAATCAATTTTTGCAAACATAAGGCGCTCATCATGAGCTTTAGACATTAACATTATTGCTGCCGCACCGGTAGATAATCCGGATGTAAGGAATAAGGGACCAAGAATAGACGTATTCCAAAGTGGACGGGCATTAAATGCCGAAAACAAGATACCGGTATAAATTCCTAATATAGTTGATGAAATCAAAGTAATCCAGGCTATGGTTACCAGGTTTTTCCTGCAAAATTTTTCAAAATCTTTTATAAATTGAAATTTCCAGTCCCATTTAGGGAAGATAAGTTGAATGTTCAATGCGGCCCAAATAAAAGATAATGGAGTAACCAGCATTAACACCCAGGCGCCCCACGACATAGGAGATTGAAGTTTAATAGTTGTATATAGTCTCCAGAAATACAGTTTGTGTTTCAGGTCAATTAACAAGGATAGAAGGCCGATTATTAGTATAATGGGAACAATTAAAGTGGCCCACTTTGTTGCGGTGGGATATTTATCCTGTTTTCCAAGAATGGTATATAAAGCAGCAAAAAACAAAATACCGGCTGCAAGTCCTCCAAGAAAAAGATAAAGCGGAATTTCCCAATGCCAGATGTTAAGGACCGGATCGATCCTGGGATTCATTCTTCCACTTACAATAAGTTCTTCTTTCATAATATACTGTTTATTTTATTCTAAATTAAAAAGTAAAGTTTCGGATCAGTTCCTGCTTCCGGAATGAGTGTTTTGAATTTTCGTTTTTTCAAAATTTTTGAAACATCACTTTTAGGATCATCAAGGTCGCCAAAGTACATACATTTTGTAGGACAAACTGCTACACAAGCGGGTTGCTGACCTTTTTTTACCCGATGGATACAAAATGTACATTTATCCACATAACCATCAGGGTGTGTATATCGTGCATCGTAGGGACATGAGGCGATGCAGGCCCCGCATCCTATACATTTATTGTGGGTAACCAGCACGATACCTCCATCACTGAAATGACTGGCACCGGTAGGGCAACATCGCACACAGGGTGAATTGGCACAATGATTACACCGTTCGGACCGGATTTCAATTTCAAGTTGAGGGTAGGTTCCGTCCATAACTTCCACTACCCAGTCCCTGCAGTATCCTATAGGTACGTTATTTTCTGTCTGGCATGCTACCACACAGTCGCTGCATCCTACACATTTTTTTGTATCTACTGCCATTGCATATCTCATAGCAATCCTCCGTCAGATATTATTATTGAGTTAAATACTTTTTTCTTTAATTATTGATGGTTCCGGTTCGTATAAAAAAGTCACAAAATTTCCTCTCATACCCGTTCCTCCCATTATGGGATCAATATGCACCCTGGTAATCAGGTTGGCATCGCTGGCACCTTTTCCATAGCAACGTTTTAAGCGTTTATCATCATGGCCAAAACCATGTACCATGTACACGGAATCCCAGCGTATTCTTTCTGTTACCCTCACTTTAATAGGAAATTGAGAAACCACACCATCCTGGTTTTTTAACCAGATTTCTTTTCCGTTTTGCAGTCCCCATTCTTTGGCAACTTTCGGATTTACCCAAAGTTTGTTCTCATCCATTATATCCGTAAGGTTAGGATTATTGGCTGTACGGCTAAACGTATGAGCCGGCCCGCGTCCATAAATAAGCCTGTAAAATCCTTCCGGTGGTTCTTCATGGGGTGTATATTTTGGCATGGGATCGAAACCGGCATCTTCCATTTCTGTGGAATACAATTCTATTTTTCCGGTATTGGTAACAAATTCAACTTCTTCATCTTCTCCAAAGTACAGATCATCATATTCCCTTTCAAAAGTTTTTACACCAATGCGTTGCATTTCTTCAAGAGAAGTACCTAATTTTTTAAATTGCCAGTCGAGAAGTTCTTCCATGCTGTTCCATGCAAAATATTCTTCAAGCCCTAATTTTTTTGAAAGCTCTTTTGCAATCCACGAAGCCGGTTTGGTATTATATTCGGGTTTTGCTGCAGGCATTCTCAGTGCAATTTGAGGTTTTCTGTGCGGGCCGGTACGAATCATATCATAGCGTTCAAGATACGTACATTCGGGAAGCACAACATCAGCCCAGCCTGTAATTTCCATAGGCATAGTATCAACCACAACAAGTAAGTCGAGGTTTTGGATGGCATTTATAGTATTTTGCTGATTGGGTAATGTCTCGATAAGGTTTGTGCCGTCAACAATCCAACCTCTTATGCTGCAATCACGCGAAAGCGAAGGAATTGTAGCATCACAAATGCCTGATGCAAGTGCAAGTCCTGCAAGCGGGAATTGTCCAGGGAAAGCTTCCCGCCATGTTCGTTTTGGTTCGGGATAGGGTGGGTGCGGGTAACTGGGAACACTCACCTTTTCGGGCCTGTAAAATCCACCTCTTCGTCCCCATGATCCAAGTATTGCGTTCAGAATAGCCACTGCACGTAAGCGTTGGGTATCATCTCCATACCAGGTTACGTGCCGGCCGGGATGAACGATAACAGCCGGAGATGCATTGGCCATTTCTTTTGCAGTTGCCCTGATCACATCCGGTTTAATAGTAGTAATTCCATAGGCCCATTCAGGGGTCATGTTTTTTACATGCTCCTTAAGCTGATCGAAACCAAAGGTATATTTTTCAACATAATCTTTATCGTACCATTCTTCGTAGATCAATACATGGATCCAGGCCAGTAATAAGGCAAGATCGGTAGAGGGTTTAATCGGTAACCAGAATTTTGATTTACTGGCTGCAGTAGAAAATCGCGGATCTACTGTAATAATACTTGCACCTTTGTCAATGGCATCAGACATTTCCTGAACCTGTCCGTTATGCATGTTTTCACCGATATGAGAACCAATCAATACCAGGCATTTGGTATCCCTGATATCTGTGCGTTCAGGAGATTCCACGCCTTCACCAAAAGTAGAAAGAAACGCAACTTCACGAGGGCCTCTGCATTGTGCATAAGATGGGGCTGCAATATTCGGTGATCCGAATGCTTTTATCAGGTTTCCAAAATAATCTCCCCCGGACCCGTGATTAAAAAGGGCAACACATTCAGAACCATGTTCATCGGCAATTTTTTTCATTCCTTTGGCCACATAATCCAGTGCTTCGTCCCAGGTAGCTTCACGAAAATATTGTTTACCTCTTTCACCTTTACGAATCAATGGGGTTTTTAAACGGTCTTCGTCATAATACATACCTACACCGCCGGTCCCTCTTGGACAGAACCTGCCATTGGAATTTAAGTCTTCTTCATTTCCAACAATCTTCCAAATCTTCTTTTCATCGTTCTTATATACCCATCCGGCACACTTCCAAAAACAAATCTCACAATAGGTGGGAGTTCTGTTAAGATTAGAAATACCATCTGTTTCCGGGGTGTTGTAAAAAGTATTTGCCAATGCTTTATAAGCAGCTCCACCCATTGCCATTCCTGCCAGACCCAGGCCGGATATTTTAATAAAATCTCTCCGATTGGCCATATATTTTATTGTTTTATATAAAAATATTTATATGAAAATATGTAACTAAACGTATATATAGATATCAAAGTTATAATAGATTTGTTAATCTTATTCCTGACTAATTTTGAGGAAATAAAATTCTATTTCTTTGAGAATCAATACTTAACATAGAGTTTTTTTATATGTTAATTTTTTAACAATTTATAAGTAATTAAATTTCAATTAAATGCACGTATATTTAGAACCCTTATAAATTGCAACCTAATATTACTTAATTTAGTGAAAAAAATTGATATTCAATAGAATAGATTTATTAATTTTAATTAAGATTGATTTTAAATAGAGTTTTAGAGTTATGATAAAAACGCCATTGTACTAATGAGGGATATGATCAAATGGAATACACCGGAATTATTTTTAATAAATAAACCGATTACATGAACATGGGCATTTCAGGAGATTAATGCAAATCAAGTCCGTGTAACATATACAATGCATGGATTAGGGTATTGTTAATTACGGAGAGATATTCATTTATTGCTTTTACATTTCCGGGAAGCGTATAAACCAGTGATTGACCTATAGAACCGGCAACGCCACGACTGAGTAAAGCATTAGGTTTTTCCGTGCCGTATTTTATTCTGATAAACTCCATTATTCCGGGAAGTTCTTTGTCGAGCAGAGGTTTTACAACATCCGGTGTAATATCCCGGGGACCGATACCGGTTCCTCCGGTAGTAAAAATGATATCTGTGGAATTATTTTGTGCCTTAAACAGTATTTTTTTCAACATTTCGGGATGATCAGCAATGATTTCCCGGTCGATCTGTACTTTTAAATTTTTTGCAGAAAAATAGGCCAGTACAATTTCTTCTATTTTTGGACCGCTTATATCTTTATAGATTCCTTTACTTGCCCTGTCACTTAGTGTGATTATCTGTATTCTGATTGTTTTGGGTAAATAGGTAAGGATATCACCGGCTTGTATTTTTCCTCCTTTAATAACCCGACAAAATATCCCTTCTTTTGGCATCACACAATTTCCAACTTCCTTAAAAATAGCACATGATGAACCGTGACATTTTTTACCGATCTGGGTTACTTCCAGTTCCGTATTTCCAATTATAAACCGATCGAGCGGCGAACAATTGTACAGTAAAATTCCTTCAGTGGTTATATTTTCAGCAAACTCACCATAGACAATTTTTCTTCCGGCTTCTTTTTCAAATTTTTTAATGCTTTCAATACCCAATAGGCTTAACTGACGATTCCAGTCTCCGGCATGGGCATCGCCTGCTACACCTTGTGCATTTATTGATATCGATTCAACAGGCTTTTTAATTGTTCCTTTTTTCTCCGAGATATTAACCGCAAGTATCCTGGTATTACTCATGCCGTATCTTTTTTACTTTTCTCCGTTAATCGTATATTCTGTATCACCATATTTTTGTCCACTGCCTTGCACATATCATAAATGGTAAGCAACGCAATGTTTACAGCGGTTAACGCTTCCATTTCCACACCGGTTTGACCTATACATTTAACTATACTTTCAATAACAATTCCTGAATTTGTAATGTTGGTTTTCACATCAATTTTTGTGATTTGCAAGGGATGACATAGCGGAATGAGTTCGCTGGTTTTTTTTGCAGCCTGTATTCCTGCAATTTCCGCTACTGCAATTACATCACCCTTTTTAATCAGGTTAGAGCGAATCAGTTCAAGGGTTTCAAAACTTAATAAAATTTCACCGGATGCTTTTGCCATTCGATATTGCACCGGTTTATTCCCTACATCAACCATGTACGCTTTTCCTGTATTATCGATATGTGATAATTCGCTCATAATTATTTTTAAAGTTATGAAATAATTAATTTAGAATTTAGAATTTAGAATTTAGAATTTAGAATTTAGAATTTAGAATTTAGAATTTAGAATTTAGAATTTAGAATTTAGAAT
>JAFGSZ010000003.1 GCA_016934395.1 Bacteroidales bacterium
TAAGGTGAAGGAAGTGACTGAAGTGAGCTAAAGTGTCTAAAGTGCCTAAAGTGAGCTAAGGTGAAGGAAGTGACTGAAGTGAGCTAAGGTGACAGAAGTGACTAAAGTGTATGGAGATTTCCTACTGCTTTATCGAACGAATTGAGATATCTCCTGATAAAAGCGTTTGGAGTTCTTTGAGTGAATGAACAGTTGATAACCTGACCTAGTTTTATACCTGCAACTTATTATATCTCAGAGTAAACACTGATTTAGGCTCAATACAGGTATTTAGTAGATTTTAAATTAAATAGTAAAAAAATGGAAAAAAAAGAGTTTGAAAAATCAAAAGTTTTTAATGTAATCGAAAGTATAGAGTTTGCTGATGATGCCATAGTTAGTAAAACCATATTAAACAAAGAAACCGGAACAGTTACCCTCTTTGCATTTGATAAGGGGCAGTCGCTAAGTGAACATACGGCCCCGTTTGATGCGTTAATCCAGGTAACCGATGGAATCGCCGAAATAATAATTAATAAGATTGTTTATAAAATGACCTCGGGTGAGATGATCATTATGCCTGCTGCTGTTCCCCATGCCGTAAAAGCAGTCCATAAGTTTAAAATGATATTAACGATGATTAAAAAATAAGTCCTAAATTTGATAATGTTGCGAAAAAATACAAATTAAAAATTTGTAATGCTAAGTCGAATTGTAAAAAAACTCGGTCCGCCCGAAAAATGGAAAATTCCTGTTATTCTGATTTCAGGAATCCTTATCGGATCGGGCTTTTATATTTTATACCTATCCAAAGCCCCTTCTTATTTATCAGACAAGCCAGAAACTTGTGTGAATTGTCATATAATGGCTCCGCAATACGCCACCTGGGCGCACAGTTCACATCGTGAACCGGCCAATTGTAACGACTGTCATGTTCCTCATAACAATGTTGTAAATAAATATTATTTCAAGGCAAAAGACGGCCTGCGTCATGCTACCATTTTTACCTTACGGAAAGAACCGCAGGTAATTTTTATTAAGGAAGAAGGCAAAGAAGTAGTAAATAATAATTGCATCCGTTGTCATAAAGAACTTATTTCGGATTATAAGCTGAATAATTATACTGCTGAATATGATATGTACAGGAAAGAAAGAAACTGTTCGGAATGTCACCGGGAAACGCCACACGGAAGAGCGAACAGTTTATCAAGTGTACCCTATGCAAGAGTACCCTTGCCCGAAAGTCCGGTACCGGCATGGTTAAAGAAAATGACAAAGGCCGAAAAATAGAAATTGTGAAATAATTAATAATATATCCTGATGAAACCTTTAAGCGACCAAATCAAGCAAAAACCCTGGCTGGGATGGATGTTGTTTTTTGCTGCTATTATTATTGTTTTTTTACTGGGGATACTGGCGTCTTCCATTATGGAACGTCGTGCAGAAGCTGTGTTTGCATATACTCCCCGGGCAGATTATTCACAGTTTGAACCAAGGAGTGAAATTTGGGGCCAGAATTTCCCCAGGGAATACGAGTCATATATGAAGACAGCAGATACCCTGTTTAGAAGCAAGTACAACGGATCTGCCATGATTGATATGCTCGAGGTAGATCCCCGGCTGGTTGTGCTTTGGGCCGACTATGGGTTTTCAAAAGATTATAACCAGTCACGCGGGCATTATTATGCGGTAAAGGATGTTTGGAATACGCTGCGCACGGGCGCCCCGATGAACGGAAAAACCAGTCCGATGCCCAATACCTGCTGGACGTGTAAAAGTCCGGATGTACCCCGGTTAATGAATGAGGTGGGAATTGCAGAATTTTACCGGGGAACCTGGGAAACCAAAGGCCATGAAATTGTGAATCCTTTGGGTTGTGCTGATTGTCATGATGCTAAAACCATGAACCTGAGGATTTCCAGGCCTGCACTTATAGAAGCATTTCAACGGCAGGGAAAAGATATTACCAAAGTCTCTCACCAAGAAATGCGGTCGCTGGTTTGTGCACAATGCCATGTGGAATATTATTTTAACAAGAAAAAAGTTGAAGGGGTGAATTATCTGACTTTTCCCTGGGACAATGGTATGACTGTAGATGCTGCTGAAGAATATTATGATCACATGGAATTTTCAGACTGGACTCACGGATTAAGTAAAGCCCCAATGTTAAAAGCCCAGCATCCGGATTACGAAGTATACCTTACCGGCGTTCATGCCGAACGTGGCGTATCCTGTGCCGATTGCCATATGCCGTATAAAAGTGAAGGAGGACAGAAATTTACGGACCATCATATTCAAAGTCCTTTAAATAATATTGCCAACTCCTGCCAGGTGTGCCATCGTGAAGAAACCAACCAGCTTATTAAGGATGTGTATTCAAGACAGAATAAGATTATTGAAAACCGGGATCAGCTTGAAAAACTGCTCGTTCATGCACATGTTGAAGCAAAACAGGCCTGGGAACTTGGAGCTACAGAAGTTGAAATGAAAGATGCTTTAACGGATATCCGGCATGCTCAATGGCGCTGGGATTATGCAGCAGCAGGTCATGGTAATTCATTCCATTCCCCCGTGGAAATAGGCAGAATTATTTCAACCGGTATAACCAAGGCCCAAAATGCCCGGTTAAAACTGGCCCGTGTACTCGCAACAAAAGGAGTAACAGATGAAATTCCCTATCCGGATATTTCAACCAAAGCAAAAGCACAGGCTTTTATCGGATTGGATATGCAAACGCTGAATGCTGAAAAACAGGAATTTTTAAAAACTGTTGTGCCTGAATGGTTAAAAAAAGCTGAAGAGAGAGAACAAGCCAACAATAACGATTTGTAATTATTAATAATAAGGATTCGGATTGATTAATTAATCCATATTTCTGCAGATTTTCTGGCAGATACCTGGAAATATCCAAGAGCATAATCATTCGTGTTATTGACGTTATAAATATTCCCGATTATCGGTAACGAGGAATTTATACTAAGATTCTCCGAATCAATGGTCTGTTTGTGTACAAGAATCCAGAAATCGTAAGCCGGCTTTGTTAAGGAATACTGGGTTACTTTAATCTTAAATCCCCTGCCTCCATAATCGCTTGTAATGTTATCTTTATAAAGAAATTTGCCATTAAAATACTTATCACTAAATACCCAGTTCCAGTGTATATTATCATGCCATACACCTGACCAATAGTAAGAAAATGTTCTTAAGTAATAATTTCTTTCAGATTCCGGGTCCTGCCAGTCGATGTATACATTAAACCTGTAATAATCAGGATTATCCGGACTTTTGTCGGTATATTCCCTGCTATAATATATCGTATCAATTTTTGCTACGTCCAACATGGTTTCCTGATCGGAAATATAATGTTTGCCCCCGGCCGTATTAATTTCCAGCCAGTAAGATTTACCTATGGATCCTCTAATAATCTCCGGATGCCCCATATAGGTGCCGGTTGAGACTTCTGTAAGCGTATCCGTAATGCCGGAATCTTCATGAATAATTACCACTGCACCGGATTCAAATGTCTGGGTATCCTGTACATATCTGTAAGAATACTTTTGTGTGTGACTTATCCTCACATAAGCAGGGTCATCCCCGTCGGTTAACAAGGCATCTACAATAATTCTGGGATTATTATGTGGTAAATCCAATTCTATTACATCTTCACATCCTGTGACAATAGTAAGTAAAACTAAAAAACAACTGTTTCTTATGTTCATTTTATTTGAAATTTAAAATTCGAAATTGTAAGAAAGTGTAGGAACTACAGATCCGATGATCGTATACCTCACCGCCTCGGTATACCTGGTTCCCGGTATTCTTCGCAAATAAATGGAATATGCATTTTTTCGGGCATAAACATTATATAAGGAAAAGTTCCAGTATCCTTTCCATTTATGTTTTGGTTTTTGAATGCTGTATCTTGTAGCCCCAAGATTTAGCCGATGGTAGTCCGGAAGCCTGTGTTGATTTATTCCTGAATAATACGGCACTAATGTTTCTGCATAGATATACTGACCATCCGGGAAACTAACGGGACGCCCTGTCATGTAAACAAAATCGGCATTAAACGACCATTTATTGTTTAGTTTATACTGTGCCGTAAGTTTAAACTGATGCGGAATATCGTAATGAGCCGGATAATATTTTCCAAAGTTTAATGTTTCCTGTTTATTTTCTCCTGAAATCTTTTTTAGACTTCTTGAATAGGTATAACTTACAGAAGCCGATAGTTTTTCAGTCGTTTTGCTTAACATGGTTTCAATGCCGTAAGCTTTACCTTCTCCCTGCAACAGATCAGCATCGAGTGTTCTGTTTAAATGAATATCACTCCCCGGCCTGATTTCGATTATATTATTCATTTTTTTATAATAGAATTCTATCGACAGATCATAAATATTCTTTTTTAAAGAAGCAAAATAGCCAATAGCCACCTGATCGCTTATTACCGGTTTAATATATTTATTAACGGGTTTATACATATCATAGGGCAGTGCAATAGAGTTTTCAGAAATTCTGTTAATGTATTGGGCCATTCTGTTGTAGGTAAGCTTTAAAACGTGATTATCAGTAAGATTAAATTTCACGGATAACCGGGGTTCAAAATTTGAATAGGGCTTAATTACCTTGTTTTGCCCGTAATGTATGGTATCTGTAATTGTGGCTTCATCTTTTGGAAAAGCAGGATCATAAATAAAAACATCTTCTGGCCCGAGGTATAGATAACCTGAAAACCTAAGTCCTGCCATAAGTTCAATTTTTGGTGATAGTTTAATATTATCATTAACATACAATGCAGATTCAAGTGAATGTTGTTCAGGAATTTTAATTTTAATGGCTAACGAGGAATCTGTTATAGGTATCCGGTCTCCGGGATTAAAAGTGAGGTATTGCAGGTTTACTCCGAAATCAATTTTATGATTTGCTGCAAAAAAGGTAAAATTGTTTTTAAATTCGTAATGGTCTATGCCAACAACATTCTTCCATGCCCATTCGGTGCCGGCATCACCTTCTTCCATTTCGTAATCGCTATATATAAATGAAGTATTTGAAAACAACCGGTTTCCAAAAATATGGTTCCATCTAAGCGTGGTTGTCAGATTGCCATATTGCTGAAAATATGAATCGTCTTCAAGATGATCATTTCCTGAATACAGTGAAACATAGAGCCTGTTTTTTGGATTAATAATAAAGTTAAGCTTTGTGTTAAGATCGTAGAAAAAATATTTAGTGTCTTTTAGGTCTTCATCAGGTAAATATTTAAAAAAAAGATCCATATACGACCTGCGTACAGCCACAATAAAAGAAGCTTTATCTTTAATTAGCGGCCCTTCAACCATTAATTTGCTTGCAATTAATCCAAGACCTCCATTTACATGGTACGACTTCATATTCCCTTCTTTCTGGGTTATATCAAGCACAGAGGCGATCCTTCCTCCATAATTTGCAGGCATGCCCCCTTTATAGAATTTTATGTCTTTCAATACATCAGGATTAAAAACAGAGAAGAATCCTTCCAGATGTGCGCCGTTATATACTATGGCTTCATCGAGCAACATCAGGTTCTGATCCCAGGCTCCGCCTCTCACAAAATATCCTCCGCCGGCTTCCACTACACTGGTTACGCCGGGCAGCGTCTGGCATGATCTTAAAACATCTGCTTCTCCAAGAGATGCGGGGATTTCTTTGATTTTTAATACATCGAGAGAAGATAATCTTCTTTCATAACTTAATAAGTCGGTTTGTTCGGGTTTAATTATTATTTCTTCAAGATTTTCAGTTTTTGAAAACAGATCAATATTTAACGTAATATTTTCATTCAAATTAAAGGTTTTATTCAGTGAGTTATATCCCATATAAGCATATATCAATGTTTGTGGTCCTTCAGTGAGCGTGATTGAATAAAAGCCGAATTTATTGGAAACGGTTCCGGTTGGTTTACCCGAAACAATTATGTTTGCATAGGGTAAGGTTTCTCCCGAGTCATTATCTTTTATAAAACCGCTTACAATGTACTTCTTTAATGGTTTTTTAACTTTCAGGATGATAATTTCATTGCGTATGGAGTATTCCAGTCCGGCTTGTTGGGATAGTTGATCAAGAACAGTTTCCAGCTTATCTTCTTTTTGATTAAAATATATTAATAAATCAAGCGGGATTTCCTTATCGCTATACGAAAGATTTACTGCAAATTCATTAAATAGTAAATTCAGAATATTTTTAAGTCTATATTCCTGCTCAGGCAGTGATATTCTTTTTTCAAGAAGGTTCGTTTGCCCTGTTACTTTTGAGAAAAAGCATAGTAACATAAACACTATTAATATGCCGTATAATTTATTGGAATTCATTTTACAGGATTTTGGTGAAAACATTTAATTAGCAATCAATTCGATTCCGTTTTTCTCAGTCTTACAACTTAAATCACAGGTTATTTCCAATACATCCAGAATCTCGGGTAATGTTTTATTCTGAAACCGGGCTGTTAGCTGCTGCTGTAAAAGTTCAGGCTGGCGGATAAATACCAGGGTGTCGTAATAGCGGTTTAAGGTTTCACATACTTCTGTTAATGATGCGTTGTTAAAAACAAGTGTGCTGGTTTTCCAGGCCATAAAATTCCGGTCTTTATTTTTTTGTTTTGTAATCTGTTGTTCTTTTGCTGCGTAAACTCCCTGTTCTCCTTTTACAAGGAAAACCTGTTGATCTGTGTTGGTTTTATTATAAAACGCTACCTTTCCATCAATAACGGTTAGGGTAATAGTATTGGAAGTGTCATTGGCATTTATTGTAAAAGAAGTTCCTAAAACTTGGGTTATTGTATTTCCAGCCTGGATTATAAAAGGTTTGTTTTTATTTTTTGCTACTTCAAAAAGCGCCTCGCCATTTAGAATTATACTGCGTGAATGTGAGTTGAACTTTTTAGGATGAGAGATAACAGCGCCTGCATTCAACCATATTTTGCTGCCATCATCCAACAGTAATTCAACATTTTTTTCATTTCCTGAAGCAAATTTAATCCATGCTGTGCTATCCGTTTTTATCAAGGTATAGTAGCTTACTATTCCAATACTGATAAATAGCATTACCATAGCTGCAAATTTCAGAAGCTTTCTTAAGTTACCGTTTATAAGTTTGGTTGGATTAAAAACCTGAACCCTTTTTTCCGGATTTATTTTTTCCCAGGCAGTTAATAAATCGGGCTTTGCAGTTTTTGTTTTATTATTCGAATGTTCCCAGATACGTTTTATTTTCTCAAAATGCTCCGGATTATTCCTGATCCATACTTCAACCTCTCTTTGTTCATTTGGCGTCAGGTCGCCATTTAGATAAAAATACAGTTTAGAATCATTCATGATTTTTAATTTTCAAAAGATTTGACTGTTGCTTACCAATTACTAAGTCGCAAAAAAATTGATGATGGGGGAAAAGAGGGAAAGATTATTTTTCCGGATATTTAAAATCCCTGCTAATTCAGAACGGTATCCCAATGAATTTCAAGAAATATTTTTATTTTTTTTAATGCAATACTGATTTGAGTTTTTACCGTTTCAACAGAAATATTCAACTCATAGGCAATTTCTTTATATGTTAAACCTGAATTTCTGGAGAGATTAAAAATGATTTTACATTTATCAGGCAATAAACTAATTGCTTTTTGTATATAATATTCCAATTCAAAAGTTTCAAATAGCTGATCAGGCATATGATGTGAGTGAACGGCGTAAAGAACCTGTTCACTTTCCATGGTAACTGACTCCAATCGCTGACGCAGGCAACTAAATGATTTGTATTTAACCGAAGCAAATAAATATGACTTTAGCGAGGATGTAATTATTAATTCCTTCCTTTTGTCCCAAATACTGATGAACACATCCTGAACAATTTCTTCAGCAATTTCTTTTTGATTTATAAAAGTTATGGCGAAAAAATAGAGTTTCTCATAATAGGTATCAAATAAATATTTCAGCGCCCCTACATGATCTTTTTTTAACTGAGAAATTATCTTTTTTTCTTCTTTATGCATAAGGCCTGATAAATTATTTTTTTATTTGGTAGAGGTTAAAATAGTTTTTCTTTCATCTGTCAGATTGTTTACTTAAGATACCTTTCAAACGAGTTTCCCTATCTAACTTTTATGCTGGAGTAAAAAACAGTAAAATATACCCTGCGCATTTCTTAATAAAATACCCTATTTGTTTATCTTAGTATAACTATATGGATCAATATACATATACCGGCATTTTTTTATACTGATCGTTAAAATATTGGATTTTATGACAGATGCGGAATCAACAGTAAACATAAAAAAGATATTCGGATTATCTGAAGTTGAGCAGGCTTTTGTAAAGGAATCTGAAATCCGTGAAATTTCAACCACAATACCCTATATCGTAGTGGATAATTTCCCGAAACTGGGTTTGTTAACTGCGTTGAGGTTTCTGGAATGGGCTTCTGAAAATCCCGAAGGTGTGATTTGCCTTCCAACCGGAAAAACTCCGGAATACTTTATTAAATGGACGCATTATTTGCTGGATAACTGGAACACGGCCTCAGGAAAAAATATGTTATACAGATATGGGCTTCAACATGTAAAAAAGCCTGACATAAGAAACCTACGGTTTGTACAGATTGATGAATTTTATCCGATAAATTCCAAACAACATAACAGTTTTTATAACTATGTAAAACACTATTATATAAAGGAGTTTGGCCTGGATAGTAAAAAAGCCCTGTTTATAAATTCCGAAAAAATTCATCTTCCGGATGGGAAACATTATTCGGAAGTATTTCCCGGCCTGGCTGTCGATCTTTCCTTGCGTTACCGCGAATGTAAAACTTCCATGGAATTTCTGCAGCAACAAGCAATTTTTAGCATTGATAACTGGTGCAGTAATTATGAAAAACAGATCCGTGAAATGGGCGGGATCGGATTTTTTTTGGGAGGTATTGGTCCTGACGGCCATATTGCATTTAATACCCGGGGAGCCGATCTTTACTCAACTACCCGGCTAACATCCACAAATTTCGAAACGCAGGCAGTAGCCGCTTCTGACCTTGGAGGTATTGAAATATCCGGAAACCGGCTTGTTATTACTATCGGTCTGGAAACTATTACCTATAATCCCAATACGGTAGCAATTATTATTGCTGCCGGAGAAGCTAAGGCAGATGTTGTTAAAAACTCCCTTGAAAATCAGATTACCAATCTGTACCCGGCCACCTCATTGTCTAAACTCCAAAACAGCAGGTTTTATTTAACAACCGGGGCTGCATCGAAATTAACCGACAGCATCAGGCAGCAATATGTACAGGGGGAATGGACACATCAGAAAACGGAAAGAGCAGTGATTGACCTGTGTAAAAAACTTTATACATACGGGCACAAATTACTCCCCGGTGACATAAAAAATGATCCGTACGGACGGTTAATACCATTGGTAAATAAAAACACTGTAGCTTCGGTAGAAAAAAGCATTATTGAAAAAATTGAGCGGGGACTTGCACCGGAAAAAAACCAGGTGTTCTTACATACCGGGCCGCATCACGATGATATTATGCTGGGTATATTGCCTTTTATTTCCAGCCATATAAGCGAAACTTCAAACGATTTTTATTTTAGCATACTTACTTCAGGATTTACGGCTGTTACCAACAAATTTATAATCGATGTACTTGCTGATACAAAAAAATTCCTTGATGACGGCCTAATTCAAATGGTTGGGTATCCCGACTTTTTTGATGTGGGTTACCGGTTTAAGTGGGATAAAGATGTATATCATTATCTTACCAAAGTGGCTGCCGGAGAGGAATATGAAAGGAGACGGGGTTTATGTCACAGGGTTGTGCGGGCTATCGTGGATATTTTTAAAGTTAAGGATGTCGCCCACCTTAGAGATACCCTGAATGAAACCATAGTGCTTTTAAAAAACAGTTATGATGGTGAAAAAAATCCTCCCAAAATTCAGAAGTTGAAAGGCATGTTGCGGGAATTTGAAGAAGAATTGGTATGGGCCCATTTTGGTATTCAGGTAAAAAATGTAATTCATCTGCGATTGGGATTTTATACAGGGGATATTTTTGCTGAACAGCCGGAAAAACTTCGCGATGTTGCGCCTATCCTTGAAACATTAAAAAAGATACAGCCTACCGTAATCAGTCTGGCATTTGATCCTGAAGGAAGCGGGCCCGACACACATTACAAAGTGCTTCAGGCTATAGCAGAGGCGCTTCGCGAATGGAAAAAAGAAAAGGACCTGTCGCATTTGCGAATCTGGGGATACCGGAATGTGTGGTATAAATTTACGGCTTCGGAAGCCAATATTATTTTCCCGGTATCTTTAGACGACATGGCTGTTATGGACAACCTGTTTACCCATTGTTATCTTAGTCAGGTAGAGGCGTCATTTCCCAGCTATGAGATGCACGGTAAGTTTAGTGAACTGGCACAAAAAATTTGGGTGGAGCAACTAAAAGACGTTCAGTTACTGCTTGGAAAAAATTATTTTTATCAGAATGATAATCCCAGGATCAGATCCAGCCATGGTATGATATTTTTGAAAGAGATGAATGTGGAAGAATTTTTGGTATTTGCCCGTAAGCTGGAAAAATCTATTTTAGGATCACAGGAAATTTTCAAATAATATTTTTATATTCAACACGTTTAATTCAGCTTCTGAAAATATACCTGTAATTAATACAAAACACCTATGCATATTGAAATTATAGACTGGGGAATTATTGCCCTGTATTTTATTATCAGTATTAGTATTGGCATTTACATGTCAAAAAGAGCAGGAAGAAGTACCAGCGACTTTTTTCTTACCGGAAGGAACCTGCCCTGGTATGTAGCGGGTACAAGTATGGTGGCTACCACTTTTGCCGCCGATACTCCCCTTGCAGTAACCGAACTGGTATCCCAAAAAGGAATCGCCGGGAACTGGTTGTGGTGGAACATGTTGTTTGGCGGTATGTTAACGGTATTTTTCTTTGCCCGGCTTTGGCGAAGGTCGGATATTCTAACCGACACCGAGTTTGTATCCATACGTTATTCCGGCAGGCCTGCCCATTTTCTCCGCGGATTCAGAGCCGTATATATCGGTATTTTTATGAATGTTATTGTAATGGCATGGGTAAACCTGGCCATGGTAAAAATATTACAGGTGATGTTTCCTGATCTTACTGTTTTTGGTGTGCATGAAGTGCAGTTGTTGGGAATAAACTTTAGTTCGCATTTATTGGTAGTGGGATTATTAATGATTTTTGTGGCAGTATATTCTTCTCTGTCCGGATTATGGGGTGTTTCTATAACCGATACCTTCCAGTTTGTGGTTGCCATGGGTGGCAGCATTACCCTTGCGGTGCTGGCTGTGAAACATATCGGGGGTATGGATGGCTTAAAATCAAATCTTTCGGATGTGAAATGGGTGTTCGATTTTATTCCTGATGTGGGAAAAGATACTGCGGCCTCATCGATGGGACTGTTGAAAATGAGTGTTACTGCTTTGGTTGCTTATCTGGGAGTACAATGGTGGGCAAGCTGGTATCCCGGAGCAGAACCGGGAGGTGGTGGATACGTGGCCCAGCGGATGATGTCGGCAAAAGATGAAAAACATTCCCTGTTTGCCACACTGTGGTTTCAGGTAGCACACTATGCCCTTCGGCCCTGGCCATGGATTCTTGTGGCGCTGGTAGCCCTGGTATTGTATCCCAACGAACCGGACAAAGGCGCTACCTATGTTATGGTAATCCGCGACCTGCTTCCATCAGGATTATTGGGATTGTTACTGGCTGCTTTTTTTGCCGCCTATATGTCTACCATTGCTTCGCAAACAGTTTGGGGAACTTCGTATATTATAAACGATTTTTTCAGACCCTTCATCAAACCCGGGGCACAGGAAAAATATTATGTTACCATTTCGAGGATTACGACATTTGTTCTTATCTTCTTTTCTATTATTGTTACTACCCAGTTTGACCGGATAAGTGATGCCTGGAAATTTATTCTGGCATGCAGCGGGGGTATCGGACTGGTACTTATGCTCCGGTGGTTCTGGTGGCGCATAAATGTCTGGAGTGAAATAGCGGCCATGGTCGCACCATACCTGGCGTTTCCGGCACTTAAGTATGGTTTGGGTTATGATGTGATCGCCGAAGATTTTGAGATCAGCCTGATTATTATTGTAGCCTGGTCGACATTTGTTTGGCTGCTTGTTACCTTTTTAACAAAACCTACAGAACAAAATAAACTGGAAGAGTTTTATAAAAAAGTTCATCCCGGCGGAATAGGCTGGAAGCCTGTAGCTGATAAACTCCCCCAGGTTAAAGGGGATACAGGATTTGTAACGCTTTTTGTGAATTATATCTGTGGTTGTTTATTGGTGATGTTTACATTATTTGGTTTCGGGAAAATTCTTTTTAAAGATTACCTGAATGGCGCCCTGTTTTTGGTGGTTGCTCTTATTGCCGGAGCCATAATTTACCGGAATTTATCGCGCACCGGATGGGACATAGTTGTTAAGTGATCAGGAACAGAGATAAAAATCAGACGTTCATTTATCCCAGATGAATTCAGGAACTAAAAATTTGACTTGAAAAGATATTTTATTACACTTTAACCAGACTGGCTCTGAATTTGAAATTTAAAATGGCATATCCCGTAGATTTGCTGAAATAGGTTTCCCGGTTGGTTTCGAGTGATTTTGCTTTAAAACGGTCTTTTTCCACCGCAGTAACAATACATTTTGAATCTTTCACATATACTGTATTTCCTGGTTTTAAGTCATTGAACGATTTTGGGGTAGTTTTAAACCCGTCGAGATAGTACCTGTATTCCTCATTAACCTTTTTCATTGTGGCTATATCTCCGCCCCGGTCCGGATGAAATAACATGGCAAGTTTTCTGTAGTGATACCGCAACTGCTCCTCTGATAAAATATCTTTAAAATAGGTCATAAAATGTATTTGAAAAAACCACATTCAATAATCCCCTAAAATTATAGGTATGCTGAAAATATTTCAATAACAAAGAAGTGTTAGATATTAACTTTTTTCATTCAATATTAACATCAGGTCGTTAAAAGATAATCAAAATAGAAAATATCAGCCGGCGGAAGGTTAACATGTCAGGTAGAAGCAGAAGAAAGGATCTTGTCGAGGCTTGAAAATTTATTCCGGTAATCTTCTATAGATCGTTTTATCAATTCATGGGCTTCGTCGATTGAATAGGTGTGCGTGATCTCACAATTTGCTTTACTACCGGGTAAATCTTTATAGGTTAAAAAGTAATGCTTTAACCGGTCGATTACCAAAGGGGGCATGTCCGAAATATCCTTATAACTGCTGTATACTGCGTCATTATCCAATACGGCAATAATTTTATCATCTGCTTCATCATCATCAATCATTCGGAATCCGCCTATGGGTTTTGCTCTTACGAGAATATCGCCATGGGTAATTTCCTTTTCGGTAAGGATACAAATATCTATCGGGTCGCCATCACCTTTAATATTCTCTCGATGTGTTTTTTCCATGGCAAACTTGGCAACTTCGGTACCGCTGTATGTCTGGGGAATAAATCCGTATAATGCCGGAACTACATTGGAATATTTTTGAGGACGATCAATTCTTAAATACCCCGAAATTTTGTCTACTTCATATTTTACCGTATCTGTTGGTACCATTTCGATAAAACAGATAATCACCTCCGGGGCATCGGGACCAATATCCACACCATGCCAGGGATGCGATTTGTATCTTAATCCCATAAGTCTGCCAATGGGGTCCATTAATTGATTTGCCATATGTATTTTTTAGATTCAATAAGTTAACAAATTTTATTCAGAATGGTTTGATTTCTTGGTAAAAAGGGAATTCATGCAATTCATTAAAATAAAAAATAAAATTGGCAGCATATGTAAAGAAGAGTGCGTTATGAAAAATTGATTTTTTCAATCATAATGTTTACATTTATCTGAATTTTGGATTGCATTATTAGTAACAGGATAAGGTTTTGCCTGGTTTATTGGAAATGAAGATAGTATAACCAAGGATTTCTTAACACATTTAAAACATATACCAGCAAAAAGGGATTAGATTAGGATTTAAATCCAGGGACATACTACTAAAGCGATATATACTGAAACGCTATTGCAACATCAGTTATGAATACTAAAGTAATTAACAAAGCGTTAAGCGCTGGTATTTTATTTTTAGCCGTTATTCCGGTTTTTATTGTGCCATTATTTGGAATTGGTTTCCGGTTTTATGTGGTTATTTCTGCAATAATGATTGTTTTAACATTGTTGAGTTTTCAGGTAAATAAAGAATTATCCCCCACTATTTTATTTTTTACCTTGGTTCATGTTTGCCGGCCCATAAATTTCTGGTTCACCGATTTAATTAACATTAGTTTTCCCGGAACATGGTTTTTAATTCCCATCCTTATTTTCACAGTATTCATTCTTATTTTTCCGCAAATTAGAAATACCATAAGCTGGTGGGCAAAAGAAAAGATAAATAGAAATTCATTACTGATTATTGTCGGACTATCTGTAATAAGTGCGGCAGCATTATGGGTGTGGAGTAACTATTTTTTTGAAGGCATAACACAGTTTACCAAAATTTTGCCCGATGGGCCTGTACACTGGATGGTAATGTATGGAATCGGTTTTGCCGTTTTTAATTCCATAGCCGAAGAATATTTATCCAGGGGAATGTTGTGTAACGGACTTGAAAAACTGTTCTCAAATAAGGCGTTTATAATTTTAATTCAGGCAATAATTTTTAGTGTTTTTCATATCCATGGTTTTCCCGGAGGTATTAGCGGTATGGTGATGGTTTTTGTCTGGTCGCTGGTGCTAGGCTGGTTAAGATATCGTACCCGGGGGCTTTTAGGTGTGCTGATCGGGCACTTTTTAGCCGATCTTTCCATATATTTTATATTGTATGAATTAAAATGATCAATATCTGTTTTAGACTTTAATTTTAAAATTTTAGTAATCCATGTAAAATTTTAATATAAAAACATGAAAAAAATATACATTGTTATGTTCTGGGGTTTGTTTATCAGCTTTCTGATATCCTGCGAAACAGCGGACAATACCTTGTACCCTGTTGAATATCCTTATTTAACATCAAGAGGGTATAACATCCTTGGTGATTCTCTCGATACTGCAACTGTAAGTGTACAATACAGCATGGCTGCTGATCTTAAAGGCGGAAGCAATATTAAAGTTACGATCGAAGGAGGAGTATGGGGTTTCGAAGTAATGCCAGATGCACCGGAAAACTGGAAGTCCGGCGATTTTGAGAATTATAACCAGGAATTCTGGTCGGACAAAGATGGTGAGGATTGCGACCTTACATTTGAATTTATTGGAATAGAGGGTCCGGAAGACATGCTCATTACAATAAACATGTACGAGAACCAGGTTGATACAATTTCCCGGACTAAGCAGGTGTATGTGAAAGTTTCTTAATGAATAATACATTGTATACATTTTATTTTTTAAAATAAGCCATTGATATTTTTTATATACATCAATTAAACTCTTTTACTATGAAAAAATGTATCGTTTTGTTAGTTGCAATTATGTTGTCTGTTTCAGTATTTTCACAGGCCCATGTTACTGATAGTATTTTACCGGCTGCTTATGTGGAATCACAATTTGGATTAGGCCTTGGTATTGGTTTACACTATGGTGTGTTTGGCGCTAAATTGTTTTTTCAGCATACTTTTTCTGAAGCCGGGGTGGGTTTGGGATTTGTACCGCTTGCCTGGCAACCTGTATTTTCGGGTTCGTATAGTTTCTATTTTACTCCGAAAAGGATTAGCTTCCGTCCAAAAATTTCAGCTACGATATGTTCCTCAACTTCTTTTATCTATTTGTATGATCAGAACGACTTATCGACACTTGCTGAGAAGTACTACCCGGGATATGGCATATATGCAGGTATTGAATATAAAAAACCCGGACAAAAATGGGGCCTTGATGCCAATGTAGGTTATCTTGCCCCCTTTGTTGGCGCAGATAAGGTTATTGAGGATTATGACAATTTTGTGGATGAGTTAGCTATGCGGGGATATTCTATTGAAAAAAAATTTGGTTCGCCAAGCGGGATTCGGATATCGGTTGGATTTACCTATTATTTTTAGGTAACTTACCATTTAGCGTCTTTTTTTGTATTTGTATTTTTTTTATTTTTAATAGGAATTTGGATTAATTCCTGTTTAAAATGTATAACATCTTTCTTTTATTTTGGGTACTATTAACGCCCCCAACTTCACTTAATATTCCAGATTAATTATCAGGAAAGAAAAGTACCATTTTGTGGAAAAATATAAAAAATGAAAAAATGAAAAGAGGAGTTTTATTCATCTTAATTAGTTGTTTTTTCCTGGCTTTGTCAGGTCAACTATCAACTTCACCCGGTCAATTAAAAGTATCGGCAAATGGCCATTATTTGCAACAAGAAGACGGCTCACCATTTTTCTGGCTGGGAGATACCGGATGGGAATTATTTCACCGATTATTGCTGGAAGAAATTCAAACTTATCTTGAAAACAGGCGGGAAAAAGGATTTAATGTAATCCAGGCTGTGATACTTGCCGAACAAAATGGGTTAAAAACGCCCAACCGTTATGGTGATTTGCCATTAATCAATATGGACCCGACATCTCCAAACGAAAAATACTTTCAATTAGTAGATACCGTTATTCGAATGGCCCTGTCAAAAAACCTGTATATGGGCTTACTGCCTGCATGGGGAGATAAGGTAACCCGGCTATGGGGTACAGGTCCCGTGATTTTTAACACGGAAAATGCATACCAGTATGGAATGTGGCTTGGTAAACGGTATAATAATTTTACAAATATAATCTGGATTCTTGGAGGTGACCGGCCGCCTGTGCAGGACAGCGCTGACTGGCGTCCCGTATGGAGGGCCATGGCCCATGGTATTCTTGAGGGAACACAAAATAAAGCGATTATAGCCTACCATCCTTCGGGTTGGTTGTCCACCTCCAGAGATTTGAGTCAGGAGGACTGGCTGGACATAAATATGATGCAATCAGGACATGGAAGTGGACATGATGTGCCCGTATGGGAGTGGATAGCAAACGACTGGAATGTAATACCTGCTAAACCGGTATTGGATGCTGAACCCAACTACGAAGATCATCCGGTGAATCCCTGGCCTACGTGGAACCCGGCAAACGGATATTTCAGGGATTATGATGTGCGCAAACAAACTTATCGATCCGTGTTTGCCGGCGCCTGCGGGGTAACTTACGGTAATCACAGTATCTGGCAATTCTGGAATCCCAAAGTGGAAAAAATTAATTATGCCGAACGATACTGGACTGAAGCTCTCGACAGGCCGGGAGCTTTCCAGATGGGCTACCTGAAAAAACTTATTGAATCGAGACCACAGTTTACCAGGATTCCCGATCAAAGTGTAATCATAAAAGGACAGGGTGAAAAAGGAGAATATATCACCGCATGCCGCGATAGTAATGGAAGTTATATTTTTATTTATATGCCGGTGGGCAAAACAATTTCTGTGAACACGACTAGTATAAAATCCGGCAGGGTAGATTGCTGGTGGTTTAACCCCAAATCCGGTGAAATTATCCCTTTAGGCATAAAAACCCGAAAAGAGATTATGGAGTTTACGCCTTTCACATTGGGTATTGAAAGTGACTGGGTACTGGTCCTGGATGATCATATTTACAGGTATCCCAAACCATAATGAATTAAGTTTTAAAATCAATCGGTATGAACAAAATATATTTAGTACTATCCGTAAATGCAATATTATTTCAAGGATGCAATATGGATATTACTCCGGGTAACAAAAGAACCCCAAATCCTCAAAGCCTGGAAATTTCTGAGAATATATCCCTGTCTACATGGGGACCGGTTTTCTTTTTTAAGCATGATTTTTTCCCGGCAAGTTTTTTACTAAAAACATACGATAAAACCTTGTATTTAGATCCCCTGTTAATTGACAATGGACCGCCGGCAGATTATATACTGATTACCCATAACCATTTGGATCATCTTTCAGTTTCCGATATTCACAAGCTGTTAAAAAGCGAAACGATTATTATGGGCCCGAAAGCTGTGGTAAAAAAACTCACCGGAATGCCTGATGAGGTAACAGTAAAGCTGGTAGAACCGGGAGATACGCTGGATCTGGGTGAGATTCATTGTGTGGCTGTGCCTGCCTATTCCAAAGGATTGCCCACGCATCCTAAAAGTGCAAAAAATGTAGGGTATATCCTTTCCATAGATAACGAGAAGATTTATTTTACCGGAGATACCGATGTAATTCCGGAAATGGAAACCTATAGCGGCATCACAGTAGCCTTAATACCGATAGATGGCGGGCAGTTTACAATGGATACAAAGTCTGCGGCAATGCTCGTAAACCGTATGAAGCCAAAGATATGTATCCCCATGCATTATGAACTGGGAAAGGACTGTGTTGAAGAATTTATACAGTTTGCGGATTCCGGGATATACGTGCATGAGTTCCGGTATTAATAATTATTTTTTCTTTAAATCAATAGAATGATTCACATCTGAAATTATCTATTATTTTTTACCCGGTTTTAGAATGAATCTTTTTACTACAAATCCCACTAATAAAAAAATGGCCAGAAGTACAATAAATACCGGTGATGAGGGAACATCCATTTTAAATGAAAGAAACAAGCCCAGTATTATTACGATTAATCCTACTGCCCAACCTGTAAGGATTCTGGACTGCCAGCCAGCGCTTATCAAAGCTGAAAATGAAGCGGGAAGAATCAATAGGGCAAATACGGTGAGAATTCCTGCCATATTTATGGCTTCAATAATTACCAGCCCAAATGAAAGATAAAACATAAAATCCCAGAATAGTTGGTTGTTCAGACTTTTTTCTGAAGAGAGATAATTATCGGAAAGCCTAAAAAATTTTTTCCGGAAAATATAATGAAATATACCCACGAGCAATACAACAACAGACAATCTGGTAATGTCATGCCATGATGTCCATAAAATAGAACCAATAAGCATATTATGAACGTGCACGTCTCCTCCCGCACCTTTATCGAGAATAATAACCGTACCGGTTGTAGCTACTGCATAAGCAATACCGATTAATGCTTCCAGGGGCACTGTGTTTTTTTTGTTTTTCAGAAAAGCAAATAAAACAGCGGCGAGGGTTATAAACCCAAATGAGAATAAGTAAGAAAATGTGTTATGCTCTGCATGTTCATAAGAGGCTTCGGGGTGGGCTGACTGGAAAATCACCATAGCCACAGCACCTCCAAGCGCTGCAATTTGTGCCATCGAAATATCAATAAAAATTATTTCACGCTTGATAACATGTATACCGAAGTATACATTTATCAGCAACAAAATTAAACAGGCAACAAAGGGAGTGAGTAGAAAATTTATAGCGTCCATATTTTTTATGTATTACAAAATTTAAATATTAGATTAAATACGATAACCCATTAATATTTTATTTCCTGATTTTTATTTTTCTTTTTGGATGAGTAACTTACAATTACAAGAATAAAAACAAGTATTCCCAATAGACATACAATGGCAGGGCCGTTGGAAATGTTCAGGCTATAAGAGATATATAATCCCAAAATGGATCCCAGCGCACCGATAATCCAACTCCAGGCAACACGTTTTTTCCAGTTTTTAGTAAACAGGCTAATAGAGACAGCTGGGGCAATTAACAGGATAAACACCAGGAATATACCCAACACCGGTACTGCTTTTACGATAACAACACCGAATGTGATGTAAAAAATCAGATCGTATATTTTAGCATTTTTTAAAAGCTCAGAAGTGCTATTGAACGAAGAAGTGACTTCTTTGATTTTTTTTCCAAAAATGACATGAATACCGGCTATTAAACTTAATAATACAGCACATCCAAGTATATCAGACCAGGTAACCCATAGCACATTTCCGGTAATGGTTTTTGTGATAAAATTCGAACCGCCCGGAATTTTTTCAGCAAGAAGAAATGCAATGCCCAGGGCAACGCAATAAAATATTCCAATAATAACTTCTTGCGGAAGAATTGATTTTTTCGACCTTGTTAATGCAAACACAGCCAGAATAACAATGGTAAATCCAAATGAGATCAGTTGAACAGCAAGCGATGTATCGGGATAGCCCAATAATATGCCTATCATCGTTCCCAAAGCAGCAATTTGGGCAACAGCAATATCAATAAAAATTATGCCTCTTGATAAAATGTGATTGCCAAAATAACCCAACATGCCTGCAATAATTATGCAGGCAACAATCGGAGGGGCTAAAAAAAGAAAAGTGTCTATCATGGTGTTAATCTTTAATGGTTGCTTTGATTTCCTTTATCCAATAATCCATAAGTTGAAAGTTGTCCTGAATATTCTGGTCAGGATTTACAAATAAGGGAAGATATACAGCTTTAATTCCCGTTTTTGCCTCGATCATCCGGGGTGATTTTTTTTCAAAGTAACTGGCTACCAGCATGAGTTTAATATTCTGCTCTTTTATCAGATTTACCATATATTCCACATGCTTTGCCGAAGGGGGAATGCTGGGTTTGGGTTCTATAAAACCAACGATATCTAATCCAAAAGTCTCCGCAAAATACGCCCAGTTTTTATGATAAGCTATTACTTTTTTACCCCTCAACGATTCAGTTTCTTTTAACCAGCCACCCAAAAGATCAAGTAGCTTTTTCCCTTTGTAGTCTTTATCAAGAAAGGTGAACAGGGTTTTGTTTTCCAATAATTTGGTGAGCATATCCCCCCCGAATAATTCTACCAGCGGGGCGCCAAATAATGCCACATCAACTTTATGTATAAATTCATCCCTGTTTTTTTCATAAAAGGCTGCATTAGCCGGATCGGTTTTTATAAGACCGATGGTTATATTTTTTGCCATTATTTTCCAATTGGCAGGTCCTGTATTAATGTGGGGGTTTCCCATAAGGTGCACATCCCCTTCAGTACGGTCGCCTTTTTCTATTTTTTGAAGAATATTCACACCATCAGAAACGGAAACAAATCCTACAGCACCATCCATTATTTTTTTATTATGGGCTTTATCGAGCAGTGTTGATGACCACATTTCCAGGTCCATCCCGGTTGTTACCCAAATGTCTGCACTATTGAGCAACATGGCATAACTGGGTTTTGGAGGTACAAAATGCGGATCTTGTTCACCCTTTGCGATATAGTCCACATCGGCTTTATCTTTCACAATAAATTTTGTGATGGCGGCATAATCGGAAAAAGAGCAAATGATTTTTAATTTTATCTCACCTGCAAATGAGGCGATTACGCTAAAAACAAGCACGAAAAACAAACTATAGCGTTTTAATTGATTTACTTTTAAAGTTTTCATATATGTTTTTTTGAAAGTTAATATTCTTTTTGTGGTTAATATGCTTCATGTTTGTGCGGCCCCATGGCCCACGATACTTGTAATACGATGGAATGATCGCTGGGAAAAACAACAGGTTCGTATAAAACAGCATGAATATCCCGTTGATTATATTGATATTGAATGCGGAAGAACACAAATTCGCTTTGCCAGTAATCCAGACATAGCGTATAATCCCATTCATGTTGTTTATTATCATATGGAAATTCTGAATACCCAATTCTTCCGGCAATCCAAAAGCGGGCATTAAGCTTGTTCTGCACCGAAGAATAAAATCCTTTGCTCTTAATTACTTTTTCAGCAGTTTCATAATATCCGTAATAAAATTCGGTTTTCCAGTCGAATGACCTGTATTTCGAACGGCCCGGAGGCAGCCGGTTAAAATGAATTCCAAAGCTGTTAATGTATGAATTGTAGCTTGCCGTGGAATCGTTTTTGCCCATAACTCCGCTTAAAGTAAATTCCAGGTAACAGTTCTCCGATAAATCATAATAGTTTTTAAAGTGCCCGACATACAACATATTTAAATTCCGTTCAACAGTAAAGCTTATGTCATCTCTTCCGTTCACTAAAGAAAAGTCGAACGTGCTGGAGTTGGCAAAAAGCAATCTGGGTAATAAAATATTTCCGGCCAATCCAAGTCCTCCTAATCCTTCGATGCCAAAATAGTTTACTGCCACCCGCGGCCTGTCAAATTGCGGAAGGGCATGAGTATGATATCGGTTGAGCAATCCGTATTCAACGTAAAATTTGCCTGCTTTCAGCGATAAATTTAAAGGAAGGTTAAGTATCTGCATATAGGCTTCTTCAACCTCTATTTCGTCTTCATGTAAATGCAAAATCACTTTTCCGCGGGTAAACGGATCGAGGGGCGCTTCAAATGCCATTTCAAGACCGCGCATGTAAATGCCATTATTACCATACGAAGTTTCATTGTGTTCAGAAATTAAATTGTTGTTGGACGAACTTACTGCAGCGAAAAAATCTCCAAGAACGCTGATGTTTGGATTAAGGCCCTGCTGCTGACGGGTACCGCTATGGAATTTTTTGGATAGATCAGTGGTTTCCTCTTTTTCCTGTGATGCATAATTTGATGCATCATTTAATAATTCTTCAAATTCTTTGTCTTCATGTTCTGTTTTGATAATTTTTTCCAAAAGGTTAATCCTGTTTTCAAGATTTACAATTGCAATTGAATCAGAGTTAGGTTTTGGGGCTGAATTTTTCTGGGCTTTCAGGTAACAAATATTGGATACCAGTAAAACCACAAATATCATATGTCTCATAAGTGTTTTGTTTGAGTATATCAATTTATTCAATACAATACCTTGTTATTATTTCAAATCAAGGACAACTGTATTCGAGAAATGTTAAAAAAATGAATTAAAAAAAGGAAAATAAAGGCGGGGCCCGTGGATTGCTGATGGAAATTAGGACTTCAGGAAATATATCTTGACAAGTCCAAAGATTATCTACTTCAATAATTTTATAAAAAGAAGATAGAATAAAAGTGATTGTTAAAATAAAGGTAATATTGAATAGAAGATCCAGAAATAAAAGTTCTTTTTCAGTGTGCTTGTGATTGGGATAAGGAGTATTTTTACTGCAGTCTTCCTTATTGTATGGATGGGCATGAGTAATTACAAAACCATTACTTAATCGGTGGTCATGCCGATAAAGTATATTATTCGTTATAAACCAGCATAATGCCGGGAGTATAATTATGAACAAATGAAGATTGAACCTGCGCAGCTTGTTCATGTAGTGATGGATTCTATAAAATAAAGATAAAAAACTACTGCTCTAATTAAGTCGTTAAAATTTTTATCCTCTTGATGAAATATATCCGGTACTATTATATTACTTGATTTTTTTTTATAAAATAAATTAATACATATACCAGATGTATAAAAGTAATCGCAGGTATAAATTAGTTAATAATCAATCGTAACTATTCTACCTTTTGTGAAGCTAAAAAACTTTTCCTTCTGTGCAATCATTACACCCTTTCGCACATCTTCTTTTGTTTTGCCTGCTACCTTTAAGCAGGTTGGACAAACCATTATAGGTATATTCTTATTGATTAGCTTCGTTAGTAATTCTCCGGAATTTGGAAATTCAGCATGCTCAATATCAGGTGTTGCGGTTAATACTACTTCTACTCCATTTATATCGAAATACATAATTACATCATGATTTTCAGACATAATATCGGCCATTTTCAGTGCCATTAACACCCTGTGAGGATCTTCGGTACCATGACTTACATGAATTAAAATCCCGTCGGTTATTTGTGTAGTATCCGAAGCAGTTTCTACAGGCAAAGATTCAGTTCCTGTTTTGCACGAAGGAGCCAGTAACAAGCATATTCCGGCAATTAGTAATTGGTTCAGGGGCGTTTTCATAAAGGATAATATTATACATTAGATTTATTAGATGCATTGTAAGTTAAGGAATCGGATACATTTTTCAAAATTTTACCCGAAATCGATAAGGCACAATATGTTTACCATATTTCTATTATTTGATTTTATTCAGTTTGCTCCTTAAAAGTTTTTTTCGGATCGGGCTGAGCCTGTCAGTAAATAAGATCCCGTTAAGATGGTCAAACTCATGCTGGAAAACGCGTGCTTCAATACCGCTAAGTTCTGCAACAATATCATTAAACTGTTCATCTTTGTATCGCACACGTACCTGTTCCGGGCGGTTCACATCTTCCCATATTCCCGGAATGCTCAGGCATCCTTCATTGTAGACAGAAATAGTGTCGTTCCATTCAAGAATCTCAGGATTAACATAGGCTTTCTTAATAATTTCTATTTCAGGGTTGTTTTCCGCTAGGGGTTTTGTGTTAATCACAAACATCTGTTGAAGGATTCCTGTCTGGGGAGCGGCTAGGCCAATACCATCATATTTTGCCAGGGTTTCAAAAAGGTTTGCAATAGTAGACATAATCTGATCCTCCCGTTGGGCAATCCTTGATTTTTTTCGCAGAATTACAGATCCGTATTTTAATATTACCAGGGTCATGTTATAATCTGAGAGTTTTGAATAAAGACCTCTAAATATATTTTTAATCAGAATATTTTGGTGTAAAAATAACAGAAATAATTTTTAAATGAACATATGTTCTTTTAAATTTACAGTATGTTCGTTAAATACTTTTTGAAAATATAATTAAAATGGCAAAAAAGAATAAGACAACAACTATCTTTTCATGGTGCAAAGACAAGGCACAAGTTAACCTTGTAATCGATGCAATAATGATGCTGGTACTTATGGCAGTTGCTGGCATGGGAATACTTATAAAATTTGTGCTGGTTCCGGGTTTTAAAAGAAATGAAATTTATGGTCAGGATATGGAATTGTATTTTTGGGGTTATACCAGGCACCAGTGGGGAACCGTCCATTTGATTCTGAGCTTTATCCTATTGTCTTTATTAATTCTCCATATAGCGCTGCATTGGAAAATGATTGTATGTATTTTCAGAAAATTGATACCCCGGAAAACTGTTCGTCAGGCAACAATTATAAGTATAGGACTCTTAAGCCTGGTACTATTTCTTTCCCCCCTGTTGGTGAGGCCTGAGGTTGTAATGGCAGTTGTCCGCAACAATCACCGTAATATGAAGGTTTTTCTTGTTGAAACCGGGGTTTTTAATGTGCAGGAGAAAGTACAAGAACCAGAAAATTCTTTGGTAAAGCCCCTGGATGGTAAGAAAAATTCAGAAATAAATGAATCTGAAATTGAACACGATATAAATAGGGAAATAATTGTTTATGGATCAATGACATTAGATGAAGTAGCCAAGAAATACAAAATATCGCCAACCAAACTTGCCCAAACGTTGGATATTGCTAAAAATAAAACAACGTACCGTCTGGGACGACTGAAAAAGGAATATGATTTTACAATGGGTGATGTACGAAAAGCTGTCCGGGAATTAATGGATTAGTATGTTGATCATTAATCGGGAGAATTAACGCATTATCAGGTTAATTGATAATTTTACTTTGTGATGCTTGTCCTGGCATCTAGTTTTCAGTCTGATTGTATAAAATATTATTATATATATAACAGGTTCATGATTATGCAAAAATCTTGTTATTAGTTATTGACCATGCCGTGCCCGACAAGGCATCCACTAATAGGATACAGATAAAGTTAGTGTAAAGCAAATTAAAATTCTTGAGAAATATTTAGCACATGATATAGAGTATCTGGACCCCTGCCTGCGCAGGGGTGGCGTTGAGAAGGAGTATCCCTTGGGATTAAAACATGGAATTCAATTGGATCGGTTTGGTTGTCTATATTAATACTAATATTGAACCCGGTTTATGCTATACAAAAATTTTGTTCTCAGCCTATAACCATGCCGTGCCCGACAAGGCATCCAGAAAAAATTATTATCTTGATAAAGTTAAGTTATTAGAAACATGAAAACATATTATGTATATATTCTTTCAAACAAGAGAAATGGAATATTGTATATCGGTTTTACCAATAATCTTGAAAGACGGGTTCGGGAACATAAGGAAAAATGTGGAAATGGATTTGCCGCAAGATATGATGTTGATAAACTTGTGTATTACGAGGAATTTAGTAATTCTTATGAAGCATTTAGACGTGAAAGCAGAATGAAAGAATGGAAGAGAGCCTGGAAGATAAAGTTAATTGAGGAGATGAATCCGGATTGGCAGAATTTAGCGGAAGATTGGGAATAACACGGACCCCTGCCTGCGCAGGGGTGGTATGGAGTAAGTATAATCATACCTTTGCTAAAACCTTGTTAATGGGTATAAACCATGCCATGCCAGACACGGCATCCACTAATAGGAAACGGATCTAGGTATGTAAAAGTAAATTATAATTCTTTGAAGAAAATTTGGTACACGAATTGGATTACCTGTATCCTTGCCTATGCAGGAGTGGAGTTTGGAGGAAATTACCATGCCATGCAGTACCAGGTCTAATGCCCATTCCGCTCCGGAGTATGGAAATACCTGTGATCAATAATTTTCCATTTACCGTTTATCTTCTCCAGGTAGTCACTTTAAAACATCAATGTATTTGCCCTGGACGGTTTTGGTGGTTTTAACACAACTCGCAAAAGCCGTGTAGCTGTTTACACGGATATCCCAGTCAGCAAACGACCAGGTATTTGGATTGGGTATACCATAATAATTTTCAATTACTTTTTCTGCATTAGTCTTTTAAGCAACGTATGGAATAACCACTTTTTTTATTATAGTTACTCCTGTATGCATCGCTGTTATCGCTGTTCATGTTTCGGGTCCATGCGTAGCTTGCATCATCCTCTGTTGCACTCCACCAGATTCCGGAATATCCGATAAGACTGTAAGTACCATTGAAAGCTCGTGATCCACCCGGAAGAGCCGTAAAACCGGATGAGTTGGTTGCGTCCGAATTGGGGAGCATCCAATGTGAATTACCTGACTCTTTAAGTTTACTGCCAGCTAAGCTCGATCCACCCAAATAATCGATAAGTATTTGCCATTCTGAATCGTTAGGTACGTGCCAGCCTGTGGGGCACAGATTACCAGTATTTACCAAATACCAGTTGTATAATGCTCCGTAAGTGTTTTTATAGGTTGCTTCATCATTATTATACCATGCATATGCTCCGGAAGTATTGATTTCCCATGCAGTATTATCTGTTCCCGGATAGATTATTGCAACGCCATCTTTGTATTTGGTTGTTTTCAAGTTTTCGGTCATCCAAATTTGGTCACCTATTTTCTTAATTGAATAGGTATTGTCATCAATATCAGTGACTGTATTATAAATACCTGCCTCAATTAAAACATCGATCATTATAGCAACTTTAGCTTCTAAATTATCAACATATTCCTTTGTCGCTGCATCTTGAACATCAGTTGGATCTGTTACATTTTTTATTTGTGCATTGGCTGAATTGTTTTGAATAATTACATCGGAAAGGCCTTGGGTTTCGGTATAACTGGTCAATTTATTGTTCCAATAGGCAGTATCTGCTGAAGTTATACTGCTGGCTAATGATAATACGTAAACAGGGTCAGTTTCTATAATCGTGCCTGTTACTGTTTCAGCCGATTTCGCATGCAAAGCATAAGGAACACTTAATAATTGGCTTGAACCAGTTATAGTATAAGTTGATCCTCCTGCAGGATCGGTTTCTGTCTTAATATAATAAGGACCATTGGTCCAGTCGATGGTCGAAAAATTTCCACTTAAAACTGTCCCACTTCCAATCTCAATACTTACCAAACCGTTAATGTTGGTTGTGGGGGTTTGGGTCTCAACATAAACTTCAGTACCAATAGCAGTGCCCTGAAGAATACTTAGTTGCATGCCTACAAGCTGGTTTGTCACCAATTGGTTACTGGTATTGCGAATTACAGCCTGATAACTCATTTTTTCGGGTGATTGAGCGATAATAATACCTGTTGCAAATAATGCGATCGCTATTAGAGTATATATTTTTTTCATAATTATATCGTTTTTATTAATATATATTTTGTCTATTCCCGATTTTCCACTATCGCTCCAATCGGGATTATTCCTGCCGGTCATCAGACCACTGTGTTTAGTTAATTTGACTACGTGTTTTTTACAAAAACACTATTTCATTGATTTTTAATGATTTTAATGATTTTAAAGGTTTTTAATTCTATATTGTTTTCGTTTACTTTCAGAAAATAAATGGATGCAACAAGATTGTTCAAATATATTCTGGTTTCATTACCTGTAACCTTTTTACTTTCTAAGAGTCTCCCGCTGTTGTCGTATAGAGATATAGTGTATTGTTTCGGTAAATCACCATTAATTATAAATGTAATATAATCAGCTGTTGGGTTTGGGTAAACCGAACAGTTTAAAATTATTCCTTTTGCTCCTATAAAACCATTGACGACAGATATTTCATATGGTTGTTGCACGCCTTGTGCTGCGGAACCTTCTGTTCCTATGGTAGCAGTATACGCCACCTGTCCAATCGTATAACTGGATGTACCACCACTTCCTGCGGCATTGACTCCCGAGGCAGTTATGGTTTCCTGTGCATATAGTCCTAATAGGGCTATAAATGGCAGGAAAAGTGTAATTAATTTTACTTTATTTTGTTGCATTAAGAATTTCGTTTTTTAATATTCGGTTTCAATCCCATTTTATTTTGTACTGTTTGAAGTTAGTTGAATAATATTACAAAAAAGGCCTTTCAATGAAAAAGTTAAGAAAGAAAGCATTTTAAAGTATCCATATTTAATTTCATTCCCATTTTTCAGGATGTGTTTAAAAGTTGACCAAGCTTCAAATTATACTATATACAAAAGTTTGTTGTGCAAAACGAAAACAATTTTATATCAGACCTTCTAAACCAATCTAGATAATTACTTTATCAAACCGTTGTTACGATGAAATACACATTTTTTTCAGATTTTAAGTGGTTTGCCTGTAAATAGTTTTGAGTTTGCTGTTGTTTTAGACCACAAGCCGGATCCTGATAATCATCGGGATTGTGTTAGTGAAGCTAGCCTGTGAGATAGGCACTATATCTCCTCTATTTTATTTTATTCTAAATATAAATAAACCAATAGCTTGAATGAGCATTTTCTTTAAATGTTTATTTTTCTGATATTTATAGATGCCTGATTTTATTGTCAAAGCAGGTTATTGTTATGCAGTAGATGTCAGCAAATTAATTTATTATGTTTGTGAGTAATCAAATACTAAACTATTCACTATGCCAAGTTTTGTAATTAAAGATAAGTGTGACGGATGTAAGGCCCAGGACCGCACTGCCTGCCAGTATATTTGTCCAAACGACCTGATGGTACTGGATAAAGAAAAAAATAAAGCCTATAACCGGGCAGTGGATATGTGCTGGGAATGTTACAGCTGTGTTAAAATATGCCCTACCCAGGCAATAGAAATACGGGGGTATGCCGATTTTATGCCCCTGGGTGCAACTGTTCAACCAATGCGAAGCACTGATTCTATAATGTGGGCTGTACGATTCAGAAACCAGCAGATAAAACGTTTTAAGTTTCCTATCCGGACTACTCCGGAAGGCAGTATCCAACCTGATGCCGGATTTTCCAGCGCCTCAGGCGATCTAAAGGATCCCCATCTGAGGACAGAGCCGGATTCCTTAGGAACAGAACTTTATAGGAAATAAATTCCAAAAGACAAATTATAAATAACAAATAAGGACCAAATACAAAATTCCCAAAGACAAATTATAAACAACAAATAAGGACCTAAAACTAAACTCTAAATTCCAAAAGACAAAAAATGGAAGATGATTCAAATAGAAAAACTGTTTATAATTTAGAAGAAAGGACTTTTCTATTCGCGAAAAATGTAAGACTGAGCCTTAAGAAAATGAAGGCTGATATTTTTCACAATGGTGATATATGCCAGCTGATCAGATCCTCCGGATCAGTAGATGCAAATTATATTGAAGCAAATGAATCTCTTAGTAAAAAAGATTTTCTTCACCGTATTAAAATTAGCAGAAAGGAAGCAAAGGAGTCAGCCTATTGGATACGGTTAATTATTGAAACCGTTAATAACAAAGATGTGGATGAAATAAAAAAACTTTATCAGGAAGCAATAGAACTCAAAAAAATTTTCTCAGCTATCATCGAAAAATCCAAAGTTTAATATTTTGAATTTTTGAATTTGAAAATTGATATTTATTTGTTTTTTGCCATTTGAAATTTGGATTTTTAATTTTATTAAAATGATAACCGTTTAAAATATATAGAATATGAATCCAGGACAATTCGAAACCATTATAATAGAGACCGATTTATTAATCCTTGGCGGTGGAATGGCTGCCTGTGGAGCTGCTTTTGAAGCTGCACACTGGGCCAAACAACATAATTTAAAAGTCACGGTAGTTGACAAAGCAGCCATGGAACGCAGCGGAGCTGTAGCTATGGGGCTTTCGGCAATTAACCTGTATCTGGGATTAAAGAATGGGAAAAATACCATTGAAGATTATGTAAAGTATGTAAAGAACGATCTGATGGGTATAACCCGTGGTGACCTGGTAGCCAACATTGCCCGTCATGTAGATTCATCGGTGCATCTGTTTGAAAAATGGGGATTGCCGATCTGGAAAGATGAAGAAGGGAATTATGTTAACGAAGGCCGGTGGCAGATTATGATCCACGGTGAATCGTATAAAAACATTGTTTCGGAAGCTGCTAAAAATGCACTCAAAGAACTGGGCGATAACGGGAAATATTACGAAAGGATATTTATTACGGAACCGATAATGGACGGCGACCGCTGTGTTGGAGCCGCAGGATTTAGTGTACGCGAGAACAAGTTCTATATTTTTAAAGCGAAAGCTGTGCTTGATGTTATGGGCGGTGCAGTTCATATTTTCAGGCCGCGTTCAGTTGGCGAAGGGTTAGGACGGTCATGGTATCCGCCGTTTAACTCCGGGGCAAGCGCCTATTTCACATTAAAAGCCGGCGCAGAAATGACCTGTCAGGAAGTACGATTTGTTCCGGTACGTTTTAAAGATTCATATGGTCCGGTGGGTGCATGGTTCCTGTTATTTAAAGCAAAAGCAACCAATGCCAAAGGTGAAGACTATATGGTTACACGGGCTGCAGAACTTGAAAAATGGGCACCCTATGGTACAGCCAAACCCACTCCCGCAAATCTCAGAAACTACCTGATGATGCAGGAAGTGGAAGAAGGAAACGGCCCAATATATATGAGAACCGATGAGGCTATAAAGGAAGTGGTTGCCAATATCCCTGACGAAAAACAGGCAAAACGTAAATTAAAAGAACTGGAATCTGAGGCCTGGGAAGACTTTTTAGATATGACCATAAGCCAGGCATTAAACTGGGCGGCTCATAATATTATGCCGGAAGAAACACCTTCTGAAATTGCAGCTTGTGAACCTTATTTTATCAGTTCGCATTCAGGAGCATCGGGAGCCTGGATCAGCGGACCGGAAGACCTGGCCAAAGGGGATAAATTCTGGGGATATGCAAATATGTCAACGGTAAAAGGACTGTTTGCAGCAGGTGATGCATCCGGAGCTTCATCCCATAAATTCTCTTCAGGATCATTCACCGAGGGTAGAATTGCTGCCAAATCGGCGCTTGCCTTTTGTGTTGATTTTCCTGATCCGGTAAGTTTTGATGAAACAAAAATTGAAGTGCTGAAAAATCGTATTTTACAACCCTTGTTGACATTTGAAACACATAAGGAATTTGCTAACGATGTAGATGTAAATCCGAATTTCATTAAACCCAAAATGTTTATGTTCCGGCTGCAAAAAATTATGGATGAATACGCGGGTGGAGCATCTGTGGGTTTTAAAACTTCAAAAGCGCTGCTTGAAAAAGGACTTGAGTTTTTACAATATATGAAAGAGGATTCTGAAAAACTTGCTGCTTCTGATTTAAATGAACTTATGCGTTGCTGGGAAAATGTACATCGCATGTGGCAGGCTGAATCACACATCAGAACGATACTGTTCCGGGAAGAAACACGCTGGCCGGGATACTATTTTCGGACGGATTATCCTGAGATGAAAGACGAATGGGAATGTTTCGCCAATTGTAAATGGAACCCTGAAACGGGGGAATGGGAAATGAAAAGAAGGGAGATTGAGGAGTTTTAGGAAGGGGGAAGAAGTTGGTAGGAGGTAGTAGGCAGGAGGTAGTAGGTAGTAGGTAGTAGGCAGTGGGCAGTAGGTAGTTAGCAGGAGTAGTTGTCAGGAGGTAGTTGGCAGGAGGTAGTGGCAGTCGGTAGTCGATAGATGGTAGTTGGTAGTTGCAGGAGACAACAGGTACTAGGCAGGAAGCAGAAAATTAGGTAGTTTACTATTTTTAAATAATATGAAAGAAGGCTTTAAGGCTTTAAAGGTATATCAATTGGCGTATGAGCTTGCAATGAATATTTTTCATACTTCTAAAAGTTTTCCTATGGAGGAGAAATATTCATTAACGGATCAAATCAGAAGGTCTTCACGATCTGTTTGTGCCAATATTGCTGAGGCATATCGCAAACGGAGATATCCAAAACATTTTACAAGCAAAATTTCTGATGCAGATAGTGAGATGAGTGAAACAACTGTATGGGTAGACTTCGCGAAAGACTGTGGCTACATTAATGAACAAACGCAAAATGAACTTAATACAAAATACGAATAAGTTGGCAGAATGCTGGGAAGTATGGCAAATAATCCGGAGAAATTTTTGCCCAGGTCTTAGTTAGTGTCATGATTGCAGTAGCTACTGCCTGCTGCCTAATGCCAACTGCTTCTTTTAAAAAAACTACAATGATAACTAATATGATCAATGGAATATAAAAGTTCAATTAAACCCACCCTCATAATCGGCGGTGGCATAAGCGGGATAACGGCTGCGGTTGAGCTGGCAGAAGCAGGCCGGGAGGTTATCCTTGTGGAACAGAAACCTTACCTGGGTGGCAATGTGGTGAAGATGAATAACTACTTTCCAAAATTGTGTCCGCCAGGTTGCGGTCTTGAAATTAATTTCAGAAGGATCCGGCAAAATCCGCGGATAACCTATTTTCCATCTTCAACGATTTCAGATATTTCAGGTTCAAAAGGTAATTTCTCTGTATCAATGGTTACTTCAGCGTTATATGTAAATGATTTATGCACTGCATGTGGCAAATGCACCGAAGTATGTCCTGAAGAAAGGCCCGATGAGTTTAACTATAATTTCACAAAAACTAAAGCCATATACCTGCCGCATGAAATGACTTTCCCGATGAAATTCCACATTGATGATCAATACTGTAAAAAGGAAGCGTGTAATAAATGTGTTGAAGTATGTACGAATAATGCTATAGATTTTGCTGCTCAGGCTGAATCACAGGTTTTGGAAGTCAGCTCTATAGTTATAGCCACAGGCTGGAGAAATTACGATGCCCGAAAATTAGCAAACCTGGGGTATTCTTCTTCAGAAAACATTGTCACCAATGTAGAATTTGAACGATTGCTTGCTGCAGCGGGTTCCGGAAACGGAAAGCTTAAAAGACCATCGGATGAGAAAGAACCCAAAGAAATTGTATTTGTACAATGTGCTGGTTCACGCGATGAAAATCACCTGCCCTATTGTTCGGCGGTTTGCTGTTCAGCATCGCTGAAACATGCACTTACTGTGCAGGAGAAAATTCCCGGTTGTAAGGTTACGATATATTATATCGATTTACGGGTGACAGGCAGAAACGAAGATTTCCTGAAAAAAGTAGAGGAAAACCCCAATATAACCTTAATTAAAGGTAAGGTTGGCAATGTAGAAAAAAATTCAGAGACTGAGAATTTGATCGTGGAGGCAGAAAATATTTTGGAAGGGAAAAAGATAAAACATACTGCAGATCTGGTAGTACTTGCAACAGGCATTGTGTCCAATGAACTTCCTTTAAATTTGCTGACGACTCAGGATGGATTTTTATCTGATGATCAACAGGAAGGAATCCATGCGATATCCTGCAGTAAGAAACCCATGGATGTATCATCCTCGGTTAAAGAGGCCACAGCGGTGGCTCTGAAAGCTATTCAATAAACCTAAAATTGTCAACATTGGGAAAAAATATTGGTGTATATATTTGTTCGGGTTGTGAAATCGGGAATTGTATCAATACTGAGAAAACCTGTCAAGTGGCTATGGAAGAATTTAATCTGAGCCATGCTAAAGTTCATTCTGCACTTTGTTCGGTTGAAGGCTATAACTTTATATTAACGGATATTGAAGAACACAAGCTAAAGGCAGTGCTTATTGCCGCCTGCTCGCCCAGAGTGAAAACCGAAGTGTTTGATTTCCCTGATAATATACTTTTGGAACGTGTAAACCTTAGAGAACAGGTTGCCTGGTGTTTTGAATATGGTGAAGATATGCAAATGGCTGCCGATGATTACCTCAGGATGGGAATTGTAAAACTAAAAAATACGACAGTTTCTGAACCCTATATTGCAGAGAACATAAATTCTGAAATACTTGTTGTTGGTGGCGGTATCTCCGGTTTATCTTCGGCAATAGAAGGAGCAAAAGCAGGCTATAAAATACATCTCGTTGAGAAGGAGAATACACTGGGCGGAAAATTAAATACGCTGTATAAACAATATCCTTCCCGGGCACCATTCAATACTTTAACCGATCCTGTACTGAAGAATAAGCTTGATGAAGTAACCAGCCTGGAAAACATTACGGTTTATACTTCAACCACTATTGAAAAAATATCTGGCCAGCCCGGATCTTTTGATGTAAAACTTTTAAACGGGAAAACGCAGAATCTTAAAGTAGGTGCTGTTGTTGCTGCCATGGGCTGGGAACCATACGACGCTAATAAACTGGGCCACCTGGGATATGGAAAATCTCCAAATGTGATTACCAATGAAGAGTTTGAGAAAATGGTGAAAGAAAACCCCGGGCTGTCACTTCCGCCAAACATACTTTTTATACAATGTGCCGGCTCAAGAGATAAAAACCATTTACCCTATTGCTCATCCTACTGTTGTTGTACATCATTAAAACAGGCAAAATACATTCGTGAGCTGAGCCCCGATTCTTCCGTGTTTATTGTTTATAAGGATATCAGGACGCCCGGGTTGGGAGAAGAGTTTTATAAAGAAGTCCAAAAGGACGATCAGGTATTCTTTACCAAAGGAGTGATCAACGAAGTGCTAACAGAAAATGAAAAACTCAGGGTAAATGTTGGTAAGACATTACAGGATGAAGATATATCATTGCAGGTAGACATGATTATCCTTGCAACAGGTATGCAACCTGCAGGCACCGAAGAGTTGAACCTTACATACAGGCTGGGAAAAGGTTTACCCGAATTAAAATATAATTTTTCTGATTCGCACTTTATTTGTTTTCCTTATGAAACCCGGCGTACAGGAATATATGCCGCAGGAAGTGTAAGAGCCCCCATGGATATAGCTGCCTGCACAGAAGATGCATCAGGAGCCATGTTCAAAGCCATACAATGTATCGAAGCTGCTAAAAGGGGCGAGGCTGTTCATCCGCGTTCGGGAGATAAATCGTATCCCGATTTATTTATGGACCGCTGTACCGATTGCAAAAGATGCACTGAAGAATGTCCGTTCGGGACCTATGATGAAACGGAACAAGGGACACCGCTTCTTAACATCAATCGATGCCGGCGATGTGGAATATGCCTGGGTTCGTGCCCGGAACGGGTAATCAATTTTTCTAACTTCTCTATAAACTCTGTTTCGGCAATGATTAAAGCCGTGGAAATACCCGATGAATTTGAGGAGAAACCCAGGATATTAGTATTTGTGTGCGAGAATGATGCGTATCCGGCAATGGATATGGCAGGCACAAAAAGGCTAAAATATAGTCCTTATGTGCGGATTATTCCTGTCCGCTGTCTGGGTTCTATAAATAAAGTGTGGATATCCGATGCCCTGTCCTGCGGATACGATGGCATATTACAAATAGGCTGTAAACCGGGCGAGAATTACCAGTGTCATTTTATTCACGGAAGTGAATTAACAGAAACCCGCGGTATAAATATTCAGGAAACCCTTCAATCGATGATGCTTGAACCTGAGCGGATCAGGACCGAGTTTGTGGAGATAACCGATTATTTTAAAATTCCGGAAATCATCAATAATTATGTAGAAACCATTGAACGTATCGGGCCTAATCCTTTTAAGGGGATGTAATGGAAGAATTTAGAATTTAGAATGAACATCTTATAGAATGCCTTATGGAAAAATCAAAAAGTTATACTGATTTATTGGTTTGGCAGAAATCACATAATCTTGTATTAGAAATTTATCGGATAACTAAGCTTTTCCCAAAAGAAGAAATATTTGGCTTAACATCACAGTTCAGAAGAGCGGCAGTTTCAATTTCTGCAAATAACTTGCCCCGAGGGGGCATAAGCAGAATCACAGGGCAACGCCCTCTGTAAAATGATAAGACTAAACTTTGCCCTGAAAGGGCATAAGCAAATAATTATGGCACAGTCTCTTTCAAAAGTATATGTTCACATCACATTCAGCACAAAATATCGAAAAGCGCTGATTGACAACAAGATTAAATCGTCACTATTTGAATATTTAGGAGGTATTTGTAAAGGATTGGAATGTAATCCTGTAAAAATAGGAGGCCATATTGATCATGTTCATGTACTTTGTACACTTTCAAGGAAAATTGCCCAAATGAAGCTTCTGGAAGAATTAAAAAAGCAATCTTCAAAATGGATAAAAACCAAGGGGCGAGATTATGCTGACTTTTATTGGCAAGGTGGATATGGTATATTTTCGGTTAATCCTTCAGAGGTTGATGTTGTTATTAATTATATAAATAATCAGGAAGAACATCATAATAAAAAAACATTTCAGGATGAGTACAGAGCATTCCTGAAAAAATATAAAGTAGAATATGATGAACGCTATGTTTGGGATTAGGCTTGCGCCCTTTCAGGGCTTAAGCAATTTATTGGATAATCTTATAGGGCTTTGCCCTTTGTTGTTGCTAAACCCTTTCAGGGTTACTGTTTTATTTGTTAATCTGCATATGTTGTACTATAGACAACTTGAATCATGACTGCGATTCCCCCCGATATCAATTTTAAAAAGGAACTAAAGAAGATCAGCAAATCTTCATTAAATGAGTGTATGCAGTGCGGCACCTGCTCGGTAGTATGTTCCCTGGCGCCCGAAGAAAAACCCTTTCCCCGCAAGGAAATGTTCTGGGCCTCATGGGGACAAAAAGAGAAATTAATTGCCAATGCCGATGTATGGTTGTGTCACCAGTGCGGCGATTGCAGCACCCATTGTCCGCGGGGAGTAAAACCTGCCGATGTGCTCTCCGCGATCCGTCAGATGAGTTATAAGAACTATGCACGTCCGAAATTTTTTGGGAGCTTACTGGCCAAACCTGCTTTGCTTCCTATTGCAATACTTATTCCCGTAATTATAATTGTTGTTATTTTGCTAATGGCAGGAACATTTACTATTCCTGAGGGTCCGGTAAATTACTCCCGCTTTTTTCCTCATGCCTGGCTCAATGGTTCCTTTACGTTGATAACCTTTGTAATATATGGACTGGCAGCTTCGGGGATTTTACGATTCAGGAAAGATTTACAATCGAATTTTCAAGGATTAAAAGCAAAAACGGGATTTTTTAAAAGTCTGCTCCAGGTTAAAAATGAAATATTACTGCATTCAAAATTCGGGAATTGCACAACACAGAAATCAAGGAAAATTGCTCACTTTTTAGTATTCTATGGATTTATTATCCTCTTGCTGGTTACAGCTTACGCTATTATTGCGGCCATTACCCATAATTATCCCTTGGGCCTTACTAATCCCTTTAAAATGCTTGGTAACGCAGCAGCACTTATGCTTACCCTGGGTTTGGGGATTATGATTTTTAACCGGTTGTTTAAAAAAGATAAAACCGGTAAAAGTAATTATGCTGACTGGTTGCTGCTTATATCTTTTTTCCTACTGACCATTTCTGGGATAGTGGTTCAATTGGCACGATTACAGAATTGGGGACCGGCATATCACCTGTATTTTTTTCATTTGGTTTGTGTGTGGTTTGTAATTATCTATCTGCCGTACACAAAATTTGCGCATATGATTTACCGGATATTAGCATTGAGCTTTGCCCATTCAATTGGGAGGGATTCTCCTGATTAGAACAATTGGAGATAATAAATACTTACTGGTCCGCAAAGTGATTTTGGTGTAATTGAAAGATTTGTATATTTTTAAAGTCAAAATAAAAGTACTTTACTAAAAAAGTCAGGATGTCTCTCTTTTCAAGGCATCCTGACTTCTTCGACAGGGCAAATCTTTTTTATTTTATCAATATTTAATTTATCATTCAATGTATATCAATTAAAAAAAACTTCGAATGCATTAAATGGTTATACACGCAATGCCTTTACATATTTGAATCTCTCCTGACTTCGACACTGGGTCACCCAAAATTAAAAAGCTTAGCTATAAGTTTTTGCTCATGTGTTATGAGCATTGTATGAGACA
>JAFGSZ010000030.1 GCA_016934395.1 Bacteroidales bacterium
TATGGTTCAAATATTTCAAAGCATTTCTTTCCTATTATTTCATCAGGGTTCAATCCGAAATTTTCACATTTATGTTTGTTAACATGGCATATATTAAATCTATTTGGACCATCTCTCATTTCAATCAATGAAATTTCAGCCGGACTATTATCTATTAAGTTTAAATAATACTCAGTAATAATATTTGAGGATTTATTTTCGGTATTTCGAGTATTCAATATTTTATCTAACAATTTCATTTGCATTAACGATTAATATTTTAGTGCAATTTAGTTATTAATAATATAAAAATCAATACCTTGCATTAAACAAGAGATGTAAAACAATTTCGAAGTACCTGATGTTTCTACTTTTTATTTTTTAACTACCCACCAAAATCCCAACAAGCAAACCAATACCCACACCGGCAATTCCGGTCAGGAATTTTTGAGACCTGCATTTTTTCCGGTTTGATTCAATTATTTTGTTTGCTTCATCGAGTTTTTGTTGTGTGCTGTTTAATAAATCTATTGTGCCTTCCAGGGTTTTTTCCGTGGCTGATAATTGCTGTCGTGTTTGCTGTAAGACATCTATGGCCCCTTCTGTTTTTTTACAGTTTTCAAGCAGTTTTTCATAATCCCGGCTGTACTCGGCTAATCGCTTCTCATACGTGGTTAACAATTCATTGCATACGGATGTTTTTTCCTCTAAAATGGATGTATGCAGGTTCCTGTAAAAATTATATCGGCTGCTGTTTATAAGAAATACCGAATCACTTTGAATTATCAGTGTATCCCCTTTAAAGAATTGTAAGGCTTGTGATTGAGAGAGTGTATATTCCGCAGGAATAATAAAAATTTGTTTTTCCTGTCCATACAGGTATAATGTGCAGGGTAATAAAAGAATAAGGACAATTTTAAATCGTTTCATAATTCAAATTTTTTAGCTTCTTCTTTTAATATCATTTTCTTTTCTTCAAGCTCGGTAATCTCCTTTTTAAATGTTGTTAATTCTTCCCAGTTGCGGGCTTTACTTTTTTTCTCTTCCAGTTCCAGCAACTGACGTTCTGCTTTTAATATTTTTAGCTCGTTTTCCGTGAATTCAAGTTTTTCCCCTATGCCGATAATAGTATTCCGGGCATAAGATATACTGTCTTTTACCTGAACAATCTCCCGGTTTACCTCTTTTATAATTTTGTGGGTTTCTTTTAGCTGCCGGCTGCCTGTAAAAACAAGATAGAGCAGGAGTAAAGCGATAATGAGCAATACAATGGTGAGTAGTTTGTTTATATCTTTCATGGATTATTTGAGTTATATTACTATTGATTTATTAAATCCTATATGGGAATTTTATTCTGAAAAACAGGCCCCGGAAACGCTGTATTTACAGGGGCAAAAAAACCTAACGTGAAAATTATTTTTTCACCCGTGTTTTTTTATTTTTCACCTGTGTTTTTTAAAATTTCCTGCTGTGATTTTTTACATTATCACAGCAGGATTTTGAAAGGCCCTGATTTTGAAATTATACTTTTGTATATTGCAGAATGCTGAGCATATCTTTTATTTTTTTGCCGGGAGTAAAGATTACTTTAGAATTGCGTATAGCATTTGCATTTACTTCTTCGGCGGTGAGTTTACCTTCGCTGCTGATGCTTACCCGTAAACTGCCTAATTCTCCCATACGTACAATCCGTCCATCGGCAAGGGTATCGGTCATTACATCTACCAGGGCATACAACACTGCCCTTATATCGGCGCCGCTCACCGTACTTATTTTTTCTATGGATGTAGTAAGGCCTGCAAGGCTTACTTCACCATCGGAACTTGTGGAAGCATAAAACTTTTTTTCACCACCGCCGGCAACACCGGGCTGGCCTTTTTCAATAACTTTAAATTTTACTGACATAACAATAACGTTTTAGTGATACAATAAATTAACTTGCCCTAAACAGGGTATATAACGCGTTTGCGTATATACAATACTAAAATTAAAAAGTTATGAAAGTGTTTCTGCAAATATCGGCTGCTAATCTTTTACTCTTTCTTTACCCTAACATTGATTCCCAATAGTAATTGGGATTTTACCTGTTTCCTGAAACTTAAAAAAATAAATATACAAAAAAATTAAAAATAAAAGTATTAAATAAATATAGGATTTTTAAAATGCTAATGTATACATACAGATTGGGTCTGAAATAAAGAAAAGGTATGTTATTTATTAATTAATTCTTTTAGTTTATTTTTAAATTTCATTTCTCTTTCTGTTTTGTTATAGAATGGCATACCAATAATTTGTATATTTTCATTATGTATCAATTCAACTACTGCTTCGGTTTCAAGATCGGCAAAAAATTGTTCTTTCCAACTATCAACTGGAATAAGGTGTGAACCTTTTGGTTCAATGAAAAGCTGGTAAACAATATCTTCACCGCTTGATTTGTCTTTCATAAATAAAACATAATCCGGTTCAGTTGCTTTGCCATCGCTGAACCTATAAAGTTTAAAGAACCTTTCGTTACGGATTAAATAAATATCTGTGAATTTATTTTCAAGTTCTTCCATCTGGCCATCAAGAAACCTGACTAATAGTTTTTCTTCAGATGAACCATAGTTTTCTTTATAAACATGCCAATCTCTTGATTTGAGGTCAATAAAATATTTCTCAGGTATATCGGAACGCATGGTAGGTTTACCGGTTTCGGCATCGTTATCATTAATTGCAAAGTACATCTTTTTATCCCTGAAAACTTTGTGGATTGGTTCACGCTTAAAGGCTTTTGTTCCCTTGTAATCGCCAAAAGTCTGATGAATTTCTTCGGCTATTGAATTCAAAAATGACAAGCATATTGCCAATTTGTGTTTAGGTACAAGGTCTTTTATATCTTTTTCAAGGCCGGAAACAACAACCTCTGTATCGGACAATTTTTTCTCAATGAAATCATCTGTTGATTTAACTGATGGAAAGTATCGCTTAATGCTGTTGAAGTGGTAAAAAGGTATTTTGTTCATCGCTTTTTTCAGGATTGTTTTATCCCATAGAATTGGTTTATATGTTTTGCGCTGAATATCTACCTGTGTTATCATCTGCATATCGAAAATTGCAGATTCGGCTGTTGCCAATGTCCTCACTTTGAACTCATGTAAATTGCGAATTCTAGGTTCCTGATAATCAAAAAGAAGTTTGGTGGGTTCGTTTTCAACTTTCGCATTCAGGAATATAAAACCGTTTTTATAAAACTTTGATTCCTTAAAATCCTCCTTAAGTTCCAAAAATATCTCTTTCTTATCTTTAGGTACAATTCCTATTTCCTGAAGTGCAGTTGTTAATTCCTGAATATAACGGGGATTATGTGAACAATGATAGTGCAATTCTTCACAAATGCGCATTTCGTTTTCGAGGTCTTTGTCGAATTTCCGTTTATCAATATCCTGTTCGGGTGAGAGAGAAAAAGGACAATATCTTGCACCCCTTCCAATTAATTGCGCTTCCTGAACAGTTGTTGCTCCCGGTTTACCACCTTTCGAATCACGGGTTTCGTATAAACGGACAATATCGAAAAGGTTAAGTACGTCCCAGCCTTCGTTCAGTTTATCAACAGCAAAAACAACCCTGTATTCATTGGTTTTTGCTTCAAGTGTATTGATTACAATTTGTTTTTCGTCGGAATCGTTTTTAGAGTTTACTGAAATAACCTTATCTTCAGAAAAATCATCTTTCAATTCATCAATAAGATTTGAAACTGTAATGCCGGAATGGTCGAAGAACTGAAAGGCCTTTTTTAATGCTTCATTGCCTTTTAAACTTTTAATTTTTAGGATGTCTTTATCTGAAAGATTACGAATCTTTTCAGTAAAAGCTTTTTCCATTTCTGCTGATTCAGAAGTTGTTTTGGATTTCATCATAACCACTGGCTTAAGAAGTAGACCATTAATTGAAAAGGCTTTCTTTTTATACTGGCTTAAAATAATAGCTTCTAATGCACGGTCAATTGGGTCTAGGTCAGCTTGCATGGTCTTTACTTCTTTGGAATATCCATCTTCACGGAATTTTGCTAAAGCATAATCGCAAAGAAGTTTTGAATTATATTTAGATGCAACGGCGGGATGAGAAAGTTCAAGGGTTGCTGTAAATTCGAGCATAATATTCTCGATATTGGCATTGAAAATACGAGAAACCGTATTTTCCCATGAACGTTCTACTTCTAATTCCTCACCAGTAAGTTTTTGCTTTGTGAGTGCGTTTACATGATGTGCCTCATCGGAAATAAGAACAATTTTCTTGTCTGCAAAATCATCAAACGTTACGCTGTTTTCACGGGGGGTATTTAACCGGGAATGTAAGCCCTGAATGGTTGTGAAATGAATATTAATATCATCATCGTTAACGCTTTCAAAATTATCAACTTCACGAATATTAATAACCTGATTATTAATATTAATTTGTTCGGCAAATAAATATTTAAGTGAAGCTGGATTCAGAAAGTTCTCTTTTGTCTTGCGGATTATGGTATCGGTATTTACAAAGAAAATAAAATTACGATATCCCATTTTATACAATTCCACAATAGCCCCAGCCATAATTAAAGTTTTTCCGCTTCCGGTGGCCATATGAAATAATAGTTGAGTTGGTTTACGGCGGTTTTTATACTTGTTCAGGTAGAAACTTAAACGTGCAAAAGCTTCAACCTGATATGGACGGGCTTCGTAACGGATATTTTGTTTAATAACATCGGGGATAACGAGTTCAATAATTTCGTTTTCTACAAGTACATCAAATTCTTTGTCTAAACGTTCTACTGCCATGTTAATTTATAAAGTTTTCAGATAGATGATAATACGCAGTTTTATTTGTTGGATTTTCAGATTTTGGATTATAAAGTATCTTAATATCATCACTATATACTGAAATCAATCCGATATTATGTTCTTTAAAAAGGTTTACATCTACATTCCTAACAAATTCATTTGAAATTGCCAGAAAGCTTTTATGCGAAAAACATTTGTATCTCAATGCCTGATAGAAACCATCTTTCCAGTTTTTAAGTTTTGCTTCAACGGAAATTACTTTTTTCACTAATGGCTTATAGGTTTTTTCAATAACTAGATAGTTTTCTTCCTCTTTCAAATAACCTGCCTTATGTAATTTAGATAACAGTTTATTTAAAGTTTTTTTATCAAGGTTATTCTCACTTATCATGTTTGCCGGAGAAATCCTTTTACCTTTTATGTTTATATAATTTAACAGATAGAACATCTCGTTAAAATTATTGATTGTAATATCTGGTGGATAATTATTTAAAATAGCACATGTTAAATCGCAGATGCCATTACCTGAATTGAATTCACGTTTTATTTTAAGGTCTTCGTATAATTGAGAAAAAGAATACTCAATTATAGGAAGCATATCTTTTTCAAGTTTAAACATGACTTGTTTTATTTATTTGGTTAAAAACATTTTGCCAACGTTCAAGATGTTTATAATTATCGGGTTTAAAAACGCCGGGAATTCTTTTATAATTATTAATTGCTATCTCAATTCTTCTAAGAAAGTAATTTACTCTATCACTTTCATTTGTACTAATTATTTTTTCAACCTCACGATTAATCAATTCCAGAAAGTGAAGTTTTGTATTATGGGAAGAAATTAAATCTGGAATGGGTTTGTCTTTACAATAAGTGCATTTGCATTGTCCTAATACTTCTATAATCTGTTGCAAACGAATGGGGTCTTTCTTTGTAATAGCTATTGTTCCCAATAATTCCGGGAAATAATACCTTTCATACATTTTAAATTGTTCAGTGACTTCTTTATATAAATCCTCATAAAAACTCTCGAATCTTGCAGCCCCAGAAGTAAATCCTGTAATACCTGCACATAATAGACCCAAACCCAAAGTATCAAGCCTTCCTGCAATCACAGGTTTTTGAGTATATTTTTGTAAATCTACTAATGTTTTAATGTAGTGATATATTACAGGTTCAGTAGAGCTTTTATTTATTCCATCAGCATAGATAATATATCCTTCACAGTTCATTGCCGCATAAGTATCGAGTAAATCTTTTTGGCTTTGCAAATCTGTTAATGTATTAGCATTAATACAGATTCCAGCATAGAGAGGTTTTGAACATAGTGACTCCGTATTATTTCTATACTCAATAGATTCTTTGAGTAATTTAATATCTAAATCAAACCATTCAGCAACTGGGTTGCGTTTTGAAGTAGGGACAACATTAGTATTATGAGAATAATGATAAGGCGATGTTAGTATATCTGCCTGGAGGTTATATTGTTCATCTAAAACAAGTTTAACATATTGCTTTTGGTCGTTATAAGAAGATAAGTAGGAGGGATTAATAACCCTGTAATCAGCAGGACAATAGGGCAATTTTAATAAACCTTTTACATCTGTATATGTATCATAAGCTAACCGGATAGTTGAAGGGTCAAACATTAGAGTAATGTTTTCATTATCCTGTACTAATTGTAATAAACCTTTTTGCCTATATTGGTGGTTTATTGGGAAATTAACAAAAAGTTTATTCTCTGGATTATTTAGAATGAAATCTTCCAATACTGCTTTGTCATCATAAGTACGGACTATGAACCGCTTAGATAAATCAATTGTAACTTTGGAAATAGATTGACCATTACTTTTAATTGCATAAATTAAGTCATTAATACTTTGAAAACGTTTATAAGACTCTTTTTCAAGAAGTTTTAATATGATATTTTCATGTGTGTTGGAAATGTTTATATTCCACTTTCGTGGTGGAGTTGGATGCTCATTTTTTATTTTATCAATAAATTCAGGGACAATTGTTGCGTTATATGGGAAACGACCAGTAAGTAATTCATAAAAAATAAAACCTAATGTATATAAATCGCTGCGAAAATCAATGTGCTTACTATCGGTAATTTGTTCAGGAGACATATAAGCAAATGTTCCTAAAATATTACCAGTGCTGGTGATACTAGTGTAATCAATTAGTTTTGACAAACCATAATCTAATATTTTTATATCACCATTAGGTTTAACTTTAATGTTTTCAGGTTTTAAATCGCGGTGAATTATATTTGAATCATGAAGGCATTTAACCCCTTCAAGAATGTTAAGAAATAACTTTTCCTTATCGGAAATACTATTTTTTCTAAGACATTCCCTAAGGGTATCACCCTCAATAAAATCCATTACCAGAAAAACTTGTTGTACATTTAAAAGGTCATCCATGAAATGTTCAACATAATCGACAAGAAATGGATGCTTAACATTTTGCATTACATCAATTTCTCTAGTAATACGGTTATCATTAGATTTTTTAAATTCGGCTAAAACATAGGCTTCACGAAAAACTTTAATGGCAAACGGTTTTGAATTTTTAAACACTTTATAAACAGAACCGAATCCACCTTCACCAATGAATTCGATAAATTTATATCCGTTAATAGTTTGGCCGATAAGTTCCATTTTATATTAAAATTTGTTTAAATAAAAAGCCTTGTTCAGATATTTATCCTCCTTAGAAATTCCAAAAGTTTCATCCTCAATCTCAGAATAATTTACATATAGTTGGTTTTTGTCCAGTGTTTCAAGCAAGAATTTCTTTTGGTCGTCCGTGGAAAGTGTTTTGAAGGCTTCAATTCGTTCATCAAAAGTTTGTTTATCGAATTGATAACTTAAAAATGCCTTATCTTTCATTAACTGCCATATTGGAATTAATTTTTCTTTGTTGTCAGCTACCAGAATTTGGTCAACAAAAATTTGGTTGTATTTTGCCAGTTCGCAATAAATGAATGAGCCTCCACCTTGCCAGTTAACTTCCTTGTAATACCCACTTTCAGCACCCTTAATAGCATTAAAAATTCTTGAAACAGGAATATCTTCTATATAGTCCATTTGTTCAATACCAATGAAGAATCTATCCAAAGAAAGTGAGACAGCAGCTGTAGTTCCACTTCCTGCAAAAAAATCTAATACAATATCATGAGGTTGTGTAGAAATCTGTATAATGTCACGAATTAAATAGGGCGATTTCGGATAACTAAATACTTTTTTGCCAAACTCATTCTTTAATTCATTTGTTCCAGTTTGTCCTGTATAATATGGCTTATTCCAAATTGTTTTAGCTTTTTCACCTTGATAATCACTTTCTCGCTCTTTTGTGTACAATTCGATTCCATTTTTTGTTTTTTTGATTTCAATATATTTCTCAAGTTTTTCCATTAATGTAGTTGGACCCCAACGCCAACACCTTTCAGTACCTTCCTCGTCAATGGGTAATAATTCGATATCAAAAGGAGAAGTTCTTTCTAAGAAAATTTTACTTTTTTGTTCATTATAGTAAATAGGATAAAAAAGACCTGGTCTATCAGATTTTAATGAATTACTTCCGCTTCTTCTGAAACCTCTAAGTTTGTAATTACCCCATTTATCAGAGAATTTAAATTGATTCATCTTTTCATCAGATAAACCTAAGGTATTTATACTTGTACAAGTAATGTCCTTTGCATAGAAAAGCATATTTTCATGAGCTGTTGGGAAAAATTGGTCGTCTTGACGACCACCGGGATTATGCACTACTGAAATAACTCCCATTCTATTTTCTCTTCCAAAACATTCATCAAGCAAAACACCTAAATAAAACAATTCAAAATGGTCAATTGCAACAACTAAGATTCCATCTCTTTTTAATAAAGATTTGGCAATCTCAATTCTATTTTTCATAAATGATAGCCATGCTGAATGATTGAATGTATTGTTATAGCTAAATGTGTTTGCTGCACCACTTGTATTGTAAGGTGGGTCTATATATATTAATTTTACTATTCCAGAATACCTCTTTTTAAGTGAAGCTAAAGCTAATAAATTGTTGCCTTTGATTATTAAATTGTCATTATTTGAAATTTCAGTTACTTCATGCTCTCCATTTAAATCATATTTCTTCCAATTTGTTAACACCTTGGGGTCAAGTAACCTGTCAATTTCATCAGGAGCGAGGGTCTCATTCCAAAAAATTTCATTTCTTTTTTGGTCTTCTTTGGTTTGTCCACCTTCTAAAACACAATCTTTGTGTGGCCATGATAGAACAACATCGTTTTTTGAAATTATATAATTATCGGTTGTCCCATCGTTAATGGTTAATCCGATTTTGTTTTTAAATGCTGTGTAACTGTCGGGCAGAAATGATTTATTGTTTACAAAACGTTGGAATTTAATTTTATCGAATACCAATACACCCTCTACATCTGTAAAGAAGTGCCGTTTCAAGGAATCATTTTTTAATAAATGCTTTATAAGTTTTGGGTCAACCTGTAAAGCCATCTCCACTATGCGGTTTTTATTGAGTTGACCGTCAATAACTAATGAACCTTCATGATTTAATATATCTATCAGGTCGTTTTGTAAGTTTTGCATATTATTAGTTCAATAAAAATTATTTTACAAATTAACATTTTTAGGAACAATTATCAGTTAAATGATCTAAAATCCTTGTATCGGAATATAAACAAAACTTGCAAGACAGAAAATAAAAACTATTGCTATTAGGGTGGGCTATATAACATTTTTTCTCAAACTAAAGCAAAATAAAAAATCTCTTATTTCATGTTTATTTTATTATTCTTATTCTTATTTTTAAAAACCACTTAATGTCTAGCTACCTAATTTATATTTATAGAATTAATAATTTCAATTTTTTTATATAATAGATTTTATTCTTTTTTATAAAATTCATCTCCAATCAATTCATCAGCATCAAATAAAACATCTTTAGCTTTTACAAATTTCCATAATTGATTCTTTAATGCCATTTGTAATTGTCCTTTACTATTTAAATCGGCAAATTCAAAAATTACAAATGTTCCAATTTCTTTGTAACTATGGATTTTTGCATTTTTATAGCTACGAACACTACGTATTAGATCTTCGTTTATTTTTAAATTTTTAATTTCACCGATAAATTTAGCATTTAAACCATCTGTCTCTAGACTTTTCCAAATTGTTTGATCACCTGCATGTCTTTCATGTAATACTAATTCTTGCTCAATATTATTTACAGGATCATAGAATGTAGCCCTCCGTGAAAAATATTCGAATTTATTCTTGAAGATATTCCCAATATCTTTAACAATTAAATAATGTTTATTTTCCATAATAAGATAATATAATTTTTAATTGATAATTGTTATAGGTTCTAGATTCATTAATGTTGTTTAATTAGTAATAAATAAATTTAACATTTTATAACCCCTAAAACTCTATATTCAAAAATTTGTCTATTTGTTTGTTTTGTTCAAGTTTTCTAAAAAGAATCTAATTTATTTATTTTATAGCAATTTATGTAATTTAATGTGTTCATAATTAAATGTGCTATAATGTTGAATTGTCTCATGCAAGTAAATTTATAATCTTTTATAGTCCTTTTAACTATAATGTAATTTTATTTTATCCTTGTTGCATGTTCTACCAGAATGTAAACGTGATAAGGCTAAGTTAAGATTTCTAATTGTTTTTTGAGTTGTGCAGATGGTATAATCACTCATTAAAAAAACACACGGATTAACAAAATGTGGCGAGCTCTATTTCCACAAAGGTTTCTTTAATGGTGTTTCATTTAGCTTTTTTCCGAGACTATCTTTTAAATTATAGATATCTTCTTCATCTGTTGAAATAAAATAGAAATCAGAATTTTCAGAACATAATTTTTTATATTCTTTTTCTTTTTCGGCTCTCTTTTTTGAATAGTCTTCATCATCCAAACCAAAATGTTCTAAAATAATGGTGCTTCCCCTATGATCATCAATTACAAAATCAGGTCTTATTTCTTTTTCTAACGTCATTAAAGGTTCATATTGAAAATTCAATCCATTTGCCGTAAGAAAATAACAAATTAATAATTCACTTTTTGATTTAACCTTTTGGGAATTAAAATAATATTTACCCTCAAATTTTTGTTTAAACTCGGTTTCCTTCTTCTTTTTGACATAATCAATACTTTTTAAACTCTTTTTGTGTTCCATTTTCTCTTTCCAATGTTCTTTGCAAAGCGTATGACCTTCGGGAACTTCAATGTCGCAAATTTCACATTTTGGTTTCTGTTTTTCTTTAACGGTACAATCCCAACACAGGGGAAACCAGGGTTTTTTTGTTTTTCCACATTCGGGACATATTGTTTTATCCATATTCTTTAATTATAAAAAGTTTTTCTTTCGGCTGTTTTATCAGATATACCGCAATGTGTACAGTGTTTTATTCTTGTATTTTTATTAAGTCTATAAAATCATCTTCTAAATATCTTATCCGCAATGACTTTGGATGATGTGTCCTAAAGGTCAATCGTGGTAATTTTGAATGCTTTAATCTACATAATTGTCTATTGTTCCAATTGTCAATATTTTCAAAAGATATTTCGTTAAAAATTGATTTTATTCTTTGGTCAAAAGAAGGCCCTGTAAAAAAGATACAGATGTTAGGTTTTAAAATTTCAATCTCATTGATTAATAAAGAATCAAGTTTTGAAATTTCTAATTCATAGTCACCATAAGGTCTATTAGCGTCCAAATCAAACTTATTAATGTTTGTCCATACACACGAATACTCCACATTTCCTAAGGCTAATTCAATCTTTCGAGTAATATTCCAAAATGGAGATGAATAGTAATCAATCCCTAAATTGAAATCTTGATAAGTTTTCATTTGATTATCTATATCATCTGCATGATAAGTCCAGCCATTTGTCTGTTGTCCAATAATCATTAAACGTTTTGGTTGATTTAGATATAAATCATTTGGAGACATAAGAATCGGTCCTGCCAAGTCATCATCTGGAAATCTCTCAACAATCTGTTTGAAATCATTAATCCTTGATTGGTAAATCTGTTTTAATTGCTCATTTATTGTCATAGTATCGTTTCTTTAACATGGTACACAACTAATCTATAACTTTACATTATTTTTAATAACATATACTTATAAATGTATTATGATCTCCTTTTATATGTACATGCAAAATATTTATTATTTAATAATGTTACAATTACATAGAACAATAGTAATATCTTTTCCTTAACCCCAAATAAATGTAAATATTATCACAATATAAACCATAAATTTATTGGAATTTTCACCTCCATGCAAATTACATTTAACTATTATAAAATATAATCCACTGGTTTTACCAATAAACTCTACCCCATCAAACTCCCCAAAAACTCAGGCGCTTTCCGGTGCAAGGTTGCCTGCTCAAAAGCAAACGCCAGCTTTAGCAATACAGGCTCCGACCATGCTTTTCCGAAAAAGGATATTCCTACCGGCAGACCGTGAACAAAACCTGCAGGAACCGTTATGGCCGGATACCCCGATATTGCCGCGGGCGATGAGCTGCCCCCGCCAAAATGGTCGCCGTTTACCCAGTCTATGTTCCACGCCGGGCCGTTGGTGGGGCCGATTATGGCATCGAGGTTGTGTTGTTCCGTTAGGGCATCTATACCCTTTTTCCCTGTAATTTCCAGGGCATTATTCAGTGCTTCGAGGTATTCTTCACTATCCAGGGAACCTTTCTTTTGGGCTTCTATAAAAACATCCTGACCGAACCAGGGCATTTCCAGATCGCTGTTTTTCTCATTAAAAGTTATAATTTCTTCCAGGTTTTTTACCGGGGTATTTGGCCGTTCTTCCAGGTATTTGTTTAGCCCGTGTTTAAATTCATACATCAACAGGTTTATTTCGTAGCCGCCAAGTTTTCCCATTCCTTCAAATTTTACCGGATCGATAATTTCAGCGCCTTTTGCCTTCATTGCTTCCAGGGCTTCCTCAAAAAGTTGGTCTACCAGGGGGTGAAAACCCAGAAAATCCCGGGCCACTCCAATACGGGCGCCTGCCAGTCCATTGGGGTCGAGAAATGCGGTATAATCAGTAAAAAAATTTCCTGCTGATGCTTCAGTTGAGGTATCGTTAGTATCAACCCCGGTAATCGCCCCGAGTAAAATGGCTGCATCTTTAACGGTACGGGCCATAGGGCCGGCCGTATCCTGGGTGTGCGAAATCGGTATAATCCCCTGCCTTGACCAAAGGCCTACGGTGGGTTTAATCCCTACAATACCATTAATTCCCGAAGGACAAACAATAGAACCGTTGGTTTCTGTGCCTATAGTGAGGGTACACAGGTTTGCCGCGGTTGCAGCGCCCGAACCGGAACTTGACCCGCAGGGGGTACGGTCGAGCATATAGGGATTTCGCACCTGGCCGCCACGTCCGCACCATCCGCTGGAGGAATAAAAAGACCGAAAATTGGCCCACTCGCTGAGGTTGGTTTTTCCAAGCAGCACAGCGCCTGCAGTGCGCAACTGTTTCACAATAAACGCATCTTCGGGAGCAATAAATCCTTCAAGGGCTAAAGAGCCTGCCGTGGTTTGCATCCGGTCGCCCGTATCGATATTGTCTTTTATCATTACCGGGATACCATGTAACGGCCCCCGGACTTTTCCGGCTTTTCGTTCTTCATCAAGTTGCCGGGCAATTTCAAGTGCATCCGGGTTGAGTTCAATTACAGCGCGGAGTGTCGGCCCGACATTGTCAATTTCTTCAATACGGTTGAGGTATTTTTTAGTAATGGCTTCAGAAGTCAGTTTACCGGAGTGCATTTTCTCCTGCAGGATATTAATGGTGGTTTCATTCAGGTCAAATGAAGAAAAATCAGCAGCAGATCCTTGCTTTTTTTTGTCAGGGGGCTGACAGGATTGTATGGGCGCCAAGGCAAATGCGCCTGCACCCAAAACGGTTGATTTAAAAAAATTGCGTCTTTTCATACTACAGGGAGGGTTAAATTCAGGTTGAACATAATAATTATAAAGTTGTATAAATATACAGAAATAAATTTGATGACTATTGGATTTGTAAAATGATCAGGATCAAATAAATTGAAAAATGTCCTGATTTGCCGGATCAATAATATACAGTTTTTGTGTACTTTTAAGCTCATAATATTTATCATCATGAAACGACCATGACAATTTGTTTAACACAAACAGGAAATACTAAAATTTTGCGAGTTACTTCTGATACCGTTAAAAATTTAAAATTTAATTAGATGAAACATAACTACTTTTTACTGCTTACAGGAATTTTTATTTTTGCTTTCTTCGGTAAGGTTTTTTCGCAGACAGAAGGAAGTTTACTGCAGGAAGAAATTAAAGGATTAAAAGAAAATAATGAGAATATAAACCACCGGATCGATCGTTTGGAAAAAATGGCGGACGACCTGCTTTGGTATGAAAAGGTAGGAGACATTGCTTATGTTGATAAAGCTTATATCTGCGGCCCCCCCCAATGGAAGGAAGAAAATCCCACTGCTCCCGGGGCCGGGAATCCAACTAAATTCTGGACTTATGTGTTTGTTCCGAAAAATATAAATCCGGATAAAAAATACCCGCTGATCGTGTTCCCTCATGGAGGCGTTCATGCCGATTTTACCACCTATTATACCCACATTGTGCGTGAACTGATAAGCCAGGGATATGTGATTGTTGCAGCGGAATACAGAGGCAGTACCGGATATGGGCGGGATTTTTATGAAAAAATTGATTATGGCGGGCTGGAAACTGAAGATGTGTTTGCTTCACGGAATTATGTACTGGAGAATTATTCTTTTGCAGACCCGAAAAGGGTGGGCATAATCGGCTGGAGCCACGGAGGAATGATCACGTTGTTTAATATATTTGATCATCCCAGCGATTACCAGTGTGCATTTGCAGGTGTTCCGGTTAGTGATATCATTTCGAGGATGGGATATATGACCCAGGATTACCGCGATTTGTATTCTGCAGATTATCATATCGGTCAAACAGCATACGAGAATGTGGAAGAATACCGGAGGCGTTCCCCGGCATGGAATACGGAAAAATTTAAGAATACCCCCTTACTGATCCATACCAATACCAATGATGAGGATGTAAATGTGCTTGAGGTGGAACATCTTATAAAATCACTCAAAGCAGACGGGAAAAAATTTGAATACGAAATTTTTAAAGATCAGCCCGGCGGGCATTCGTTTGACCGGCTGGATATTAAAACCGCACGGGAGATCAGGGTGAATATATACATTTTTCTTAACAGATACCTTACACCGGAAAGCCCGATAAAAAACCTTAGTGACCTGAACAGGGCAGGATACCGGTTTAATTAAATATTCAACAGGTAAAAACCAGCAGTTTTATTCGATAATTTTTACCGATCTCAGTTCTGCTGGTGTTATCGAAGGCAATTGATTATTTTGAATTTTATGAATAACCATTTTACCCACTTTTCTTGCTGAACTTTTATCTGTAAATGGTATATTACCCTGAATGGCCGGTATGAATGGCTGATGGATGAGAATATTGTTGTTTTTTACTATTTGATAGCCATATCCATTGTCTGAAGGAAAAACCTGTAGCCCATAACTCAACCTACTGCTAACAAGAAAAGGCTTTGTGTGATAGGCTACAGAGAATAATACTGAAAATCCAACCCCTGCAAAAAATAACAGATATTTCTTATTAATCATATTCATTGTATTCGCTGTCGGGTTCAAAGGCCCAAATATCATCGAAATAATAGCTGCTGCTCCGGCCTGTAGTAACATATCCTCTGGTGCCTATTGAAAATCCAACACCTTCAATGCGGGCGCTGCCTTCAAAATTATGTTTTTCCTCCCATAAATCCGTAATCGGATCATATTCCCATACTTCAATTCCGGTTGCACCTGCACCTCCGGTGGCGAGGTATCCTTTTCCGTTTATAGCAAAACCGACTTTATTTATACCGACAATCGTAGAATAATCATTATCAAAATCTTCATCTGTGGCATTTGATATAGATTTTTTTTCTGTCCAAACATCGGTATCAGGATCATATTCCCAGAAATCGTCTATATATATTCCATTATTTACCCCCGTGCATGCATATCCCAAGCCATTTATTACAAAGGCAGTGGCATCCCTTCTTTTGCTACCGCCAATACTGACTTTCTGATTCCAGTCTTTGGTGGAGGGATTATACGCCCAGAAATCTTTCAGGTAATTGCCGTCATATCCCGAACCCACATATACAATATTGTTAATTGAAAAGCAAAGGGCACCGTATCGTGCTGATCCGGCAAAATCTGTTATCTGTATCCAGGTATTGGCAGAGGGATTAAATTCATAAAAATCACCTAATTTATTAATTCCGTCATAACCTGTACCAATATAGCCTTTTGTGTCGGTTCCGCACCCTATGGCGCCATTTCGCGGTACACCCGGAAAATCAGCTTTCTGGGTCCATGTATTTCGGTCAGGATCGTATTCCCAAAAGTCATTAAGTCTTTCGGTCCCGTCATAACCAGTACCTACATATCCCTTACTTCCAATAGCAAATCCAACGGCATCGTTTCTGGGAACACCATCAAAATCTGACAGTTCTATCCAGTTACCTGATAATTCATCATCATCATCATTGTCACTACAGGATAAAAACATACCTGAAATACCTAAAAAAACTACAAGATATTTTAATTTATAAATTGCCATTTTGTATCTGTTTAAAATTGGAATTTTTAAAATACTCGCCAAACATACTGATTAGCGTATTGGAACAAAAATGAAATAGATATACTCAGGATAAGATTCGACAAACTGGATGATGTAATCGACATGATGGTTTAATGATACTAAATAATGGATTTCAGAGTCCTTTAAACAGGTTATATAGATTTATTGTCTGAATGTCGACACATTTTGGTGATTGGTATACTTGAGTTTTCCAGGTTAAAAAGATTCTGTTGATTTGCCGGATAATAATTTACCAGAATCCGAATGAAAAAACACATTCCAACTAGATTTATTTATACTTTTTTAAAGTATAAAATTATATTTTCATTCTGTTCGGCTGTTATATTTTTTACAGGGCTGATAATAATACAATCGTGCGGAGAACAGGAAAATACATTTACAATCGGTTCAACTTTTCTGGAACAAAACTCCAGGGTAGTATTAATAGATACATTCCGGGTTGAGCTATCCACTGTTCAGTTCGACTCCATTGCTACTTCAGGTACAGGCGTTGCTTTATGCGGAAGGTATTCGGATAATGAATTTGGGATTATTGAATGTAAAAGTTTTTTTCAAATCGGAATACCCTCAAGCAGCATTATTGAAAATAATGAGGTGTATGATTCTGTTACTATTATGCTGACATTTTCCGGGTATACTTATGGTGATACTATTCCGAATCAAAAAATACAGGTGCATCAGTTAACAGAGAATATTGTTGCAGACAATTCCGGTTACCTGTATAATACCTCCTCAGTTGATTATAAAGAAGAGCCAATTGGATTTACAGTCTTTAAACCATGGGTAAATATTTATGAAAGTATTGAATTTAGAATTGATGATAATTTGGGACTGGAGTTGTTTGAAATGCTTAAATACAATGCCAGTCAGGTATCTTCAAATGAAGCATTTACAGAATATTTTAAAGGTTTGGTGATTACCACAGATGAAAATGATCATGGTGTAATTGTAGGTTTTAATGCAGGTGAAGGGGCGATAAGTTTAACGTTATATTCACATATTGTAAAAGAAAATCTGATAGAAAACAGTTACGATTTTACATTATATAATTATTATCAGCAATTCAATCAGATTAATTACGACAGGTCCGGCACCCTTTTAAGCGATTTAACTGTGCAGGACGATGACATCCCCTCCATAGAAACAGAGGATAAAACGTTTATTCAGAGCGGTACAGGATTAGTTACCAAAATCCAGTTTCCGACACTTGGAGAGTTTCTATTAATGGAAAATAGTGCTATGCTCAAAGCTGAATTGGTTATTGCTCCGGTAATAAATAATTATACAAGATCTATATTGCCCGATAGTGTGATAATTATTCGTACGGATATAATAAACAGGACACTTAGCCAGCTATATAATAATGAAGGAGAGAAAGTAACCGGAAAATTTATTCAGGATGATCAGTATAACGAACAAACGAGCTATACTTTTGATATTACAGATTTTTTGCAGGCAGAATTAAAGGATTCATATTTCGATTATTCTAAGGGTTTACTTCTGGCTTTTCCTGAAAATACATTCATCTCTAAGTTGAACACATTAATAATTGAATCGGATTCGAAAGAATTTAATGCTCCCCGGTTAAAAATTCAGGTTCTTGTATATGATGAAGAATAAACTATGAAACTATGAAACTAAAATATTTAATTGTACTGTTTTTATCCGCTATTTCTTATACTCTTTATTCTCAGATAACAAGCTCACCCTATTCCATTTTTGGTATTGGAAACATCGAGACCGGAGGATTTGGAGCTAATGCAGCTATGGGGGGGACAGGCATAGCCTTTAAGAGTTCAGGTTCTTTAAATAATCTAAATCCTGCATCATATGGTGGAATAGACAGTTTATCGGTTTTTTTTGAACTGGGGATTTTCGGGAAAACTACAATATATAAAACAGCAACTGAATCACAAAACAGGTTTGATGCCAACTTAAAATATCTGGCTGCCGGATTTAGAGTAACACGTTGGTGGGCCGGGAGTTTTGGTATCATCCCTTTTAGCAGTGTAGGGTATTCTATTAATACCACCAACATCTACGAGGGAACAATATATTCCTTTGAAAGACAATATACCGGAAAGGGGGGAATCAATAAATTTTACATAGGGAATTCGTTAAAACCATTTAAGAATTTTTTCATGGGTTTTCACGCATCATACCTTTTCGGTTCTATTATCAACAATGAAATTGTGGATGCCACAGAAAACATTAATGCCTATAAGATAACACAAACACAATATTTAAATAATTTTTACCTGGATTATGGAATACAATATCAATTTAATCTTGGGAAACTAAACTACGGGATAGGTCTAACTTATAGTAACCAAAGAAAATTAAAGACCGATAATATAGTGGAAGTAGCTTTTGGAATAGATACTATTTCTATTGAGCCCGAAAATTTCAAGACTTTTTTTCTCCCGGAAAGTTACGGGATTGGAATTTCTGTGGAAAAGGAGAACAGGTTTAGGGTGGGACTGGATTACACATTCAGCAGATGGTCGGCAATGAGTTTTTCAAATCCCCTTTTAGAGGTAAAAGATAATGAAAGAATTTCTGTTGGTATGGAATATACACCGCGTCAACGACGCAATGAAACCGGCATTAAGGCTTTGTATTACAGGATTGGAGGATTTTATAATTCATCGTATCTTGAGATTGAAAATCAACCGATCGATTCAAAGGCTATTACATTTGGCCTGGGTATCCCTTTAAGGCAGGATTTAAGTATGATAAATCTGTCTTTTGAGCTGGGAGATCTTGGTACCACACAAAAAGGACTAATAAGGGAATTTTACGGACTGTTACATGTAAATATTACCTTACGCGACTTATGGTTTATGAAAAGGAAAATTAAATAAATATCCAAAAGAATCTTTAATCATGTATTTATTGGGATAGTTCAAACACCGGTCAGAAATAAAATTTAAAACTCTTGACCTGGTTTAAAGCCTGAAATGGCTTAGGTGTTCATAAAATTCATCTTTATATTGTTTCCCAATAGGAATAAGTTTTTTAAAAATTACAATGCGGTTATTTTCAATACGCTCAATTTTCTGAATTGAAATAATAAATGATTTGTGCACCCTGATAAACCGGTCAGAAGGTAATTTTTCCTCCATATTCTTCATAGTAGTTTTTGTAAGCAGGGTTTCATGGGGCAGAAATATTTTCACATAATCCTTTAATCCTTCAACAAAAAGTATATCCTCCAGATTTACTTTAACCGTGCTGTATTCTACTTTTATCATCAGATAGTCGGGAACAGACTTTTCCGTATTCTTATTTTTAGTATTACCCTGATTTTTTCTTAGATGATATAATTCATTTGCTTTATTGGCCGATTTAAAAAAACGTTCAAACGAAATTGGTTTAACAAGGTAATCTACTGCATTTAGATCAAATCCATCCAGGGCATGGTTTGAATATGCGGTAGTAAATATTACCATTGGGGGATTTTTTAGTGTTTTAACAAATTCCAGTCCTGTAATATGAGGCATTTGAATGTCGAGATAAATAAGATCGATTTTTTGTTCCTGCATTATTTTAATAGCTTCGAATGCATTGGTACATTTAGCTTCCAAACTAAGAAAGGGGATTTTATTGACAAAATCTTCAATAATATTTAATGCCAGTGGCTCGTCATCCACACAAATACATCTCATTGTTTTAAGTATAAGGTTAAATGCACATGATACAAATCCTGTCCATCATTAATGTTCAGCTTATAATCACCAGGGTACAATAATTCCAAACGTCTGTTTATATTTTTTATTCCAATACCCGAAGCGTTTTCATTATTTTTTTTTGGAGAAAAAACCTTTTTATTTCTCACATCAAAGCTTAGTCTTTTATCTGTGATATTAATTTGAATATCTATAAAGGAATTATTCACATTGTCAGTACCATATTTAAAAGCATTTTCAATTAAAGGTATAAGCAAAAGAGGTTCAATTTTAAATGAATCAGGATTACCTTTAAGGGTATAGTTAACCGATACTTTGTCGGTGAGCCTGAGCTTCTGAAGTTCGATATAATTATGTATAACTTCCAGTTCTTCGGAGAAATACACCAGTTTACTGTTGGTTTCATAAAGCATATACCGTAAAATCGATGATAACTTTAGAATGGTATCTGTTGTTTTTTCTGATTTACTAATGGAAAGCGAGTATATACTATTCAGGGAATTAAATAGAAAATGTGGATTTACTTGTTTTTTTAGGTATGATAGTTCTGCGGCGATATTTTCTTTTTCGGTTTCCGATTTTATTTTTTCATCTTCCGACCATTTTAATAGTAATCTCAACACAGTACTACTGAGAAAAATTAATAAAATTCCATAGCTTGAAAAAAGCATTCTTCTGCCATCAAATATCTTCTTGTTAAAGGGACGGGATATTTCGCCTTCTTTTCTTATAAAATCTTTATTAATTTCAGGAAACGCTTTACGTAATTCGTCAAATGAACGCTCAAACCGGGCAGGTTTCAATTTCTCAAAATGGTTGTTCTCGAATTGGCTTTTAAGAAAGAATATTCCGAATATCAGGACAAGAGAACATAATACATAGAGGAACAATTTTTTTCTAAAAAGTAGTCCCGGTATAAATAACATGTAATTAATATAAAAGACAATAATATATAAAATCCACACTTTAAAATGAAACCAGAAATCAACATTTATACGATAGTTACTTATGGTTAAAAAGCTCAACAGAAAAAACAGGAGCCAGGCCAATCCGTGAAACAGAAATGTTTTATATGACTGGATCAGAAAACCTTGTTTTACTTTAATCATTAATCAGGAGTTTTTATAGTTTATTATTCCACGATCCAATACACATTTGCTGATTATTTTTAATAATAATTCAAAAGTAGAAAGCTTAATCAGATGTAGAAAATATAATAGACGAACTCTATAAATCTGTAGACGTCCGAAAAAATATTTTTGCAGTATGAAATGGAATTTTATTAATTTCAGGTAATTTTTAAACCCCATAAAATTTATATTTCAAATTTGTATCAATACTTTCAAAATTAAACTTTTAAACCTGAAATTATGAAGACCACCATTATTCTTTTTCTTGCCATGCTTTTTACTTCCAATTGTTTTGCCCAATCAGGCGAAACCATATCTTTACCGGAACCACAAAAAGAGGGGGGGATGCCATTGATGCAGGCATTAAACCAGCGGCATTCATCGCGTAATTTTATAGACAAAAATCTGTCTGATCAGCAACTTTCGGATCTTTTATGGTGTGCTTACGGTGTTAACCGTGAAGGTGAAGGGAAACGCACTGCTCCAAGTGCACATAACCGACAGGAAATTGACGTATATGTAATTAAAGCAGACGGGGCTTTTTTATACGATGCAAAAAATAATCAACTGTTGCAGATTCTGTCAGATGATATCAGGGCAGCAACCGGAACACAGAATTATGTAAAAGATGCCGCAATTAACCTGCTGTATGTGCTCGATAAAAGCAAGGTACCCGGTGATGATGAAAATGGAAAATTAATGAATGCTATGGTAGCTACAGGGGCTATTGTACAAAATGTTTATCTGTATTCCGCATCTGAAGGTTTGGGCACTGTTGTAAGAGGTTCGTTTGATGGGGAAAAACTTGCGGAAATCCTGAAACTTAAACCTGAACAGCAGGTTATTATGTCTCAGACGGTGGGTTACACAAAATAAAGACCATTTTTACAGGATAGCCGCCTGTTGCCGATTAATTGGTAAACATTGAGGAATTGTGTTCAATTTCCTCAAAATTGCGCATAGCCACAGAAGCCAGGCAAATAAAATCTTTTTGGATCACCCATTTTATGGCATCACGAATGCTGGGTTCAGACGATGGATCGAGAGCCAGCGCTCCGGCAGAACAGGTTTTCATGGCAATGGTACCGATATTATTGTCGTGGAGCTTTTTTAAATATCCTTCAAGAGCCGTTTGGTCCCATTCGTTAAAATAGCCCGAAACAGAATGGTTATAGGAACCCTTAAAATTATAAGGTACCATTAACACATCATAAAACATATTTTTTGTAGCTGCCTCAACGCATTTTAGGTCGACAGAATGTGCTGAAAATCCATGTGCCCGGATTTTTCCGGACGTTTTTGCATCTTCAAAAAAGCGCATTACTTCTTCGTTAAATAATAATTCAGGAGATTCTGCATTATGCAACAGCATAATATCTATATAATCGGTTTGTAAAGCCTGCAGGCACTCATTCAGGGTGTTTTCCAATATCGTTCGGATCTTATCTTTTGTTTCCGGATTTTTTAAATTATTTAAAATTGATTCATCCCTTATGGGTATTTTTGACTGGATAATAACCTGATCCCGGATACCTTTTAAGGTTTTGCCGAGCATTTCTTCATTTTGCCCGTTAAAGTATGTTCTGCCCGTATCAATAAAGTTCAAACCTTTATTAAGCGCTGCTTTAACAACAGCCGGTTGTAAGGTACGCGAAGCGCCAAATCCCAGCGGATTCACTTTAAGTCCCGTTCGTCCCAGAATTTTCGGCTCCATTTTAAAGTGACTTAAATCTGCGGAAAATATTTTTCCGGCAGCTATTGTGCTTATACCTAATAAACCTGAAACCTTCAGCAGGAATTCTTTTCTTGAAAGTTTTATTAATCTGTTTCTCATAATTTCGGGTATAGAAGATTTTATTTTTTGTGTAAGTTAAAAAACTAATTTTAATTTATCATTAACTAGAAATCCGGTGATTTTAATAATTAAAAAATCAGATAGTAGTAAAGTTCAAATCATCAGAATATAATCATTAATTTACTTAGTCGTTAATAATATTCAATGATGTAAAATAATATGAATATTAAAAATGATACATTTCTGCTCTTTTTTGGAATTTTTCGTCGTTAGTTAAAGGATTAATAGATTATTTTAGAATGATAAAATTATATCTTGTATAAATTCGATTTATGATAAAGTTCAGAGCTGTTTTATATATTCTTTTTATTTCCATCTTTTTAGTTTTAAACACCTATTCTCAGGAATCAGGTTATATTGATAGCCTAAAGGTTGAGCTTACAAAAAAAAAGAATGCTGAAGACAGTGTGAATATATTATGCAGAATTGCCTGGGCTGCAGCCGGATTTGACTCCGTACAAACATTACAATATGGACTTCAGGCCCTGAAAATCGCAGAAAAAATTCAGAACCAGGAACGGATTTCAGAAGCTTATGATGCTGCGGCATGGGGTTATCGGGTAAATAGTGAATTTGAAAAGGCAAAATTTCTGTACGAACAATCCCTGAAGATTGGAAGGGAACATGCCTTGCCGGAAAGAATAGCCTGGGGTTGTTATAATTTATCGCAATTGGCAATAAATTCCGGCCGGTTTGAAGAGGCTAAAGTACTTGCTGAAGAAAGCCGGAAAAATTTCAAATCCCTGAACAATTACTATATGGTAATCAATTGTAATACTGTTAAGCTAAAGGCGGATAAAATAAGCGGGTTTTCAGAAGCCACTATTGATACTTTTATAAGCGACATTAATGGATCTTTTACCCATGTTCAGGATTCTGCATATCTGATAAATGCCTATCTGAGCCTGGCAAATCTTTATTCACAACGAGAAAATAAAAGTCAATCGCTGCATTACATCCAGTTGGCAATGGAGCTTGCCGAATTATCAAATAACAAAAAAGGTATTGTTAAAACGTATAATGAAATAGGTAATTATTTTCGCGATGAGTTAAAAAACTATGAAGTTGCTCTGGTTTACTACAATAAAATACTTAAAATTTATGAAAATAATGCCTGGGAACTAAATACGGCAGATATGTACAACCAGATAGGAAGTGTATATCAGTTAATGCTGCAAGATTCCCTGGCCCTGGAATACTTTCAGAAAAGCCTGGAAATTGGCACCCGGCTTAACCACCGTCACACAAAGGCAGATTCCTATAAAAATATTGGTAAGATCTGTTATTTGAATAATCAATACGATGATGCATTGTCTTATTTTCTTAAAAGCTATGAAACCGGATGTGATATATGTCCAAACATTAAATTTCATAGTGTTCTGATCGATGTGGGTAATGTGTACCTCCAAATCAAAGATTTCAGTAATGCCTACAGGTATTACCAAAAAAGTCTGGTTTTAGCCGATTCTTCAGGTTCCAGTATCGAAAGGGCTATCTCGCTGCAGCATATCGGAAATTATTTTAAAGTTTCGGGAAGGATAAATCAGGCCATAAAAAATTATTCGAAAGCCATGGAACTTTCCTATGCTACAAATACACTGCATTTGCAAAGAGATATAAGTAAGGAATTAAGTAAGATTTATTTTGAGATGGGCAATTATAAAAATGCCTTCGAATTACTAAAAGTTTCAAATACATTAAAAGACAGTCTCGATATTATATCAAAAGCCGATAACATGGCACGGCTTGAAACAAAATTTGAATTTCAGAACCTGCAATTACAAAAAGAGCTCGAGATTAAAGAGAATAAGATAATAGCAGATGAAGAAATAAATAAACAAGCTCAGCAAAAATTCTTTTTTATTATAGGGTTCGTTTTGATGACCCTTCTTGGAATTGTAATATTCACAGGATATCGAAGAAAAAAGAAAGATAACCGGTTACTGGAATTACAGAAAAAACAAATTGAAAAAATGTCTGACGAGGTTCATCAGGCAGATCAGGCAAAACTTCAGTTTTTTACGAATATATCGCATGAATTTAAAACACCGCTTACCATAATAATGGGTATGACTGAAAAAATAAAAAGTCTGGTTCACGATGATCAATATCTGAAAATTATTCGCAAAAATTCACTGAAACTTTTACAATTGGTTAACCATTTACTCGATTTAAGAAAAATTGATTCGTCGAAAATGAAGTTAAGTGTAAAGGAGGGAAACATCAATGAATTTATTAAGGGGATAATAAGCTCATTTGAAAATATTGCCCAGCAAAAATCTATTAATATAGATTTTCATGCGGAAACCGGCCAGGTTACCGGTTTTTTCGATCATGATAAAATGGAGAAGATTGTTGGCAATTTGATATCGAATGCACTTAAATATACAAACCATAATGGTTTAGTTAAAATTTCTACCAAAGAAACTGCTAACAGATATATTGAAATAGATGTAAGTGATAATGGAATTGGAATTTCTGAAAACGAGCTGAAAAATATTTTCAACCGTTTTTATCGCGTTTCAGAAAATAATAATCAGGGATCCGGTATAGGATTAGCGCTTGTAAAGGAACTTGTTGAATTGCATAAAGGAGCAATAAAAGTTCATTGTGAAAAAGGTGTAGGTTCAAGTTTTATAGTAAGTGTGCCTGTAGATAAACAGTTTTATTCTGAAGGTGAATTTACAAATGAAGAAAATGAAACAAGTTCATGGAATTATGCTGAAATTTTAGATATTGAAGATGAAAAAACAAAAGTACAGCATCTAAATACTCCGGATCCAAACAGAAAAACAATACTAATAGTTGAAGATAACCACGATTTACGCAAGTATGTTGCAGGAATGTTTATTGATGAATACGAAGTTATTGAGGCCCCAAATGGTAAAGATGGATATAAGATGGCACGCGAATATGTGCCGGATATTATTATCAGTGATATTATGATGCCGGCCATGTCGGGAATTCAATTGGTTGATAAAATAAAAAATGATGTTACAACCAGTCATATCCCTATAATTTTACTTACTGCCAAAAACGATATAGGCACGCGTTTAAATAGCTTTGAAAAAGGCGCCGATGATTATATCAGCAAACCTTTTGATTCGGCAATTTTAAAATCCAGGGTAGAAAACCTGTTAAGATTAAGGAAACAACTGGTTGAAAAATTCTCCAAGCAGTTTCAGCTTCAGCCCCGGGAAATTTCGATTGAAAATGCTGATCAAAAATTTTTACAGGAAGCAATCTTTATAATCGAAAAACATATATCCAATCCAAACTTAAATGTTGAATTGCTCGCCATGGAATTGGGTGTCAGCCGAACACAGCTGTATAGAAAACTTAATGCCCTTACCGATTATCCTGCCAAACATTTTATTCGGATTATCCGCCTCAAAAGGGCAGCACAGATATTGAAACAAGGCCAAAATAACATTGCTGAGGTAATGGATGCAACAGGTTTTAGCAACTATTCTTTTTTTAATAATTGTTTTAAAGAGTACTTTGGTAAATACCCTAAAGAATATTCAATAGTAAGTGTTAAAGGAAATCTGAATTAATAAATCATTTCAATTAAAATGAAAATTTTAGTTTAAGTAACCATTTATAAATTAATCTTTTACTTCACCGGGAACATCTCTGCTTATATTTGGGATACCTCGTCGCAACTATTTTTTCATAGTGTATTAATTTGCTTACAAAATTTAAAATTTGTCAGCTATGAAAAATTCAAAACAAATCAGAAACAAATATCTTATTCGGAAAGATATATGGATTACTATGCTTTTAATAGTTTTTTTTATACTCGGTTTTCAAGGCCTGACTTTTGCCCAGAATTGCCAGGCAAAAGCTGAGGGAAAAAAAACCATTGCTGAAGTTCTGCCAAAAGTAGTTGAACAGGGCAACCTGGAGAAACTCAAAACTATGGTCGAGAAATATGATGTGGATGTAAACGAACAGCTTAAAAATGATGAAACTGCTTTAACACTTGCATCTTATCATGGGCAAACTGCCATGGCACAATATCTGATTGATAACGGGGCCGATATTCATAAAAAGAATAAATGGAATAATTCGGCATTAAGCAATGCAACAATGCAAGGGCACGATGATATCGTATGGATGTTATTAAAAAACGGGGCCGATGTAAATGAGAAAGGAAATTCCGGATATACCGGTTTACACCAGGCAATCAGGAAAGATCACCCAACTACTGTTGCCATTTTAATAAAAAAAGGCGCTGATGTAAATATAAAAGATGATTATAATCGCCCGCCAATTCTATTGGCTTCCTGGTATGGTAATCCCGAAATTATAAGCAGGCTTGCAGATGCCGGTGCCGATTTAAATTTTAAAATGGACGATAATAACAGTGTACTGCATAATCTTGCTGGTGGAGGCTACGTAAAAAGTGTACAACTATTACTTGAGCGTGGAGCCGATGCGAATGTAAAGGACCAAAATGGCAGGTTGCCCATTCATAATGCAGCAATTAACGGATATGCAAAAATAGTGAGTTTACTTATTCCAAAAACAATAGATATCGGTAGTAAAGAAAATACATTAGGAAATACCCCCTTGCATATTGCCTCAATTAATGGCGATCTGGAAACATCAAAAATGCTGATTGAAGCTAATGCAAATTCGGATATTACAAATTCATTGGGTAAAAAGCCACTGGATTATGCCATTAAATATGGATATGCGGATTTGGTGTCTTTATGTGTTGAAAAAAATATTGCCACAAAAGAAGATATTAAATCGGCTAAGAAAGTCCGGGAGTCTGCAGATTCAAAGCTTGCTGACGGACAGGCAAAAGTTATTTATACCGGGCATTCAGGCTGGATTGTGCAAACGCAAAATAATTACCTGGTATTTGATTTTTGGGATCAAAATTTAAGTTCATCCAAATGTCTTGCTAATGGCGCTTTTTGTGAAAAAGAAATGAAAGATAAAAATGTATATGTGTTTGTTTCACATGATCATTCAGATCATTTTGATACTGCCATTTATGCCTGGGCAAATGAGGTGGCAAACATTACTTATATTTTCGGGTTTAAGCCAGAAGAATCATGGCTTTATCAAAATCGTTCCTATAATGGACCTTCATATTCTTATATTAAAGATAATGAAACCAGCAAGGTAAATGATATAAAGGTTACTACGATTAAATCAAACGATACGGGTCAGGGTTTTCTGGTTCAGGTAGACGGACTAAAAATTTATCATCCCGGAGATCATGCGCTGTTTACTGCCGAAGATGAAGCGGGTTTTAAAAAGGAAGTTGATTTTCTTGCCGATCAGACAGCGCAGGTAGACATTGCCTTCCTTCCGGTTACAGGTTGTCCCTCCCGATGGAAAAAGGAATTTATTGTTGAAGGTTTTTTCTATTCTATACAGAAGTTAAATCCAACACAGGTTTTTCCCATGCATGCTTTCCAGAGGGAATATAACCTGAAAGAATTTGCTGAATTAGCAGAAGAAAGAAAAAGCCAGACAAATATTGTATGTGCTGAAAACCGGGGAGATAATTTTATCTATGAAAAAAATCTGATAGTTAGCAAGTAGAGTTGTTTGTCCATTCATTCCCGCATTATTATAGTTTTTTTAATTCTATTAATAATGCGGGATTATCTGCCAAAAATGTAAATTTTCAAAAGATGAAATTTCAAATAGTAATAGTGGTTTACTTATGCTGTTCATATCCTGCAATTCTTGCACAAAACATTGATTATCTTAATCAGACGCCGCCGGGAAATATCCCTGAAATCTTCGCACAGGGAATAATTTCAGTAGAAAATAGTAATAGTCATGCCTTGGTTTTTTCCCCGGATGGGAAGACCCTGATTTTCTCAAGATACCCCGACCGTAAATCATACATGATGGTTTATGATAAAGGGAAATGGAGTGATCCGACAGAAGCTTCGTTTTTTGGTAAAGAAGTATCCTTTACTCCCGATGGGAATAAAATATATTATTACACTGGCGGCGATATCTTTTATGTAAAAAGAGAAACATCCGGATGGTCCAATCCTGAAAAGGTATCCGGAGCGATTATTTCCAATGATCAGGTAGAGTATTATCCGTGTATTGTAAACAGCGGAGCGATGTATTTTTCAAGAAACAGCAATTGGAAAGATGCCCGAATCATGTATGCCGAAATTAAAAACGGACAATTTATCGAAGCTGTTGATCTTGGATCGCCTGTAAATGATGGTGGGGCTTCACATGCCTGGGTAGCCCCGGATGAAAGTTACATGCTGTTCAATTCACCGAGGGAGGGTAGCTATACACAAAATGACATATGGGTAAGTTTCAGAAATTCTGATAAAAGCTGGGGTGTTCCAAAGAATCTTGGTGAAAAAGTTAATGCTGCAGCTGATGCTGTTTTATGCCCTACAGTCAGCAGAGACGGGAAATATTTGTTTTTTACCAGGTTAAAATTCGGGGATAATAATACGGGATTAATTTACTGGGTTAGTACCAATATATTTATACAGTTGAATCATGATTAAAAATATGATGTAAAATTCTAATTTCACGGTAGATTGCTTTTGGCATTTTAATCGTACAATTTTTTTATGTTGTTTAATCCCTTATATTCATTTAATTACTGTTCAAATAATATTAATTACCCATCTTATGTTGGTTTTCAATTATTAATTTGTGAATTTTTATTCTGAAGTATCATTCACAATTCCTGCCTGTTATAACGTTCTTCTCAATAAAAGCAGCAGTTGTTAATACATTGTTTTAATATAGTATTGAACTGTTATACAAATATATATTTTACATATAGGATCACTGATCATATCCGACTAATGCCACTTTCTGTGGTAATATAAAATTCTCGTCTTCTTCAAATTTTAAAGAATCCTCATAACCTTGCCGTCTTCTTTTATGGTTTTAAGTCAATTCAGAAGCTTTAATTAATCCCTGTATAGTGCAGGGAAAAATTATTAACTTTACTATTCATATTATGTTAATTCAAGGAGTACTTTATTATTGAAAATATACATCAAAAATATGGTTTGTATACGCTGCCAGATGGTAGTGAAGGCCGAACTGGAGAAATTCGGCCTGCATTATAGTGATGTAAAATTAGGAGAAGCAACTATTTTTGAGGATTTACAACCGGAACAATTGGATCAATTGGATAAGGCTTTAAGAAAATCAGGATTGCAGGTAATGGATGATAAAAAAAGTGTTCTGGTGGAGAAAATTAAAAGTGCTATTATAGAATTAGTACACTATACTGAGGAACAAATTAGGGTGAACCTTTCTGATTACCTGAGCGAAAAACTTAATCATGATTATACCTATCTCGCTAATCTTTTTTCAGAAATTAAAGGCATAACCATCGAAAAATATTACCTCACCCATAAAATAGAAAAAGTAAAAGAACTTATTGTCTACGATGAGTTAAATTTGACCGAAATAGCATACAAAATGCACTATAGCAGTGTTGCACATCTGTCAAATCAATTTAAAAAATTTACCGGACTTACCCCTTCTCATTTTAAGCAACTCAAAAATAAAAGGCGTGGTACCCTTAATGATGTGTGAATTATGTAAATATTATCAGGAATTTTGTAACACATCATCCGCTTGGTATCACGAATTTTATATGATCATTAATTAAACAGTTTTAAGCAGGCATATTTCGAAATAATAAAATTTTATTTCGAGTTATTATTGAAAATCCTGCATCTCATTTCCCCCACTTTTTTACCAAATACCACAGATAATTTAATTCTGATAATTAATGACTCAGTTACCAGGAGTAGTTTAATTCAAAAAAAATTACGATGAAAATATTATTAATTTACCCGCAGTGCCCGGATTCTTTTTGGAGTTTCAAACATGCCTTAAAATTCATCTCGAAAAAGGCAGCTGTTCCGCCACTTGGATTAATAACCGTTTCGGCGATGCTCCCGTCAACATGGCAGAAAAAACTGGTAGACATGAATATTTCTACACTTCAAACAAATGATATCGAATGGGCTGATTTTGTATTTATAAGTGCCATGTACATTCAAAAGGAGTCGGTGAATAAAATAATAGCAGCATGTTTAAAGCTCGGTGTAAAGATTGTTGCCGGGGGTCCTCTTTTTACCCAGGAATATAAAAACTACCCTCAAATTGATCATTTTATATTAAATGAAGCCGAGATTACCTTACCCTTGTTTTTGAAAGATTTAGATTCCGGGCATCCAAAAAAACTTTACAAAACCAGCGAATTTGCAGATCTTTCTTTGACACCTGTTCCTGATTACTACTTGTTACAACAGAAGAAATACGCCTTTATGAATATACAGATTGGGCGTGGATGCCCCTATTCATGCGATTTTTGTGAGATAACGTCACTTTTGGGCCACAAAGTCCGGATGAAAAATACCAGTCAAATTATAGATGAGCTTGACACATTATATGCCCTTAACTGGCGCGGGCCGGTTTCTATTGTGGATGATAATTTTATTGGCAACAAAAAAGAAATTAAATATGGCCTGCTTCCTGCAATTAAAAAATGGATGCAAATTCATAAGTTTCCCTTTATATTTAATATTCAAAGTTCAATTAACCTGGCCGATGATGAAGAATTAATGTTTTTAATGGTGGAAACGGGATTTACTTCTACATTTATTGGTATTGAAACACCTGTGGAGGAGGCGCTTTACGAATGCAATAAAGTTCAGAATAAAAACCGCGACCTGTTGCAATGTGTTAGAAAAATACAACAAACCGGAATACAGGTATCAGGCGGATTTATTGTGGGTTTCGACAGCGATACTCCGGGTGTTTTTCAGCGACAGATCGATTTTATACAAAAAAGCGGGATTGTTTCTGCCATGGTAGGCTTATTAAATGCCCCAAAAAATACCCGGTTGTATAACCGGTTAGCAGCAGAAAAAAGATTAACAATTGAAGCCTCAGGAAATAATACCGATTTGTCCATGAATTTTATTCCAAAAATGAACTACAATGAACTAATTGCCGGTTACAAAAAAATCATTTATAATATATATGCAACCAAGCCATACTATAAGAGATTACGGCAGTTGCTATTAAACTACAACCGATTATATAAAAGACAATCAAGAATTAACTTGTCGCTTCTTGGTGCTTTTTTTAAATCTGTCTATATCATCGGCATACGGAACAGAGGCAGGGGTGAATATTGGAAATTAATGATTTGGACTTTATTTAGAAGGCCCGGATTAATGATAGATGCGATTACCTTTACTGTTTACGGATACCATTTCAGAACAATATACGGTTTGGCAAATATGCCCTGAAATGTGAGAATGATGTAAGTAATATGTTTAATTGTATAACACATCCCTTATTCAACAGCAGTACCTTTATTGTTCTTATTGTTATAGTATAACACATGCAAACGGCTGAAATTGAAAAATCGAAAACGCATATTATGATCGAAATAATCGAATATGTTCCTAATTCGGTTGTCACTAAAACTATAATCAGAAAAACAACCGGAAATATAAGTGTTGTTGCCATTGATACCGGAGAAATGGTGGCTGAGAAGATTTCTCCTTTTGATACCTTCATTCAAATCATTGAAGGTAAAGCAGACGTAATAATCGATAAAAAATCGAATAAACTTCAAACTGGCGAAGCCATTATAATACCTGCCCACACATCCAATTCAGTAAGAGCCGATGAACGGTTCAAAATGATTTCCACTATTATTAAAAGCGGTTATGAAGAGGGTTTAATATAAAACTGGGAGTTAAAAACGGGAATAGTTATTTCTAATACATAATAAAATGTCAAAAGAAAAAGAAGGTAAAGAAAAGAATAAAGCAAATAAAAAAATACCGCTAAAAAACCTGAAAGAAAAAAGGGCTGCAAAAGCGGCCAAACGAGCTGTGAAAAATAATGAAAGTAAAATATAGGTTGTAATAGGGCACTTATTTTTCTGTATGCTTTGTTTTCAATAGAAGAATCCTATTCTGAAAGGTATACTTTTTTATTTGTTCTAAATATTAACATGAAAAACCTAAAATATTCCAAGTGAAATTAGCTTTTATTGGTACCTACCCACCTCGTGAATGTGGCATTGGCACATTTACAAATAACCTGTTCAAATCCATGTTAGGTAATAATGGAGGAAGGAGAAACAGTTATGAAGGTTTTATAGTGGCATTAAGTGATAATAATATTGTTTATGAATACCCGCAGGAAGTAAAACATATTATCAGACAGGAACAACAGGGTGACTATTTAAAAGCGGTAAGATTTATCAACCTGAGCGGCGCAGATCTTTGTATCCTGGAACATGAATTTGGTATTTTTGGTGGTCAAAGCGGAGTATACATCCTTCCGTTGTTACACAGATTGGAAATCCCTCTTATAGTTACGCTGCATACTATTCTTAAAGCCCCTTCATATAACGAAAAGGCTGTTTTGCAGGAAATATGCAAAATGGCAAGCAAAATTGTGGTGATGAGCCATAAAGCTATTGATTTTCTGGTGGGCATCTATAAAGTGCCGAAAAACAAAATTATTTTTATCGAACATGGTGTGCCTGATATTCATTTTAACAGGGAAAAATCTAGAAATGAGTTTAAACTGGAAAGTAAAAAGGTACTACTTACTTTTGGATTTATAGGGCGTAATAAGGGAATTGAGACGGTAATCAACGCAATGCCCAAAGTTGTTGCAAAACATCCCGAAGTGGTGTACATCGTTTTGGGTAAAACTCATCCTAATGTACTTCGACATTCCGGTGAGGAATACCGGATTTTTCTAATGCGGCTGGTCAAAAATTTACATCTGGAAAAACATGTAATATTTCTTAACGAATTTATTGATGAGCCGGACTTATTCAAATACCTGAGCGCTTCAGATATTTATATTACCCCTTATTTGAACGAATCCCAAATTACAAGCGGAACGCTATCATATGCAGTTGGTGTAGGTTCGGCTGTAATTTCAACACCGTATTGGCATGCAGAAGAATTGCTGGCAGATGGAAGAGGAAGGCTTTTTAATTTTAATGATGCTGTCCAACTAACCAACACACTAATAGAACTCCTTGACAATCCTGAGGAGCTAAATAAAATTAAAATAAAAGCCTATGATTATGGCCGAAAGATTACCTGGCCGAAAACTGGCGAAAAGTATGTTGCGTTAACTGAAGATATTTTAGAGGAGGGACAAAATATTGTTGAAAAGAAGGATACGGATTTAGATCTGCTTATACTTCCCCCATTTTCTTTAACTCATATCAATCGGTTAACAGATGATACAGGAATCATTCAACATGCAAAATTTGGAATTCCTAACTTAAAAGAAGGGTATTGTCTGGATGATAATGCGAGAGCTTTGCTAATGGTTTTAATGGCTTACAGGCAAATGAAGGATATGCGGGCCCTTGAACTATCGCCGGTTTATTTAAGCTATATCCATTACATGCAAAACCCGGATGGGACGTTTAGGAATTTCCTGAGTTTTAGCAGAAACTTCCTGGACGAGGTGGGCTCTGAAGATTCTTTTGGCCGCACCATATGGGCATTAGGATATTTACTTGGAAATGCCCCCAATGATGCGTATTACCAGACAGGGCGACTGGTTTTTTTTAATGCATCGCCCAATTTTGAAAAATTAAAATCAATCAGAAGCATTGCCAATACCATAATTGGAATAAGTTATTACCTTAAAAGCAACCCATCGGACGATTCCATGACTGAAAGGTTGAGAAACCTGGCGCACAAATTAATTAAACATTATTACGATAATGAAAGCCCCGATTGGAAATGGTTCGAATCCCTGCTCGCCTATGATAATGGTATTTTGCCTTTAGCTTTGCTGCATTCATCTGAAATACTCAACGACAGAAATATTACGGAGATAGCCATCAATTCCATGAACTTTCTGACAAAGCATACGCTTAAAGACAATTACCTGTCAATTATTGGAAATGAAAAATGGTTCACGAAAGAGGGTGAACGTTCCATTTTTGCGCAACAACCCATAGACGCCATGGCCATGGTTTTAATGTATCACCAGGCTTTTCATTTAACAAAAGACAAAGACTACCTTAATAAGCTTTATACTTCATTTTTATGGTTCCTGGGTGAAAATGACCTGAGAATGAGCTTGTATGATTTTGAAACTAAAGGCTGTTGCGATGGATTTGAAAGTTATGGTGTAAATCGTAATCAGGGAGCCGAAAGTTCATTGGCATATTTAATCTCTCATTTAATTGTTTTACAGGCATATGAAGAATTTCATGAACATGATATAAAGACTGAGTATTAAGCCAGATACCTGCTAATAGTTAGAATAAAATACGTTGCAAATACCACTTTTGATAAACACAAATATTTTATAACACAGGTAAAACCTTAAAATGTATAAATGTTAATTAAAAGATACACGAATAATCCAATACTTACTAAAAAGGATGTGCCCTATCCGGTCGCAACGGTTCATAATGCAGCTGTAATAAAGTATGAGGGGAAATATGTTATGATATTTCGATCTCATAAACTGAATGGAAGAAGTATTCTTGGGATGGCCGAGAGCGAAGATGGCTACAATTTTAAAGTACAAAGCAAACCTTTTATGGTTCCGGCCACTGAGGGGATTTTTAAAGAATACGAAGCTTATGGTGTGGAAGATCCCAGGATTATTCTTATGGATGGTGAATTTCTTATTACCTATAGTGCTTATTCCAGGCATGGAGTGCGTATCGGACTTGCTAAAACAAAAAATTTTAAATCGGTTGAACGTTTTTCATTAATTACAGAATCCGACTACCGGAATGTAGTAATTTTCCCTGAAAAAATTGGGGGCTTATATGCACGGCTCGACAGGCCCCATTCTGAAATATCGCCCTGGTCTATCTGGATATCCTATTCTCCCGATCTGAGGTATTGGGGCGAATCGAAACTTATTATGAAACCTCTGCAATACCACTGGGATGAGATGAAGATAGGTCCCGGTGCCCCCCCTGTTAAAACTTCCCGTGGCTGGTTAAGTATCTATCACGGTGTATTTCCCACAATGGACGGGAGCGTTTACAGATTGGGCGTGGCCTTGCACGATTTGAAAGATCCCTCAAAAATTATAGCTGTGGGAGATGAATGGATCCTGCAGCCCGAAGAAGTTTACGAGATTACAGGCTATGTGCATAATGTGGTGTTTTCCTGTGGCGCTGTTCCGGAAGAAGACGGAAGTGTGAAGATATACTGGGGCGGCGCAGACAGCGTGATGTGCGCAGGTACTGCAAATCTGGAGGCTCTTGTTGATCATTGTTTAAAGAATCCACGGGCTGCAATGTAACTATTTTGATTTGTTATTTAATCCCACAGGATTATAAAAAAAGCGGAATACATATCAAATGAAAATCACGAATTATGAAAATCGCTGTTCTCTCATCAATAGCCTGGCGTACCCCTCCCAGAAAATATGGCCCCTGGGAACAGGTAGCTTCTAATATTGCTGAGGGAATGGTTGAACGGGGCATTGACGTAACTTTATTTGCAACCGGCGATTCGATAACAAAGGGCAAATTAGCTTCGGTTTGCAGACAACCTTATGCAGAGGATTCTTCAGCAGACCCGAAAGTTGCAGAATGTCTTCATATAAGCAATCTTATGGAACAAGCGGATCAATTTGATTTGATTCATAACAATTTTGATTTTCTGCCGCTAAGCTATTCACGCCTTATTAATACCCCCATGATTACTACTATTCATGGCTTTTCATCACCAAAAATCCTTCCGGTATATAAAAAATATGACAGTTCAAATCATTTTGTTTCGATTAGTTATTCCGATCGCAGCCCTGAACTCGATTATATTGCCACTGTATATAATGGTATAAATCTTTTGGATTTTACTTTTAATTCCGAACCGTTGGATTACCTGTTGTTTTTTGGCAGAATTCATCCCGAAAAGGGAGTGTTTGAGTCTATTCAGATCGCCAAAGAATCAAAAAGAAAACTGATTATTTCAGGCCTGATTCAGGATCAGGAGTATTTTAATCTGAAGGTAAAGCCCTTTATCAATAATCAAGACATAGTATACGTGGGTAACTCAGGACCTGTTGAACGGATAAGGCTTTTAGGTGAGGCGAACGCCCTTTTGCACCCGATATGTTTTGAAGAACCTTTTGGTCTGAGTGTTGTGGAAGCCATGGCTTGCGGTACGCCCGTTATTGCATTTAACAGGGGATCTATGCCGGAAATAATCAATGATAAGAAGACAGGGTTTCTTGTCAGTAACATTGAAGAAGCGCTGAATGCCATTGGGAAAATAAAAACAATAAACCGGAAAAATTGCAGGAACTGGGTTGCTTCTAAATTTAGTCGTGAAAAAATGATAGATGCTTATCTGGGAGTTTATAATAAGATATTAAGCAATATATAAATAGAGTGAATTTTAATACAAAGGATAAATATTAAAAAAAAACCCCGCCATTGGCGGGGTAAAATTTTAAATGTTTATAGTAATCTGGACTAAGCCAGTTTAACATTCACAGCATTTAATCCTTTTTTTCCTTCCTGCAGATCGAAAGTTACTTCGTCATTCTCTTGAATATCTTCTGTTAATCCAGAAGAATGTACAAAATATTCTTTAGCTGAATCTGCATCTTTAATGAATCCGAATCCTTTCGAATCATTGTAAAACTTAACTGTTCCTTTGTTCATAATAAAAATTTAAATTAAAGGTGCAAGGTACGCTATATTTTTAACATATCTGGTTTAATAAGAAATTATTAAGAAAAATATTACAGATTGTTCAATTCATAAAATACACCCGGAAGAAAATCTACTTTATATTTTGTACAATATTAGCTCGTATTTTATAATTCCAATTACAGATTTATTGCTCCAGGCAAAATGACTGTTTTTAAAATAGTCTGTAATATGATAATTCCTGCCGTATCTCATCAAAAAAGGGTGTTCTGTTTTCTTCAACACATTTTGCGGCATACAAATAGAGTGCAGCGCTCCAGGTTTGCCAGTTTTGTCCCATAGGTTCTCCGTTTTGGGCTTTTATCCATTCGTTAAAACCATAATTAATATTGCTCGAATTAGCAGTTTTCACTATTTGAGTAAGTAGCACAAGTTTTTTTTCTGCAAGTTTGTATCGCTTGGCTGCAACTAATGCAGCTATGTAAATTCCGCAAATGAAAGGCCATATTCCACCGTTATGATATTCACCCGGATTATTATATTTGGCATCTCTTACTTGCCAATCCGGATCTTCTGGCCTAATAAACGGGAATAAATTGGGGGGTAGGTTAACAGCAAGCTCACCTCTTTCTATCATGTTTGCACATTCTTCTTCGATCCAGGAAATCATTTCCTCGGCCCTTGATGGTGATGCTATTCCCGAGAGTATAGCAAGGCTGTTGCCAAGCAGGTCGAAACGTTCGCTGCTGTGAATTTTATAAGACCAAAACGCGTAGTATGGCTTATGTTTTACAACAAGTCCCTCATGTACATGACGATGCATGGTCCCTCCCGTAATTGTAAAACGGCTCATATCATGCCGCATTCTTTCTGCCCTTTCGTGCTTGTTAAGGATACGGAGATAGCTATAAACCAGGGTATTTACATACAAACCATATCCGGTTACCCATTGCTCGTCACGCCAGTCGCTGGTAGGTTGCTGAGCAACCAGGTACCGGTCTGAAGGACTTTGATATTCCATCCAGGTCAGGGCCTTTTCCACCGCATCGTAAAGAAAATCAGGTTCATTAGTTGCTTTTCTATAAATGCCGGTGCCCAATAAAAAAAGTGGTGTAGTATCACTGGCACCACGGTCGTCTTTGTCGTGTACCAACGAAGTAATATGGCCGCGTTCTGTCTGGTTTAGGGCCAGTGTATTCAGTACTTTTCGGATGCTTTCCTTTAGTTTTTGATTATCTGAAACCGCAATACCTAAAATTGAAAACATTAAGTCCCTGGTATAAGGTTCCGGATATCCCCATCCGGCAGTTCGTGGAAGTCCTTGGTAGGGTCCATGGGCATTGTGCATTAGAACTTCTTGAGCGGCTTTCTTTGCTTCTTCTATTTCTTGCCGGTTTGTAGATTGCATGGATTTATTTCTCAAATATTATTTAATGTAAATGTTTATTTCTTTTTGGGATGGTAATAAAATATTTATTTTGGCCGTTATATTATTCCTAATTTTTCGTTTATTATTTGAACAAAACGTTTTGCAACCACACGGTAGTCAAAATTTTTTACAACACGCTCCCGGCCTGCTTTACCCATTTTTTCGCGCAAAGCTTCATCGCCCATAAGCAGCAACAGATACTTGGCAATATCATGAACATTAGCCCGGTAATCCACAGTGCGGGGCTTTTTAAAAATTATATTATGTTTATCTTCAAAGCCCGATTCATCGCCAAGTATTACCTGGTTCACTGCAATTTTCTGAGCCACCTTTGCAAGAAATGCCGTTTCGTTATGTATAAGCGTATCCAGCATACCCATAGCCTTAATTCCTATAACCGGTTTTTCGCATGCCCCGGCTTCAATCTGCGGCATACCGAATCCCTCAAGTCTTGAAGGGGCTGCATAAATATCGCATGCACCGATCAGGTACGGCATAAAATTTCGTGAAATCGTATTGGTGGCATAAGTCACATTATTTTTAATGCCTAATTGTGTTGCAATTTCCAGGTCGGCAAGGTTTTGAATTTTGGTCCGGGGTTGAGGCCATACTTTACAAACATATTTCCAATCGGGCGCTTTGGTATCAATAATTGCAAGGGCCTGCATTACTTCCTGCGCCCCTTTAGATGCAGCGTCTCCGCCAACTGTAAGAATCATAATCTGATCGGGAGGAATACCGAGAGCATCACGTACGGCCTGGATTTTTGGGTTGTCTTTACTAAAGGGGATAAAGGCATCCGTATTGCAGCCTACCGGCAACACTTCAATTTTATCACTATTAATCCCATCGCGGACATACATCTCCTTAACCCAGTTCGATGTTACCAGTATAAGGGGCAGGGCATTTAAAACTTCCTGGTAGTTTGCTATATATCCGTCGGCTACCAGCCATGGTACCGGCTGCACACCATAGCGCTGCGGATGAAGTACCAATTGAGGTGTGTGTCCCCAATACCCTACACCTACAACAACATCTGGTTCAAACCAGCGATAGTACCATTCTTTTTCCTGTGCTGATTCGAAATGTACAGCATGCGTATCAACACCCAGTTCAGAAAGTCCTTTAAATAATAAATCTCCCTGGGTTGCCAGCCCTCCGGGAGAAGGGGGGTAATCATATAATACCAGTACTTTCATATTGAAACTCCTCCGTTTTTAAGCCATTTTTTAGCATGATAGGTACTTCTAAATTGCCAGAATGCTTCTGCACGCGGGGTTGTTAATGCTTCAAAACTACTTTTTTCAAATCCGTATGTATCAGTAATTATGTTGTATTTTCTAAGCCATATACGTTTTGTAAGTGTCCGGTAAACAGAAGCGCTTTCGACAGGTTTGGGATAATATTCCTTCTTACCGTCTTCATAGGCAAAAGTCCATAGTTCACTTCCGAATATTTTACCCGCATTCCAGAGTTTGATAATTGCTTTTCCGGCTTCTTCATGTCTTATGTGTCTTGTGTATTCCCCGCTTGGATTATGGGAAATTACCAGGTCAAAATGCTTTGATGGTAATAAATTCAGTATGACATCTTCAACTTCTTTTTCTTCCAGGGGTTTTTGATCAGGGCCATCGTCAAGGTCACCCATAACACCATCTGACTTAAGAACTTTTAAAGCGTTGTAAAACCTGGGTGCGCGGTCTTTATCACTTCCCCTGCATAAACAAACGATAAACCATTGCCAGGAAGGATGGCTAAGTATAGTTCCGCCGGCCCACAAGGTTTCATCATCGGGGTGAGCGACAATAACAGCAACTGATTTTGCAGTTAATTTTCCCATAATTAATTACGCAGGGATGGATTTAAACCAGGTTATAAATTTCTTATCTCGCCTATTGAGTATAATTTATACCTGTTTTCAAAAACATTTAAATGGAATATAGTTTTAAGCATAAGAATAGAAGTTAATATACTGCTTGAATTATCACCATTTGGAATGGCAAATTCAGGCTTAAATTTTCAAATATTAATTTTTATTATCTTTTCTTTCCAAAGGCACGTTTCCGGCCATATCTCCAATAATATTTTTAAGTTCGGTCCCTGATGGAATAACAATTTTTTCATTTTCGGCTTTCACCCTGAAATATACCTGGGCATTCACGCTTGCGTTCAGATTATTCTTGGTAATTATTTCCTGGGGCCCGGCATCTACCTTCTGCTCAGTTACATTTACCATAAATATCCGGTCAATAACAGGAATGATCCAATGAAACCCCGGATTAGCAAGTTTATGGTATTTTCCAAGTCGTTCTATAAGGCCTCTTTGAGTAGGCCTTACAATTCTGATCCTAATAAGAAATATGATTACAGCGGGAATTAATATATACAAATAGTTCATTTTATTTATTTTAGTACGTAAGATTAATAGGATAACGGGCTAAAGTTTTGCTATTATTTCCTGCATTTCTTGTTTTGTTTTGTGAAGTTTATACTCTATCATTCTCAACATTTTTTCTTCTTTACCCTTTTCATATTGTAAATCGGATTCTGTTAATTGAGGATATTTTTTTCTGAGCCTGGTTTGCAGTTCAGTTATGTTTTGGTAGCTAAAAATTGAGTCCATGATGTTACAAGGATGTACGGATAAGGAAAACGTTCACTATTTTTTTAATGTAAAACAGTAGTGTTTATCATTTCTTTGATAATTGTTTACCAAATATTATCCTGACGAGAATAATGAATCCTGCTACACCAAGAAGAATATGGACCATACCGGAAGCATTAAAGCTTAAAAAAATAATTGCCCATATTACAATAAGTAACCCGGCAATAATGTACAGTGAATTTTTCATGTTTTTAAAATTTTACTGAAGTTTAAAAATCAAGTTTAATACCTTTTTATAAAGGTACTTCGAGCGTTTACGCAAAGTATTACATAATTCAGGATAAGAGTTACATCATTCACACGTTTAATTATGCCTGAAAACCAACAATATTCAAATATTTAAGTAATTACTTAGAATATTTTTATGAATAATTATTATGCTTTACGTCTCATATTTAATTAGTTATTTTTAATGTATATTATTAAATAATTGATTGTTAAAAATCAGGTTAAGAAGAATGAGTATTGCAGCTGCGAGCAGCAAATGTATCAATGATGATGCATTAAAACCCCAGAAAAAAATACCCCAGATAAGGATTAGTATACCGGCAATCATATATAAAATTATTTTCATTTATGGAGGATTATTTAAATCTTGAGACTGTGGTTCAGATACTAAAACAAAAGTACATTGGTATGTGCAGAATGTATTACACAATTCAGGATAAGAGTTACAATATTCACACATTTTCAGCTTGTTTGAGCCTTTATATTTAAAATGTTGAAATCATGAAGGAGCTATTTCTGGATCTCTTTTAAACTGGTTAGTTAAATGGACATGGGTGAGAATGATGTAACTCTTTTCTGAAATTGTATAAAAGTTTGTAAAACAAGTGGCGGTATCTTTGCATTATTATAATTTCCAAACAATTAATAAGGCACGAATAAATGAAATCCGCCATACATTGTTGCCATAATTTTACAGCTTTAAATATCTGGATTTCTAAAGATTATTTTATATCATGAACCGGACATGTTTAACAAACACAATTACTTGAAAAATATAATTCCTAACAAGGGAACTGCTTCATAGATTTAAAGCAATTATTTCAGAATGGAAAAGAAAATATATTTAAAAATTGTCATCGGGATAATGACCCTTATCCTGCTGATAAAATTTTTAACAATAGTCTTTGTTGGACCATGGGTTAGGGGTAAAATACAGTCAGCCCTGAATGAAAAGAATATAGATTACAATGTTGAAATTGACAAGGTCCGTATTTTAATGATCTCTTCTGGAATACAACTGGAAAATATAACAATATGCCCAAATCAGGAGCATCAGGGTGACCGGATTTTAAACGTGAAAATAGCGTCTATAAAATTTAAAGGGATCAGCCTCGTTAAAGTCCTGTTCAAAAATGACGTCAACATCAGTAATGTTACCATTTACAATAGTAGTATTATAGGTGAGTTTCCATTTTCACAGGAAGCAAAACCGCTGATAGTTTTGCCTTTGAATATCCGGATAGGTAGCATTCTTTTTGATAAGATACATCTGGATATCCAAAACACTGCATCGGCACAATCTTATTTGGTGAATAGAGGCGTTTTGAAAGTATACGGTTTAAAGGTTGATAAACAGGATACCTTATCCCCTGGCATTATTAAGCAATTTGATATCGAAGCTGAAGAACTCGTTGTGGCTTCCCCTGATAGTATGTATTCATATACGGCCAGTGGTATTTTCTATTCTGCAACTACAAAAACCTTAACCGTAAATAGCTTTTATATTCATCCGAATTATACAGGTTATGATTTCACATCACAGTATGATTTTCAAATGAATTGTATTGAAGCCGGCTTCAACAACATTTATGTTCACGATTTTAATGCCACAGGTTATCTCACATCCGGGAGCCTGATAAGCTCCTATATCGAAATCGGAAAAATGGATATGAACGTTTTTCGGGATAAGCGTAAAGAATTCCGGCATGTCAACAAACCAACATTCCAGGATTTGATTTACAACTACCCTGGTACTGTCCAAATTGATTCACTCAGCCTTATAGACGGAAATGTCACTCTTTCCATACATGCCGAGGAGGCAAACGAACCGGGGAGTATCAGCTTTAATAATATCAATTGTAAAATATACAAAATAACAAACAGTACTCTTTACAAAACAGAAAAGGCTTTTTTAGAACTTAAGGGAAATGCCCTTTTAATGGGGAAAAGCAAGATGACTATTCTATTAAAAGGGAAAATATTCGATAGTCATAACACATTTTTTTTGAATGGAACTCTCTCAAGTCTGGAAGCTAAAGAATTGAACCCTATACTTGAGAAGAGCGCTTTTATATATGCTACATCTGGCAAAATAGATGAAGTGAAATTTAGCTTTATTGCCAATAACGAAAGGGCAACCGGTAAAATAACCATGCTTTATCATGGACTGGATATCGCAGTTAAAAATAAACGAACGGCAGATACCACCGCTATTAAAGAGAGATTTATTTCATTGATTGTCAATAGAAAGTTGTCGGATTCAAACCCTATTCCTGATGAAGAAGTGAGAGAGGGAATTATAGATTATGAAAGAGATCCCGAAAGATTTCTTTTTAATTATTGCTTCAAATCTATACTTTCAGGAATTAAATCCACCCTTATTAAAAACCCAAAGAAAAGTAAAAATTAGTAACAGAAACTCTCTTTCTAATGTGCTGATTTAATTGGATTTCATTTTCTGTAAAGCCATATGGACTATTTACATTTATCCGTATTTGTGTTAATCTTGTTTTAATATGTAGGTTTTATATTATATAACCCCGATAAACTATTTAAATAATTCGAACCAAACAATAGTTGTTCATCCTATGTATTTTCAGGCAGTAATGTTCAGGTTATTTGTGTTTTTTAGTTGGAATAATGCAAAGCGGAATAGAAGAATTATGTAGAACTTTTTCCGTAACACTTCCCAAGAGTAGTTCTTCTAACCATCTCCGGCTGTGAGAGCCCATAATTATAATATCAACATGCATGTCGCGGGCAGCTTCTAATATTGATTCAGCAAGATCACCTTCTCTTACCAGGGTTTGAATGGATTTATCACCAAGGTGGTGTTTTGATTTATCCAGAAAATTTTGAGATGCCTTTTTCAGTCCATCAACACTATCTAATTGTATTGGGGCCATGTCCATGTAACCGGAAAATCCCATTATCGGAGAATATTCCATTGAAGAATAATACACCGGATCTGACATTACATGCAGCAAAATAACTTCAGCGCCCATGGCTTTGGCAATTGAAAAACCTGTTTCTGCTACTTTTTGAGCAGTTGGATTGTAATCCAGGGCAATCAATACTTTTTTCATCTTATCTGTTTCCATCGGTTTTTTTATAAATTTTATTTTTGTCGGAATAAATTCATTTTAATTGAAAAAAAGACTTACTATTCAATATATGTTTTTAAAATGTTGTTTGTTTAAATATTCGTTGTAGGTATTATTTGTAATTAGATTGTTTAATTAATAATTTATCTTGTTATTACTTGCAGAGCGTTTCAAATTTTAATAATAAATTCCTGTCAAATTCTATCGGTTTTAACTGATCGTGGACCGCATCATATTCATATAACTGTTTGTTAGTTGGGTTAAATGAAAAGCGGGCAGCATTTAATTTTCTTGTAGTATAGAAAATACAACTACTGCCTTTTGAATTTTACATACGTAACTCATTACTAAACCTTTTGTAACTGCTTTTTTATGAGTTCACCAGCCTGAGTAACCCAATCATCTCTATTGATTCGGTCTGGTGAGATTTCTAAAATCTCACTAATGGTTTCGACATCTTTAGGTGTAAGATTACTAATCTGTTTAAAGGTGTATATATCCAGCACATTAAGCCTTTCTTCTATCCATAAGCTAATTCCTTTTATACGGGTTAAATTGTTAGCCTGGTGTTTATGGGCAACTCCTAATCTGTCGTAATAAATTCTGTCTTTCCGATCCCTGATACGCTTAAGGAGTTCAGATTTTTTGCCTTCGATCCTGATAAGTTCCTGGGCCTGAAGTATCCATTCATCTCTTTCAATTCTACCGGGAAAATATTCTATAACCTCTGTAACCAAATCAACATCTTCATCAATAAAATTACTGATTTGCCGAAAGGTATAGATATCCAATGCATTAAGTTTTTCTTTAATCCATCCACCAATGCCACTTATGGTGGTTAAGTCATCAGCTTCCTCTTTTTTGGCAATTCCTATTCTGTCGTAGTAAAGGCGGGTTTTTCTTGCCCTTATCCGATCCAGAAATTCAATCCTCTTTTCTTTAGTTACATTTAGTTCTTTAGCCTGCGCAACCCATTCGTCCCTTTCTATCCTGCCTGAAAAGTACTCAATGGCAATATTAATAGTATCAATATCCTTAGCTGTGAATTTACTAATCTGTTTAAAAGTTTTAATATCTAATGCATGCAGTCTTTCCTCAATAAAGGGGCCAATACCGCAGATCATTTTAAGATCATCCTTTTCTGATTCTGAAGCAGTTCCAAAACTTTTGTAATCGAGTAGGTGCTTGCGTTGTGCAATAAGGACCAGGGCTTCATCTTTTTCATACAACAATTCTTTTGTTTTTTTATTCTTTAGTTTCAATCCGTTGGTTTCTTGAGCGGCCTCTTCATTAAGCAATTTAAGAGTATGAACTTCTTTACTAAGGAATTCAATTTCTTTGTCTTTTTCACTAAGGCTGTTATGCAAATTAATTTTATCCGCATGTAGATTCACAATTTGTTTATTCAATTTATCGTTTTCAGATTCAATAGTTTTAATTTTTCTAACGTAAACCGATTTATAATAAAGCCATGCAGTAATATATCCAATAATTGCAGCGACCAGTAGTAAAATAAGTATTTCAAAAGCTGCTGCACTTTTTGTTTGTGCCAAAAGAATTATTAAAGTTCTCATAATTTTATTTTTTTATAGTTATTACTGTTCTTCTGTTGTTTGTTCTTCCGGCTGCTGTATTATTAAGGTCTGCAGGCTCTTTCTCACCCTTTGATTCTACGATAATTTTATTTGCCTGCAAGCCCTTGCTTTCAAAATAATGCTGCATAGTCCGGGCACGCCGATACCCCAGGGATTTATTGTACTCATCGGACCCAATTGCATCAGTGTGGCCTGTAATACTGAGCCTGGCATGTATGTTCTGTTCCAGGTAGGCCGTTGATAGATAAAAGTACTTATCTGTTGTTGTGTCAGCATTAAAATCAGATTTGTCAAATGCAAAGTAAACTATCAGGTTTTCAGGGATTGCTGTTTTTTCCGGCACTCTAGACTTAATTAAAGTGTCGCCAACAATGGTGTCTGTATTGCTGGATCCATAAGATTGTAGAGTTTTCGGTTCATTACACAATCCTTTAATTTTGCACACATAGATATAAGTAGATAATGCTGACCATGTAACAAACATAAAAAATCCGAATATTAGAATTTTCATTGTATTTTATTTAATTTTTTAATAGAGATTTTACTTTTCTAAATGTACAGGCATACACCGTAATATGTGTTACATAACTATTGAAAAGAGTTACATCATTCACACATATTCTTAAACACCAACTGATACCCTGTTTTTTATTGGCGACTGCTGTTGGATAAAAAAAGTAATACTGGAAAGGTTTACACTACTTTTATAAACGATGTAGCGTATTGAAGGGGCAATTCCATTTGAAGATAACTTTTCTGGAAGAATCGCCACACCATTGATTACAGGTTTATATAATTAACCCATTTTGAGATTTGCAGCAGTTTGGAATTAGTGCATTACTTCTTTGAATTCAGCAACAAAACTACTCCGCCTATTCCCATTACGGCAATGCCAATGAGTGGTGACCAATTGAGGTGGTGCTGTTTATTTTTGGTAATTTGAACTTCTCCAAGATCTACTACTTTCTCCCTGGTGAAAAAACTAAAAGCCGTAAAGATGGTTAATAATAAACCAATTAGAATAATAATGATACCTGCTTTCTTCATTTTTTATGGTTTTTTGTAAGTTTTTTCTATAATATTTTTTTATCCCGGATATATAATTCTTTTACCCGTTTAATATTCCGGGAGTAATGTTTAAGTTCAATGGTATTACTTAAAGCCTGAAATATCAACTGCCGTCAAAAGGCATTTCTGGTCATCGCCTGTAACAATACCTTCCAAATAAGCCATACATAAAGGATTTTTGTCATTACGGAGCATTACTTTGCATGATTCTTTAGCTTTACCGGAAAAAACTTTAATTAAAAAATCGTTAAATACATGCTTTGAATCATCGGAAATGAATAGCATAAAGTTGCTGTCTACCAAACTAAAGCGTCTTTCTCCCAGCATTTCAGCGCCCGTGAAGTTCAAATCGCAGATACTGGCTTCGGAATCAAGGGTAAAATAGCCAATTGGAGCAAAATCGTACAACATGGTATATTTTTTAAGGGCAATTTCTGTTGTTTGAAATGCCTGTCGCAACTCTTCGTTTTGCATTTCTAATTCTATCTGGTGCACCTGAAGCTCGTGCAGAAGTTTTTTTATGTCCGTTTCTTTTTCCGGTTTGCCCGATTTTTTTTGCCGCTTGTTCAGTTTTTCTTCTGCTTTCATGCGCAGTAGTTGGGCATCTGTAATATTCTGTTCTTTGTAATTCATAGCTATGATATATTTTTAGTGATCATAATTATTTCTTCGGGTATTTTTAAACTGTTAAGCACTATATTTACGAACCATTCAACAACCAGCACATTTCCTCCGGCTGCTATTACCTTTATTTTAATCTTGTTGTCCGGAATTTCGTGCAGCATCTTATTTAAATCTTTTTCAGTCTTTTTTTGCACCTGTACCGGAATAAACATCTGAATAAAATTTTGATCTACAGCATCCTCAAGTTTATTGCCGAAAAATTTTTCAGCTTCGGAATTAAATGCCAGTATTTTCCAATTGGTTGATAATTTAATAAAAACAGCCGGGGAAAAACTAAAGAGCATGCGATTTATAAGCTCTGATTCGTACAATTTTACTTCTACCTGCTTAAGATCGGAGATGTTAATAAACGTGATAACCAGCCCGTTTATCCTGTCATCGAACGTGCGGTAAGGCATAATACGAATGGAAAACCATCGCCCGTCTTTGGCCGGAATGGCTTTTTGAGTAAATACGAGTGTATCTAATACTTCGAGGGCATCCTGGGCCAATTCGGGGTATATAAGTTCAGAAACCAGATCGGTTAATGGCCGTCCTATATCGCTTTTTATAAGTTTAAAAATTTTCGTTGCCATGTTAGTATAGCGACGGATATTTAATTCTTTGTCGAGAAACAATGTAGCAATATCGGTGGCATTGAGCAGGTTTTTCATATCATTGTTCACCCGCGAAAAATCATCTACCTTCGATTGCAGTTCGGCATTTACAGTTTGAAGCTCTTCATTAAGGCTTTGCATTTCTTCTTTTGAACTTGTCAGTTCTTCGTTGGTAGATTGTAATTCTTCATTGGTAGATTGTAATTCTTCGTTTGTGGATTTTAATTCTTCCTGGGATGTCTGCATTTCCTCAACCGTGTTTTGCATTTCTTCGCGTAAATCCTGCAACTCTTTTTCCAACTCCAATTGTCTGTCACCACTGGAAGCTTTTATATCTTTTTTTGTAGCCGGTTTGATGTTGATAATTTCTGGTACATCAGTAAAAATTATCATTACTGTACCATATAATTGTTCTGGTTTATCAATCCATTGAATATTTACATTTAAAGATTGTGTACCTCCGTTTGTGCCGACTTTGATATTGGAAAGGACCACGGTATCTTTTTTCAAAATAGCTTTGCGGAAAGCGATTGGGAATTCGTTACGCAAACCATCGCGCAGCATGGCGAAAATATTCATATTGGCTTTACCAACAGCCGGCTCCAGGTATTTTCCCGTGCGTCCGCTAACGTAAAGGATATCGCCATTTTCGTTTACCAGAACGCCGGATGGCGAAAAATGCTGCAATAATAATTGATCGGCAAGCGATTGAATATTAGGGGTTGATTTTGCAGGCATTTGTTTCTCAATATTGGTAGGTTTATCTCGGGAAAATGAAGTAGGAAAATCGAATAATTCAGGCATCAGGGTAGTAATAGAACGCTTGAAAATTTTCAATTTGTTATCCACGGCGTTAAAAAGATGGCTTTGCGTTCCAAGTGTTTCAGAGCTACCTAGCACAACAATCCCATCCGGGTTAGTGCTGTAGTAAAACAAGCCAAGCAATTTTTTTTGAAGTTCTGCATCCATATATATAAGGAGATTACGGCACGAAATGATATCGATCTTTGTAAAGGGCGGATGTAAAATGATGTTGTGTTGCGCAAATACCACCATTTCCCTTATTTCACTCGATACTTGATAGCCATTCTCTGTTGAAACAAAAAACCGGTCGAGGCGCTCGGTAGATACATCGGCAGCAATATTTGAAGGGAAAACACCTTTTCTGGCTGTTTCAATAGCTTCGTTGTCGAGATCGGTAGCAAAAATCTGTAACGATATTCCTCTTGGTGGATTTATTTTTCCAATAACTTCCTTAAAGGTGATGGCCAATGAATATGCCTCTTCACCTGTTGAACACGCTGGTACCCATGCCCGCATTATAGAACCGGCTTCCGTATTCCTGATAATAGTTGGAATTACAGTATCTTTTAACTTTTCCCACACAGTGGGATCGCGAAAGAAATTAGTTACGCCAATCATTAATTCCTTAAAAAGAATATCCACTTCCTTTTGATTTTTCTGCAAAAAGTTAACATAAGAAGTTATTTTATCAATTTTATGGACACCCATGCGCCTTTCGATGCGGCGGTATACTGTACTTTTTTTATACAACGAAAAGTCGTTGCCTGTATAAGTGCGTAACAAAATAATAATTTTTTCGAGGGCGCTTTTGTCTTTAATTTCGATTTCCAGGCTAGATGCAGCAATAGGGGCATTATTTTTAATGAATTCTATAAGTTTAACAGGCAAATCGTTGGCCGGGGCAACAATGTCCATCAATACAGAATCTATGGCATTGCGCGGCATACTGTCGAATTTTGCCGAGGCAGGGTCCTGTGCCATAACTATTCCCCCTTTTTCTTTTAAGGCCCTGAGCCCCAAACTGCCATCGGAGCCCATACCCGAAAGAATGATACCAATTCCAAGATCCCTCAGGTCATCGGCGAGCGAGCGCAGGAAAAAATCAATTGGAAGGCGCAGCCCTCTTGCTTCTATTGGGTCAAAAAGATGAAGCACACCCTTTAATATTGACATGCTCTTATTTGGCGGAATTACATACACACAGTTTGGTTTAACAACCATGCGGTCCTTTACCAGGAAAACTTTCATGGCAGAAAACCGCTGAAGCAACTCCGGCAACATGCCTTTTTGGGTAGGGTCCAGGTGTTGGATCACAATATAGGCCAGGCCACTATTTTTAGGTACATTACCCAGAAATAGCTCCAGGGCTTCCAGGCCTCCGGCCGATGCGCCAATTCCGACTATTGGAAAAGGGTTAGCGGTTGCACTTGAAGTCTTCTTTTGTAATGATATTTTTGATTTTGGTTTTTTGGTTTTCACGGGTAAGTATATTTTTTAAATAATTTACCAGCCTGGTAAAACATCACAGCTCTTTTTTTCTCCATACAGGCAGTACGGATTTCTACTGCATAACATCTTTTCAATAAAAACCCATATAATGTATTTATACAAATTAATGAAAAAAATATCAAATCCTTAATAACCCGGCAAATGATTTTATCGTCCAATGATTACCATTTCCTTCTGGAGACTACCAAACCGAGCAGAAAACCGGCCCCTAAACTGATCAGAATCAGGGCCCAATTCCAATGGGTAATGCCAGTCCATCGGCCTCCATGCATTATTCCTCTGGTCCATGGCCCACCGCCCAATAGTAGAAAAGCCACTATTATAATTGCAATAGCGACAACATAGAGAATTTTTCTGTTTTTTATTGTGATTCTTCTTTTTTTCATAATTTTCTTCTTATCTGATAAAATTAAAATTAGATAATACAAGTGTATTTTGTATTACATAACTTTTTATAAGAGTTACATCATTCACACATTTTTAAACTGTAGTTGGGTACTTAGGTTGGTTATTGGCCTGCTGGTTTGTATAATTGCGGCAGTCTAAGCTGCTAAGCAGTAATTTGCCTGGTCCTTCAGGCATAAACAGGATTTAAATATAATGCGGTAATGTAAACTTAATTTCGCATCCTTTGCCTGGTGCGCTTTCTACAAGTATATTTCCATTATGTATATCAACAAATTCCTTACAGAGCAACAATCCTAATCCCGTACCTTTTTCATTATTGGTGCCTGCAGTTGAACGTAACTTTTGTATATTAAAAAGTTCTTTTTGGTCTTGAGATGAAATTCCAATGCCGTTGTCTTTTACTGCTATCTCAACAAATGGTTTGATTTCTATTGCACTTACAATAATTTTACCGCCAGTATTTGTAAATTTTATAGCGTTGCTGATCAAATTGCGAAGTATCGTTTTTACCATCTGAAGGTCGGCGGTTACATTTAAACCGGGCGCAACGGAATGTTCCAGTGTTATTTGTTTTTGTATGGCTGAAGTATTGTGGTTCATAAATTCGGCTTCCAACAATTCATATAAATTAATCTTAACCGGATTAAAGTTTCGCTCTTTATTTTGTGAAATAGTCCAATCTAAAAGGTCATCAAGAAGTTTTAATGTTCTCTTTGCAGAATCTGCAGCGAGGTTAATATAATTTTCGATTGTATCTATACTTTTATCATGCAGGTTCTCCTTTACTATATCCATAAGGTTTAATATAGAAATAAAAGGGCTTCTTAAATCATGTGCTATGATAGAAATAAATTTTGTATTTGTTGCAATAACATCAATTAATTCCTTTGATTGTTTTTCAACAAGATTTTCCAAATAGAAATTGAATTTATTTATTTCCTGCAAATTCAATTTTTTAATATTTCCCGTTGCACTGCCGGTATCTGAAATAACATTTGATTTATCAGGTGATTTTGAATTTCTGTGTTTACTTTTAGCAGTATTTTTAACGGATTTTAATTTTGTCATAACGGATGTTTATTTGTTGGTAACGTTTTTATGGTTTCCGGAATGCTGACCCTGGTGTGCCGAAGTTGCCTGAAATGCAAAGGCGTTAGCCCCGTTAGGCTTTTAAACTGGCTGGATAATTGTGCAGCACTGCTGTAATGCATTTTAAGTGCAATTTTTTCAATATCAAGATCTTCGTACACGAGTAATTCTTTTACCCGCTCAATTTTATATTTTATAATGTATTTTTCAATGGTAATGCCTTCTATTTCTGCAAACAACGTGTTCAGGGTAATAAAGTTATCATTTACTTTCAAGCTAATGTAATCCGCATAGCTTGTTTTTAAATCTTCATCTGAATAATTTTCCAAATCAACAACCGCCCTTTTTAATTTCTCTATAAGATCATTTTTTTTCTCTTCTATCAGTTCAAAACCAGATTGCTGCAATGCATTATATAACTGGGTGCGTTGTACGGGGGTTATTTTATTATTTGTAATTACTTCCCCTAACTCCACGGTAATATATTGAATACCTAGTTTGTTCAGTTCGGTCCTTACGATTGTTTTGCAACGATTGCAAACCATATTTTTAATATAGAGTTTCATGTTTTTTGATTTATTAGATCATACTGATGAAGGATATTAGTTTAACTCAGTTCTAGTAACAAGTCCTTCCAAAGTTTTTTTCAAGTTATAGCTGAAGCCTTTCAGGTATTTTTTCCTTTAGATATAGTTACACCATGTAATTTTTCCGGATAGATGGTATATTGCGGCTTAAACCCTAAATTAAATTACATTTCGTATTTTGCACAAAACAGGGTCATGTTTATTGAGGCAATGTTTTTACTATTTTAATGTTAACTATTCTTAAACAAACCTGAAATTAAAATTAACTATCGATAAAAAGTATTTTGAATAACATTTATATTATTGAATCACTTTTAAGTAAAGTTAGGTTATTATCCTGGCAAAAACGTTACATAATTCTTTAACAGTCTTACATAATTCACACATTACTAATTGATTTTGTGTCTTTTATATTTTAATTCCTTAAATTTTAATATAAAATTAGGGTTGGTATATATGGGCCGGCCTTATAAAAGTAGCGCCTGGGGATATAACTTATTTACAATCTTGATGGGATAGGGCCTTAATACCCCGGTTTGGCTTAGCTTCTCTGTTCAACTGGTCAATCAATTTCCTTCTTGCAAGGTAAATTCTGCTCTTTACAGTTCCAAGATTTATATCAAGTATTTCAGCAATCTCTTTATACTTAAAACCCTCGTGGTGCATTTTGAAAGGGTGTTTTAAATTGTCATCCAGTGTTTCAATTGTTTTTTCAAGTTCTTTTGAAATAAATATAGATGAAGGATCATCAGCTCCCGTTGCATGTGGAGGATTTTGGCAATATCCTTCCTTCTTCTGATTATTATAAGCATTTTGAAGTATTGTGCTGCGATAATGGTTAATAAATGTATTTTTCATAATGGTTAGTGTCCATGCTTTAAAATTAGACTCGTATACGAACTTATTGCAATTTTTCAAAGCTTTCAGTAAGGTCTCCTGAACCAGGTCTTTTGCATCATCCTTATCAGCAGTAAGATGGTAAGCAAATCTCATCAGACTATCCTGGAGGTTTATGAGTTCATTGCTAAATTCTGAAGCTGTCATATTAATTTAGTTTATTGGGGTTATCCCATTAATTAACTGAATATAAAATTGCAGGATTTACTGGTAATAAATATTACATAACATTAGAAAAAAGTTACATCATTCACACATTTACAGATGATTCCGTCAATTTTGTCATAAAACACTACGGATTTTTTAAAATGCCGATTGTATAACAACGATCAATAATTAATTTGCAATTATCTTTAAATCAAATAATCTGCTATTAATTCTACCAGGGTGTTCTGTTGAACAGGTTTTGAAATATACACATCAAATCCTGACTGCAGGCCTTGCACTTTTTGAGGGTCGGGGGCAAAGGCTGATTGAGCAATAACCGGTAATTTAGACCGAATGTGTTTTATACGCTGTGTGGCTTCATAACCATCCATAACCGGCATTCTGATATCCATTAATACCAACGAGATATCAGGATGTTTTTTTACATGCTCCACAGCTTCTCGTCCGTTCAGGGCATGAACTATCTTAATTTTTGTTGAAGAGAGCAATTTTTCAATATAATCAAAATTAATTATCTCATCCTCCGCGATAAGAATGGTTTTTTTATCCCAGTTAAATTTTCGACCAGGTGTTTTCTTTAACGAAATGCCGGGATTTTTAATTTTATTTATATAAGGAATAGTAAAGGTGAAGGTTGAACCTCTTCCGGGCTCTGAGTCAACAGTTATGGTACCGCCCAGTTTTTCAACCAGGGCTTTTGAAATTGATAATCCCAGTCCGGTTCCACCATATTCCCGGGTATCTGCTGTTTCTGCCTGTTTGAAAGGTTGAAAAATAAGCGCATGGTTTTCCGGGGCGATGCCGATGCCGGTATCTTTAACATAGAACTCCAGAAAATTCCTTCTTGTTTTATATCCGAATTCAATTTTGCCTTTTCTGGTGAATTTTATGGCATTATTCAATAAGTTGCAAAGTATCTGTTTAATCCTGTATTCATCTGTTTTAATCTGAAAAGTCTCATTGTCAGCATAATAAGAATAATATAACTGGATTTTATTAGCTTCAACTATTTTTTTATAGGTTTCAAATAATTGTTTTAATAAGTTATTGATATTAACCAATTCAGAATTTATATTTAATTGGCCTGTTTCGATTTTCGAAATATCTAAAATGTCAGTTATAACAGATAATAACTGCTGGCTATTGGTATTAATTATCTGAACATAATCGGCAAGTTTTTCTTTAGTTAATCCGGGTTGCAGGAGTAGCTTCGAAAATCCGGTAATTGCATTCATCGGGGTCCTTATTTCATGATTTATATTGGCTAAAAAAGCGGTTTTCAGTTTATCAGATTCTTTTGCTTTAACATTTGCCAACATCAAATCTTCATTCATTTTTTGAATAAGTTTTGAACTTTCTGCCAGTTTCCTTTTCAATTCGTTAATGTCCGGGTCAGATTTTTCTTTATTTCTGAATAAACTAATCTCCCAAAGTTTTTTGCCGATAATTTTTTCCAGGGGATATTTCAGGATTTTAATTAAAGACGGGTTAGCATCAACAATTTTTTCGGTTATGGGATCAATAATTAAAATACCTTCTTTTGCGGTATTAAGAAGTTTCCGTTGCTGCAACCCTGAAAATGTAATAGACTTTATCACTTTTTTTTCTTCCTTTTCCTCTATTCGATTTCTAGAATAAGGGATTTCAAAGGGTTGTCCTGATAGTCTTTTCTTGACCATGGCATTACAAATTTTTATAACCTTGTTATGATAACTAATGCCTTTTGAGTATGTTCCCAAATAACCTTGCTAAGATTCCAACTCGTTTAAAAAAAATCTTATGCTTAAATATTTTTTTGTTTCTACTTCTTTGTAATTGCAATAAAGTGAGTAATTTAACCGATAAGTATCGCAAATTTCTGTTTGGTTTTTTTCAATATATTATCACATTAGTATACATGATGTTTCTTTAATGAAAAGAGTGATTTTCGGTAAAATAAATGTAAATTATTTATCAATAAAATGGGTTACATAATTCTTTAAAAGATTTACATTATTCACACATTTGTATTACACTACCTATAATTTACTGCGTTTGTGGAGCTGTTATCTTTGACTGGGTATTAAGATTAGGAGTGAGAAAATTAATGATCTTGTTTTGTTAATCGGTATTTAAATTTTGTACTTTGAGGCATGGTATCACCCAATAAAAAGCCCCACGGTTTTAAAGCTTCGATATGGTCGAATATAAGTTTAACAATTGCAGTAAGCGGTATAGATAAGAACATACCCGGAATGCCCCACAAAGAGCCAAATGCAATTACTACAATGATTGTAATAAGGGCGTTGATTTTTACTTTTGAGGCCACTAATTTTGGAACAATATAGTTATTGTCAATGAATTGGATGAATACATACATTGCAAGGATTAACAAAACAAACCAGGGGGATGTTTTCGAAACTAAAGCGATCATCATTGGCAATGATGCGGCAATTATAGCTCCAATATAAGGAATAAGGTTGAGCAGGGCACCTATTATACCAAGAATTACAGCGTATTCTATTCCCAATATCAAAAGGCCAACAGAATACAGTGTGGCAATTATTGATGTTTCTAATAACAATCCGAGCAGATAGCGTTGTATTAACGATTTTATCTGGGCAATTATTTCACTCACTTCATTACGATTATTTTTACCAAATAACCTGCGGAAAAATTCAATCAATATAGGTTGGTAAAATAGTATCATAAAAATATACACAGGAATTAAAAATAATAATACCACTCCGCTGCCAACAGAAACAAGTGTTTGGCCGATCTCGGCGGTCCTTGTGCTAATGAATCCTTCTTTTGTTTTAATAAGCCATGCATCGATCTTTAACGGGCTTATCTCAAAATAACCAGAAACCCAGTCCGCAGCCTGATTTAAGATTTCAGTAAATCTATCAATCAACACTGGCCAAGACTCGCTAAATCGGATTGCCCGCGAAAACATTAAAGTACCCAAGGTGCCAAAAATTAATATAGCAAGGGCCAGCGTAATTATAATTGCCACAACCCTGTTTATTTTTAAGCGGACTAAAAAATTCACAACCGGATGTAGAACGATGGCTATGATAATCGCGAATATTATTGGAACTACTATACCCTGGGCGATATACAACATTGTAAGAAGTGCGAATAAACCAATTAAAAAAATGGTTGCCTTTGCGTAAAATGGTAATCTTATTTCCTTTGTTATCACGAATTCTTAGAATTTGTTTCCTTCGTATTTACAATTTGCTGCAAAATATACCAGCCAATCCTTTTAATTCTTTCCGGGTTTTGAGCAATAAGGTTTATGATACTAATTTGTACAATATTGCCGAATAACCGCCTGAAGATATTCCCTGAAGATCCTACAATAAACTTTTTAGAAAGGTATCCGGATACGAAACCAATGGCAGAGCTTAAAATGTTATCGGTCAAATAAGGGGCAGAAGATATATCTTCTAAGGTACTCTTTAGAAGGTTAACAGGTTTTAAACTTTCATAGGTTTGGTGGAATTGTTCCTTTAATAGCTGTTTCTTTAAAGTTTGTTCAATTTCTAATAAACGAATTGTATCTTTAAGTCCGGCCGCTGAGCGTATGTTTTGCATGGGGTTTTATTTATATACTTTTTTAATGATATAATTTTCAACGATCCGTTTAAGCCAATTACGCAGAAAAAAATACGAGATGATTCCTAAAATACCATAAAAAGCAGCTACAACAAAAAAGCCATAACAGGTCTCACCAAGGATTTCACCTAGCCAAAGGGCTATTCCTAAATTAAAAAAGAGTAAAAATGATGCAAACAGGATATATACCACGGCGCGAGGTATGAATGAGGAAACAAGGTCCGATGTTTTACCCAGGGTCCTGAGCTTCATTAACTCATAGCTTGTTTTAGAGTAATCAACAGCCCTTTCCAGTAATAATTCAATCATATTTGTTTTGTCATCCATAACTTAAGTTTTGATAACAGTTATAAATTCCAGGGCATATAGGCTTCTGCCGGTTCTAAAGCATCTTTTGCAATGGTTAAAATGAACACAGTTTTTTCCCTGGTTGTTAGGTTGTACTTTATATTATCATAAAATGTCAGCAATTGACCTTTTTCAAGGATTATGGCTTCTTTACGTGTTCGAAAATTTAATTTTCCCTCAATTATTTGAAAGGTAACTGAATCATTTGACTGAAATGATGTAATTTCTGTTCCTTCATGCAATGTCGTTAACACAATCTGTTTATCGGGCCTTTTTAAAAGAATCATAGCATCAAGTTCCCCTTTTAACCAGGCAGGTTTAAGTTTCATCATCTCAATAATGGCTGGCAGGTCGAAAGAGAGTGAAGCAGCATTATGTAATATTTTATCTTTCTTAAAGGAAGGTTTGGATTTTAGTATTTCTGTTTCCATGTTACTAAGGTTATTTTATTTGACCTGTAGAAACTTTCTTATATATTTGTTAACCCTTCGCAGTATTTACATCTTTCTCAGGTTCTTTTGATTTACCCTTGTTTGCCTCCTTAGCTTCTTTTGTATCTTCTTTAGCCTGTTCAAATTTCCCGGTAATGTTGTCAAGAAATTCATTGAATTTTTCTTTTATTGTATCTGTGTAGTCTTCTCCCTTTTTAGATATTTTTTTCCGCGTAACCGAACCTTTTTCAGGGGCAAATAAAATCCCTAATAATGCTCCGGCTGCTGCGCCGGCCAGTAATCCTAATAATACTTTTCCCGAGCTCATAGTAGTGTTTTATTAATTAGTAAAATAAAAATTAATTATTATGTTCTGAATCTTATAGAACTTCATTTCCCTGAATAACCCTAACCTGATTGGTTATTTTTGTAACTCATTGCAGTTGGGAAATAGCTTCCATATGTTTGCCTAATCGTTCAGGTTTCAAGAAAATTTTATGTTTACTTATTGCGGTTTTTTCCACAGGGAAAAGAAACCAAAAAAACTAAGTTTATGAACCCCGAAGGATTAAACAGAGCTATAATTATCAGGCTAAAAAATTCTGCATGAATTGGGCTACAGGGCAGAATATTGGAATATATATCCCATAAATTTTACTCCGCGTAAGCTTTTAATAATAAAGTTTACCCCAGTGTATTATAAAAATATTAAGGATTATAGTAAAATGATTATCAGGATAATAATAAGAATTAGTGTGCCGGTGCCAATATAAATATATCCGCTATCTTTGCGCACATTTTCTTTAATCATCCTTAGTTCTTTTCTCAGCTCGCGCTTTTCTTTTAACGTCAGGTTTGTTTTATCCATGTCGCGTATTTCTTCAACACGTCTGGTTAAGTGACTTATCTCTTCTTCAGATAATTTATTTTCCGTTTTTACGGGAACAGCAGGCTTATCCGATACCGGATCAGACTTAGTGGCAAATGCTGTTGATGCACTCAACATGAAGAACATTAAACCTACAAAAATCATAATTTTTTTCATTTTCAGATGTATTAATTTAATATTATTTTATGAACTAAAGGTAACTGATAAAGCATCTGAACTTGTTACATAATTAAGTAAATAATTTATATGATTCACACATTCGGTTTTTTTGGTACTTATTCCGGCTTAAGGTACACGCTTTTGCCGGGAAGACTTTTTCTGTTTAACTATAGTTGAAACAGGAGGGATGTTTAAACTGGCTTATGTTCACTAGCAAGTGTTCACAGGTTCGTTACATTTAGCTTTACCTGATTAAAAGATTCCAGGTTAAAAACAAAACGTATCCTTTCTTTCAATGATTTGTCGATTGATGGGATGTTGCCGGAAACCAGTATTGGGACATATATCTCGAAAAAATTCCATATACCTGCTTTAAGACCGGCTTCGTAGAAAAATGATGAATGATAATTTTTATCTGGGCTGCAATCGTTCCATAAAATATTAACAAAAGGTTTAACCGGAATCCGACCGGCTTTCCCAGGCAAACTGCTTGTGAACGTCATAGAAAGAAGCTTACGACTGTATCCCAGGCTATCGTTAACAGGAGATACCAACCCTCCTTCCGATAAGGCCATTTGTCTTGACCAGAAAGTTTTTGGAAACACACTGAAACGATCCGGATAGAAGCCCTGGTAAAGATATTGCTCACGGCCGCTCCTTCCGCTTGCTGCAAGACCATAAAAAGAAGCCCCTGAAGCATTTTTGAGCATGATACCTGAAAACACTCTTATGTCCAAACCATTATTCCTGCCATTGTAACTAAATTTATAATTAAGATCAATGGATATTTTCTGAAAAGATTGATTGAATTCCCAAGAAGCCGACAGGCTGGCCGGATTGATTAATCCTGTCCTTTTAACCTGGTAGCCAAACTGCAGAAAAGAATTTATATTTGCTTTTTCCTTAAGTTTAAGCTGAAACAAATCGGATGCCGCAAAATAATATCCATATACTCTCTGTTCAAAAGGATTATACATACTGATAGTCCTGAAATAAAGTTCTAGTCCGGTTTTTGCTTTGTAATAGTTTTGATTACCCGGAGCGCCGAATTTTGTTCCTTCCAGTGTAACGGTTGCCTTTCTGATGAAATTGTTATACGGAATGATATTGAATAAGACCCTGCCAAATCCGGCAATGCCTGGGTTTTTAATGGTGTAAAAAGGCATCACGAAATATTCCACGGGTTTGGGAACAAGGAACCCGTTATGTAATGTTGCCCCAACCATATAACCATTTTCTCTGGTCCAGTTTATGGAAGGCATATACATTAGATACCGATAGTCAGGATCTTCAAAGGTGAAAAAATATTGAAACCGAATGGGATCAGTTTTACGCAAAATTCCTGATTTCCGGATATTATTATTGTGTCTGAATAATTCGGGCAATACATGTTTGGGGTCGATCCTTATTTCTGAATAATTACCTTTGGGAATATCAATCCATTGTTGCCCGGCAAAGCCATCAAACCACTTCTCAAAACAGATTGAATCTCCTATCATACCGCAGATGATCAATGGAGATGCCAGTTCGCCGTTATTTTTTACGAGCAGTTTCTGATTCTCAAAGCGGACCAATTTATAGTCAATGCGCTTGGTTGTTTTGAGGAAATCATTAAAAAACCATGTTAAATCTTTTCCTGTATGTGATTCAAACACTTTCCACAGGTCATCTGGCTGGGGATGTTTGAATTTCCATTTGCGATAATAATCCTGTATTGTCGAATCAAAAAGTGAATCACCAAGATAGGCTCTCAGGTAGTTGAACCCCAGGGCCGCTTTGTAATAAAGAATCAGGTTATAGTTCAAAATACTGTAATCAGGAGCAGGCAAATTAACTGGTTGTTCGAGATTATCGCGGGCCTGCATGAGCCATTGTATTTCCTGCATTCGTTCTGCCGGCATATTGTTTACATGAAAGAAATTTGCCAGTTTTTTGTTATTTAAATAGACTTCCCCAAACTTCTTTCCCGGATATTTCAGGTTCATATACCGTATTTCGCAGGCGCTGGTAATACCTTCATCCATAAACGGGTACCTCCGTTCATCGGATCCAAGGGCGCTATAGAACCAGTTGTGCCCTACTTCATGTGCAATTACTTCATCGAGGGAGTAAGCATCCTCTACAAGGCCTACTACAGCCAGCTCCGGGTATTCCATTCCGTATCCTGCACTCAGGGCGCTTTGAACGGCTGTAAAGTTTTGATACGGATAATCACCATTCCAGACTGAAAAATACCATATAGCATTATTCACATATTGCAGGGCATCTTTCCAAAGTGCAGCTTGCCAATTGGTAAACATTACCCATGTAGTAACTTCCCTGCCGGAGCCGGGAAGTTTCACTTTCCCTTTCAACACATGAAAACGTTTATCTGCAAACCATGCAAAATCATGTATTTGATTTGCAGTATACTGCAATGTTTTCATCTGTTCTGAAGAAGGAGGAAAATCATGCTTATGATTCCCTAAAGTTGCTTTCCATGCAGTGTCTGCAGCAAGTTTATCAAGCCTTTCTGCTTCACGGTTATTTTGCAGGTTTCCAGTTGCCCCTACTGTATAATTATCCGGCAGGGAAATGCTAACATCAAAACTTCCAAATTCCGAATAGAACTCACCCTGGTCCAGATAAGGCATCTGGTGCCAGCCGGATCTGTCGTAAACAGCAGGTTTAGGGTACCATTGAGAGATTTGATAGGATTCGCCTATATGACCTAATCTTGAAGTTACCCCTTTGGGAATTTTTACATGGAAAGGGGTGCTTATTTTTATGGTATCGCCATGCATTAGATTTTTATTAAGCGTTATCTGGCAAATATCCGGCCGGCCCGGCAAAATATTCCACTTAACCTGCCGGTTGTTGACTTTAAAATCCAATGAATCCATATATCCTTTTAAATCCGGATCTTTAAACAATTTTTCCTTGCCGTTCAAAGCAAATAGTTGCTTGGCCAATTCAGTGTTATTGCCGGAATAAGCATTCGGCCAAAGGTGAAAATATAAAAATCGGAGAGTGTCGGTAGAATTATTTATATATTCAACAGTTTCGAATGCATTTAATTCATGAAACCTGTCATCAAGTGTAACATGAATTTTATAATTTACCTCTTGCTGAAAATATTCCTGTGATAAAACCTCGGGAAATAACCCGAAAATCATCAGATATATCTGCAACATCTGCTTTATTGTAGATGTATGGAAAAGTATCCTCAAAATATTCCAAACTAGGTTAGCATTACATTTCTGAAGAAAAATTACTTATCAAATAAAACCGGCAGGGTATATCGAAACATGCTTTTTCAGCACGCAATACCCGGGCCGGCTAAAGTTTATTAATTATGGTATAATGAATATTCAGTGAGATCTATAAGGTATAAGTTAAGGTTTTTAAAAAACCTTTCTTCCCTGAATAACTCTGATTATTACTGCAATAATTGCAACGATAAGCAGAATGTGTATAATACCTCCGGCACTGTAACCGATATATCCTATTGCCCATGCGATAATTAAGATAACTGCTACTATATAAAGTAGATTTACCATAGTATTTATTTTTTAGTTAACATTTTCAATGGTGAAATTTTTTAAAGCTTTACCCAATTCGTCCATATCATTACTAAATTCGGTTTTAAATATTTCCCAGTTGTCTTTACCTTCTTCCTTAAATTCATCAAGTTTATTATTCAAATCTTTGTTCTTCTGTTCTAATTCCGCCAATTTCTTTTCGTATATGGCTTTGTTTTTCTTTTTCTCGTTTGTTATTTTTGCTTTTAATTCAGCAATACTTTTATCATTAGCAATGATTTTTGCTTTTGATTCATTTTTGAATTGTTGAATAGAATTTTTCAATGCCTGGTTTAGCTCATGGTTAGCTTCTACCATGTTATCCTTTGCATCCTCCACGTTATCAAGGGCATTTTCTACATTTTTATTTGATGACTTGCAACCGGTTAACATTGTACCAGCAATAAATACTGTCATCGTCAGGATAAAAATTACTTTCTTCATATAGTATGTTTTTTGTTTTAAATTTTTTAGTTATTTATTTAAAAACACCTTTTAGCAAAGGTTCTGCCAAACAGTGTTTTTATAAAAGGCAGATGGTTAAAGCGCTGCAATAATCTTACGCAATTCTTCTTTTGTTTTTCCAAGCCTGATTTGAAGTTTTCCAAACATTTCCTCTTCCTTTCCTTCTTCAAACATCAGGTCATTGTCTGTTAAGAAAGCAAATTTCTGTTTGAGTTTACCTTTCTGCTCATTCCAGTTTCCTTTTACTACTGTTGTGTTCATTTTTATTAAATATTAATACCCGCGGCTGGCGGTACAGATGTGAATAAAATCTCACAATACAAAGGTGAGACCTTTAAACCGGGAAACTGTTACATAACTTTGAAAATAAGTTACATCATTCACACATTGTTAATGACAATAAAGTATACGGTTCCTAAAGTCAGGAAAAACATCCGGTTAGTTTATAAAAGAATTGGCGGGTGGATTAGCATGTTTGTTGCTATTTAGAATTTCTTAACTCGTTCAAAAGCTCCCGTATATTAACAGTTGCATATGTGGATGAATAATCGGACATAGCATAAGGGATGATTAAATCTTCATTATGAATCATTGAGCCACAAGAATATACTACATTAGGGACATATCCTTCCCTTTCTTCTGCATTGGGTATTAATAAGGGCGATTTTAGCCTGCCTATTTCTTTTTCAGGATTTTGAATATCGAACAGGGACGCCCCTAAAACGTATTCCCGCATAGGACCTACGCCATGTGTTATCACCAACCAACCCTCATCGGTTTCAATTGGAGAACCGCAATTACCAATTTGAATAATTTCCCAGGGGAATATGGGTTGTTGTATTAATTGCGCCTCACGCCAAATATTAATATTATCTGAAAATGAAATATAATTGTTAAAGCCATCCAGGCGGCAAAGCATGGCATAATTGCCATTTACTTTTCTGGGAAACATTGCCATTCCTTTATTCTGGGCAATTTCGCCATGCAATGGAAGTATTCTGAAGTGATAAAAGTCCCGGGTATCCATCATTTTTGGTAAAATGGAAGTTCCGTCATAAGCAGTATAAGTAGCATAATAGATAGTATTACCGCTATCATCTTTAAATTTAACAAAACGGGCATCTTCTATACCATTCTTTTCATTTGCCGAAACTGGAAAAATAACCCTTTCGGAAATATTGGTATCCAAAGAAAATTCAAGTTCATAATGCGAAGAGGCAAGCCAGATAATCTGATTAAAAAGTATCTCCTTATCAAATGCCAGATGAAGCGCTTTTCTGGCTTCTTCAATGCATTTCCTTAATTCACCATATGTAAATTCATCATTTAATTTGTCCAGTATTAATTCTGGCGGAATTATTCCACGTACATCCTGCATCTCATACAACTTACTGCTGAATGATTTTTTATGATAAACATGTCGCCTTATGTGCTCAGCCTCTTCGATCATATTACCAACAGGTTCTATGGTCAGGTTACTGTTTCTATCCAGCACACCGGTACGAAATACTATAGAAGATAAATGCCCTTCACCGGTTGCCCTGAAACTCAGTATGACCCTTCTCTCACCTGGGCCAGTCTCAGACTGGTCAGGGTGCTCAACAACAGATGGGTTAAAAAATGCTGTCGATTCAATTGAATATTCCATGGTGAAATAAGACCCGATAAGTATTTTTCTTGAATAATCGATTGATGCAGGATGAATGTTTAATTCTGCAAATAAATGGGAGATTTTGTTAAAATTTTTCTCAAAAATTTTGGAAATATTTCTATGACGCATTGAATAATCCCTCAAAGTCTGATTTAATGCAAAAGTGGCCTCGCTTTCAGACATATCAAGAATAGAACGTATAGTATTTACAGCTCTTTTATCGTCGGTAAACAAAAAACGTGCAATTACTCTTTTAGAATCCGGATAAAACTTAGTATCCTTTCTGTTTATGGGAATATGCATTGACTATTTTTAAAAAATTTTCATAAAGGTAGTCGCTAAAGTTTAATAAGTGTTTTTATTTCAGTTTATTTTTCTAGTGGAATATATATCATCGAATAAGATAAAAAGGAAAAATCTTTGAAAATATCTACTTAATCCCTATCCTAAAAATGGGAAGTTTACACTTCTATATTTTCAAATAAAACAGTACAAATCAAATAATAAAGATTAATACTGTTTTGTTTAGTTTAGTTTTAATCAATAAAGATTAAACAAAACACTCAATTAAACTGTTTCTAAAATTAATAAGTAAAAGTTCATTTGAAGCTATATTAAAATACACCATCATGAAAAAAGAATCAAAGAGCATATTGGTCCCAATAGACTTCAAAGAGCCTTCACTGCAGGCGTTCAGATATGCGTACAACCTGGCAATAGAACGAAATATGAATGTTTTGCTTTTACATGTTATTGAAACATCCGGTATACTGTCTGATTATTTCTCGAGTAGTAATAAGCTCGTACAAATAACAGATAAAGCAAAAGAAAAACTCAGCGAAATAATAAATTCGGTCCAAGACAAGAAAGTTCCAATCACCAGCAGGGTAGAGAGTGGGAAACCTTATGAAAAAATTTTAAAGGTTGCGGAAGAAACCAATACCCGTATGATTATTCTTGGAGAAAACCATCAGGGAGTGGATGCAAATCAGGAATTAGGATCAACGGTATATCATGTGACCCTGAAATCACCTGTCCCCGTTTTAACATTAAAAGGCAATATTGAAAAAATGAACCATACTATAGTTGTACCTCTTGATTTAACGGGACAAATGAGAAGACAGCTATTCAGCGCTTTAGTATATGGTTTGAATTATGGCGCAAAAATTCATCTTGTTTCGGCATTAATCGGAGGAATAAAAATGCGAGACAGCAGAATTTTCAAGAAGCTAAAATTGGCAAAGAAAACCCTTATTGAAAATGGTATAGAATGTACTATCCAATTATTTCCACGCACACAAGAACCACCGTTCAGAAAGGTAATTAGCTACGCTAAAGAGATTGATGCCGGGCTCATTTTAGTTATGACCCATAAGGAGGGTTACACCTACGATAACTATATCGGTGCATTTGCCCACCATATCATCAACCAGTCGCAGGTACCTGTCTTAAGCTTAACTTCGGCGGCAACTGATGTTGATTCAAGTAATTATTTAGCTAGCTTTGTTGATCCGGTAGGCATGTTATTGAAATAAGAGAACAGGATTTTTCAGATAACCCCTACATTATGCATAATATACTTATAATCTACCTTTTACTGGCCTTTGGTTTGTTTTTGTTTCCAAAAAAAATAATTAATAGCATTCCGATCATTCCGGCTTTACTACAACTGGGGGTTTTTGTGTTTTTTATTGGCCAGCTTCCTGAAATTTTAAATGGGAAAAGTATAGATACATTTTTTAGCTGGATACCTACCCTGGGATTAAATATCGAATTCTCGCTCGACGGATTAAGCTTTATTTTCACACTTCTAATAACGGCTATTGGTTTTTTGGTTTTCATCTATGCCAAAGCTTACATGAAAAGTTATGCAGGCACAACAAAGTTTTATTTCTATTTAACATTGTTTAGTGCAGCCATGCTCGGCCTGGTGTTGTCGGTAAATTTTATCCAGCTTTTTATTTTCTGGGAACTCACCAGCGTATTATCATTCCTGTTGATCAGCTTTTTTAATGAACAGGAGGCCTCTCGAAAAGCTGCTTTTCAATCACTCTTTATAACCGGTTTTGGAGGATTAGCTCTTCTGGCAGGAATTATCCTTATCGGGGGCATTGTGGATAGTTATTCGCTTTCCGACTGGATAACCCATGCAGATAAGATAAAAGCCAGCAGGTTGTATCTCCCATCGTTATTACTTATTTTAACCGGAGCCTTTACTAAATCGGCACAGTTTCCATTTCATTTTTGGTTACCCGGAGCCATGCAGGCCCCCACACCTGTTAGTGCTTACCTGCATTCAGCAACCATGGTAAAAGCCGGGGTTTTTCTATTGATGCGTTTAAACCCTGTACTGGGTGGAACTGTCGAATGGACTTATATCATTCCTGTGATAGGAGTGCTTACGATGCTTGTAGGGGCGTATTTATCAGTAACTCAAACCGACATTAAAGCTATCCTGGCATATACTACTATTAGCGCTTTAGGTGTATTAGTTTTATTATTGGGAATTGACACAAAACTTTCGGTTAAAGCTGCCCTGGTTTTTCTATTTGTTCATGCCTTTTATAAAGCTGCCCTTTTTATGATGGCTGGTTATATCGATAAAAAAACAGGTACCCGGGAGATTGATAAACTTGGCGCATTGATTTATTTTGTACCCTTAGGTTTTTTAGTGTCAGCAATAGCTTTGCTTTCAATGGCGGGTTTGCCGCCATTACTTGGTTTTATAGGCAAGGAATTAATCTATGAAGCGAAAGTACAATCGCCGGGATTAGCTTCTCTGATATTAATACTGGGAGTAGCCTCAAATATACTAATGGTAACCGTTTCAATGCTTTTTCTGGCAAAAGTTTTTTTTGGGAAATCCAAAACCTATATTAAACAGGCGCTTCCCTATGAAAATTTGTTCCTTGTTGGGCCCGGCATATTGGCACTGTTTAGTTTAGGATTTGGTTTGTTCCCTAACAATTTGTCCTCTATATTAGAACCTGCACTTAGTGTTATTCGTGCAGAAGATCTACAAATTAAATTAAAACTATGGCATGGTTTTAATCTTATTTTACTGCTCAGCATGTTTACTGTTTTAATAGGATTTATATTATTTTACATGGTAATAAAGAATAAGAATATCCTTATCCGGTGGAGGCTGATAAACAGAAAGGTATTTTCAATAAATTTTTCTGAAGTGTTTGCTTTTGGAATAGATCGTTTTGTGGGTCTCTCAACTGATTACACCAAGATTATTCAGCA
>JAFGSZ010000031.1 GCA_016934395.1 Bacteroidales bacterium
ATTCCGTTTCCATTATCCTGGATATCCACGTGAATATATCCTGCCTTTTTAAAACCTTTAATTTTAATATTTCCTTTATTATCAGAAAATGCCTGAAAAGCATTATTTAATATATTCATTAAAACTTCACGGATTTGATAAGGATCAATTTGGATTGTGATATCTTTTAGTGACTCATAATCTGTAATAATTTTTATTACAGAATTCACATTTTGTCTTTTAATATCATTAATGCATTCATTTAAAAAATTATAATAACCCTACAGCGTCAATTTATTCAATCCCCCCTATAATATTAAAAGAATGAAGATTTCCATATTTTAATATTATTTTTTGAATACGCTTTTTCTTATGTGATTTATAAGCGATATAATTCCTAATCAAATAATATTTCAAATATTCTATTGCTTTTTCTTTTGTAAGATGTGTTTCAAGTAATATTACTAATACCAGCTTTTTTATTTGAGGCAATGTATTCGATGGAATTTTTTTTATACTTAATTCGAAGCCTTAATAAAAAATATATAGCTAAAAATACAAACAACATATGCCTATTCCAGGCAGTCCATGTCCTTTGCTCATAATGGTCCATTCCTAAATGCTTTTTTCCATCCTCAAAGCATTGTTCAATTGTCCAACGTATAGTTGATACACGAATTAGTTCATCTACCCCAATTGACTTTGGTGCATTACTGACATAATAATGTATTTTTCCATCTTCATCTTTACGAAGTATAAGCCAAAGTTCTTTTTCAGGTACTCCTTCATTATTTCGAATTACTCGCAAAGCAGCAAATTGAGCGACTATGGGTCCCTTTGCACCATCTGCAAGAATTACCGGTTTCCATTTCAAAGTTTCCATAGAAGCTATTTGAATAGCTGATTGTGCACTAGTATCAGGCTTTAAAGTATCTTCATGTGGCTTTCTTCCTCTTCCTTGATATTGTACAGGTATCATTTGGGGTTTCTCTAACCAGAAAAGTTGATTCGAGCGAATTCCTGCAAAATACAATAATTCCATATTTTCTATTGCATCACAAAAATCACTATTACTGCCAAAAAATCCATCAACGCCAACCCATTTCCCTTTAAACAGATTCTCTTTTTGAGCATTTTTTAAAAGCTCTAATGCAATTTCATGTTTTGTTTGAAATGTTATTTCATTCGGTATTCTACATTTTATTCTTTTTTCCCTGTATTCATCAGAAAACCATTTCTCCGGAAGGTATAGCCTGGTATCCACAAGTCCATAACCTAAGGAACTTGCATATCCAAGAAAAACTCCAGACTGACAATTTTCTATTTTTCCTGTATTTCCGCAATATTGTCTTGAAACACCAACTGATTCATTTCCTTTTTTGGGATTTTCACTGGAATCAATAGTAAACATACCGTCTAAAGATGAAATATCACCTGACAGCTCCTTTCTGTAAACTTCACCTACAAACTTATCATCCCATGGTGAATCGGTCATAAATTTTTGCAGTCCACGAACATTATCAGGACCTTCAAATCGTAATGCAATCCCTTCTACATGCTTTCGTTCTACATCGCTTAACAAGCCTTTAAGATAAGTAGTGCTACTTTTAATTTGCTCATATCGCTTAAATGCCGGATGAAATAATGAATGAAAATTTAAAAGTTCATCAGCAATCTCATCATATACTTGGGGAAGAAGTTCATCCCAATTTATTAGTTTTGGATTTATCTCCATATTTTGAAACAGCATAGGTAACATTCCCTCCAATTTTGATTTTGTTCTTGGTTTGGAAATGCAAGGTTCCCATGGTACTGTACAACCTAATAGTTCTTTGAAATCTTTTTTAATTACATATACAAATACCTCCTTGGGATGACCATGATAAATATAGCCACCCCTTATTTTACTATAGCCCTTTGTTTTTCCTAAAGAAAACCAGTTGGCAGCTTTATAACAGCTGCCTTTATGTCTTTTGGGATCTATAAATGTTTCTAAAAAATAAAGGTCATCACCATATCTTTTAAACCAATCTTTCTGTAATATTCGAATGTTATGGGAAAGAATATAAGATGCAAGGTTAAGAACACGGACCCAGGGCAATATAAGAAAACGGATATTGGTTGCAATATGATTCAATGAGTTATCTCTGCATGTTGGTGACCAGCCGATGTATCTGTCTCGACATAGTAACATTTTAGAACCAGCTTTCCATCCTATGGCTGAAAGCAGCTTATTATCCCTGGAATAAATAAGATATTTTATTCGTTTGCCGGGAATTTTTTTATAGCCAAGATAATGAAAGTTGTTAATTATTTTATTCCAACAAGGATCCAGAATAGAACCTTTGACAATTTGAAATTTTAATGGAAGCAAAGCAGAGAGATTGCATGTAATTGGCATAATTTTTCCCTCATGCCTAATAATTGCTTGATGTAATTTCATATTTAGTCCATTATTAACTATAGACAATTCTTCCTTTCCCTCTGGTGAAGGTTCTTTTTGAGTCTGCACCTTGCATTTCTAATAATAAATATATAGGTAAAAGGAAGTTTTGTCTATATGTTTTTTATTTGACGCTGTAGGG
>JAFGSZ010000032.1 GCA_016934395.1 Bacteroidales bacterium
ACACAGAAAAATAATGTTATTGGAAAATGTTCGATTTTCAGAAACTTGAGGTATATCAAAAAGCCAAATCCTTCAATCGGGAAATAAATAAATACTCAAAATATTATTCCGTATTTGGCTAAGATTTCAACTAATTCTATAATTTTGCGCACTAATAAATCCGGACCGGAGAATATAAATCACAGGATTTCCTGTTTAAAATTTCCTGACCAGACGATTCAATCATTTTAAGGAGATAAGACCTGTGGGATTATACTATATCTTTTTTAATGTTTATTGCTTTAATGAGACTCCGGTTATGACCGGCTATATTCAGAACAACCGGTAGTTAAACGATTTACAGGATAGTTAAAATGTAAAATATGACATTAAAAACCAACAATAAATATTTTGTTCCTATCACTACCCTTATGCTTGCATGGCTTACTGCAATGTCGCCGTTTGCAACCGATACCTATTTGTCAGCCATGCCAAACATGGCTGATTTTTTTAGTGTGCATCTGAGCCTGGTTGAAATTACACTAAGCATATATTTTTTAGGATTTGCTGTTGGAAATTTTTTTGGAGGGCCTTTATCAGATTCTTTTGGCAGGAAAACCATCGCTTTAACCGGTGTTATACTGTATTTATTTTCTGCACTGGCCATCTCTGTAAGCCATAGAATTGAACTTGTCTGGGTTTTCAGATTTACCCAGGCTTTTGGGGGAGGCTTTGCCTCGGTAACCTCCATGGTTTTTGTTCGGGACTGGTTTAAAGGTAAACAGGTGGCAAAATTGGCTACACTTATCGGGATGATAATGATGCTTGCTCCGTTGTTTGCCCCGCTTATCGGAAGCCTTTTGCTGGAACTTAACGGATGGCAGACCATCTTTCACTTTATGGTTGTATTCGCCTTTGTGTTGTTTGTTGCCTTTTACGTAATAATGCCCGAATCAAGGCAAAAATCTATGATTACCCGGAAATTAACCACCCAACAACTCATTGGAAAATATAAATTGTTTTTTTCAAATAGAAACGCTGTAATGGTATTGCTTACTGTAAGTTTTGCGGTTGCCGGTATGTTTACCTTTTTAACCGGGGCTTCTTTTACCTATATCCAGTATTTTGGTGTCGGGCTGGGTGTTTTTCCATTATTGTTTGCGGTAAATGTAATCTGCAACCTCATTTTATCTCTGTTAAATACCGTATTGCTAAAACGGTTTGAACCTGAGCAGCTTGTGAGGGCAGGCCTTTACATTCAATTTCTGTCAGGTGCATTCCTGATGGTGCTCGCTTACTTTAGTCAACCTTCGATCTGGATAGTAGTGCTGTTAATTGTGAGTTTTATGGGAAGCCTTGGCATGGTTTTCGGAAACAGTACAGCCATTATATTAAACCTGTTACCCGAGATCAGCGGATCGGCAAATGCCATGATCGGAGTTGTGCGATTCCTCTTCAGTTCGGTGGCAGCATCTTTACCGGCTCTGTTTTATACCGGAACTCTCGTACCCATGACAACCGTAATGTTTATTTGTACACTGCTGGCGAATTTTTTCTTTTTTCGCTTTTTAAGAACCAGACAAAAGGCAGCAAAGACCGTATCGGATTTATAATTGCGTCTTATATAAAATAAAAACGGCGATGTTATCCGAATTGTATTTTTTCTGATGTGAATCCGGGATAAAATTTTTAATTTTACACCCGAAAAATCGGTTTCCTGGTATTACTATTATAAATCAGGAAAAAAAGGGAATCCGGTACCCGGTTCATCAAAAATTCGATCAGCTGGAAATCCGGAGCTGTACCCGCAGCTGTATGTCTATTAGAATTTTGGTTAAGGTTCAAGCCATTGTTCTGCAACAGTCGGAATGAGAAGGTAGCCAGAATAAAGACAAGCCAGAAGACCTGCCGGTTAACCTTTTGTTCAACAAGGCTTTCGGGAAGAAAAAACCGGTTGAAAGGATAGATAAGCGTACATACATAACAATTAGACTTCACTATTCCTTTCCAAACCTCTTATTGCTGATTTTAAGCCACATTTGTAATAAAAGATTTTTTAAATGACGGGATATAACTAATTAGTAAGGCTTCTGAGAGGGATTACATTCGCTTGAGCGATATAACGGGGCTTCTTTTTTCAATGGTTAAATTGAAGAATTAGAAAAAACATCCGGATTCCTGAGGATTTAAACTTATAAAAACCAGATTATAATTCACGTTCTGGCTAGTATAAATATGTGTTATTTAATGGAGCTTTCTAACAATTTTAAATTAATATGTGTTTATTTATAAACGTAATAGATTTTAATTTTTTTATAAAGAGATAAGATAAAATGAAAAAAGCTTTTGAGGTTGATAATCCGGACTTTACATTAAGTCCACAAACAGGAATGACAAAAAAACATTACATTGAATTGGCAAAATATTTATTGGAAAGGGCCTTTAAACATGTTAAGTCACCCGAAGATCCAATTTCTTTTCCAATTGTTCCGGGTAAAACCTATCCGCAACCAAATGCTCCTGACTGGCGTTACCGGTCAGCAGAATTTGAGGCATTGGAACGCACCTTCACAATTGCCGGGCCGCTTATCCATGTGGATCCGGAAATAAAAATTAATAATATCAGCCTTAAGGAGTATTATAGTTTACACTTTTATAATGCATTTACCCCCGGACATGCAAATTCATTACCCATGCCGGAAGATTTGCCGGACTCTACTTATCAGTTTACCTGCGAGTTTGGTGGTTTATTTAAAACCCTGCTGCTTATGCCTGAAATACTCTGGACAGGCTATACCCAAAAACAAAAAGACGAAATGGCTGTCACCATCTCAAAATGGGGACATCACAGAACAACACAAAACAACTGGAGGATTTTTAACATCGTTACACTTTCTTTCCTTAAAAAATACGGATATGAAATTGATGATGAACTGCTGAAAAGCCACCTTTTATGGGTAGCATCCTATCATTCGGGCAACGGCTGGTATCTTGAACAAACCTATAATTATTACACCATAAGCCTGTTTGTTGTTTATGGAACCATCTGGAACAGGGCATTCGGCGATGAATATTATCCTCAGATTGCCGCTACCATCGAAAAATCCGCACAGGAATTAATGAAAACCTACACCAATTTTTTTGCCAGGGACGGTTATGTAAATATGTGGGCAAGGAGTATCACATACAGGACCTGGATCTCCGGGGGATTTCCGGTTTCGTTTATGCTGAAAGATAAATCGCCTCTTGATCCGGGATGGGCCAGAAGGCTTTGTTCAGGATCATTACTCCAGTTTGTTACACGCGAAGATTTTTTTGAAAACGATATTCCAAGCCTTGGATTTTACAGGCATGCAGAATATGTTTTGCAAAATTACAGTTGTTCGGGAAGTCCTTTTATTATGTTTTTACCGTTTATTTGTCTCGCCCTGCCCGATGATTCGCCATTCTGGACAGCTAAAGAAAATGACGGTATATGGGAAAAACTCGGAAACAACTCACATTCGGAGGTGCTTGAAAAACCAGGACTGGTTTTGGTAAATCATGGTAAAACCGGTACATCAGAAATAGTACCGGGAAAGGTTTACTACGATGACCATAATTATTCCAAACTGGCCTATAACACACATTTTCCATGGGAAGACCATAATCCGCAAGGCGGCACTTCAATGGAATATAGTTTTCGCAGCCTCGATCCGCGGGATGTAAGAGGCGATGATATCAATTTTTACCTTACCGGATTGACAGTTCAAAACGATTCTGAAAAAAATTCAGCATTTACCACATCACAAAGCATGCTTTATAATGGTGTGCGTGAAGATATTATATACAGGCAGGCCATTATGCGAAAACCTCCCAATAACGGTGTAGGTTATATTATTGACCTTGCTGAAATAGTTATTCCGGGAGGCGTGATCAGGGTAGACCGCTCCCGTTTGGCGTTTGAATACGAATTAACACTCGGGCACTATGGTTTACCGCATGTAAACGGTAAAAAAGCAGAAATTCACCATTTTGCAGATAGTTTTAAAAAGGTTATTACTGCTTCCATTCCGGGAAGAAGAGTGACGTTAATTACCTATAATGGCTGGGATAAAGTTGCCAGTCTTGTGCACAAGGGACGAAACGCTGAAGCCGATGAAAGTACAGTATTGTATGCTTCTAAAAAAAGAACGAAAAAGAATCCCGCCATGGAATTAATGATTACGGTGATGCTGCATAAAATGGACGACAGCGAATGGACCGAAGAGGAATTATCTCCGGTTAAAAAAATAGAGATTATGGATGTTACTCCAACATTTTCGGCGCTGGGAGCAAACATTACCCTTTATAACAATAAAAAATATGCTGTAGATTTTATTAATATGGATGGTTACCGTTCCTGTTAAGTCAACCACTAAATTTTTGCAGGTTAAACGTATTATGTAAGAAAATCCTCACGGATCGGGTTAAAACTGTCTATTAGTCGTACCCGTTCTGTGAGTATTTTTACTGTATGTTTTTTCCCGGAAGGAACAGCGAACATATCACCCTCTTTTAAATGCTGATCTTCCCTGCCTTCACAATAGAAAATTAGTTCTCCCTGTGCTACATAAGTAGCCTGTTCGTGCGGATGCGAGTGAAAGGGCTCCGGCTTTTCCCACGGGCCGTTGGTAAAGTCGATAATGGCTACCATCAGGTTGTCCGCATAGATAAAACTTCGAAATAATCCCTCCTTTATTTTCCGGGCCGGCTGCTGCGTGAATTTTGGTACAGAATCAGACATGGGTAATAATCCTCCTTAATTATAATTTCGTTTTAATTACCGCAAAGATATTAAAAATTGATGGCTGAAAGTAAATGTTCCGCTCAGAGGAATTATAAATTTTATTCCTTAATTGAATTCATTTTTTTAAAACCGTTCTTTATAAAATCAATGTTTCATTCGGATAAATATCAACTGCAATTTTACCTGCCGATATAATATAAAAAACTAAATTTGCAACACCTTAACAAAGTCTGATCTTTATGAAAAAAATTTTTCCCGGTATTCTGATCTGTTTGTTAGCTTTTACAGGCTGTAAAAAACAGGAATTTAACACAACTTCAATATTAACAGAGGTAGCACAACAGTCCGCCTTTATGCTTACCGAAGCAGAAAACCAACATGCCATTCCCCGATCAGTTAATCCCGATGATAATACCCGCTGGATACAACCGGATTCGGGTCTCGACTGGACCGAAGGGTTCTGGCCGGGCATCTGCTGGATGCTCTATCAGCATACCGGGGATTCATTGTGGCAGCAGGGCGCCATTTACGCACAAGATTTGTTTATAAACCATCGCTTTGATAGTACTACCCACGATCTGGGCTTTATTTTTAACAACTCTTTTGGAAAAGCTTATCGTATTACTGGTAAAAAAAACTATAAAGAGGTAATGCTGGATGCAGCCAACAGCCTGGCCAGCCGGTATAATCCGAATACAGGCTGCATAAAAAGCTGGGACTTTGGGGAAGAAAACTGGACGTTTCCTGTAATCATCGATAACATGATGAACCTGGAATTATTGTTTGAAGCCTGGAAGATATCCGGAGACGAAACCTATAAACAAATTGCCGTTTCACATGCCAATACAACCAAAAAAAATCAGTATCGTGAAGATTTCGGAACATTTCATGTGGTGGATTATGATACTGTGACAGGTGAAGTAATTAAAAAATTTACACATCAGGGTTATGCTGATTCTACAACCTGGGCACGCGGACAAGCCTGGGGATTTTATGGGTTTACCATGTGTTTTCGTTATACCGGAGACAGCGCTTATTTAAAACAGGCAGATCAGATTGCCGGATATTTTATCGATCACATGCCTGATGATTTTATTCTTCCGTGGGATTTTAATGCCCCGGATACTTTAATTTATGTTAAAGATGCTTCTGCTACAGCAATATTTGCTTCAGCCCTTATTGAGTTCGGAACGTATATGCATAATGAAAAATATATTTCGCTGGCAAAAAATATAACAGAAGCATTAAGTAAAAGCGCTTACAGGGCAAAAATAAAAACCAACAATTATTTTATTTTAAAACACAGTGTGGGGCATTTTATGGTACACAGTGAGGTTAATGTGCCTATAATTTATGCCGATTACTATTATGTAGAATCTTTGCTTCGGTTAAATTTACTGGCTCAGGGTAAGGAATTAAATGTCAGCCTGATAAAATAAGCCTGAATTTTAATAAAAAATCTTGTAAGCTGGATATTAATTATAAACGGTTGAAAAATATGTTAATTACACTAAGGTTTGAAAATTATAAAAAAGCAGATTAGGCAGGAGGATAGATATGTTGCAGATAAAAGATACATTAATAAGCAGGGACCTGATGGACAAAAAATTTACATGCGATCTCTCAAAATGCAAAGGAGCCTGCTGTGTACAGGGTGATTCCGGGGCCCCGCTTGAACATGAAGAGTTGGAAATTCTGGAAACCATATTCCCGATAATAAAAAAATACCTTCGTCCGGAAGGAATAAAAGCCATCGAAGAACAGGGCCCCCATGTGATGGACTCCGACAACGATAATGTAACTCCATTAATTGAAGGGAAAGAATGTGCCTATGTAATTTTTGAAGAAGGGATAGCCAAATGCGGCATTGAAAAGGCCTATTTTGATGGTGCGATTAAATTTCAAAAACCTGTGTCATGTCATCTTTATCCTGTAAGGGTAAAGCGGCTGAACGGATTTGTTGCTGTAAATTATGATAAATGGGATATTTGTAATCCTGCCCGAATTTTAGGCGAAGAAATTAAAATGCCGGTATTTCAGTTTGTAAAAGATGCACTGGTCCGTAAATTTGGATCAGACTGGTATAAACATCTTAACATTGCCTCAGTAAAATTGAATAATACACCACATCCCGATGGAAATTAAAGAATATATCGAACTTCATCAACAGCGCTTTCTCGATGAGCTGTGTGGGTTACTCCGTATACCTTCGGTCAGCGCCAATCCCGGGCATAAAAAAGACATGAAAGCTGCTGCCGAATTTCTTAAAGACCGGTTAATGGATGCCGGTGTTGATCATGCTGAAATAATGCCTACAAAAGGAATCCCGGTTCTTTATGCTGAAAAAATAATTAATACAAGTCTTCCTACCGTAATGGTCTATGGACATTATGATGTACAGCCGGCAGACCCTGTGGAATTGTGGAATTCCGATCCGTTTGAACCTGTAATTAAAGAAAATAAAATTTTTGGCAGGGGAGCTGATGATGATAAAGGACAATTGTACATGCATGTTAAAGCCTTCGAATACCTGGTTAAGACCAATCAGTTGTCGTGTAATGTTAAATTTATTATTGAAGGAGAAGAAGAGATAGGTTCGCCCAGCCTTAAAGAATTTTGCAAACAGCATAAAGAATTGCTGAAATCAGATATTATCCTGATTTCGGATACTACAATGATTGCGCAGGATACACCCTCAATTACTGTTGGTCTCAGGGGGATAAGTTATCTTGAAGTTGATGTAACCGGACCCAACAGGGATCTGCATTCCGGTCTTTATGGAGGAGCGGTTATTAATCCGGTGAATGTGCTTACAAAAATGATTGCTTCCCTTACCGATAATAATAACAGCGTTTTAATCCCCGGATTTTACGACGATATAATTTTAGTGGATGAGGAAGAGCGAAAGCAGTTATCGAGAGCGCCGTTTAATTCCGAAACCTTTAAAAAATCGATAGATGTGGATGAAATTGGCGGTGAAAAAGGGTATACTACCCTGGAGCATATAGGATTGCGGCCATCCCTGGATGTAAACGGGATATGGGGAGGATATACCGGGGAAGGAGCAAAAACTATTATTCCATCAAGCGCTCATGCTAAAATATCCATGCGGTTAGTTCCCAATCAAAATTCGATGAATATTGATAAAATCTTTACAGAGTATTTTAAATCTTTAGCTCCAAAAGGAGTTAAGGTAAACGTTAGAAGTCTGCACGGGGGAGAAGGATACCTCGCACCCCTGGATAGTAAAGCTTATCACGCAGCAAGTAAAGCATTAGAGAAAACTTTTGGTAAAGTACCTGTACCCATCCGCAGTGGAGGGAGTATTCCTGTTGTAGCAGATTTTGAACAGGTGTTGGGAGTAAAATCCATTCTTATGGGTTTTGGCCTTGACTCGGATGCCATCCATTCACCAAATGAAAATTTTCCGCTTTATAATTTTTATAAAGGTATAGAAACGATACCCTGGTTTTATAAATATTTTACAGCATAAGCATTTTTTTTAATTCGTCCAAAATTTTCAGATTGTAAATTACATCCTCAAAAACAGGTGAGCCTGTAATCGATTTATAAGAATAATATAAAATTACTTATAAATAGTAAGGGCTTAAGAAGCATAAAACCTATTTTTTTAATACTTTAGTATTAAATTTTAAAAATCAAAATTCATGGCAGTAATACGATTTAAAGCACTTGATGAAGTATTCTCACGAACACCGAGAGAAATTCATATTCCAAATAAAAAAACTTCAGAATATTTTGCAGTTAATGTTTTTAACAGGGAAAAAATGCAGGAATACCTGTCTAAAGATACCTTCGACAGTGTAATGGAAAGCATCGAAAAAGGAACAAAGATCGACAGAAAACTGGCGGATAAAGTGGCCGTTGGAATGAAATCCTGGGCCATTGAACGTGGAGCCACACATTATACACACTGGTTTCATCCGCTTACAGACGGAACAGCGGAAAAACATGATGCATTTATTGAAAAGAGCAATTTTGAGGGAGTTGTTGAAAATTTTTCCGGTGAATATCTGGCACAGCGTGAACCTGATGCATCAAGTTTTCCAAGTGGCGGATTAAGAAATACATTCGAAGCCCGCGGATACACGGCCTGGGATCCTTCATCTCCTGCATTTATTGTTGGGAAGACGCTGAGCATACCAACTATTTTTGTTTCATATACAGGAGAAGCGTTAGACCATAAAACGCCATTGTTAAAAGCGCTGCAGGCGATTGATAAAGCCGCAGTTGAACTCTGTCAGCATTTTGATAAGAATGTTACAAAAGTGTTAGCAACTCTTGGCTGCGAACAGGAATATTTTTTAATAGACGAAGCGCTGTACTATGCACGCCCGGATCTTATGTTAACAGAAAGAACATTAATGGGGCATGCTTCGGCAAAAGACCAGCAACTTGAAGATCATTATTTTGGGTCAATTCCCGAAAGGATTACAAATTTTATGCACGAATTTGAATATGAATGCTACAAACTGGGTATACCTTTAAAAACCAGGCATAATGAGGTTGCCCCTAATCAATATGAAGTGGCTCCGCTTTTTGAAGAATGCAATTTGGCGGTCGACCATAATTTATTGTTGATGGATATTATGAAAAAAATTGCCAAGCGGCATGCTTTTATGGTTTTATTTCATGAAAAGCCTTTTAAAGGAATTAATGGTTCCGGAAAACATAACAACTGGTCGCTAATGACGAATACCGGAGTTAACCTTTTATCTCCCGGGAATAAACCAAAAACAAATTTACAATTTCTGGCATTTTTAGTAAATACCATAAAAGCGGTTTACAAACATCAGGATTTGCTTCGCGCAAGTATTTCCACGGCAGGGAACACACACAGGTTGGGTGCCAATGAAGCGCCTCCTGCAATTATGTCTGTTTTTATCGGCAATCGTGTTACCGAAATGCTTGATGAATTGGAAAAAAGGGTTACCAGCAGGAAAATGACTCCGGATGAAAAAACAGAGCTGAAACTGGATATAGGTAAAATTCCTGAAATACTGCTGGATAATACAGACAGGAACAGAACCTCTCCTTTTGCATTTACCGGAAACAGGTTTGAGTTCAGGGCAGTTGGAAGTGCAACCAATTGTGCTTCACCGATGATGGCATTGAACACTGCAGTTGCCGAACAACTTACGGCATTTAACAGGGAAGTGAATGCCTTAATAAATAAGGGAATTAAAAAAGACGAGGCCATTCTGCAGGTTATCCGTAAGTACATTACCGACTCAAAGCCTGTACGTTTTGAGGGCAATAATTATAGTGAAGAATGGGTAATTGAAGCAGTTAAAAGAGGATTAACAAACATTACCAGTGTACCTGATGCACTCGATGCCTATCTTTCAAAATCATCAAGGGCGCTGTTTAAATCCCAGAAAATATTCAGTGAAAAAGAACTGGAAGCCAGAACCGAAGTAAGGCTTGAAAACTACATAAAAAAAGTGCAGATTGAAGCCCGTGTAATTGGAGATTTGGCATTGAATCATGTTATTCCCACTGCAGTGAAATACCAGACTATGCTTATTGAAAATGTAAAAGGATTAAAAGATTTATTCGGCCAGAATGAGTATAAAACGCTTGCGGGTGGCAGACTTGATCTTATTAAGGATATTTCAGACCATGTTACCATTATTAAAGCAAAGGTGCACGATATGATAGAAGCCAGGAAAGTAGCCAATAAAATTGAAAGCACCCGTGAAATGGCGGATCAATATGCAAAAATGATTTTTCCGTATCTTGATGAAATACGGTACCATATTGATAAACTCGAATTGGTTATTGACGATGAAATATGGCCATTGCCAAAATATCGCGAATTGTTGTTTACCAAATAAAAAAAAGGCCGTGAAATAATTTCAACGGCCTTTTCCTAACCCAACTATTGCTAACTAAATTTTAACAGATTTTACTGTTTTTACTAT
>JAFGSZ010000033.1 GCA_016934395.1 Bacteroidales bacterium
GCACGGCCCGGAAAACCAAACACATGCTGCCTTAAACAAATTAATTTAAAAATTAACTCGGATAGAGAGGAACTAGCTCTTTATCCGATTGCAAATTTAATGATTATGAAAAATTATTACTTATATTTTTTTATTGTATTCATTGTATTTCTTGTATCATGTAATCAAGAGGATATTAATACTAATGATTTGGTCGAAGTAAATGAGGTCTATGCTGAAAATAATATGTTTGTTTTTCAATCATACGATCATATTAATAAGATGATTTCAACTGTCAACAGCTTAAATTTGAATGATAAAATCAAGTGGTTTGAAAAATATGGTGTTGAAACTTATGGACAGGTTTTTTATAAAGTAATCCAAAATGAAGATTCGATTTCAGATTATTATTTTAGTCTGCCTGAATCAGAACAGCACTTTTACCGCTCTCAGCCGCAAGTTCATTCTGAAATTTACAAAAATGCTCTGGAAAGAGGGATAATTAAAGAAGTTATTTCTGACGGAAATAAATACTTTGATATTAATCTTGTTGATAAAAAATATGCAGATTTTTTAAATCTTGGAGGAAAATTGATAATAGGAGATAATGTTATAAGTGTTGATGAATCGGAGGAAAAGGTTTATTTAGATTGTAATAATTTGTTTAATAATGATTATATTAATGAAGAATTTATTTTGTTAAAATCAAAAGTTAATAGCACTAATAATTTGAAATCATCGGATCCATATGATTGGTCTGAAGTAAAAAGTGCAATTTATTATGCTCCAAATATATTTGGAACAAAAATGAAAAAAGTTTGGGCAGAAATTGAAGGCTCATCACATTTGTATGAAGGAGGGGCAGCTTACTCTACTTGTTCAAATTTAGTATATTGTGATTTCATTTTGAAAGCTTATGCTCAGAAACGAAATTTCTGGGGGAATTTTATTTATACTAGTAGTTTTAGGCCAGCAATTGAATTAGAAGGGTATTATACATATAAACACGCTTCTTGGAATTATGATGATCCGGCATTAAATGACGAATGTTTATGCGGTTATTATTCTACAAATATTTCATATGGATATAATGACTTAAATAGTTCTTATCCAAGTTCGCCAGTAGATATTGAAGTTTCGGCAAATAATTGGATTCAACAACCAGTATCTCCTGATGGTGTTCACCATTTCACTGATGGTAGCGGGGGATATTGGTGGGCCAGGCCAATTATGGTTTACAATGCCAATATCACAATAACAATTGATGGGTATTCATTTACCTTTCAATGGTAAATTAAGTAAATCGCCACATGCATAAAGTATAAGTGTATGTGGCGATTTAATTTTTTAAATGAGTATGATTCTTTTAATTCTTTACGACTTGAGAAGTTTTGTGAGTCTTATGAGTACCTATTTTTTTAATCAAATGAAATTTAAAACGTTGATTTTATTAACTTTTTTATTGTTAGTCTCGTGCATAAAAGAGCTTGATTACAGATTAAGTGATGTGCCACCAAAATTGGTCGTTAACTCTGTTCTACAGGCAAACCATCCGGTTGTGGTTAATGTGTCGGGCTTGCAAAGCATTCTGGATACCTCGTTTGTTTTTATTGAAAATGCTTTGGTCATACTGAATGAAACAGGCGGGCAAACCGATACATTAAGGTTTCAATCAGGTGGGGACTACAGGTCAAAGATTTCTGCAATACCCGGGAGAATATACCATTTAACAGTTGAAGCCGAAAATTACCCAACAGTTTATGCTTGTGATACCGTGCCGTTCGTTACGGAAATTACACATGCCACCCTTGAAGAAAGTACAACTATCGATGAATTTGGCGACTATCATAACGATTTCACGGTAACCTTTGAAAAACAATCCGGTAAAATAAATTATTATGAGCTGTTCTTTATCGAACAATTCAAAAAAAATGATAGTTGCTGGAATATTTATTTTGAAGCATTGGCCGAAAGTATCGACCCTGTAGTTGAATCTTCGGGGACTACAAATTATAATTTTTATACTTATTTGTTTAACGATGCCGGGATGTCAACTGATGGGTACACTATTTACATGAAGATGATGAATGGGTTTACCGGGGGAGGTACATTCTCGTCGCCTGTCGTCCCGTTAATAAATAATTTACATGGCGCTGTATTGCGCACCGTGAGCAAATCGTACTATGAATACCGGGCTTCTTGGGGGAAACACCAGTTTTTTAAAAACGACAGTTCAAAAATTGACGACTGGATATATATCCCATTAATTGGCGAGCCGCAGGACATGTTTAGCAATATTGAAAACGGCCTGGGGATTTTTGTTGCTTATACCCAGGATTTTTATCCCTTAAATTAACATCGAATGATTAAAAGAGCCATTTTCCTGATCATTTTGATCCAGCCATTTTTATTAACAGCACAGGAAAAAATAACCATTTCGGGTTTTGTGACCGATGCTGCAACAGGTGAGCCGCTGATTAATGCGACCATTATTAATCAGCAAAAGCACACAGGCGTTTTGGCCAACGTTTACGGTTATTATTCAATAAAATCTGATTGCATAAACGATTTATTTATCGAGTGCAGGTTCGTGGGTTATGCTTCCCAAACTGTTAATGTAAAAACCATGATGGACACTGTAATCAACTTCAGGTTGGAAAAAGGGTTACAGATTGATGAAATAACCGTCACGACCGGTTATAGGGTTGGGTACCTCGACAGGGCAGAAACAGGGATTTTGCAAATGGATCCTTCCATGGTAAGTAAACTGCCCAGCCTGATGGGGGAAAATGACCTGGCAAGGGCAATCCAGCTTATGCCAGGCGTGCAAAGCGGGAAAGAAGGCACGGGTGGGCTTATCGTACGGGGCGGTTCGAATGACCAGAACCTGATCCTGCTCGATGGGATGACCATTTACAATGCAAACCATATTGGCGGTTTTATTTCAATATTTAATCCTGTTTCAATAAATTATATAAAGTTGCATAAAGGAGGGTTTCCCGCGAAATTTGGCGGGAGGTTGTCGTCGATCCTCGATGTGAGAATGAAAAACGGAAACATGCAAAATTTTGAAGGGGATATATCTATAGGGACCCTAACCAGCAAATTATCTTATGAAGGGCCTTTAAAAAAGGATAAATCTTCATTTATATTTGCGGCGAGGAGGACTGTTTTCGATTTACTTGTCTCAGCCTATAACTATTTAAACACTGACAGAGAGTCCGACGGGGGTTTTAACCTTTGGGACCTAAATGCGAAGTATAACCTGAAAATTAACGACCAAACCAGGCTTTACTTCAGCTTTTACAAGGGAGAAGACCAGTTGTTCAGGTCATCGAGGAGCGATGGGGCTTCAGACGGTGCAACCTATATTTCAAAAAGCAACTATTCAAATTCATGGGGGAATACAATGGCATCATTCCGCCTTAACCATGTTTTTTCTGGCAAGGTTTTTTCAAATTTTACCCTGGGTGTAACAAATTACAAATATAAAATCGACAACAAGATATCTGTTGATGAGAAAGGTGGGAACAATGAAAGCCAGCGGAGTATCCGTTTAACATCGTTAACCGATATCCTGTTCATAGCCGATTTTGAATATTTTGTAAGCAGGGAACATTCTTTTTGTTTTGGGCTCAATGCACCTGTCCACCAGTTTGAGCCCTCAAACAATTCAACTTTATGGGAAGAAAACGGTGTGGAATTGAAGGATTCTGTCTGGGGCGCAAACAACGCAACGGTCCCTGAAATCGCGTTATATTTTTCCGATAATTATCGCGTATCTAAAAAATTGATGATCGATATTGGGCTAAGGGCAACATCCTATTTAATTCCGGGGAAGCCTAAATTATTCCTTGAACCCCGGCTTTCGGGAAATTATAAACTTTCATTAGCTTCTTCGTTAAAGTTTTCATATACCCGAATGACCCAGTTTGTTCATTTGATCTCAACCAGCGACCAGGCCATGCCCAACGACTACTGGTTGCCATCAACATTAAATATCCCCCCTGAAACATCGGGGCAAATAACCCTGGGCTATTTTCATAATTTCAGGGATAAAAACAACTATGAGTTTTCTGTTGATTTATTTTACAAAAATTTTGAAAACATGGTTGAACTAAAAAGTGGGACTTCGTTTATCGGCGGGGCTTCCGACTGGGCCGATAAAGTTGAAACTGGCGGACAGGGGCTTGCTTACGGGGCTGAGTTCTTATTTGAGAAAAAAACAGGAAAAACAACAGGATGGGTATCGTACACTTTATCAAAAAACAGCAGAAGGTTCGACGGTATAAATGACGGGAACTGGTTCCCGTTCAGGTACGACAGAAGACATGAACTTTCAATAGTGGTGAACCACAAATTTAACGACCGAATAAATTTATCGGCAAACTGGATTTTCATGTCGGGCGAAGCATGTACCCTGCCCCAGTATAAATATTTGGTAAACACACAACAATTCAGTTCTGAAGATAATGTTTTCGGTACTTATGGTGAGGTATATTATTATGGCGAGCGGAATTCGTTCCGTATGCCCGCATACCACAGGCTCGATTTCAGTTTTAATTTTGTAAAGAATCTGGATAAGGGGGTAAGGACATGGTCGGTAGGTTTGTATAACGCATATAACCAGTACAACCCGTATTATCTGTATGTTGCCAAAAACAGCACAGGTGAACCGAAATTGTTTTCATTTACCTATTTCCCGATCATGCCTTCGGTGAGTTATAGTTATAAGTTTTAAACTTGATAATTATTATAGGAGTTTAAGCCTGTATATTTTTTCCATTTCACAATATTTGAAAATTTGGATATTAACTTATGGGTGAAAAAGAATTGGATCAGATGAACATTCGGGTTGATTTTAATATTTAAGCATAAATTTTAGCTACCCTAAAAAGGAAGAAATCAATATCTACTACACC
>JAFGSZ010000034.1 GCA_016934395.1 Bacteroidales bacterium
AAAATTAAATAGTATATGGGAATACTGTTTTTCGGTGGATTATATGCAATTGCTATAATTGCTGTAATTGTAATCCTGATTTACTTAATTGTAAAAAGAATTGAGGATAAGGACAACGAATCATTTGAAAAAAGAGATTACTGATTGTCCTTATCCACAACCGGATGCGTAAAATTTCGTTTTTTACGGTTTCCCGAAAGTATAGCTTACAAAGGCTACCTTTTTACTATCAGGCGACCATGAAGGTACATTAATTGTACCCTGTCCTCCATAAATATAGGCTTTTACCACTGGTTCAGCGCCATCCGGAGAAAGTAACCTGAGCATTACATGTTTGTAATGCGGATGGTCATCAGCTTTAATATCTTCAGGATAAGAGAGGATGATTATTTGTTTTCCGTCCGGGGAAGGGTGGGCAAACCAATTGTTGAATTCATCTTTTGTAATTTGCTCCTGGTTGCTGCCATCCGGATTCATTCTCCATATTTGCATCTTACCGGAACGGCTCGAATTGAAATAAATAAATTTACCATCGGGTGAAAATTCAGGTCCGTCATCCAAAGCGTCTGCTTCTGTAAGGCGAATTTCTTCACCGCCGTTTATAGATATTTTGTAAATATCATATTGTCCGTCTCTTCCTCCGGTATAAACCAGCCATTGGTCGTCAGGAGACCAGCCATGCCAGTAGGAAGGACTTTTAGAGGTCATTTCTTTTGGTGTACCCCCTTCAATAGGTAATACATATACCGTTGAATTGTTTCCTTCAGGTCGGTCTTCAGCATGGTGGCTGATTGCAAGTTTTTTCCCATCAAAAGATATTCCATGATCGTTATTATTACGAATGGCAAAATCTGTTGGAATCTGCTTTGGTTCTCCTCCGTTGGCAGCAATTTTAAATAATAATCCCTTGCTGTTATAAATTAAATACGTTCCGTCTCTCGACCAGTTTGGAGCTTCTATAGGATCTTCAGTACTATAGATTACCTTACGCAATCCTGTTTCCACTTCCAGAATTTCCAGCCGGCTATGACCATAATCCTGGTAAGGTTTGAATCCCTCGAATGCAGGCACCACAAGGCGAACATTACTGAATTCAGCCGCTTCTATCACATCCGGATTATGTGCACATACAAATAATCCGATATAAGCTTCTTCAGGGAAATTAAATTCATAACTACCCACCTGTTGTAACGGCTTTCCTTTTAGGGCCACAGAAACAGTAATTATATTGCCTTTACGTTCGAGTTGAAGTACACTGGCACCTTCAACCGAAGCTGTGAATTGTTCCGTATTGGCGCCCGGAGTTACACGATATTGCATGGAAGTAAGGCCATCGCCATGTACAACTGCATCAGCATACGGACTATTGCTTTCCAGGTTTTCACGGATTATCAGCCCTGCTTTACGATGGGGATCAATACCTTCATTGAGAAAAGCCATATTTGCGCGCAAAATAAAATCCCCTTTCATTTTTTTCCAGACAAAATGAAATTCATCATCTGTAAACCACATGTTTGTACCTGATCCTGAAATGGTATAAATACTGGTTTCATCCGAGTATTTTACTGTTCCCGGGTATTTCACCTTGCCTATGTCACTGTGATTACTAAAAATTCCGTGTATATTACCCTGGCCAAAAACTGTTGCTGTCATGAAAAAAAGTATAATGCTGTTAATAAATTTTTTAACAAATAAATTTAAAAAGTTCTGTTTCATATGGATTAATTTAATTATTAGTTATTTATTCTTAACGTTGGATTTTATGATGTCAAATTAACTAATTTAAATAAAATCATTTAATTTCGATATGCTCATAAGTTGAAGGTGAATATAATCGATTAAATTCTTTTTGTGGTTAATTTTATTCAAAAATTATTTTGTTTGCCACTATGTATATTTGTTTTCAACGTTTTATTTTTGCATTCATTTTGAATAAGATCTTAAATTTTATGTTTTAACAAAATATTAGTAATAAAATGGCTAAAGACTGGAAAGACAGGTTAGGGGTGGTGTATTCCACTAATCCGGATTTTAATTATGATAAAGAACAAAATAAACAACACGAAACACTGCCACCTCAACAGCAGAATTTAAAAGTAAGCCTTGATAAAAAACACCGAAAAGGAAAAGCAGTTACCCTTATCACTGGTTTTGTGGGCGTTGATGACGATTTAAAGGAACTGGGAAAAAATCTCAAATCGAAATGTGGTGTTGGGGGCACGGTAAAAGATGGTGAAATTTTAATTCAGGGAGATTTTCGGGATAAAATTATACAACTTCTATCCGCTGATGGCTATAAGGCAAAAAAAGCGGGTGGCTAGTTAATTATATACCGGGCAATCTACCGCCGATCTTCTGGTAAAACATATCCGGTATCCTAATAAAATGTTATGTACACCATTAAAATGTTGTTGCAAACCACTTAGTCCTAAACTGTAAAAATAAGTCATATAAAAATTATTAATATTCAATCCTAACGAAGATATTATTGCATTAGGAGTTCCAGGTATTACATCTATTGAATGCCGGTAGGCAATAGCGGCCATAAATTTATCTCTTATCAACGCTTTAAGCTGAACATCCAGATACTTGTCGATCTTTTCATCTGCAATAAACCGTATTTCCGGTAAAAAAGTATAATTTTCTGACCGGTCAGGGATTATTACTCCGGCCTGTAGAAAATACATACGGTCAAATGTATTGGTATTATTTTCTGATATATTAGAAATTGAAGGAAGCAATTGTAAAGCAGAAAATCCGCCAAAAAATTTTGAGTTATATATATATAAACCCGTGGAAGCATTAGGATTCCATACTGAACGAATGACTCCGGTTACCAATGGATCAAATACAGACCTGTCTAATTGACTTTCATTAAGAATGGCTTGCCCAAACGAAAATCGTAATCCCAAAGATAAATATGTATTGGATTCCTTGCGAATAAGCATATGAAATGCATAATCTGCATGCACTCCAAATGTGCTGTAATCAGCATTTTTATCATGATTTACAAGGACACTTATTCCATGATAGCTATTTAAGGATTTAGCTTTTTCAAGTCGTGTACTACCCAAAAATGATTGTGTGGCAGGAGCGCCATTTACTCCTAACCATTGGTTAGTATTTGTTATCTGGGCAAAAGCACAGGCATCTTTACCTGAAACGGCAGGATTTACATAATTCTCCGAAAAATGTATAAAATTACATGCAGGAAAATTTTGAGTATATCCTAAGAAATACATTAGGATAAAAAATATAAAAAGAGAAAATTTCTTCATGCTTAACGGATTATGGTAACGTGACCGGTTCGTACTTTAGAACCATCGCCCAGGTCGATAATATACCAGTATGAATCCGTTGGTACCGGCTGACCTCTGTATGTACCATCCCATCCAGGATCTGAACCGTTATATGTTATAAGTAGTTTTCCGTAACGATTAAAAATCTGTATTACTGCATTTGGGTATAACGCTAACTTGCTCCATTCCCATCTGTCGTTATATCCATCATCGTTTGGAGTAAAAAAGTTGGGGATTCCCAACTCAATAAGAACTTCAATAGCATCTACTGCTGTGCATCCCTGGGCATTGGTAATGGTTACCTGATAAATTCCGGGTAAATCTACTTCTATTGTCTGACTGGTTTCACCGGTAGACCATATATAATCAGCATATCCTTCTCCGGGATCGAGTGTCATAATTTGTCCGGAAGTTATAACCGTATCATCTCTTAGCACACTTTCCGGAATACCGTATATTTCTATGTTTTTGCAGATTTCTTCCTGTGTAGGGTCACCTTCATCGAGAATTAGCGAAATATTATAATTACCGGGCTCACTATAAGAAAATGGAGGAGGAGTGCGTGCGGTTGAATTAAGGATTGACGATTCCTCACAATTCGTAAAATATAATCTCGATAAGGTATTGTTTCCATTATTAGCCACAAACATCAGTAAAGTATCATTTTGCCTGAGAACTTCAGAAATTCCCTGAGGTTGAGAAAGTTCTCCTATGTTTCCAACAGAGGTATAATCAGGCCGGCTGGTAATACCGTTAACAAAATCCATTCTTACTATGTTGTTGTTATTCTGGTTTAAAACAAAACCAAAAATTCTGTCACAATTTTGAACAAATGTGATGTCATATGGAGAATCAAGCAATTCACTATATCCAAAGTTTTCACCCGAGGGGAGATTTTTAAGCGAGGTACCGAAACTTAACCTTGAAATGCTATGCGAGTTCATGTTCGATACAAAAACAATCCACTGATCGTTTTCCTTAACCGGATAGATTCCGGTGGGTTGGTTAATATTACCCACATTACCAAGGTTGCTGCCCAGGGGTGTATTTGCCAGTGAATAGCCAAAATCGAACATGGTTATGCTGTTTCCTGCAAAATTGGTGGTAATCCCAATCCACGAATCTCCGTCAAAGAATACAAACAGATCGATGGGATATGCCAGATCACCAACATTGCCAAGATTTTCGGATGTGGGCAGGTTTTGAAGCGAACCTCCGAAAGAAAGCCGTACTAACCTGGAAGCATCACCTATACCGCCAACAATTAAGGCATACCAGTTGCCGCTATCGTTAATAACCTGAATTCCTTTTACATTTACAGGAATAGTATTACTAAAATTACCGAGATTAACCGATACCGGGGTATTCAACAGGCTCTGACCAAAAAAATTCCGGGTAATGGTACCATTCTCCTGGTTTGTAATAAATGAAAAATATCCTTCGGAACTTTCAACCACTGTAATAAAAGCGGGATGATCAAGGTTTCCCTGGTTATTAATATTTTCACCTGACGGGGTATATAAAAGGTTACCAGAACAAAAATTCCAGTAATAGGAATTGGCCGTCCGGGAATTATTGATTATTTGTATTGTATCGTTTACGCATGTGGAATCGGGGAGAATAAAAGTCTCCTGAGAAAAAGAAGTTAATGGTAATGCTGATAAATATAGTAAAAAAAATAAAAACTGGCTTTGAAAAACAAGTCGAGTAGTCATTAAGCATTTAGGGTTTAATAAAAGCTAAAATTACTGATTTATTTTAAGCTTTTCCATGTTTTGGAGAGAATGTCAGGTTTTTTTCGTTGCGTTAAAAATGCTTCATGAAAATGTTTTATACCGGAAATGAAAATTTTGGTTCCTTAAAGTATTTGAATAATTTTATGCCCCAGTGAGTATTTCAACGATTATAATTGATTTTTCAAATTCAATAGATTATGGATTTAACACCTTGTTTTTTTAATCCGAATTTTTTAGCTGATGGTAAACCGGTGATATGTAACCTGCATACAATTCATGGAATTAAAGGAGGTACCGGGCCAATGGGAAGCGTTTCTTCTTCCCTTAAAAAAATACTGATTCCAAGAAGTAAAATATCACAAAAAGCTCATGCAATCGGGCGTATGATTAAAATTATTACACTGGTTATAACACTTGTATATTTATTTTATGGAGTTAAACAAGGGGTAAATTTTTACATACTGTTTACCTTTGTTGTGGGAATATTCTTGATTGGAAGCGGATTCTGTTACCTTTTTTATTATTACCTGGGAATTAAATCCAAATATTTTTCTATTAAAAAATATCCCGAAGTAGCCCTTCTTCTTAAAAAAGGATATAAATTGGGATTTCATCCCATAATTTCTACAACACCTTTTGGGCTTTTATATTCTTTTAGTAAATTAATATTATAGTTTATTTCTTCTATTTAAGTGTTGTTCATATTTATAAAAATAAATTGATTACAGATTCCTATTTTTGGTGCTCTAAATTTTAATAAATTCGATAATATGCAAGTAAAAGGTACTGCTCTGAAATCAACCCGCGACTTTGTAAAAGATATGTTTCCATTAAAATATAATGAATGGATTAATGTTTTACCATCAAAATCAAGAGAAATCTATCGTAATACAATTAGTGTATCAGGCTGGTTCCCGATAAAAGAGGGATATCTTGATCCGATAGATAAAATTGTGGATATGTTCTTTTCTGGGGATATGAGAAAAGGAGGGGAAGAAATCGGTAAATATAGTGCTGAAATAGCTTTAAAGGGAATCTATAAAGTGTTTTTACTTATTGCCTCGCCAAAATTTCTGATACAACGGGCATCAAGAATAATTACTACTTATTATCAACCCAGCAGGGCAATTGTAAATGAAAATGGACCGAATTCGGCAACTCTGGTTATCCTTGAGTTTTCGGAAATTAATATTGGACTTGAATACCGTATTGCTGGTTGGTGCATTAGAGCCCTTGAATTGGCAAATAGTAAGGATGTAAAATACTCAATCGACAAATCTTTGGCCAAAGGACATGAATCTACTGAAATCACTTTTACCTGGTTATAACAGGTTGGTGAATTTATTTTACCAGCTTAAAAATCAAATTCTGTTAAAACCACCAGGCGCCATAATTTTGAAAAGGCCAGGGGATAAATACTAATAAAAGAATTAATCCAATACTATAAAATATTACAATCTGTCGGAACTTTTTTGTGTCGTCAACCGCTTTTTTCGACAAAATATATCCAATAGTAATCAGCGTAATGGCAATGATCATAGCGGTAACATGTTCTACAAGATAAAACCTGCTTACCGGGTGTGTAAAACTGGTAGTACTGAAAATAACCTTTGGGCTTATAAAATAAACTATAGCACCTATTAACAATTGTATATGAGTAAGTTCAGACGCAATCATTGAAATGATACGATCTGACGGGGTGTATGAACGCTTTTTTATTAATTTAAAAATTGATAGGATAATTGATAACAATAATGCAGTTATAACGAGCCATCGAAAGCCGGAGTGCAAATGTTTAATAATTTGGTAGAACATGTTGGTAGAATTAATTAAAAAGTGAATTTTGTATTAATTAACAATTATAATCATATCGGGTTTAAATAAAAAAAATATTAATACAAAAAAAATCAACTCCTAATCGTTCAGAGAATAACCTGCCGGGAAAAATATTGTCAGTTATATTAAATAGAAAGCATAAGATGGGAATCCATTCGTTGGATAAAATTTTTTGATGATTCGGCAAAAATTTGCCGTATTTTTTTCAGGGCTGAATCTCCAAGGCCTTTATTGTAGGCCTTTATTCTGTTTATAAATCTTTTCTTTTGAATGACTGAAAATAAATTGCTGTTGCTGGTTTCCATTTCAGTTGCCACCAGCTCCAGATCGTGCAGATGACCAAGTAAGTCTGATGTTTCGTTTAGTATTTTATTTTGAAAGTCAAAATAATCCGGCCAGGTGCCCGACAATAGCTGGGATTGGTATAAGAAATATTTAATTCTTTTTCTAAGCTCGTGAAAATTCAGAGCCGATGGCGAATTACTGACTATTTCAATGGCATATTTGCATTTTAAAAATGTTTTTTGATAACCTTTTAAAAAATCTTCAGTACGATTTTTATTATAAATAATTATATTTGACCGCTGCTCTCCGCTTTTTAAAAAATAAGCCACTTTTTGTTGCAAATTTTTAATGTCTGTATTTAGCAAATATTGTTGATGCTGATACCGCCAGGATTCTATTAATTTTTCGATAGAAAATTTACTGACTCTTCTATAAAATATGTCCTTATATATTTCTATTACCTCATATTTTACTTTACTGTCCCTGACAGGGGAAAGTATTCTTCCAATATCTCTGTAGAAATAATTTTCACGCGTGTATACTACTCTTCCAACGCTAAATTCAATTAGCCTGAGAATTGACCTGATACGTTTCAGATTTTTTCTGATTTCATGTATAGTATAATCCGGATCTATGGCAATGTTGGATAAAATCTGCTTTGCATAACGGATCTGTTCAGTAAGATTTCTTTTAATTCCCTGTTCTAAGGTTTCTTTGTTCCGAATCTTCAAATAGTACATTTGAAAGAGATATTAAAACATGAACAAATAAAGAATTACATTTTTAAAGCTAAAGTAACATTAATTGATAATCTTTAATTTAATTAGAATCGATAAAACAGTAAAAAAAATTTCAAAATAAGCTATTGTTCAAAATTCCATTTCGAAATATCCAATGAACTTTCCACAAAATTCTCAATTTCATCTTCCAGTTCAGGAAAAAAATCGATTCCTGTTATTTTCTCCACTTCATCAACTGAAAGTGCAAAATTGGTAATGGATTGAGATGACATTCCGTTGTTAAAAATAAATCCAATGGCTTTTTTTGATTCGAGGTCCAGTATCACTTTGTAATATCTTTTTGCCAGGCTCACTTTATTTTCTCCAATGGTTCCAAACGGAGCATCACTAAGAATCGGACCTGCAACAATGTAAAGCTGATTACCCTCCATAACCCACTTATGTGTAAAATCGGTAAGGGTTTTCCACATATATTTGTAAAAGGCCAGTTTTTGCGGTACAATGTTCGACATATAATAACTTTCTTCCATGGCTTGTTCCGAATGCTTCATATCATCTACCAGAACCAGTTGCCCCATAATATAGCTCGATCCTTTATAATCCTTTTTGTCTGCTTTCCGGCCAACAATCTTCGGATCGGGTACATATTTTGGTTTAAAGGTTAATGTGCCAAGAACCTGTTCTTTTGTAAGGGTATACGCTACCCATGATGGTAACACATAATTCGTATTGTATGACATTGTAAATGCCGAATGTTCAATAATTATTTCCCGGTCTTGTTTTTCCGGGAGTAAAATAGAATGTTGACAATACAACTGAGCAGGAATTAAAAGAAGTAGTAAAATCTTTTTCATACGATTTTAAATTTAATAATATATATAGAGTTCATACGTCGGATAAATATTTTTGATTCGACAGGAATGGAATTTATCACTAAGTTTATTTTTAAAAAGCGAAATAGCTTATTTTCGCAACAATCGAAATAAGTATGTTATCTGATTTAGGATATATATAGGACATATAGGTTAAAATCCTTTCAAATTAATAGTTTAAATTAATGGACAAGCAATTAATTAACACTCAGCAGCAAAATGAATATATAGAATCGCTGGTACGGAAATTAGGC
>JAFGSZ010000035.1 GCA_016934395.1 Bacteroidales bacterium
TTATGCCCTTCTGTTCTCATCCGCTTTTATTTCAAACAAAAAAGAGAAGCTAATCCTGGCTTCTCTTTAAATCTTGCTGCGGAGAAAGAGGGATTCGAACCCCCGGTCCGCCTAGGGCGGACAACAGATTTCGAGTCTGCCCCGTTCGACCACTCCGGCATTTCTCCATTGGTCTTCAAAAGTAATAAAAAAAGTACTTAGTTAAATACCTAAGTACTTTTTTGCGGAGTAATCCCGATGCGTTACACTTTCGGGACTAATTCAACTTGAAAATCGAATGCGCTTTGCTTTTCGATTTTCGGTTTCATTGAGGAGGGATTATTCGTCACGCTGTGACTCATGAGGGCTTCGCCGTTCGAACCCTGCCAACCCTCCATCAGTAATAATTCTGATCTGCAATTATTAATTACCTGATCCTTTGCGGAGGAAGAGGGATTCGAACCCCCGGTACCATAAGGTACAACGGTTTTCAAGACCGCCGCATTCGACCACTCTGCCATTCCTCCTTTCGCCCGCAAAAGTATAATTTTTTTTTAAATGAAAGCAGTACCTTAAATATTATTTTAAATTTAGTGAGTTATTAACCATATTTTTTTGAATTGTTAATTATTTTTTGCCAGATAATCACCGTTTTAGTAGCAATTATTCCTTATGTGTCTGAATTTCTGATTGTTTATTAATTTACTTAAAGGTAAGTTTTATATTACGACTATTAAATTTTTACAAAAAATTGAGAGTATACTACTGAAATTCCCATTTCATGGGTGTTTATATACAAAATTAAATGATAAAAAGATTCCTTGAAATTTGCGATACTTAAGAAATAATCTATATTTGTATAAGAATTAACGAAATATTAATTTTATATAATTACTAACCCTAAAAATTTATCATCATGAACAAAGCACAATTAATTGATGCAATTGCTAGCGATGCTGGTTTAACAAAAGCCGATGCTAAAAAAGCTCTTGATGCCTTCGTATCAACAACTTCCAAGGCCCTTAAAAAAGGAGATAGAGTTGCGTTAGTAGGTTTTGGATCATTCTCGGTTGCAAAAAGAAGTGCTAGAACTGGTAGAAACCCTCAGACTGGAAAAGAAATTACAATTCCTGCTAAAAAAGTTGTGAAATTTAAAGCCGGTAGTGAATTAGCTGACGCTGTACAATAAAAAATATATAATTATTTTGGAGGGAGCAGGTTTATGCTCCCTTTTTTTTTGATTCATTGTAAGAAATATGCAGCAAGACCTGATTCAATTTCTTGAATCGTTTGTTACCCCGAGAAGAACTGCATTAATGAATGCTGTGTTGAACAAACGCACACGTTATATTACTGTTGTTCTCGAGGATATATTCCAACCTCATAATGCCAGTGCAGTGCTGCGGTCATGCGATTGTTTTGGAATTCAGGATGTACATATTATAGAACAACGAAACAAATATGAAATTAGCCCTGAAGTGGATATGGGGTCTTCAAAATGGTTGAATTTATACAGGTACAAGGAACCCAGAAAAAATAACATTAAAAAAGCTGTTCAGTTCCTGAAAAAAAACAATTATCGTATCGTTGCTACCACCCCACACACCGACGATGTTATGGTCGAAAATTTTGATCTTGGTAAAGGGAAAGTGGCCTTACTTTTTGGAACTGAATTAAACGGGCTAACCCCTGAAATCATTGAGTTATCGGATGAATTTCTTAAAATCCCAATGTTTGGATTTACAGAAAGCCTGAATATCTCCGTATCGGCTGCCATAATTTTACACGATCTTACCCATCGTTTACATGTATCTGATATTGATTGGAAATTAAACGATGAAGAGTTTAATACAATTAAGCTCGATTGGCTGAGGAAAACTATCAAAAAATCCGGACTCCTTGAAAAAAAGTTTTACGAAAATATGAACAACAATCCAAAAGATACTTAATATTTACGCAACTTTTTTTTATATTTAGATATTATTTTTTTATATATTTGATCGCATTATTGACGAGTGCTTTACATTTGTTGACGAAAAAAACCTAATATGAATTGCATTATTATAGACGACGATTTGATGTCGAGAAAAATAATCGAGGAATTTGTTTCAAGAACTGAACAACTTAACTTGATAAATTCTTTTGAAAATGCTGTTGATGCCATTAACGCTTTTACTGAAGACGAAGATATCGATTTAATTTTTCTTGATATTGAAATGCCGGAAATGAGCGGAATTGATTTTCTTGAAACTCTTCAAAATCCGCCGCAGATCATTATTATTTCTTCAAAAGACAAGTATGCACTCGATGCGTTTAATTACGATGTGGTTGATTACCTTCTCAAACCCATCTCTTACAGCAGGTTTTTTAAGGCGATAAATAAAGCAAATATCCGATTTAAAAATAAGGTTGATCCTAAGGATCATGAAATTTTTATTAAGAAAAACTCTGCCCTTGTTCGTCTTAAATATGAAGATATTTTATGGGTTGAAGCACTTGAGAATTATGTAATCTTTAATACATTCACAGACAAATATACCATCCATTTTACCATGAAGGCTATTGAACAAAAACTGCCTTCAAACCGGTTTACCAGGGTTCACCGCTCGTATATCGTAAATACTTCAAGTATCAACGTAATTGAAGATAATTCTATAGTAATTAAAACAAAAGAAGGACCTAAATCCTTACCTATCGGGAAGTCATACAAAGACAAACTAATGGGTGATATTAACCTGATGATAAAATAATTCTGGCGATTTTCTGTTTTTACCAGTGAAATTTCTATTTTATATTGTAGTTTATTCTATGAGCGGTCTTTTGTTTCTTAAAAGTATCAGGAAAAGTTTTTTATTGTGGATCACCGGATTATGTATAATTTTTCAGGGATTCGATTTGTTTGCCCAGCAGGATTCTATTAACCTGTTTGAAATTAAAATCCAAAAGCAGTTTAACGCTCTTCCCAATACCCCTTCAACCATAGAAAGAGCGAGATTAAACGATACTATTCTGTTTCTCTTTGAAAAAGTTCTGCAACTGGACAAATCATTTTTTTACCCTTTCGATTCGCTGAAAAACATAGGTAAACTGGAGTCTGATGACCGCCAGTTAAAAATCTATACATGGAACCTGCCTTTAGAAAACGGCAAACACAACTACTTCGGCTATATTCAGTATTATAATAAAAACCTGAAAAAATATCAGATTTTTCAGCTTCGGAATAATCCTGAAGCTATTGAAAATGCCGATCAGGTAATCTTCGACTATAAACACTGGCAGGGTGCATTATATTACGAAATTGTAACTGTAAAAAAAGACGGAAAAACATATTATACCCTGTTGGGTTTTGATTTTAACGATATTTTTACTTCCAAAAAAATTATTGAAGTCTTAAGTTTTAACGAACTGGAGAATCCCGAGTTTGGGGCCCCGTTGTTCCAATACGAAAAACCGCAACAAACGCGAATTATTTTTGAGTATTCATCCAGGGCCTCAATGTCACTCAGGTATGACGCTAAACGTAAAATGATAGTATTCGATCACCTGTCCCCTTCCCAGCCTTCCTATGAAGGTAAATTCCGTTTTTACGGCCCGGACTTTTCCTACGATGGTTTACGATTCGAAAATGGTTTCTGGCAACTTCAAAAAAACATTAATATCACCAATTAACATACTCTTTACTGCCAATTTTTTCATGGTTATTTTTTATCCGTGACGTAATGTCAGAATATCTCTTTTGGCATATACTTTGAAACTCGCAATCCCGATTAATTAAATGTTGAATACAAAAATTATTGAATATGCAAAAGGGCAAAATTGATGTAACTACTGAGAATATTTTTCCAATAATCAAAAAATTTCTTTATTCCGATCATGAAATTTTCCTCAGGGAACTTGTATCTAATGCTGTGGATGCTACCCAGAAGTTAAAAACACTGGCCAATATTGGTGAGTTTAAGGGCGAACTTAATGATCTTACAATTAAAGTGGATGTGGACAAGAAGAAAAAAACCATTACGGTTTCGGACAGCGGTATTGGGATGACTTCTGAAGAAATTGACAAATACATTAACCAGATTGCATTTTCAAGCGCCGAGGATTTTCTTGAAAAATATAAAAATCAGGCGAATGCAATTATCGGACATTTTGGTCTGGGATTTTATTCCTCCTTTATGGTGTCTGATAAAGTGGAAATTATAACCAAATCTTTTAAAGAAGGATCTGAAGCCATTAAATGGACCTGCGACGGAACCCCGGAATACAACCTCGAACCTGCAGAAAGAACAGAGCGGGGAACTACGATCATTCTGCATATCGACGATGATTCCAAAGAATTCCTGGAAGAAAATAAGGTAACCGAACTGCTGAATAAATATTGCCGCTTCCTTCCCGTTGAAATTGCATTTGGAAAAGAAAAGGAATGGAAAGACGGAAAAGAAGTGGAGCTGGATAAGCTTAAAATTGTTAACGACACCAATCCTTTATGGACACGTACGCCTTCTGAATTAAAAGAAGAAGACTACAACAAGTTCTACCGTGATTTATATCCCATGTCGGAAGAACCGCTGTTTAACATCCATCTGAATGTAGATTATCCGTTTAACCTCACAGGTATCTTATATTTTCCAAAAATCAAGAACAACATCGAAATTCAAAAAAATAAAATCCAGTTATACTGTAACCAGGTTTTTGTAACGGATTCTGTTGAAGGTATTGTTCCTGAATTTTTAACATTACTTCACGGAGTAATTGACTCTCCTGATATCCCGCTTAATGTTTCGCGAAGCTATTTACAAAGCGATTCAAATGTTAAAAAGATTTCCAGTCATATTACTAAAAAAGTCGCTGACAGGTTAAATGAAATTTTTAAGAACGACCGGAGTCAGTTCGAGAAAAAATGGGATGACCTGAAACTTTTCATCGTGTATGGTATGATTTCGGAAGAAAAATTCTATGAAAAGGCAGAAAAGTTTGCCCTGTTAAAAAATACCGATGGCAAATATTTTACTTTCGAAGAATATGAAAATCTGATAAAAGAAAACCAGACCGATAAAAATAAATCACTGATATATTTATATACTACCAACCAGCAGGAACAATACAGTTATATTGAAGCTGCAAAAGCAAAAGGATATGATGTATTGGTAATGGACGGACAACTTGACACACACTTTATTAACCATATTGAACAGAAGTTTAAAGATTCGAGGTTTACGCGTGTGGATGCCGATATTATTGATAAACTAATTGATAAAAAAGAATCCGGGGAATCTAAACTCTCTGCAGAACAGAAAGAAGATCTTTCTGAAATTTTCAAAAGCCAGCTATCTGATAAAGCCAGTTATTATGTGTCGTTTGAAAATATGGCCGAAACTGATAATCCTGTAGTAATTACCCAATCTGAATTTATGCGCAGGATGAAGGATATGTCTGCTGTAGGTGGTGGAGCCATGAGTTTTTACGGAAACCTTCCCGACAGTTACAACCTGGTTGTTAATGCCAATCACCCTTTGGTAACGCGCATTGCAGAAGACGTGATTAAAAAAGCAGGCACAAAAGTTACTCCAATCCGCGAGAAAATAAAACCTCTTGAAGACAATAAATCGAAGTTGGAAAAATCGAATGAAAAGAAAAAAGAAGAGGAAATAAAACAGGAAGATAAAGACCGGATTGCCGATCTGGAGAAAAAAATCAATGAGCTGAATGAGAAAAAACAAAAGGTTCTCACGGATTATGCCGCTAAAAATAAACTGGTAAAACAGCTGATCGATCTGGCCCTGTTATCGAATAATATGCTTAAGGGTAAAGATTTGGATACTTTTGTAAAAAGAAGTATTGAGCTGATTTAAAATACAATCCTTTTTTCAATACTGTCCGGTTTTTTTGTTTTTGTGAATATGCACAAACCAAAAGGCCGGACATTTTGTTTTAAAAATAAATATCTCCCAGTTCCTTTTTCAGCAGATTTTGCGCTTTACTGGTATTCGATTCATTTTCCTCAATAACGTTTTCCAGCAGCGCTTTATTCAGTTGCATACCGGGCGAATTATCTTCTAGTTCTCCCGCGAAAAGATTTATTGTTTTTATTGTATTTTCTTTTGCCATTCTGATTAATTCCCAGGCTTCGTGCGAAATATAAAGCTGCTGGGTAAGGTTGTGTTCATATTCCTGCCGGATAGCACTAATTAATTCTGTTTGTAATTTTTTCACAGTATAATCACTTCTGCTCACTCTCATGATCAGGTTATCAATCGATATTCTTTCCAGAAACAACACTAATCGTTCATAGGCTTGAATTCGTAACGGAATAATCTGTTCCTGATTCTTGAGCCTGAAATCGTGTTTCCTTTTTAAATTTTCGTTATCAAAGTATTTTTTAACAAGATAAAAAGTAGTAACAAAAACTATTAGCGCCGGCAATATATATTTCAATATTTCTAAAATAACATCCATCTTAATAAAAATTGATAATTACGCATTACAATATTAAATAAATTCTGATGAAAAAGACTATTTTTATCCGATGAAATAAAAATTGTAAACCAAGTATAATTAAACTATATGGAACATCTTTCTGAAAGACTAAAAAGCCTGTCACCGTCGGCCACTATGGCCATGAACCAGAAAACAAGAGACTTAAAAGCCAAAGGTATTGATGTAATTAACCTGAGCGTTGGGGAACCCGATTTTAATACCCCCGACCATATTAAAGAAGCAGGAAAAAAAGCCATTGATGATAATGTGTCATTTTATCCGCCTGCTGCAGGTTTTCAGGACCTGAGACAAGCTATATCCGACAAATTTAAAAGAGAGAACAATCTGGATTATTCGCCCGAACAGATTGTTGTTTCTGTTGGTGCAAAAAATTCGCTGGCCAATGTTATTTTAAGCCTTATTGATAAAGGCGACGAAGTAATTGTTCCTGCCCCCTACTGGGTTACTTATGTAGAACTGGTAAAACTTGCCGAAGGTATTAACATCGTGATTAACGGCGCACTGGAAAACGATTTTAAAGTTACTCCTGAACAAATAGAAGCCGTGATTACACCCAAGACAAAAGCAATATTACTTTGTTCGCCATCAAATCCTACCGGCGCTGTTTATAGCAAATCGGAACTGGCTGCTATTGCAAAAATCGTGGAAAAAAATCCCAATATGTATGTAATTACCGATGAAATTTATGAGCATATCAATTTTGTTGGTAAACATGAATCGATCGGGCAGTTTGAATCCATAAAAGACCGGGTAATAATTATCAACGGAGTTTCGAAAGCATATGCCATGACCGGCTGGCGTATTGGTTATATCGGAGCCCCTCTATGGGTGGCTAAAGCCTGTATAAAACTTCAGGGCCAGTTACTTACCGGACCAACAACAAACGCCCAGAAAGCAGCAGTAGTTGCCCTTAACGGTGATCAGAAATGTGTTACTGACAATAATAAAGCCTTCCTGAGGCGCAGAGATTTAATTATTAAATTGTTGAAAGAAATCCCCGGGTTGGAAACTCCCGTGCCTGAAGGTGCATTTTATGTATTTCCAAAGGTAGATTACTACTTTGGAAAAGCAAATGATTCTATTGTAATCAACTCTTCAAACGACCTTTGTATTTATTTGCTTGAAAATGCGCATATCGGAACTGTTCCCGGTGAAGCCTTCGGGGAACCTTCCTGTATCAGGATATCTTATGCCACTTCTGATGATAAGATAATTGAGGCTATGAGCAGGATGAAAAGAGCATTGAGCAATTTAAAATAAATCCGGCATAACAAAATCTGAAAGGGGGGTTATCCCCCTTTTTTTATATCTTCAGGTCACGGGCTATATACCCTGAATAGTCCTTTATAATCGGCTTATAATCGTGTGTTAATAACCTTGAGGAGATCATAAAATCTGCCGTGGAACGATTACATGCTGTGGGAATATTATACAAGGCTGTAATCCGCAGCAATGCTTTTACATCTACATCATGGGGTTGCGGTTGCATGGGATCCCACAAAAAAATAAGCATATCAATTTTTCCTTCTGATATCAACGCACCCAATTGCTGATCGCCTCCCAATGGTCCGGATTTTAAGCGGGTAATTTTTGTGCTTTTGAATTTTGAACCTAATTTTTTCTGCATAGCCTCTGTTACAAGTTTCCCGGTTGTACCGGTACAGGTAAGGTTAAACTCCGACAATAAGGAATAATTCCACTCCACCCATTCAATAAGATCTTTTTTGCGGTTATCATGAGCTACCAGGGCTATATTCTTAATTTTTGCCATAACAATTCTATTGTTTTTTAAAGGTCCGGGTTTTTAGTGATTCAAGATATTGTAAATAATATGTTTCATACACCTGCTGCAATTCCAAATTTGCTTTTTCAATTCGTATGGTATACTCCTGTTTTGATTCTCCCTTGTTTTTAACTGCGTTTACCCCGAGCTGCTCTTTTGCCTCTTCAATTTCATCATAAAAATAATAGTCTACAAATATCCGTTTATCGAGTTTCCAGAGAATAAGAGACCGGTCATTGGAAACGCTGGCAAAATACTTACCGTTAGGGCTCACCGCTAAACGGTTTATCATGTCTTCATGTTCAATAAAGGAATAGATCATTTTGCCCGACTTTACATCCCACAGCCTGATGGTCTGATCGAGTGATCCGCTGAGCAGGTAATTCCCATCCGGCGTAAATTTAACATCAAGTACATCTTTATTATGTCCGATATACGATTGTACCACATCTCCCGTATTCACGTTCCAAAGCCGTATGGTGTTATCGCGAGAGGCGCTGGCCAACAGTGTATCCGATGGATGAAAGGCCAGGCTGTAAATATTATCCGAATGTCGTTCAAGCAACTGTGTTAATTCCCCGGTTTTTGTATTCCAAATCCTAACCGACTGATCGAGTGAACCGGAGGCTGCCAACAATCCGTTATTACTTAATGCCACGGCCAGTGCACTTTTTTCATGCCCTTCGAAAATTCTGATTACGTCTCCGCTTTGCACATCCCACATTTTTACCGTCTTGTTATACGATCCGGCAATCATTTTAGACAAATCACCCGACATATCTATTGACCAGATATGTGTGGTTTGTCCCTGGCAGGTTTGAAGAATATTTCCTTCAGGATTAATTTTTTTAATATCCGGACCTGATGCTACATAAAGAATATCCGAATCGGTGAACCGGATATCCCGAACAGGATAATAGTTGTTATTTATGGTATACACCAGCTCCCCGCTTTCCGTATTCAGAACATAGATAATTTTATCTTCGGTACCTGCAGCCAGCAATGAACCATCTGTACAAAAATCTACAGAAAGAACCGGAGCTCCGGGTTTTGAAAATTGATACACCATATATTCCTGCTGAGCAGCAACTATATGTGTAATAAATAATAGCCCTATAATTCCTGTTTTTAATTTATTCATTATTATATGAAATTAGATTCCCTATAATTTCATTGAACCTTTGCTTTTGAAGGATTCCGCAAACCCGTTGCAGAAGATAAAATTGCCTTTACCGAACCCACAAGAATTTTAGCCTCCACCTGCACCGGGACCCTGTTCAAATCATCGGTAACCCAGACAAAAAGGTCCTCTCCTCCTTTAAAAATTGTACCCTCCACCAGCAACGCCGAAAACTTAATACAGTTATACTTCTCCCCGTTCCTGGTTTCAAAAAGTTCCTTACCAAGATACCGGATATACAGGCTGAAAATTTCGTTGTCGATAATTGAAATTACCGGAATTGTATCTCTTATTTTCATACCCGAAAAATCAAGATTTCGTGCCAGGTAGATCAGCGAATGTACATCAAAAATACAATTATCGAGATTTAATGTATCTTCTTTATAAGGTTTGTCTGAATTTTCTGTAAAAGAAAAAATTTTCTTTTTGTTATAATCAAAAATATACTTATTATTTACTTCATACCCGCCTTCGTAAGTCTTGCGATGAAACCACAAGGGTTGTAAGGTTTTTTTATCGAGAAACGACCGGTAATTATCTTCAACTTTATAAAACCAGTTATAGCCTTTATGGGTCCTGCCCATAGCATCAAAAAAATAGACATTATTGTTCAAATAATTAGCCTGCTTTACATTAAATTCCACATAACCCGCATTTACCCATATCAGGCCCCAGTTGTAGTAAACATCGTATGTAATTTTTTCACCGGCTTTAAATGCAAAATTCCGTTCAAAACACTGTCCACTGGTTTCCAGAGAAAGTATAAGTAAAAAATATAAGACAATCAGGAACTTTTCACCGAACCAATATGTGCTTTTGAATATTTGTATCATAGTACCCGACCTTATACTTAAATTTATTCTTGTTTTATGATCTCAACTTATGAATAAAACTCCGGTTTTTCAGATTAACTTCGGATCAAAACATCCTCCGCAGGAAATTAATCCAAAAGGTTTTTATAAATCGAATCGTTATCCTCATCAAAAACCACAAAAATTACCTTTTTAATGTAAGATGAATTCTTATCTAAAAACGACCTGACCGTTTCAATGGCAATCCGGGCAGCTTTTTCTTTCGGAAACCTGTATACCCCGGTGCTGATATTCGGAAAAGCAATCGACGTAATTTTATTTTCTTCGGCTACTTTTAACGAATTAGAATAACAGTTCTTAAGCAGTTGCTCTTCATTATTATTCCCGCCATGCCAAACCGGGCCTGCCGTATGTATTACAAAAGAAGCAGGCAGGTTATAGGCTTTGGTAATTTTAGCTTCGCCGGCAGGACATCCACCCAGTGTACAGCACTCTTCAAGAAGCTGGGGACCTGCCGCCCTGTGAATGGCGCCATCCACACCGCCACCGCCCAGTAAGGTGCTGTTTGCAGCATTTACAATGGCATCCACTTTTAATGTGGTAATATCTCCCTTATGGATTTCAATTGTGGCCAAATTTTATCGTATTTCAGCGTGTAACTGAGCCTGATAAACGCTTATTAACCGTTGCATAATTTTATCGATTTCTTTATCTGAGAGCGTTTTATTTTTGTCCTGAAGAATAAAACTTACAGCATATGATTTTTTTCCCTCAGGAATATTTTTTCCCTGAAACACATCAAAAAGATTAATTTTTTTCAGCAGGTTTTTTTCGGTTTCGTAAGCCAGTTTTTTTATCTCCGAATAGTTTACTGCCTGGTCCAGTAATAAAGCAAGGTCTCTCCTCACTTCAGGGTATTTGGGAAGTTCCTCATACCGGATGGACAAATTTTCTGTTGCTGATACAAGGGTATCCCAAAAAATATCCGCATAAAAAACATCGTTAGCAATATCAAATTCCTGCAGGCGGGAGGGATTTACATATCCCAACTCAGCCAGCACTTTATTATTGATACTATAAGTGAAAGTTTCTTCAAAAATATCAGGTTTTAAATTGTCAAGTCTGGTTTCCAGCGTATTTATATTCAATCCCAAACGCTGAAAGATATTTTCCACATACGATTTCAACCGGTAAAAACTTGTCTTTTCTTCACGCGTGGTCCAGTTGGGCTCCGATTTATTCCCGGTAAGGAATAAACCAAGATGACGGTTTTCAGAATATTTATCCAAAGGATTCCTTCCGGATTGCCCGACATTTAAAGCATAACAATTTCCGAACTCATACAACATAAGATCGGGATTTCTCCGGTTGGTATTATAAATTATGGCTTCAAGGCCACCGAACAGTAAGGTTTGCCGCATACCGTCCAGATCATGACTTAAAGGATTAAAAATTTTAACGGTATTTTCCGGTCTATAGGTTTCCAGCGATTTATAATAATTCGATTTGGTGAGGGAGTTCGACATTATTTCATTAAATCCCCGGGCGCTTAGAAAATCTGAAACCAGGTTCATCAGCTTTTCATTATCGGGCTTTTTGGTATACGCGAGGTTTGAATTCAGATGCTCCGGGATTTCAATATTATTATATCCGTATATCCGGAGGATTTCTTCTGTTACATCAGCTTCGCGGGTAACATCTACCCGGTATGCCGGAACTTTTAATACCAGGTTTTTATCGTCTTCTTTTAAAATTTTAATTTCAAGAGCGTTCAGAATCTTTTTAATCTTGTCCTCATGGATATGTTTTCCAATCAGCCGGTCGATATTTTTATAGCTTACCGCTACTTCAAAATCTTTTATGGGCCTCGGATAAACATCTACAATTTCTGAAGCTATGGTCCCGCCGCCAAGTTCCTTCATTAATAAAGCAGCACGTTTTAATGCAAACAAGGTCATATTCGGGTCCACCCCGCGTTCGAACCGAAAAGATGAGTCTGTACTGATCCCATGCAGGCGGGCGGTTTTCCTGACTGACACCGGGTTAAAATAGGCGCTTTCTATAAACACATTTTTGGTGCTGTCGGTAACCCCTGAATCCAACCCCCCAAATGCCCCGGCAATAGCTACAGGGCCTTCACCGTCACAGATCATCAGATCTTCGGCTGAAAGTTCATGTTCTTCTCCATCCAGGGTGGTAAACTTAGTCCCCTGCTTCTGGTTTTTAACGACAATCTTTTTCCCGCGAATTTTATCTGCGTCGAATGCATGCAAAGGTTGTCCAAGTTCATGAAGCACAAAATTGGTGATATCTACTATATTATTGATCGGATTTAATCCTATCGACCGTAAACGGGTTTGCAGCCATTCGGGTGAAGGTTTTACTGAAATCCCTGTGAGGGTGATCCCGGCATACCGGTTGCAGGCATCCGGGTTTTCTATGATCACCTGCACCGGATATGAATTATTTTCAACGGCAAAAAAGCTGATATCCGGAAGTTCTAATCTCACCTTTTGCTCCTGGCTAAAGAAGGCGGCAAGGTCTCTTGCGGTTCCGTAATGAGATGCCCCGTCAATACGATTGGGAGTAAGGCCTATTTCAAAAACCGTGTCCGATTCCACATTAAAATATTCTTTGGCTGCTGTTCCGGGTTTTGCGTTTTTTTCCAATACCATAATACCATCATGACCGGTTCCCAGTCCGATTTCATCTTCGGCACATATCATACCTTCGGATAATTCACCCCTGAGTTTAGTCTTTTTTATGGTTATGGATTCCTCGTTAAAAAACAGTTGGGCGCCTACTGTTGCTACTACTACCTTCTGGCCTTCGGCTACATTCGGGGCGCCGCAAACGATCTGCAGGGGTTGTTCCTGACCGACATCTACGGTGGTAACTGTAAGTTTATCTGCATTCGGATGTTTGCTGCAAGTTAATACTTCACCAATAACCAGTCCCAACATTCCGCCCTTAACGGATTCGAAAGTTTCCATTCCTTCAACTTCCAGTCCGAGATCGGTAAGAATCCTGGAAATTTTTTCCGCGGGCAGGTTTAAATCTGTATATTGTTTTAGCCAGTTTAATGAGATTTTCATGTATTAATAAATTTCGAATTACAATCAATAATAAGGAAACAAAAATAACTAAAAATTATAATCCGCCCGGTATAAGTCAATTCAATTATCAAACATTTCAGGGATAAATTCAGAAAGCACCAACAAGTATTGTAACTGTTCGTTTAATCCATATCTTTGTAGACTTTATTCATAATAGTAATTATAAATGTTGGTTTGCCCTGGTGAAAAACGATAGATTAATTTTAGTAACAAACGATGATGGCATAAAAGCCAAAGGAATCCAGGCCCTGATAAAAGTGGCTTCTTTATTCGGAAAAGTAGTAGTGATTGCCCCGGCAGAACCCCAATCCGGCATGTCGCATGCAATAACGGTAAAATATCCCCTGAGGGTTTCTAAAATTGAGGAAAGTGATTCGGTAGTACAATACAGTTGTCACGGCACACCGGTAGACTGTGTAAAACTAGGACTAAACCAGTTTCTGGAACGGAAACCCGATCTGCTGATTTCGGGAATTAACCACGGCGCCAATTCTTCAACCAGTATTGTGTATTCCGGAACCATGGCTGCGGCCCTTGAGGGTTTAATCAATGATATCCCTTCCATCGGTTTTTCGCTCTTAAATCTTGATCACAATGCAGATTTTACAACCTCATCCAGGGTGACGAAAAAAATTATTGAACATGTGCTGGCTAACGGCATCCCTGATCATATTTGTCTGAATGTAAACATCCCCGATCTGCCCCCGGAGCAAATTAAAGGTTACAAATTTTGCAGGCAGAACAAAGGCTACTGGAAAGAGGAATTTGATAAAAGAACGGACCCCATGGGAAGAAATTATTACTGGCTTACCGGAGAATTTTATAACAGCGAACCCGAAGCCACGGATACCGATGAATGGGCCCTTGAAAACCAATACGTGTCAATTGTTCCCATGCAGATAGACTTTACCTGTTATAGTTCGCTGGAAAAATTAAAAAACTGGAATTTATAAATGTTTAAACAAATATCAGATAAACTGGACAACCTGGGAACCGGATTAATACTCGGAGGTATTCTGCCAATGTTTGCCTTTTTAATTATTTACCTGGTGCGGTTCAGATTTTTTGAATTTTCCAGGTTTCTTTTTATTATTACATCCACCGAGGTATTGCCAAAATTATTGAGTTTATGTGTTGTGCCTAATCTGGCAGTGTTTTTTATTTTTATATGGACCAATAAATATTATTCGGCCAGAGGCGTATTGTTTGCCACCATTATTTTTTCATTTATTATCTTGCTGCTAAAAGTTATTCTATAATTTCATGAAATATTATCTTATAGCCGGTGAAGCTTCAGGTGACATGCATGGCGCCAACCTTATCAAAGCGCTTGGGCAGCGCGACCCGGAAAGTGAGTTTCGGTTTCTTGGCGGAAACAAAATGAAAAATACGGCCGGCACTCTTTCTGTACATTACAAAGAAACGGCAGTAATGGGAGGATGGGAAATTCTTACAAGTCTTGGTAAGATTAGCCGGAATTTTAAACGTGTAAAAAAAGATATTCTCGAATATAAACCCGATGCCCTGATTCTTATCGATTATGCAGGTTTTAACCTTCGCATTGCAAAATTCGCCAAAGAAAACGGTTTCCGGGTGTTCTATTATATCTCGCCAAAAGTATGGGCATGGAACCGGGCGAGGGTGAAAAAAATAAAGCAGTATGTCGATAAGATGTACTGTATTCTTCCTTTTGAAGTTGACTTTTATAAAAAATACGGTTACACGGCAGAATACATCGGTAATCCGATTCTGGATGCTTTACAGGATAAAAAAACCGGAACCGTTTCGTTAAAAAAATTCATTAACAAAAACAAACTTTCTGATAAACCCATTATTGCTTTATTAGCCGGAAGCAGAAAACAGGAGATTGAACTTTGCCTGCCGGAAATGCTGGCTATAATAAAAAATTTTAAGGATTACCAGTTTGTTATTGCAGGTGTGGACTTTTTGCCCAAAGAACTGTACCAAAAATTTTTAACCGGTTCTGATGTGCTCATTGTATATGATCAGACGTATGCTTTATTGCAAAATGCTGTGGCTGCGGTGGTAACTTCAGGTACGGCCACCCTTGAAACTGCATTGTTAAAAATACCTGAGATTGTAATTTACAAAACCAGCGCTTTTAATTACCATATCGGGAAACATCTTGTTCGTATAAAATATTTTTCCCTGGTAAACCTGATTATGGATAAGGAAGTAGTAAAAGAATTTTTCCAGGAAAACCTTGCTGCAAAAATTTCAGATGAACTCAGCAATATATTATTTAACACAGGCTACCGGCAACAAATGCTTGAAAATTACAATCTTCTTGAAGGAAAAGTTGGTGAACCCGGAGCATCTGAACGGGTAGCTGAAAAAATTTATTCAACCCTGACAAATTAACAGCCAGATAAATAATGTCTAATAAATTCCGGATTATACTGTTGCTTTTCTTTTTTTATGGATTTTCTGTTTGTAATTCAAATGCCCAGGACCTGCGGATACAGATTTTCAAAGGAACAAACTTCGATGAAGTAACATTTTCCGTAACAAAGGGTCAGTATAAATTTACCGGGGATAACGAATTTTATTCCATATTCAAAAAAGGGGCCATCTTCTTTATTTCTGTTGAGAACGGGAAAATAATACTCCGGGATAAAAAGAAGCTTATAGGAAATTTTAAAGCCATTAGGTTCGAAGGTATTTCTGATGAAAGTATGGCCCGGGTAAAACCTGTTTCGCCGGTAATGAATTCAAGGGCTTATGATGATGATTGTGAATTTTATCTTGAAAATGCGCATTTGAAAATTATAAATAAGATCGACCTGGAAAAATATATTGCCGGGGTAATTGAATCCGAAGGCGGCGCGGAAGCTTCAATAGAATATTATAAAGCCCAGGCCGTGTTGATCCGCACCTATGCCATAAACAACATGTTTAAACATGCCGGGGACGGATTTAACTTGTGTGACGGAGTACACTGCCAGGCGTACAAAGGAAAAAGCCAGCTTAACGATGAGATTTACCAGGCTACGCTTGAAACCGCGGGACAGGTACTTGTTGATGCGGATTCAAACCTGATTATGTCTCCCTTTCATTCGAATTGCGGCGGTATAACCAACGGATCGGAAAATTACTGGCAGAAACCCCTACCCTATCTTATTTCGGTAAAAGACCCTTTTTGTACCAGCGGCCGAAATGCCGTTTGGGAAAAAACTTTGCCCTTAAATGAATGGAAAAATTATCTGTTATCAAAGGGTATTAACAAAACTGTGATAAATTCATTACAGGATTTTTCATATACTCAACCTGTTCGTGAAAAATTCTACACTGCCGGGGAAATTCAAATTCCGTTGCGCACCATCCGGGAAGATTTTGATTTTAAGTCTTCTTTTTTTTCTGTGGTACAAAATGGCAGTACGATTTTTATTAAAGGTAAAGGATATGGCCATGGAATTGGTATGTGCCAGGAAGGCGCTATAGAAATGGCACGTGTAGGATTTGTGTATACCGACATCCTTCATTTTTATTTTAAAGATGTTTTGCTTACGGATTACAGAAACCTTAACCTGGAAAATTATTATTAAAGTGCATCCGGTATTTGGAATAAAAAATAATTAGTAGATTTTCAACTATCTTATTTGAGGGGGTGTTTTTAAAGGATCTTGGAGTAAGATAATTTCACGCATAGACGCTAAGGCGCAAAGGGGGATTGAGGAAAATTCACGCAAAGGCGCTAAGACGCTAAGGGGGAATGGGAAAAGATTCACGCAAAGACGCTAAGTCGCTAAGGGGGATGTGAGGGAAATTCACGCAAAGGCGCTAAGACGCTAAGGGAAATGGGAAAAGATTCACGCGAAGGCGCAAAGAAAAATGAGAAAAAAATTTAAACATCATCAATAATCCTCCAGTTTTATCAGTCTGCCTTCAGCATTTCGTTCTTCATTGATTATTTCAGGTTCACCGCGGTAGTATACATTGCCGGTATTAAATAATTTTACGGTTAACGATTCGGTAGCATTCACATAAAAATTACCGATTGAAAAATGTTCAATATAAATTTCCCGGGCTATCAGGCTATCGGCATGTATTATTGAAGCTTTGTACCCCAGAAAAACCGCAAAACCGGCAGCGCCCCTGAATGTATATTCCCCGAAAGTGCTTTGGTGGGTGTAAAATAAAAAATGATAACAATCCAACTCAACATCTATTTCTGCTTCCCGGGCAGGAACAGCAATTCCGACATATCCCGTTAACGGATTTAAAGTTCGGACAAACGATGGTTCGTTAATATTAATCGTAACAAGATTGGTATGATGAACTGTAAGTTTAATCTTTCGTGTTGGATGTACAAATCCCCATTTATTATTATAGCTAAGCCTGAGGACACTGTCAACAACATCGGCGCTGATAAGATCAATTATATTTTCCCCTGCAAATATTTCAATCGCATTTATGGTATCACTCAAAAGACTCACGTCAAAAATTTCATTGATATCGAGCCGGTAAAAATAATCCAGCGAAACTTCTTTTCTGGTTTTATCGCCGTCGGAATACAAGGAATCTTCGCATGAAGCCAGAATTATAATTAACAATCCGAATATCACCCTGAGTTTGTCCATTTTACTTTATAATTATCCTAATATTTAAATTTTATTTCACCACCTGTATCCCACGCCCCATTCCACAAAATCGGCTATAGTCATATGCGACTTAAGCGTAAGGTTCAGCAACATATGTTCACCCAGATTATACCGGAGACCAACACGGTTGTAAAAGGGTGTGACGTAATAATATTTTTTATACAGGTAATAACCTATTTGTGCAATCATCGATAAATTGTTATACCGCAGCGATCCGCCAACATGTATTCCGGCCCTGAATAAATCTGCTGTGGTAACTTCCCTGTTTTTTTCCGCAGGTATCGCCACAAGCAGCGACCGGTTGTAAAAAATATCTGCTCCGGTTCCCAGCGAGTATTTCATTTTAATTGGCCTGCTGTAATGAAACGTCAGGCTGGAAGCAAAATAATAATCGTTGTGCAGATCGTCATAGGTTTTGGCGCCGGCAGCATAAATAAGGGCAAAATTATTTCTTTTAATTTCCGGTGCGGGTAAAACTTCGGTTGATATTTCAGTTTTATTAAAGGTATACCCCAATCCCACTGATGCAGTCACCATGTTAATTCCCAGGTTGGGTGTCTTTAACTTGCCGTTTGAAAAATGCTGCATATCCAGCCCCCCGTTAATCTCAAAATGATCGTTCAGCATATATTTAAGATGTAATCCAAACCGTATAAACACGTTAATATGCGAACTGATTGCCATATTCAGGGGATTATTTTCGATATCAAAGGTTTTGGACGTATGGGCCAGTCCAAACGAAATGGAATAGCTGAGCGAAAAATTTGATTTCCTGAAATACGGCGCCTGGAAAAATCCAAAAATTGCCGCCGAGTTTCCAAGTATATGCGGGTTCCCCATATTTATCCGGTGAAAACCCACACCATAATCGGGCCTGTTATAATATTGCTCCCAGTAATTTTTACCGGTGGTTGATTTGCTGAGCAATACATCAAACCCATGCACCGGCTCGGTAATATAATACCGTATTTCATTTACATGCGGGGTAACATACCCGAAATGATATACCGGCATTACAGCAACATTTTCCCACAAGGGCGTCTCAGATCGCACCGATAAAGAGGTACAGATTAATACACCGGATACTATTAAAATCAGATTCGTCCTCATCCAATATTCTTATTATTAGTGCTTCTGTTAAATATGACAATTACACATGTATAATAATTCCCCACAAATAAAAAATAATGTATTTTTGAATTCGTTAACAATATTAAAAATAAATGTTCACTTTATTTTACAAAGAAATTAATGGTTTTTTTACGTCATTAACCGGATATATTGTTATTCTGGTTTTTCTGGTTATTAACAGCCTGTTTATCTGGGTTTTTCCGGGCGAATTAAATGTATTGGACAGTGGATATGCCAGTCTTGAAACCTTGTTTATTATTGCTCCCTGGGTATTTTTATTTTTAATCCCGGCCATCACCATGCGTTCTTTTGCAGAAGAAGAACGGTCGGGTACCCTGCAATTATTGCTCACCCGTCCGCTCTCTGACCTGCAAATTGTTACCGCAAAATACCTGGCAGCGCTCAGTCTCGCGCTTATTGCCCTTGTACCCTGTTTGCTCTATTTTTTTTCGGTATACCTGTTGGGAAACCCTTTAGGAAACATCGACACCGGAGGCACCTGGGGATCATTTATCGGTTTGTTTTTTCTTGCAGCCATTTATGCCGGCATCGGGGTATTTTGTTCCTCGCTTACCAGCAATATGATCATCTCATTTATACTTTCGGTGGTACTGTCTGTAACGTTTTATATCGGATTTGAAGCCCTGAGCGTTTTGCCTGTTTTTAATGCGGCAGGAACCTTTATTATTAACCTGGGAATTAATGAACATTATAAATCCATTAGCCGCGGTGTGATCGACAGCAGGGACATTGTGTATTATCTGGCCGTTGTTTCCCTGTTTATTCTCGCAACAAAAACCAAACTCAGCAGCCGTCAATGGTAAGCTGAGATTATTTAAACCAACTTAAAGTTCATGAGCCTGACCAAACAAAAACAAAACGATGTATTGCAGCTTTCGCTTTCTGTAATTATCGTTATTCTTATAATTTATATTTCACAATTTGTATTTTTCAGGATCGATTTAACTTCCGAAAAACGGTATACCCTTTCGCCCTCCACAAAAGAAATCTTACGAAACCTTGACGATGTGGTTTTTATTAAAGTATATCTCGACGGGGATTTGAATATCCCGTTCAAAAAAATGCAAAAAAGCATTAAAGAAATCCTGGACGATTTCCGGATTTATGCTCGGGATAACATCCAGTACGAATTTGTGAACTCCTTTGAGAATACCTCATCTGAAGAACAGCAGAATATCCTTACAGATTTATACAATAAAGGATTACGGCCAACAAATATACATGCTAAAGACCGTGAAGGCGGTGTTTCTGAAAAAATAATTATACCCGGCGCTTTGCTGACCTATAACCAGACTGAAGTGCCCCTGAATTTATTAAAAAATAATCCCTCCTTAAGCGCAGAACAGAATATCAATAATTCCATACAGTCGCTTGAATTTGAATTTATCAACCTGATCCGTACCCTGAGCAACAAAAACACTGAAAAAATTGCCTTTATTGAAGGCCATGGTGAACTGGATGAATTTCAGACCGGGGATATTACCAAAGCACTGTCCACCTATTTCCAGGTAGACCGGGGAATTATAAATGGTAAGCCCGGCATACTCGATCCGTATAAAGCAATTATTATCGCCAAACCAACGCTCAAATTCACTGAGCAGGATAAATTTGTAATTGATCAGTACATCATGAACGGCGGTAAAGCGCTCTGGTTTATTGATGCTGTAAATGTTAGCCTCGACAGCCTGGTAAACGGAACTACCCTGGCGCTTATAAACGAACTGAATATCGAAGATCTTTTATTCCGGTATGGGTTACGGATTAATCCCAACCTGATACAGGATGTTCAGTGCAACGTAATCCCGGTGAATATGGCCATTGCAGGAAATCCTCCAAAGTTTGTACCTGCTCCCTGGTTATATTATCCTTTACTCGGGGTAAATGCCGGCCATCCGGTTACAAAAAATCTGGAACTGGTAAAATCTGAATTTGCCAGCTCAATCGATACCATAACCGCCAGAAAATTTATCAGGAAAACGGTACTCCTTCAATCATCAGCATCGACAAGGATTATAGAAGTGCCCGCGATGATCTCTCTTGATGAAATTAAAAACAAACCGAAACCCGAATATTTTAACGTATTGGATCTTCCCGTGGCCATTTTACTGGAAGGTTTTTTTGAATCTGCATTTATCAACCGGGGTATCGAAAAATATTTCGATAACAACATCCCGGAAATCCGGGAAAAAAGTATGCTGAACAAAATGCTGGTAGTTGCCGACGGTGATATTATACGGAACGACATTCGCAAAACCGCCCAGGGAATTTTGATCTCCGAACTGGGATATGACCGGTATACACAACAGACTTTTTCGAATAAAGAATTTATTGTAAATGCCGTGAATTTTCTTACCGACAACCAGGGAATTATTCAGCTCCGTTCGCGCGAATTCAGGTTGCGGTTGCTCGATAAACACAAAATACAGGACGACCGGCTGAAATGGCAGCTTATAAATACCCTGGGCCCAGTAATTTTAATCCTTATTTTCGGAATAGTACTTGCGGTTTTACGACGCAGAAAATACACAGGCAATTAATCGTATTATGCGGAAACAATCTTTATTACTTTCTCTGGTTCTTATTCTCGTTATCGTGGCGGCGGCGCTGTTTTTTCAGAATAAAAAAAGTACCCTCCCTGTTTCAAACGAAAAAATCCGGGTGCAGCATACAGATCAAATCACCGGTATTTATATCATTTTAGATTCGGATACCCTGAAGCTCGAAAAACATGCCGAAGACTGGATGGTAAACCATCATTATCCCTTGCGACCCAAAGCCATTCAGTCGCTGCTGGAGAATCTTAAAAAACTAGAGTTCCGTTCGCCGGTATCCCGAAAAGCTGTAGTACCGATTTCTGACTCCATCCATGCCCGCGGAAAACAAATCCTGGTGCTTGCGGGGAATAAACTGATGAAAAAATACGCCCTGTATGAAAATAATAACAACACCTACATGCTGCCGGATAACAAAAACACTCCCTTTGTTTGCGGGCTGGAAGGATATCCGGGCTACAGCGTTTATAAGCTGTTTCCCATGCAGGCCCTGTACTGGCGAAAAACTACCATGCTGCAATTTCTCCCCGGAAACATATCCATAATAAAAGTTGACTATCCAAAAAATCCTTCGGACAATTTTACATTAATGGTTTCGGACAATAAGACCCGTATACTGGATGCTGATAATAACCCCGTGACCAATATTGATGAGGAAAAAACTGCAGATTATTTACAATATTTTTCAGGGGTTAGTTTTGAATCTGTAAATCCGGCCAAAAATGATACGGTAATAGCCGGAATTTTAAACCCCGGTCCTTTTTTTATTTTATCGGTAACTACCCGCGACGGAAATACACAATCCATTGCCGGATTTAAAAAAAATAAATTTAATACCCGGTCTGAAAAAATACCGGATCAGGATAAATTCTGGGGAAAGTTTGAGAATGAACAGGAAGCTTTTTTATTGAAGTATATTGACTTTGATCCCCTGCTTAAAAACAGGGAATATTTTCTAAAAAATTAAATTTAACAGGGTTGTTTGTTATAATTTTTTTGTAATATTGATACCCGGAAAAATCTGGAAATAACAATTAATCAGCATAAAATAAAATTGCATCTATATGAAATTTGTAGTTTCAAGTATTGATTTGTTAAATCATTTACAATCAGTAAGCAGGGTGATCAGTTCCAAAAACACACTCCCTATTCTTGATAATTTTTTATTCGATCTTGATGGCGGCAACCTGGAGATTACTGCCTCCGATCTGGAATCTACATTAAAAACTTCGATGGAACTTGCCAATACTTCTGAAAAAGGAAGTATTGCCATACCCGCCCGGCTGTTAACGGACACATTAAAGGAGTTTCCGGACCAGCCGCTTACTTTCGATATAAATCCCGATACCCTGGGTATCGTGATCAGTTCTGAAAACGGACAATTTACCATTGTGGGACAAAACGGATCGGATTTTCCACAGGTGCCTTCCATAAAAGAAGACCAGAAAACCAGTTTCCAGGTTTCTACCGATTTGCTGGCCGACGGAATAAACAACACGCTGTTTGCAACCGCCGACGATGAGCTCAGGCCTGTGATGAACGGGATTTTTATTGAACTGTCTCCCGACGACCTGACGTTTGTTGCTTCAGACGCCCATAAACTGGTGCGGTATAAACGTACCGACGTAAACCTTGATGCGAATGCATCTTTTATTCTGCCGAAAAAACCGGCCGGGCTGCTCAAAAATATTTTAAGCAAAGAACAAAGTGATGTGGTTATTGAGTTTGACGATAAGAATGCGTTTTTTAAACTTCCGCATTACCATCTTGTATGCCGATTGGTTGAAGGAAATTACCCGAGCTACAACGCAGTAATTCCTACGGATAATCCAAACAAACTGATTATTGACCGGCTGAACCTGTACAACTCATTAAAACGGGTTTCCGTATTTTCAAACCAGGCCAGTAACCTCATTAAAATGCAGCTGAACGGTAACCAGCTTACCGTATCTGCCCAGGATATTGATTTTTCAATTTCTGCTTACGAAAGGTTAAATTGCCAATACGATGGCGACGAGCTGGAAATCGGTTTTAAATCCCTTTTCCTTATCGAAATCCTTTCTAACCTGGAATCTTCAGATGTGGTAATGGAATTGTCCGATCCCTCGCGGGCAGGAATTCTGCTTCCGCTGGAAAAAGAAAACGAAAATGAGGATATATTAATGCTGCTGATGCCGATGATGATCCATAACTAGACTATTAATATTTTACCGGAAAAGAGTTTCGTTAGTGGAACTCTTTTTTATTTTTATACCCCGTGTTCATGAAGTTAAAACTTAAAAATCCTCTTATTTTTTTCGACCTGGAAACCACCGGTATTAATGTTTCTGTTGACCGCATTGTGGAACTTTGCTATTTAAAAATTTACCCCAACGGCGATGAGGAATCAAAAACAATGAAGATTAACCCCACCATTCCCATTCCTGCGGAAGCTACCAATATCCACGGCATTACCGACGAAGATGTAAAAGATGCCCCCACGTTTGCCGAAGTGGCCAAATCGCTGGCAAAAACTTTTGAAGGCTGTGATTTTGCAGGTTTTAATTCCAATAAATTCGATATTCCGTTGCTGGCTGAAGAACTGATCCGGGCAGAAGTAGACCTTGATTTAAAAAAGCGGAAATTTGTGGATGTGCAGGTAATCTTTTTTAAAAAAGAACAGCGTACATTAAGCGCGGCCTATAAATTTTATTGCGACAAAGAACTTGATAATGCCCACAGCGCCGAAGCCGACACCTATGCCACCTTCGAAATATTAAAATCGCAGCTCGACCGCTACGAAGACCTTCCCAACGATGTGGATGAACTTTCGGAATTTTCGAGCCATAACCGGAATGTGGATTTTCTGGGCAGGATTATATACAACGACAAGGATGTGGAAGTAATTAATTTCGGGAAATACAAAGGCCAGCCTGTGGAAGAGGTGTTGCGCAAAGACCCGGGGTATTATGGCTGGATGATGAACGGCGATTTTCCGTTGTATACAAAAAAGGTGCTTACAAATATAAAATTACGGAATGCATTTAATCAATAAGTGTAAAGAACAACACGATGAAGATAATTTGTATCGGAAGGAATTATATTGAACACGCCAAAGAGTTAAATAACCCCGTTCCCGCGGAGCCGATATTTTTTATGAAACCCGATTCGGCCATTATTAAAAACGGGAAACCCTTCTTTTATCCCGATTTTTCAAAAGACATCCATCATGAGCTGGAGATTGTGTTAAAAATTAACCGGCTGGGGAAAAATATAGATAAAAAATTCGCGCACCGGTATTTTAACGAAATTGGCCTGGGCATTGATTTTACGGCACGCGACCTGCAGCAAAAACAAAAAGAGGGTGGCAAACCCTGGGAGATTGCCAAAGCCTTTGACGGTTCCGCCCCGCTGGGTACATTTATTAAAGTAAGCCGGTTCCCGGATATCCATACGATTAACTTTAGCCTGAAGATTAACGGTAATCCCGTACAACAGGGAAATACCAAAGACATGATTTTTTCTTTCGAGGATTTAATTGCCTATGTCTCCCGGTTTGTTACCCTTAAAACCGGCGACCTGATCTTTACCGGCACCCCTGCCGGTGTGGGCCCCGTTCAGATCAACGACCGGCTTGAAGGATTTATAGAAAATGAAAAGATGCTGGATTTTAGGGTGAAGTGATATGTAAACTCTTTTGCAAAGCTTTGGTTTTAGAATTTGCTTGTGGTGCTTTGGCAATGTGCTTGCAACTTTGATTGAATTATGTACCTTTTGTAGCATCTGCAAATAGTTCAAGTGCTTTAGCTGAAGGATAAGTTGAAAGTGATGCAATTTTGTTTGCAAGTTCAATAGGTAAAAGAGCTCCTTCAAATTTATTACTTAGAATTTTCGGTATTGTAGCGATTATATTTTTGAAATTAATTAAATGAATCTGTGAAGGGCTTGTCACAAATTCTCCTCTTTCTCCGGTTGGAATATTAATAACCATTTTATGATAATCATTCATTTTCACAAAAAGTTTTGCCCCATAATTTGTGTCTGCTCCATAAACAGCTGCAGTATTATTATGCTTAATATGCTCTTGAATGTATCTATTGTCCGGTATAAAGAATGAATTAGGAGAAGCAGAATTTCCAATCAGTTGAAGGTGGTCATAAAATTGTCCTGATTTTTCCTGACCAATCATAGCCACTTCAATTTCTTTAGACTTTGCATATTCAAAAAATCGTCTTATGGGTGCCGATAGTTTTGCAAGTGTTGCACGTAAAGAAAGTGGGCCGTCTTTTACGAATAAGCAATTTTTTAGAATCACTCTATTTGTTTCCCAATAGAAACGAATTGGAGTAAATATCATTAACGTTTCACTTACTCCCATGTAATCTGACGCAACTTGATTTGGTGCGAAATCATCAGTCATGCTTTGATGTAAGCCAAACATATCTGTAATGAAAATTTCTCCCCCACATTCTGGACATTTTCCTTTTTCTTCGTTATAAGGAAGAGTTGCAACATTTTTTTCGCAGTGTGGACAACCAAACCTTTCAAGTTCTTGTTTGGGAATATCAAGCCACTTTTCATAAGCAATCCATTTCAACGTATCCATCATTGCTCCCTCTAGAGAATCATTAAGTCCTTTATCTTTAACTGATTCAAACATAATTTCTCTAATAGAATTGAAGTTTGTTTTTCCTTCAATAAATACATTACGTAATGGAAAAGCAGTAGAATGATATAATGCTGATTCTTTCATCAAATCACGAAGGGCAAAAGGATTAGGAGTATCCTTGTCAATTTTTGCAATTGCATATTGATCAACACGTAACAAAGCTGATTTTACAAATGCAATTGCCTTAAAAGGTGGATTTGGATTTTCAATTACTTGAATTGAACCATCAGTTGAAAAAATTATTTTTAATTCGATACCGTCAATTGGTAATTGCTCCCACTTTGAAATGGTGTTAGTCTGTTCAACAAATTCAGGGTCGTTAAAACTTTTACATAGTTTCTGCACAAGGTCACTTTGAATAACTTCTAAGTGTCCTAATTTACTTGCCCTTTCAGGCGGTAATCTATTTCCCTGTTGATATGGCATTATTTCTTAATTGTTATTGGTGAAAACCTATTTGCTTGCATTGACACAACAAAACGATGTGAACGGGTAAGCATACGCATATAGCCGGGTGTCTTAGCTTGCAGAATATCACTCTTGATACTATCATAAGCAATATTCACTTTTGCAAGTTTGTTTGTATCATCTTGTGAAGCTAAGTGAGCAATGAAAAAGTTCTCTGTCTGTGCAAGTAAATCTGAATTCACAGTTGAAGGGGACTGAGTAGAGTATACCATACCGATATGATATTTAGCACCCTCCTTAGCAAACCTTCTATAAATCTTTGTTTCATCGCTATTATCATTATAGCCAAAAAGATTATGTGCTTCCTCGAAATAAAGTTGTATAAAATGGTCACTTAAATTATTATTTGTAAACTTTTCAGTTTGATGATAGAAAACTGCTTCTGATAACTGTCTCGCAAAATAGCTCATTAAAATTTCGTCTGCGTTTCCTAAGTCTAGTATAACAGTTTTACCCTCATCCAAATATTTCAAAATTGCAGTTGTATAATCTCCTGCTCGCTGGTCATGATATGTTCTATATCGTAATAAAATTCCGAATCCACTTCTGCCTATGTTAGGTTCAAGCATTTCTAAAAGTGCATTGTCCTCTTGGTCAAAAACAGGATTTCCACTTCCTGTACTTCTTAGTGTTGGGTCATTCGGATTTGACTTTTTAAAGCGATGAACAATTTCTAATTCCGTTTGCAATACAGAAAGAGAATTTGGTGCAGTTGGTACTTGTAGATTTGCAAATCCATATGCTGCTGTTCTCAATGCTGCAGAAAATCCAGGATTAAAACCTGAAACACCACTAGCAGATGGAATTGAACTCCTAACAACATTTTCATCACAATCATATTTACATTTATGCAGTAACGCAAAATAGATTTGAATTTTTCTGATAGCTCTTTTCTTATCACTCATTCTGATCTGGGGAATAGCATTTACTTCTGAAAAGTCAGGGATGTCGACAGAAATAAAAGCATCAACATAATCAGAACCGCTTCTTCCTGATTGACGAATTAAAGTATTCAGAACTTGCTTTGAAGAAAAAGGAGTATGAAAAAAATTAAGTTTTAATGGCTGAGATGGCGTACTGGTTTTTGGAGCTAAAGCATACACTATACATCTATCTGGATATCCACCTCTGATTGAAAGATTGTCATCTTGAGGATTATCATTTGCATATTCTCCATTTATATCAAAAATTAGTTGTCCAACATTTTTATTTTCTTTAGTTGTTTCCAATAAACTTTGAGCTATTAATTTCACAACGTTACTTTTTCCTAATCGTGTCTTACCAAACATTGCGGTTCTACAACCTTTGAAATCATTTGTTGAAAGAAAAATATCAACATCAGGCATTTTCTTATTTGGCAAAGGTAATCTGCATTCAGTTAAACGAAGTTTGCCAATTGCAAATCTATTTTCTTTAGGAACAGTTGCATTGTTTACTAAAAAAAGTAAAGCATCATCTGGTGAAAA
>JAFGSZ010000036.1 GCA_016934395.1 Bacteroidales bacterium
ATATGATTATAAAAGCTGCTAATATTCTAAAAAACCATGTTTTCCACCATGGTGGTAATATTTTTATTTTTAAGGAAATCCCTTCTTAATTCCAAATCCCGTTATTATTTGAACCCTTTAGCCTAAACACATATTTTCCGGGATCAAGGTTTGTATAGGTAGCTGAACACAACCCCGATAGGGCGCCCGAAAAAATCTTTTGCTTTCAATGAAAAATGAGCTTACTTGTTATCAACCCTTTCGGGGTATAGTTTCACTCAGTTGAATTGAGTCCCGATTCATCGGGATTAACCAGAGGGTCTCCCGACCGAATCGGGAATGAGGAGCAAAGTTTGATTTAAGTCTTCAGACTTAAATCAAACTGAGGAATCTTCTACCAACGGAAATGATCAGGCTTGTGCTAATTTTTCTGTCCTATTAATTTTACTCTAAGAGTTATTAAAACAATCCAGTACATGCTCTTATTTCACAAACTGCCGCCTAAAATTTAATCTTTTTGGAATGGTTCCCTGAATAGCCTGGTTCACAAAGCGAATATCCTCAATAGTATAAAATGCATTGGGGTTGTAAATATTCATAAATTTTATAAAATTTTTCAGATCACTCCTTTTTATCACCGAATAAATAATACCTACTTCACCCTGACTTCCCTGTGCCACAATATGAGTTATCTTGTATCCTTTTTCTTTTAGAGTCCGTATCAAATCACTGGCATTTTTACTGGTGATAATACGAATGATTTCATATCCCAGGGCCAGTTTCTCATCCAGCACCATTCCCACATAATTCCCTATAGCAAAACCGGCCGCATATCCGATATAACAAGCCCAATTGTTGAGATTTTGAATTATTTTTGTAATGGCTATTATCCAAATCAACACTTCCATAAATCCTAAAAACGGAGCTATTGATTTATGTCCTTTAGCAACCAGGATAATCCGTAATGTTCCAATGGTAACATCACATATACGAGCAAAAAGAATAAGTACTGGTAAAATAAAATATAGGTATATATTTGACTCCGTAAATTCCATTACACGGTTTTTTAGTTTTAATCTAAAATTATTGAATTTTTATCATATTATTCTTGTCTTCCACTTACCTCTTTTAAATACCAGGATACCTAAAATCCCCAGCATGGATTCTGCTATTACTATTGCCATAAATACACCCTGATGATCCATATTTAATGTTTTTGATAAAAAGTAGGCCAACGGTATTTCAATAAACCAGAAACAAATAATATTTAACACTGTAGGGGTGGTGGTATCTCCTGCTCCATTAAAAGCATTGGCCATAACCATACCAAATGCATAAAAAACATAACCAAGACAAATGATCCGCAGACATAATACCGCAACCTTAATAATCGCTTCTTCATTTGAAAATAAACTCACCAATTGGTGTGGAAAAATATAAAATAATAATCCGATAGCAATGAGAAATATCATATTAACAAATCCTGTGATCCAAACTGATTTCTCTGCCCTTTCGGGTTGTTTGGCACCCAGATTTTGTCCAACCAGCGTTGCAGCTGCATTGCTCATACCCCATGAAGGCAATAACGAAAAAATAATAATTCTTATCGCAATAGTATATCCTGCAATTACCTCGCTGCCGAATTCAGCCATAATTCTATACAGTCCAATCCAGCTAATATTAGCAATGATAAACTGACCAATACCCCCAATGGATAATTTAAGCAACTGGACGATTACTTTAACATTTATCACAATATTTTCCTTAACAATTTTAATTCTGGCATTGCCCTTTCCCAGCAAATAAAACTGATAGATTACCGCTATTCCCCTGCCGATGTTTGTGGCAACAGCAGCTCCGGTAACTCCCATTTCAGGAAAGGGCCCTAAACCAAAAATAAAACAGGGATCAAGAATAATATTTAAAATATTGGCAACCCAAAGCACCCGCATTGAAATTGCCGCATCTCCTGCGCTTCGAAAAATTGCATTGTTGATAAACAACAACATGATAACAATATTTCCTCCCATCATTATGCCAGTATACATATTCCCGGTGCGAACCAGACTTTCGTCACCACCCATTAACCTTAAAATATCTTTGGCAAAAATGTATCCCGGAATTGCAATAAGCACTGAGAAAAATATTCCGATTATAATTGACTGAATGGCAGCAACCGATGCTTTATTTACATTTTTCTCACCAATCCTTCGGGCCACAATTCCTGTTGTGGCCATACTTAATCCTACACCCACAGCATAAATCAGGGTCATAAGTGATTCCGTAAGCCCTACAGTGGCAACTGCTTCGGCGCCAAGTTTTGAAACAAAAAATATATCAGCAACTGCAAATACCGACTCCATGACCATTTCCAGAATCATGGGTACTGATAAGAGCAGAATGGCCCGTTTGATGCTTCCAACAGTATAATCCTGCTCTGTTCCCTTAATAGATAAGAGTATATCTTTCCAGATTTTTGACATAAAAACAATAACTAAAAAGTCTAAATAAAATATGTGTATAAGATGATTTAAGAGTGTTACCGGAATAAATACCGGCAGACGGACCTACTAACAGAAGTTAGTATTTTTAACCGTAAAAACGGTTAGATGAGTGCGGTTATACTAATAAATTTCATGGTCCTTCTCTTTAATAAATATATCAGCAGAAATTATATTGCAAGTTCGTACTTTAGTCTTTATTTACAAAATAATTTCTGCAAAAAATCTTCCGAATTACTTTTTTTTCTCCTGGTTAAACATGGTTTAATTTTAAATTAATTGAATACCATTTAGAATTATAAGTAAAAATAATTCCCCAATAAGTATTATTATATTGATTTAAAATATTATACATGAGCCTAATATAATTTTACAGCCACAGCTTAATTGCAAATAATTTATATCCACTCAGGCACTAAATACCATTCTTCAATCGTAATTTATATACAAGAATATTAACAAGCATATATATTATGGCTGAACTTGATCCTTTGCCCGGAACACTAGGTGAAAAAAATGCTGCTCATTTATTGCGAAGGATAACTTTTGGACCGTCAATTGAAGACATTCTCCAGTTTGCAGATAAATCTGCCGATCAGGCTTTAAGCTTGCTTTTCAACGAAGTAGTTGCCCCGGAACCTCCATTAGATCCCAAAACGAGTGAAACCTGGTTGAATCCGAAATCATCTGCGAATAACAGTGACCCGGAAGACCTTATTGATTTTTATATTGCCTGGCATCTGGAACAAATGCGAAATTCGGGAAATTCTATAAAGGAACGAATTACATACTTTTTCCATACACATTTGCCCACGAGAAGAACATTAATACAAAGCAGCGAAGCATTGTATTACCAGAACCAGCTTTTCAGGCATTATGCATTTGGAAATTTTAAGGAACTGTTTAAGAAAATCTGTATTGATAACGCCATGCTGGTTTATCTCGATGGAGCAAGCAATGAAAGCGGGAGCCCGAATGAGAATTTTGCCCGTGAAATGTTTGAGTTGTATTCCATAGGTAAAGGACCCCAGATTGGCCAGGGCAATTACACCAATTACACCGAGCAAGATATTCAGGAAGCAACAAAAATTTTAACCGGTTTTACCAACGACGACAGTTTTACGCATCTTGATGAAGAAACTCAAATTCCGATTGGTAAACTAATTGTAGAAGCCGCTGATGGTCCCGAAATTAAAAATCTGGCCATCCGCCACGATGCAGGTAAAAAAGTGTTCAGCGATTTGTTTCAAAACCGGGAGATCGAACCTCAGGAAGTAATAAATGGTTATGCTACCGAAGAATCGGTAATGCTGGAACTGGATGAACTTATTGAAATGATTTTCGATCAGGATGAAACGTCCAGGTTCCTGTGTAGAAAAATGTACCGGTTTTTTGTGTATCACCAGATTAGTGATACAACAGAACAAAACGTAATTATTCCGCTAGCCCAGACATTCAAAAACAATAATTATGAATTACAGCCTGTACTTGAACAACTTTTAAAAAGCCAGCATTTTTACGATATTGACAACCAAATCACTTCAGACGATAATATCGGCGCCCTAATTAAATCACCTATTGAATTAATTTTAGGAACTCTTAGGTTTTTTAATATTACGATTACCACCGAACCTGTCGAAAGCTTGTATAATACAATTTATAAAAAAGGAATATTTGAATTTATTGATAAACAGGGCCTCAGTTTTTACGAACCATTTGAGGTTGCCGGATATCCTGCTTACCATCAGTTTCCTGCTTTTAACAGGAACTGGATCACACCGTATAGTTTGGCATACCGGTATCAATTTGCCGAAAATATTATAAACGGGACCAATCCTGATGGTGAATCACTTGGATTTCAACTTGACATGCTGGAATGGGTGAAAAATCCGCAGCATGTTTCCAATCCTTCTGATGCCAATCTTATAGTAAACACACTTACTAATTACTTAATACCATTCGAACTGAGTGAAGAAAGGGCCAACTTTTTTCTATACGATATTTTTCTCGACGGATTATATTTATCTGCCTGGACTACCGAATGGAACAACTACCTTTCAGATCCTTCAACTTATGAAGCCTCCATTCGAAGTCGGCTTGAAATACTGGTATCTGCGCTTATTCAATCACCCGAATTTCAATTATTCTGATTAACACTGTACCTATGGACCGAAGAAAATTTATAAAAAAAATATCAGCCACCACTTCAGGTGCAGTTATGCTGGGAAGATTTCCGGTAAAACTACTTGCCGGTAATTTTGACCTTAAAAAAATTGCAGCTGCATCAAATAATGAAAATGTGTTGATTTTTATTCAGATGCATGGCGGGAATGATGCGCTGAACACCCTGATCCCTGTAAGCCAGTATAACGAATATTATTCTTTTCGGCCAAATATAGCAATACCCGATCATGGCAGCAGAAAATTTATTAATGTTGATCAGACACTTGCATTGCAAAACCAGGCAGGCCTTCATCCGGATATGACCGGATTTAAAGCCTTATACGATCAGGGGAAAGCGACCATAATACAAAACGTAGGGTATGATAATATGAACCTTTCCCATTTCAGGGGCAGGGACATCGTATTTATGGGCGTAGGGGGAAATGATGATACATCCGGAGTGCGTTCAGGATGGATGGGTCGTTTCCTGAATTATGAATATCCCGGCTATCCCGAAGCCTACCCTACAACAGAAATGCAGGATCCGATTGCCATTGAACTTGGAAATGCCATGTCACTTGCCTTTCATCGTGAACAGGGAATTCCAATCGGCCTGAACGTATGGAGCCCGGAACATTTCTATAATCTTATTTCGGGAGTTGGCGTAGATAATGCAAATATTTCTTTCCCCGATGGGCATGCCGGTGATGAATTAAGATATTTGTGGCAGTTTGAGAATATGTCGAATGAATATGCGGAACGACTGCGGGATGTATATAACCAGGGATCCAATTCTTCTGAAGTATATCCTGAGACCTACCCTTTTAGCTGTCCTGATAATTTCAGGAATAATCCACTGTCGGGACAATTGCAACTTATTGCCAGGCTGCTGAAAGGCGGAATAAAAACCAGGATATTTTTATGCCGTATGGGCGGATTTGATACCCATGGCAACCAGGTAGAAGAATATGATTCCACCCTTGGAGGGCATGCTGCATTATTATATCATTTATCCTCGGCAATTAAAGCATTTCAAAATGACCTTGCTACACTTGGGCTGGAGGATAAAGTGCTCACTATGACCTTTACCGAATTTGGAAGACGGGTGCATTCGAATGCCAGTTATGGCACCGACCATGGTACAGCAACGCCCGTATTCCTTTTTGGTAAGGGTCTTCAGGGAGGTATCGTTGGAACAAATCCGGACTTAAACGATTTGCAGAACGGAAATCTAAAATATGCTATTGATTACAGGCAGGTATATACTTCTGTGGTACTGGACTGGTTTGGAGCTTCTGAAGGTGCCATGCAGGCAACCGGATTTGATAGCTGGATTGATAAAAAAATTGACTTGTTTGGCACAACCGGTTTGCATCCAAAGGGAAATGAAAACCTGCAATTTGAAATTTACCCTAATCCTGTTAAAGATTTTGCCAATGTGGAAGTGTTCTTATTGAACCCTTCAGAAATTTATCTTCGCTTATATGACTTAAATGGCCGGTTATTAAATGTTTTATACCAAAACAAATTAAACTTTGGACAGACTCATTTTACGGTTCATTTCCCACCATTGCCTACTGGCGAATATATATTGATTTTACAATCTGAAAAGACAAAAATCACCAAAAGGATTCTCAAGCACGAATAATTATTAGATACCGAGTTCTTCTTTAGATATTTTAGTAAGACCTATTCTGGGAAATCTTCCGATAACCAGTGTCCTGAACAAAATCGTAAGACTTTCCTCTGATGAAGATATTAAGGCAGCCACTTCGATCGGATTTGTACTGCCAAGATATTTTGTATTTATCAGTTCACCGGTTTCATAACTGTAGAAATACATTACAATAGTATTGGTTTTAGTATGACTGGTATATACAATAATTTTATCCCCATCGTCTTTTTCATATATAATTGTCTTTACATGCGCATTAGACGCTAATTCAGGTACACGGGAATCGTTAAAATTATTCGCATTCTGAGCCTCATCCATCTGCAGCTGCACCTTTGAAAAAATATAGTTATCTTCAAGGTAGTACCGGGACAAAGCAAAATTACTGCTGTCCAGGTAAACTGCCGAACTTATTGCTGCATCATCCTGATATGTATTTAATATGCCGGTTTGGTGCCCGTTATTTACATCAGCAAAGATTAACGACATGGTATAGTTTTTAAAACAATTCACATAATAGTGAGGATTCGATTCATTGATTCCGGCTTCACCAATAAAAAAAGGAAACTGTTTGCCCATTTTATTCAGGTGCAGCCTGATCTGGTTTTCCACATCATCAACAATATCGTATGAATAGGTCCAATCCGGATTTAGGTTTTGATCGTATCGGGTTAGAATCGATTTTTTTCCTACCCTGTCGAAATTAAGCGCCAGGATATTTTTCTCATGATCAACCATGGCAAAAAGCGGAAATTGCAAATTATGTCTTCCTGACTCATTCACTGTACCATTCCCCGTATTAATCTCCAACAGCCGGTTTTCCTGGGTAACAGCATCCATGCACAACAGGTGCCAGGAATTATTAATATTCAAGAGATTGGGAACGGGACTTACATATGGATAGGGAATTCGCAATTCCCATTCAAATTCTCCGGTTTTATCGGTTTTTAATAAATACCCTCCAAGAAAATTATTCACTAATGTATCTTCCGATAAAGAAGCAAGGATTAAAAACCCGTCATCAGGCATTTCAACGACGTCTAAGGGGTAATACGCAACATTATAATCGGGATGGTCATAAACTTTCGAAAAGCTTTCTTCGGGACTTATATCGCTTTTTTTTATATCACAAGAATACATTACCATTGCAGACAATAAGATTCCCCAAAAAACATTCACGGTCTTCATATGATTTAATTATTTATTTTTCTTTTTCAGAAATAATTTACAACTATCATCCTTTTGATTGGTGCCCTTATTAAGCGGGAATAACACTACAAAATTAATCATAAGGTTCTGCAGGTTAATATCATCCGGCACATCATAATTCCCCGATAAAAAATCCTGATTTGAAAACCGACGGCTTTCATTTACAATATTATTCAGCCCTGCATTATAAACCGCTTCCAAACCTAGCAATACACCATTCAGGTTATAATTTATACCGATACCCCCAAGTAAGGCTAATCGTGAACGAATAAATAAATCACTTACCACCGATTCATTGTCTTCAACATTTAAAGGAATATCGCCGGATAAAGAATGCTGAATTAATTCAGAGGAAACTGATTTATCGGCCTGCTGAAGAATTCCGTATGAAATCCCTCCCTGGATATAGGGGCTAATATTGCCTATAGCATATTCAAACCTAAACAAAACAGGGATTTCAATATATCTAAGGTTTTGCTTATGCGAATAATTTAATGTAATGGTATTTATATCGTCACCTTCTGTAATCCAGGAATAATCGTTTTCATAAGAATAAGAATACTGAGCTACTCCCGGTTGAAAGGAAATTGAAAGATTGTTGTTTATATTGTACATGCCAATAAAATGGTACTGGTATCCTGTATTTTTCAAAAACCCCGAGTAAGTTTTTGCCTCATTCCCAGTGTTAAGTCCTGAAACCTGGCTGAAAACAGAATAACTCTGAAGTATAAGCGGCTGGGAAAAATTAATGCCTCCTTTAAATCCAACAAAAAACCGTGAGGTTACATTATTTCTTTGGAAGCCATCAAATAATGAAGCTTGTGCATTTTCCACATGAATAAGATATTGGATTATCAATGTGAAAAATATACTCTGGATTAAGCGTTTGATATTCATCTATTATTGTATATTATAAAAACGCAAAAATAGAGAATACAGGTACGAGGGATTAAGAAAAAATGAAGGATAAAAGACCTAATCCACGAACATTATAAATAGATGAATTTACAAAGTCAATTATAATAAGGATTCTAAATGGTTTAAGCGAATTACTTCTTTATAAATTTCAGAAGCATTGGCATAGGTTTGGTACCAATTTTTTGTTTGATCAAGAACATCAGCCATATCATATTGAAGACCAAAATCAAAAATAACCATAAGAAAATGTCCGGTATTCATATCTACTTTAGTACGTTCCGAATCACTGGTGGGTGTTCCAAAGGCTCCGGTATCATCTCTTAACACGGGAAGATTTTCAATATTTAATTCCCCGCGTCCAATACCCGAATACGGTTCGTTCTTTTTGCCAATACCCATTCGAATATTCCCAATTATTTTTTTGTAATCATACCCTCCAATGGAATATCCATATTTTACCGAAATAAGATTTAATACATCAATTACATTATTAATCCGGTATAACCCTTTGCCTTGTACAATTCTCCGTAATAATGCTTCTGCGGAGAGCCGGTAACGGCTGGGATCATTCCCGATAGCTTTATATGCCTGACGGGAAAATTTTATTGCCGGAATTTTACTGATATTTTCAATTTCAAGATTATGCTGTATTTCACTAATATTATTTTCTATAAATTTCCATAAACCTTCACTGGTTTTTTCAGTAGTAACTAAGGCATCGAAAATTCCCAACCGGACTTGAGGATATTTTTCGTTCCAGACAGTATCTATTTGGATCTTAATCATATTTTAAGGAGATTACCTGTATTGAAAAATAAACATAAAAATAAAAAAGGCAGGAGAAATTCCCTGCCTGTAATCAATATTTTAATCTCTTAATGTTTTTTTACTTCAACAATATTATTTTTTATATTGCTTAACAGTATCCATAAAATGGTTGAATAAAAACTCTGTATCTGTTGGACCGCTTGATGCTTCGGGATGAAACTGTGATGAAAAATAAGGTTTTGATTTATGTTTCACTCCTTCGTTGGTATCATCGTTTAAGTTTATGAATAACGGTTCCCATTCAGCAGGCAATGTTTCGTTATCAATAGCATACCCGTGATTTTGAGAAGTAATATAAGCATTATTAGTCCCTACCTGAATAACCGGTTGGTTATGGCTTCTGTGTCCGTATTTTAATTTATAGGTATCCGCTCCGGCAGCCAGCGCCATCAATTGATTTCCCAGGCATATGCCATAAATAGGTATGTCTTTTTTATAGGCATCACTTAGATTATTTATTGTAACTGAGCATTGTTTGGGATCACCCGGACCATTTGAAATAAATAATCCGTCATATTTTTCTTTAGATATATCCCAATTCCAGGGAACCTGGATTACTGTGGCATCACGTTTAATCAGGTTACGAATTATATTATTTTTTACCCCACAATCAATAAGCAGAATTTTATATTTCCCGTTTCCGTATATTTTTTTCTCACTTATACTTACTTGGTCAACAAGATTTACTTTATTCGGATCATAGAGAGGAATATCCTCATCCTTATAAATTATTTTACCCAGCATGGTCCCTTTTTCCCTGAGAATTTTTGTTAATGCACGGGTATCAATGCCAAAAATACCCGGAATTTCAAATTCTTTTAGCCACTGACCCAGGCTTTTATCCGCATTCCAGTGACTGTAATCCTCAGTATAATCTGAAATAACAAGGCCTGAAATATGAAGGGCATAAGATTCATAAAATTTGTGAAGATCGTTCTCTTTATCATTGTTCGGAACACCATAGTTCCCGATGAGGGGATAGGTAAGAACAAGAATTTGTCCTTTATATGAAGGATCGGTAAGACTCTCCGGGTATCCCGTCATGGCCGTATTAAAAACAACTTCGCCGGAAATCGATTTATTGTATCCAAAGCTTTTCCCTATGAATTCGGTACCGTCTTCAAGTATTAGTTTTATTGGTGTTAATTGAGACATGCAATATATTTTAAGATTTCGTTTATTTCTTTTCCTGTATTAAAACTTTTATTAAATCCACAACTTGTTCCGGATTTATTCGTTTTGCAACTATTCCCTTATTTTCATCCAAAACATAAATAGTAGGCGTGGTATTTACATCATAAATAATTTTAAACTTATAATCATATGGATTCCAGGCATTGATCCAATCATAAAGCTTATGTTTATTCACAAAATCTATCCATTCAATCTTACCCTCTTCACCAAAAAGCGTGCTTATGGCCAGCACCTCAACATCTAGTTTTTTTAGTTCGCTATTATATAATTCATGCATTTTAGGTACGGCGGTTTTACAATGCCCGCAATCTGCTTCCCAAAATAGAAGTACAGTATACCGGTTTTTAAGATTATACAGGTTTATAAAATTACCCACATAAGGATTCCTTTTCAAGGCCGTATCGTTTGCAGCGGCAATAAAATGTTCATCCGGAACCTGAACAAGTTGAATGTCCGGGGCAATCTGACCAAGTAATAAAGGTTTATTAACTTTGATACGCTCTTTTAAATCTTCGATAAATTTAGGATCGCTCCACCAGGCTTTAGCAACGTAATATTTTTCGGCAATATGAATTTGCACGGCGTCCATGCCCATAATCTGGCTTTTACCGAAATGATTAAATAAAGTGATCAGCATGTAGCGAAACAAGGAAGAATCACTTTGCGATATATCCATTAATTTATCGACTTCGGGGATAATAGAATCGGGAATTTGGGGAATTACTTTTGTAATGTAATTCATTAATTTGTCTTCATATAACGGAGTTCGTAATAGTCTTGGATCAGAAATATCAAAATTGTCAAAATAATGATACCGATAATAATAATACTGCCAGGTGGAATCAATACCTCCGTTTTCATCATTCGGCGGATCGGGAACAATGATATCTACCGTTGCTTTTAAGAAGGTAGAAACAAATAAATCAGGATTTTCCAGGTTTACTTTATTAATGTAATTCAGCCTTTTATCGTTAATATCTTTCATCTGCTCCCTCAAAGCTGTCTTTGTTTTTTCATCAGTAGCCGTTTTTAACTGTTCCTGAATACCCTGAGCCTCTTTACTTAAATTCATCATTAAAAGCTGAAAGTCACTAAATATCTGATTTTCTAATGTGCCTTTAAATTTAATGTTTTGCACCTGACCGGAGGTATCCGCAGTAATTTCAAATTCCTGGTCTTCGCCAATAATAAATTGGAAATAACTGGAGGTTGGCAGGTAGATAACGTACAAACCTTCGGGTAGTTTTTTAAAGTTTTGAAAGGTGCCTTTTCCGCTTTTGTCCAGCCATAAGGTATCATCAGGATACATGGATTTATTTAAATAATGCCCAAGAATAATAGTTGTGTCCTGTAATCCTGAGATTTCTACTTTAATCTTATATGCTTTAACGTTTGTAAAACTTCCGAAAAGGATACACAAAATAAACAGAGAAATACCTGAAAATAATTTATTCATATTTCACAATTTAACCTTAATATCAGCGGCAAAAATAGCTATAAAAATGTGAATAAAAAACCGGTAAAACCAAATGTATAAATCATATTTGCACCACAATTTATTATAGCTTTATATATTATTAGATAACATTCAATTTTAATAGATATTATTTAACAAAATATTTAATCGAAAATTAATCTAAATGTATTCATTATCCGATTGTCAGAAAATTATAGAAAAAAGAATAAATCAGTTATCATTAAACAACTCCCCCCAGGAATTATATGATCCGATAAGATATATTTTATCCAATGGAGGGAAACGGATACGTCCTTCGCTGGTTTTACTGGCGTATAATATGTTTTCCGATTCAATCGAAAATGCAATTAATCCTGCACTGGGAGTAGAGATTTTCCACAACTTCACATTACTTCATGACGATATTATGGACAATGCAGCCATCCGCCGAAGCCAGCCCACGGTGCATATAAAATGGAATCCCAATGTGGCCATTTTATCCGGCGATGCCATGCTCATAAAAGCTTTTGAATACATTGCCAATTGCAACTGCCGTAACCAGATGAAAATTATTTCAATATTTAATTCAACTGCACTTAAAGTTTGCGAAGGTCAGCAATTTGATATGAATTTTGAAAAAACAAGTAATGTATCGGTCAAAGATTATCTAAAGATGATTGAGCTTAAAACTGCCGTTTTAATTGCTGCTTCATTACAAATAGGAGCCCTGGCCGCCGAATCGCCGGAAACTGATGCGCAATTACTTTATGAATTTGGCAAAAATATCGGTATAGCTTTTCAGCTTCAGGATGATTTGCTCGATGTTTATGCTGATTCTGAATTTTTTGGAAAAACCACCGGGGGAGACATTGTCTCCAATAAAAAAACCTATTTACTTATTAAAGCATTAACAATAATTGAAAGGGATGATTATAACACACTTCAGGAATGGATAAGTAAAGAGCAATTTAATATTGACGAAAAAATAAAAGTAATTACTTCTATTTTTGATTCCTGGCATATAAAAGAGAATACTGAACAAACCATAAATCACTATTTTAAACAGGCATTACAGGCACTGAACGGCATAAATGTGGATAGTGATAAGAAAGACGAATTAAAAAATCTGGCAAAATCTCTTATGGGAAGAAAGAAATAATACCTTTCTCCCCTTAATGTTATTCCCCTGTAAAAGCGGAATATTTACTATAATACTCTTTAAACAACATATCGGCCCTTTCACTGATTTCGTCCTGATTATAGTTTAATGCCGTAAAATAAATATTTCTTAAAACCTGCAGGTTATACCCAATATCATTTGAAATACTTCTCACAATCTTGTTATCCAGAGACAAGTAATATTCAAGATACCCATTACAAATACCTATATATTTATCCAGAATCTGGTTGCTTTTTTCAAATTCGTTTAACCTGTAATATGCATCGGCGATGCCAATCATATAATGATCATATGGAACCTGTTCATGAGGCGTTAATTCAACAATTCTATCGAGCACACTGAGTGCTTTTTCATTTTTATCTTCTTTAATTAACTCGTCTGCCAGTCTGGTAAACCGGTTTCTCATTCTGATAATTGAAATGGTCCGGATATGAAAATGATCAAGATATACGTCCGGACTGTTCATATTACCCCATTTAAATTTATTCATCAGGTTTTCATACATAATATCCGTGTCAATACGGCCTGCATCAATCGCACTTTCCGGGGTGGTTTTTATAGGTACCAACCGATACGCCAACCCTTCGAGCTGCAAATAGTCCTCTAGTCCTAAAGTTCCCTCGTGACCAATTGAAACATAATAAACAGGACGTTTCCAATTATTATGGGCAAGAATATCGAGAATAATCAATTCTGATTTACCCAGGCTATTTCTTGTGAATTTCCAGTCTATGGATGAAAGAATTTTATCGGCATCCTTTTCTTTCACGGTTCCATTTTTTATAACTTCGGCAGAATCTACCGGTATTTTGAAATAACGGGTAGGAATATATTCAAATTTTTGTCCTGATCGTGAGGTTATTTTAGTCTGTGGGTTATCGCTGGCAACAAACTCCATAATTTGAGCGATATCTGCCGGTTTATCTGTTTTTTCATATACAGTAATATAATCTCTCGTCCCCATAATATATTTATCAGGGGTTAAAGATAATGGCAATGGTTCAGACTCATAGGCTTTTCTCCGCATCTGATCAATATACCAGTCCATATTCAGTAACATGGTATTTACTACCCTTACGTCGGTTCTTATGCCTTCAACTTCCTGTGCATACCACAACGGGAAAGTATCATTATCACCATTTGTAAAAAGCATGGCGTTAGGGGCGCAGGAATTCAAATAATCGTAAGCAATATCCCTTGCGGTATAACGATCCGACCGGTCGTGATCATCCCAGTTTTCAGAGGCCATAATACCGGGGACAAGAACGGCACATAACAATATAATCAATATCGTAGAAACAAGGCCTTTATATTTTTTTCCCAACGAATCAATTATTCCAAGAACACCCAATCCAATCCAAATTGTAAAAGCGTAAAAAGAACCGGCATATGCATAATCCCGCTCACGTGGCTGTAATGGCGTTTGATTTAAATATACAACAATAGCAAGGCCTGTTAAAATAAATAAGAAAGCTACTACCCAGAAGTTTTTAATATCCTTTTTCCACTGAGATGTTAATCCGAGCAGGCCCAACAATAAGGGTAAGAAAAAATAGGTATTCCTAGCTTTATGGTGTTTAATTTCAGGAGGCAGGTTTGACTGATCTCCCAACCGAAAACTATCGATAAAATTAATCCCGCTAATCCAGTTCCCATTAAGCACATCACCATTGCCCTGAATATCATTTTGCCTTCCCACAAAATTCCACATAAAATATCTCAAGTACATATGTCCTATCTGGTACCCAAAAAAGAATTTTAAATTCTGTCTGAAGGTTGGACTTTTCCGTGGATTTGTACGATCGTACACAATATTCCCGTTTCTGTCTCGTGCAATTTCACCATTGGAATTCCTTTGAGGTTCATATAAATCCTGCTCCTTCAATTTTCCCCAGGTAATATACTCTTCAACATGTTCGTTGCTGGAACTCCACATTCTTGGGAAAAATGTTGTGAAATTTTTATCATAAACATAGGTAAGCTTTCGATTGGTCACTTTATATTTACCATCAATCTGTGTATAGGTTTCTTTTCCTTCTTTTGTATTTATTGGCCGCGCATTAAAATATTGTCCCTTAAATAAGGGGCGGTCACCATACTGTTCACGGTTAAGATAAGATAACAATGCAAAAACGGTTTCAGGATTATTCTCATCCATTGGCGGATTGGCCAGGGAGCGTATTACAATCATAGAGAAAGAAGAATATCCCAGTATAATTACTGCAATACCTGTTAATATAGTATTTAATACAACCTGGTTTTTAGTTATAGTTGATTTTATTCCATATATAAGTGCGGCAATTAACAATGCTGCATAAAAAAGAACCCCGGTATTAAAAGGTAAATTGAAATTATTCACAAAAACTAATTCGAACCTTGCTGCTAACCAAATAACTCCTGGTATTATAACATACATTATTGATCCAAGTAACACAACGGATACCACCAATGCCAGGATAACTCCATTTCTCGTAACCTTATACCTTTTAAAATAATAGACAAGTACAATTGCCGGAATTGCCAACAGGTTAAGCAAATGAACACCTATGGATAATCCCATCAGGTAAGCGATTAATATAAGCCATCGGTTGGCATATTTTTGATCAGCTTCATTTTCCCATTTCAGAATAGCCCAAAATACAGCAGCTGTAAAAAATGATGAACTGGCATATACTTCACCTTCAACTGCAGAAAACCAAAAGGTATCTGAAAATGTATAGGCAAGTGATCCAATAAGTCCGCTGCCGATTATAGCCACCATATTATTAACAGATAAGTTATTGTTATCGGAGACCATTTTTTTGGCCAAATGGGTAATCGTCCAGAAAAGAAACATTATGGTAAAGGCGCTGGCCAATGCAGACATAGCATTAACCATCATAGCTACCTTAGTGACATCGCTTGCAAACAGCGAAAAAAATCTGGCCATGATCATAAACAGAGGAGCTCCGGGAGGATGCCCCACCTGCATTTTATAAGCACTGGCTATAAACTCACCGCAATCCCATAAACTTGTAGTGGGTTCGATGGTAAGTAAATACGTTATGGCTGCAATTAGAAATACAACCCATCCGAAAATATTGTTGTAGAAGGTATATTTTTTCATTCGCTTAAATATAAAAATAATAGGATGTAATATATAATTTATGGAAAGCGAAAATAATGTTTTTTATTTTCTTACCCTAAAATTTATTATGAATCATTCGAATATATAATTTGAGTAAATCCCTACTCTAAAAATAAAAAAGGGATCAAATGTGATCCCTTTCTGAGTAATGAAAATTTGTGAAATGATTAAAACCATCCGAATTTAAAAGACATAAAAGCACCGGGGCTCATAAAATCTTCGTTGGAATAATCCGGTAAATCAACAAAACCAACAAACCTGTAATTTACTCCGATTCCTAATTTAAAAAATCGTGCAAAATTCATTTCCATTTCAAAGGTAGGCAGTACCACAAAAATGGCATCTTTATCGTAGACCAACTCTGTTATTGAATTTGTTTTTGAAATAGCTCCCCAACCAATTAATGTATGAAATACAGGGTGAATAGCCTTGTTGGCCATAAAATTATACCCCAGCCAGAAACCGCCGTGTCCGAAGTCCAGATCATCATCTTCATTTGAATTTTTAAAATTTATTTTATTCGTTTTCCCAAGACCATACCCTCCAAAAAAGAAATCTCCAATTAAAACTGCTCCACCGCCACCCATATGATGCGTAAACTGATTATCTATTGAACTAAAATTCATAAAGGGGCCACCCATCCCACTTAATTTCACCGGCCCACCTTTAAAAATTGTCCGGTATTCGTCGTCCTGGGCATAGAGGTGAGAAAACAGAATTATTAGTAAAGAAATCAAGAATATCTTTTTCATTTTACCTGTTTTAAAATTTTTATTCAAATTTATCTATTTTCACTAAAAGACAAATTATGAAAATATAGGTTGCATAATACCCAAACTGTTTTGATTATTTTAACATTTGAAGCTGATTATTTAGATAATTAAGTTAGAGCAACATAAAATACAGAATAAAAAAAAGGTATCCTAATAAAAGATACCCAAATGTTTTAATCGGATACAATTCAATATTAAATAATTAACATCGCATCACCGTAAGTTCCAAAACGGTATTTTTCCTGAATGGCAGTTTTATAGGCTTTAAATAAAAATTCGTATCCGGCAAATGCAGACACCATCATTAGTAATGTTGATAAAGGAAGGTGAAAATTAGAGATCATCCGTGTTGGAACACTAAACTCATAAGGAGGAAAAATAAATTTATTTGTCCACCCGTCAAATGGTTTCAGATAACCCTGCGTAGATACAGAGCTTTCAAGCGTACGCAAAACAGTTGTTCCAACCGCGCAAATTTCTTTCCGATTTTCTTTTGCAAGATTAACAATTTCTGTTGCTTTATCTTTAATTATTATTCTTTCAGAATCCATTTTATGTTTTGTAAGATCTTCCACATCTACTGTTCTGAAATTACCAAGTCCCACATGAAGCGTGATTTCTGCAATTTTAATTCCTTTAATCTCAAGTCGCTTAAGCAATTCACGACTAAAATGCAGGCCTGCAGTGGGAGCAGCCACGGCGCCTTCATGTTTTGCAAAAATTGTTTGATATCGTTCTCTGTCCTCGGGTTGAACTTCTCTTTTAATAAATTTAGGTAAAGGCGTTTCGCCAAGTTTATAAAGTGTTTTTTTGAATTCATCATAATCCCCGTCAAAAAGAAAACGCAGGGTTCGTCCACGTGAAGTTGTATTATCAATAACTTCAGCCACTAAAACATCATCTTCCCCAAAATACAATTTATTCCCTATTCTGATTTTACGGGCAGGATCAACCAATACATCCCATAACCTCTGTTCCCGGTTAAGTTCTCTTAATAGAAATACTTCTATTTCCGCTCCCGTTTTCTCTTTATTCCCGTATAACCTGGCCGGAAAAACCTTGGTATTATTCAGAACCATCACATCATCTTCATTAAAATAATCAATAATTTCTTTGAAAACTTTGTGTTCAATAGTCTGGGTTTTTCTGTTCAAAATCAATAATCGGGATTCATCCCTGTTTTTTGAGGGATACTTTGCAATTAATTCACTCGGTAAGTCATATTTATATTGCGATAATTTCATATTATTTCACTATTATCAAAGATGTAAAAAAATAATTCCACGTTTATACGAAATAACCCATATATGGTTTCACATATTGTTTAAATTCTCCCTAAAATTTTCAATGCTAATTGAATTCTCAATTTTATAGGGCCCAATCGCCGATCGTTCTAATGCTGCCAGATAAGCCCCGGAGTTTAATTTTTCTCCAATATCTCTGGCCAAAGCTCTGATATAAGTACCTTTACCACATTCTACTTTAATTTTTAATATTGGCAAATTAAATTCAATTATTTCAATATTGAAAATTTGAATACTATTTGGTTCCAGGGTAATGTCTTCTCCTCTCCTGGCATATTTGTATGCTCTCACTCCATTAATATTTTTCGCTGAAAATACCGGAGGGATCTGTTTTAATTCTCCAATAAAATCATTGGCAACATGTGTAACAAGATCTAAAGTAATATGTTCAACCGGAAAGCTTGCATTTACTTCTGATTCCAAATCAAATGATGGTGTGGTTTCTCCAAGTTTTAGTGTAGCTATATATTCCTTTTTAAGATCCTGTATTTCCGTGATTTTCTTTGTTGCTTTCCCGGTGCAAATAACCATTACTCCGGTAGCCAGAGGATCCAATGTGCCAGCATGACCAACTTTAATTTTTTTAAAACTATATTTTTGACGTATTGCAGCATGTACATTTTTTACCAGGTCAAATGATGTCCATTTAAAAGGTTTATTAAATGATAAAATTTTGCCATCCAGAAAGTCCTGACCTTCAACAATTATTTGCTGCATATTAAAATCCGATAATAATTGCAATTAGACCAGCTAATAAACAATAGATAGCAAAAAATATCAGTTTACTTCTTTTAACTAAATTTATCATCCATCTGCATGCCAGCCAACCTGAAAAAAACGCAGCCACAAAACCCACTATTAATGGTAAAATACCTACTGCACTATGTTGTAATTTACCAGAAAATATATCAAGCACATTTATTCCGATAATTGGAACCAACACCATTAAGAAAGAAAAACGGGCCACTTCTTCTCTGCCTTTACCTAACATTAAGCCGGTAGCAATTGTGGCACCTGAGCGAGAAATCCCAGGCAATACAGCAAACGCCTGCGCAATGCCGATAATCAATGCATCAAAATATTTAATTTCTTTTATTTTTTTGAGTTTTGCAAAATGTGTTAGTGCTAACAGTAATGCTGTAATAAATAACATTGATCCTACAAATACAAGATTGCCGGTAAAAAAAGATTCTACAAAATCTTCAAAGAATAGGCCAACAATTAAAACGGGAAAAACAGAAATTAATATTTTTACCAGATATTGATTCGAAGTATTCCACTTAAATTCCAAAAATCCTATAAATAATTGTTTTATTTCCTGAAAAAAAACAACTATAGTGCTACAAACCGTGGCGCCATGAACTACTACTGTGAAAGTAAGGTTATCAGCCTCAATATTTAGCAGAGCTTTTCCAAGTTCTAAATGACCACTACTGCTTACCGGCAAAAATTCGGTAAGCCCTTGAAGAATACCTAATAAAAGGGCTTGCAACCAGTTCATTTTAAATTTATTAAATTATATGTATTAAAAAGGTTTGGATATTGGATATATTTTATTCACTTGTTCCCTTTGGTTTTTTCATTATTGCAAAAATTTCAAAAATAAAACCAAATAGAACAATAATCGGAGCAAGGGTTATTCTGCGAGGTGAAAAAATTTCTTCGTTAAAAACATTTGGATCTTCTGATTTCCCTCCGATCATTAAAAGGAAACCAATAATTATTATTGCAAATCCAATGATTAACAAATAATAATTTTCTTTACCTAAAGCAAAATTTGAATGATTTGTATCGTTCTTCTTAATACTCATGACAATAGAATTAATTATACAATTGATCGGTTTTAATATTTAAATATTTTGACACTGCAGTATATGTAGAAATCCAATTGATTACGATTCCAATTATAAATATTAAAAGAAAAAGAAATGTTAATAATTTATAATCTTTAAAACTAACAATTTCACTGAAATTTTTTTGTGCCGTAAAAATTAAGCCTGAAAGAATTAATATGGCAAAAAAAGCGCCTAAACTTCCGAGTATTAAACTTTTATATAAAAACGGTTTTCGTATAAATCCATTATTAGCACCAACAAGCTGCATGGTTCGAATCAGAAATCTTTTTGAATATATTGATAAACGAATAGTATTATTAACCAGTGCAACAGCTATTAGAAACAGAAGACCACTGAAAATAAGTATTACCAGACTTATTTTTCTAATATTTTCATTTACCAGATGAATTAATGACTCCTGATATGCTACTTCTTTGATTTGTGCAAATTTTTGAAATTCTACTTCTATTTTTGAAATACTATCAGTATTCGCATATTCAGCATAAAGTTTCACATCAATTGAGGGTGTGAGTGGATTAAATTCCAAAACTTCAATAAAATCTTCACCCAACTCTTCCTGAAAATCAATTGCTGCCTGTTCTTTTGTAATGTATTTGGTTTCTTTTACATAATGTTTTGCATCCAGTGTTTTCTGTAAATGCAAAATATCAGCTTCTTTTACATCATCATTCAGGAAAATAGTAAATCCTATATTTTCTTTCACATAATCAGACAGCCGTTTAGTATTTAATAGTAATAAGCCTATTAAACCTAACATAAACAGAACAAGAGAAATACTGATTGTAGAAGTGATATAGGCACTTCGCAATCTTCTTCTGGTGTTGGTTTGTTCTTTTCTAGCCATTCATTTCATAAATACCCTGTAAAGATAAAAATAAAGATATATGAAACGAACATAAAATTTAAAATGCTAGATAATACACACCGGTATGAATAATAATCTATCGAGTGCCATCAGGCTGATTATCTAAATTAATACCAGATTTTAAAAAAAGGATCCAACCAATTTTAAAATAAATATTCTGTAGAATAATTTAATTAATAATCCTTATCCAATCATGTACATCTTCCATTTCACCAAACTGAATAGCTGTGAGTCTGTTATACAATTTAGTACTTATTTTACCCGGATTACCATCCTGACAATATTCATATATTTTATTAGTTCCCGGATCTACAATTTTTTTAACTGGAGTAATAACTGCAGCAGTGCCACAAGCACCAACCTCATCAAACTCCGCAAGTTCTTCAACATGAACTTTTCGAACTTCAACCTCCATCCCCATATCCTCAGCCAATTTCATAAGGCTTTTATTCGTTATTGAAGGAAGAATTGATTTTGAATCAGGAGTAATGTATTTATTCCCTTTTATGCCAAAAAAATTAGCCGGACCACATTCATCTATGTATTTTTTTTCTTTAGCATCCAGATACAGTATTGCAGCATATCCGTCTTTATGTGCAAGATTGGTAGGAATAAGACTTGCCGCATAGTTCCCTCCGGCTTTTATATTTCCGGTTCCCAAAGGAGCTGCTCTGTCAAAATCTCTGCAAATAAATAAATCAACAGGTTTAAATCCTTCTTTAAAGTAAGGTCCAACAGGTGTCACAAATACTAAAAATAAATATTCCTTAGCAGCCTTAACACCTACTTCTGCTCCACTTCCAATTAATAAGGGCCGAATATAAAGTGACGCTCCCAAACCAAAAGGCGGGACAAAGTCTTTATTTAATTCAACAGCTTTAATAACCGCTTTTTCGAAAAGGTCGCCAGGAACTTTGGCCATCAATAGGCCACTTGCAGAAGATTCAAGACGTTTAGCATTTTCATCTAAACGGAAAATTCTTATTTTACCATCTTTCCCTTTAAAAGCTTTTAGCCCTTCAAAGGCTTCCTGTCCATAGTGTAAGCTGGTTGCTGCCATGTGAAGATTGAGATATTCGGATGAAGAAATTTCAAGTTCTCCCCATTTCCCATTTTGAAAATAACATCGTACGTTATAATCAGTCTTCATATAAGCAAAGGGTAATTCTCCCCAATCAATATTTTGCATAAATAAAGGATTAATTTACCCCAAAAATAAAGAATTCTGGGTATCCAAACAATTACGTTTGTCATTTTACAACAATATTCTATAAAATACCTTATTTGTATCTAATTAAAATAATTTACAGAAATATAATACGTTCTATAAAAAAATTATATCAGGGTGATAATCAATCAGCAAAAGTCTTGTATATTTAAACTATTTAAAATATAATTGTTATATTGTAACAAAATCAAACATAGCAAGCCATGGAAGAGCTAAATAAAATTATTTTGGTAACCTGGGATTTTACTGAAAAATCAGAATTTGCATTATTACACGCTGTAAATGTTGCTAAAACTTTACATCATGAAATTGGCTTGATACATATTGTGAAAAGTTCTTCTGAAATCCCGGAATTAGAAACTAAACTTGATGAGGTGATATCTACTAAGTTTAAGGACATTGGCCTAAATATCAAATATTTTATTCGGGAAGGATCAATATTTCATACCATTGGTGATGTAGCGGATGAAGTAAAAGCAAGAATGGTAATTATGGGAACTCATGGAATAAAAGGAATGCAAAAATTAATGGGAAGCTGGGCATTAAAAGTAATAGCCAGTTCTAAATGCCCATTTGTTGTTGTTCAGGCTCCTCCCCAAAATGCCACTTATAAAAATATTATTATCCCTGTAAATTACAGAAGTGAAAATAAAGAATGTGTCAACTGGGTAAATTTTTTCTCCAGATATTTTCACGCCCGGTTTCATGTTTATAAAGCCAATCACACCGATCCAAATTTTGTGAAAGGTGTGGAATCCAATATCTTATTCTTATCAAAGTATTTTAAAGCAAAAAATGTTTTATTTGATTTACATATAGCTCCCGGTAAGGATGAATTTGTTAAAGAAGTAATAGATTTCGCAAATTCAAGCGAAGCAGACGCAATTCTTTTAATGACAACAAAGAATATTGGCCTTACAGATTATGTTTTAGGTGCACATGAACAATATATCATTGCCAATACTGAAAATATACCTGTAATTTGTATTAATCCTAAACCCGCTAAACTTGGAGGTGGTTTTAGAGCTGCCGGAGGATAATTTATTTTAATTATTATATTAATTTTTAACTAAACAAGGATTATATCCTTGTTTTTTTATGCGTTTGCTATGAAACTTGTCTTTGCAACAAATAATCCGTTTAAATTCAGAGAAATTAAGGAATTACTTAAAAGTAATTTAAAATTGTTGACCCTGAAAGATATTAATGTATCCGAAGAAATTCCAGAGACCCATGATACCATTGAAGAAAATGCCGTTGAAAAAGCACAGTATATCTATAATAAATATCATATCGACTGCTTTGCTGATGATACAGGTTTGGAAATTGAAGCGCTTAACGGAGAGCCTGGAGTATATTCTGCTCGCTATGCCGGTAAAAATTGTACATTCGATGATAATATAAACAAAGTACTGGAAAATCTTAAGGACTCCACTAACCGTCGTGCACGATTCAGAACCGTTATTGCATTAGTTATCAAAGGAAAAATTAATTTATTTGAAGGCGTTGTTAATGGATCTATTCTTACATATAGAAAAGGCACAAATGGATTTGGATATGATCCGATATTTGTGCCTGAAAATTTCGAAAAAACATTTGCTGAAATGGCATTGGATGAAAAAAATAAAGTTTCACACCGAACCCTGGCAATTAAAAAACTAATCTCTTATTTGAATAATAAATAAGCTTTTCTCTTTTTTTAGACTTGTCTATTTTTAGTTTCTTTGTATAATAAGATTACTAATTATCCGTATTAAAAAATATACTCCGGTTTATATGCGTCTTCGACTGTTACATTTAATCTGTGTTATCACATTCCCTTTAACAACGGCTTTATCTCAAATACCGAATGGGCAATGGAGAGACCATTTACCCTATTCGAGTGCAATCCATGTCGCTGAAGTTGAAAATAAAATATTCTGTTCAACCACGGGCGGCCTGTTATCATATGATACCAGGGACGGCAGTACTGAAAAATATACAAAAATAGAAGGTTTATCCGATGTTGAAATTTCGACCATAGAATATTCCAAAGAATATAAAACCTTTATAGTTGCTTATGAAAACGGGAACATAGATTTAATCCGCAATGATTCTATAATAAACATTCCTGATATTAAGCTCAAATTAATGTCTGCCGATAAAAGAATTAACAATATTCTTATCGTAGACAATATAGCTTATCTGGCATGTGGTTTTGGTATTGTTTCTCTTAACCTAGTAAAAGCAGAAATACATGATACTTATCTTTTCGGTGAATTCGGTTCACAAATTAATACTTTTAATATCGCTTTTGATGGAATCTATATTTATGCTGCCACTGAAAAGGGAATTTATATGGCCAATATAAACAGCCCGAATCTTGTTGATTATTATTACTGGCAAAAATTATCCTTCCTTCCTGAACCTGGAGCCTCTTATAAATCCGTTACTTTTTTCAACAGCAAATTATATACTTTGTATAAAAACCCGGCAACCCAATTCGATGATATTATTATAATTGAGGATGAAACATGGCATAACTGGGAATTTGACAATGATTCAGTATATAAATCAATTAGTGTTTTTAATAATATACTTTCCGTATGTTCTAAAAATGAAACCTCATTTTATAATACAAATGAAGAACTTATAGGGAATCTCTGGTCATGGAACCCTCAACATGCAATACTTGATAATAACAATGTTATGTGGATTGCAGATCAAGTGGACGGTTTTGTTAAAAATCCTGTGGGTGGCAACTTAAACAAAATATTTCTCGACGGACCAAAATATAAAGATGTTGGTCATATTGTTTCAATAGACAAGGATATATGGGTAGCTGCCGGAAAAGAATCTAATAAATACCAAGGACTTGGGGCTTTTTCATTTAAAAATGGAAAGTGGAAAAATTATGACTACAAAAGTTACCCGGAGTTATCTAAAGTATATAACATAAGTAAAATTGCCATAGACCCAACAAATAAAAACCATGTAATGGGAGGTTCTTTTGGCTATGGTCTTGTAGAATTTATAGATGATCAACTGGTTGAAATTTATGATGAAACAAACAGTATACTTAGAAATATTGAGGGATATACTTCTGGCTATATTCGGGTAACTGGATTAGATTTTGATCAATCCGGGAATTTATATTTTGTTACTTCAGAAGTCACAAATCCTGCGTATGTTCTTAAATCTGATCATGAACTGGTTAATTTTTCATTTCAAAGTAATGAATTTGGTTCTAATACAAGGATTGGAGAATTAATCGTTACATCCTGGGGACATAAATGGATGCTGCTTTCCAGAAAAGGAATTTTTATTTTTGATGACCATGAAAGCGATACACCGGAAGAAAGAATGGTTTTAATTACCGATGAAGAGGGTAAAATAATTGATCAGGTATTTTCAATTACTGAGGATCTTACCGGCAATATTTGGATAGGTACAAATAAAGGTCCTGTAGTTTATTATAATCCCCAATATATATTTAACGGGGAGGAACTAACCGGGTATCAAATTAAAATTCCCAGAAATGATGGTTCCGGATTAGCAGATATACTTTTGGAAAATGAACAAATTCTGGATATTGTTGTAGATGGAGCCAACCGAAAATGGATCGCTACAGCAAACTCAGGAGTATTCCTGATGTCAGAGGACGGCAGAGAACAAATATATCATTTTAATGAGGAAAACAGCCCTATATTTTCTGACCATATTGTGAGTATTGGGATCAATCATAAAACCGGCGAGGTATTTATTGGTACTGAAAAGGGATTAATTTCATTTATGGGTCAGGCAACTGCAGGTGCAGATGATTTTGAAAACGTATATGTTTATCCGAATCCGGTAAGAGAAAATTACGAAGGTGATATTACTATAACAGGTTTGGTATCGGACGTAAATGTAAAAATCACAGATATTAGCGGTAATCTTGTTTATGAGACAACTGCACTTGGAGGACAAGCAATTTGGAATGGGAAAAACTTCAAAGGAAATCGTGTAAACACAGGTATATATTTAGTATTCTGTACAAATGAAGATGGCTCAAAAACCTTTGTTACAAAACTACTGTTTATTCATTAACGATCCACAAATCCTATGCTAGTAAAAACCAAAGGCATAGTATTACATCATATTAATTACGGAGAGTCAAGCATTGTTGTATATGTGTATACTGAGAATTTCGGGAGACAAGCTTATATTATTAACGGCGTAAGAAAATCACGATCAAAACATAAACTAAATATGTTTCAGCCATTAACAAGACTTGATCTTGATGTCTACTATAAATCAAATCGTGAAATGCATCGAATTAAGGAGGTAAAATTAAACGGACCTTTTCATTCAATTCCTTTTCAGATATATAAAAGTACCATAGCCATTTTTATTGCAGAAATTCTATATAAAACCTTGCACGAGGAAGAGAAGAATAATGCGTTATATGAGTTCCTGGATAGCTCTGTTCAGTTTTTAGATATCTCTGAAAAAGGAATGAGTAATTTTCACCTTGTTTTTCTTTTTCAATTATCAAAATATTTAGGTATATACCCTGATTCTGATACTTTAAATTATACAGCCATTAATCCTGAATTAAAGACTGAGCTTGAAAAAATAAGAATCCTTAACTATGAAAATTTAGCTGAATTACAATATAACCAATCAAAACGAAGAATACTCCTTGACTGGATTATTTCTTATTATAAAGTACACTTCGATGGAATTGGCTCCATCAAATCAATAAATATTCTAAAGGAACTATTTGGATAATTTCCGATTCTTTCTGAATTCCTCGAAGAGAAAAACATTGCACAAAAACAATAATATGCCGTAAAAAGCATCTTCAACAGGAATTGTAAATAACCTCAATCCAAGTATTTCTGCATTATTATAAATTACTACAGGTTCATTAAGAAATGAACCTGTTAATATTCCGTTTACTAATAAGAAAGGAAATAGAATTATAACATAAGCCAGATAGAACCTGCTTAAAAATTTTTTATGTAAGATGAAATCAGCTATAAAAAGAAAAATTGCTGTTGCAAAAAAAGTTATCGAAGTATATAGCTTTTCTAAATTAATTATCCCGATAATCGATAATAACAATATAATAATCAGAGATATTATACTTTGATACTTTTGGAGGATGTCTCTTTTAATATAAATATTTAATACTTCGTATGTAAATACTGAAGCATAGGGTATAGTAATAAAAAATAAAATCTCTTCAACAGGTAAATTGAAGATATATAAGCCCGATAAATGACTTTTATTAAAATACCATATTCCCCTGTTAGTAAATACAACGTCCCATACAATAAATGTTGTTGCTGTTATAAATATTGCCGGAAATAAATATCTCCATAATTTATAGAAGGCTACTTTTTTATCAAAACTCAATATAAGTGGGAATCCGATAGTAAGAATATTTATAACAAGATATGTACTCACAATAAAAAATTATTTTGAAAATTCTTCCTTAAAATATTTCCAGGGAACCATAAAAAGAAAACCATAATTTTTCTTTCCTGCATGATGATCATAATGTGCTTTAATAATAGCTTGAAAATATCTGGTACCGTTAGGATTAAATATTTTTAATCTTTCATGAATTAACACATCGTGAAATAAAAAATAAGCTATGCCGTATAAAGCGATCCCTAATCCTATCCAAAATTCTATATTTATCCCTTCTGTGGATCCGAATATTAATAAAATTACGCTGGGAATAGCAAATATCAGAGCGAACAAATCATTTTTTTCGAGTTTATCATGATTTGGTTTATGATGATCTTTGTGCAGAATCCAAAGAAATCCATGCATAATAAACTTATGAGTGAACCAAGCCACGAATTCCATAAAGCAAAAAGTTAGTATAATTATTAGTAAAATTGTAAACACGTTCATGATTTATAGTATTTGATTTAGAATAGTCCCAGAGAATATTTCATAACCGACCGAACCAATAAATAATATTTTTTTTCGTCTGATATTCTTACTCTTTTTTGCAAAATAACAGCTAAAGGAGTTTTTTTAATCTTTTTAAATAACCCGTAATAATATCTGAACGATAAATAAACTCCAAACCGGGCAGATTTTGGGAGTTTTTTTATTCCTTCCAATCCTTTCTTAAAGTCTCTTTCAATATCTTCTTCTATCTTTTCTTTTTCCATATCAGAAAATTGATTAATCTGAATGTCCGGAAAATACAATCTGCCCAATCCAAAATAATCAGCATTGATATCCCGCAAAAAATTAATCTTTTGAAATGCAGCACCAAGACTCATTGCATAGGGCTTCAATGTATTGTACTGGTTTTCATTTGTTTCACAAAAAACCTTAAGGCACATCAGGCCAACAACTTCAGCCGATCCAAATATGTATTTTTTATATTTATCCGAATCATAGGAATTTTTATCTAAATCCATTTCCATACTCCTAATAAACATATCAATAAGCTCCATATCAATATTATACTTATGAACCGTATGCTGAAAGCTATTTAGAATCGGATTTAAACTTATTTTGTTATCGATAGCGTCATAAACATCACGTTTAAAATCATTTAATAGCTTTACTTTATTGTAATTTTGAAATGAATCTACTATCTCATCTCCTAATCTTACAAATCCATATATAGAATATATCGGCATCCTTAATTTTCTACCTAAAAAAAAGATTCCTAATGAAAACGAGGTACTATAAGTTCTTGTAGTAAGAACGCTGGTTTTTTCCGAAACTTTATCAAATAATTCTTTCATAATACAAAATTTTATTCCCAATTTAATACATGCTATTAATTCACCTTTTTTTATTATTGTGTTACAAATTCATTCTTATTATTTCCCGAGCTGCAATTTCACCAGAAATAATTGCAGGCGGTACTCCAGGACCGGGAACAGTAAGTTGTCCTGCGTAAAACAAATTATTAATCTTTTTACTTTTAATTTTTGGTTTAAGAAACGCTGTTTGTCTCAATGTATTGGCCATTCCATAAGCATTGCCCTTAAAAGCATAATAATCTTTAATGAAATCTGAATAAGCATACGATCGTTTATATACAATATTTTCTTTTATAGATTGCCCGGTTATCTTCTCTAACCTGCGAATTACCATTTTAAAATAATACTCTTTTATTGCCATATCGTCTTGTAAACCGGGAGCGACGGGAATAAGAACAATCACATTTTCATGTCCTTCGGGCGCTGCATGCTCATCGGTTTTTGAACTGCATGCTACATACAATGCCGGGTCAGATGGCCATTTGGGAGTCGAATAGATTTCATCCGTATGTTTTTCAAAGTCGGAATCGAACAACAAATTATGATGTTGAAGATTATTCAGTTTTTTATTAATCCCCAGGTAAAACAGTAGCGAAGAGGGTGCCATTGTTCGACTCTCCCAATAATTCTCAGAATAAGACTGGTGTTTTTTTTCTAATAATTTTGATTCAATATGATAATAATCTCCGGAACCTATAACATAATCAAATTTTCTATTTGTCCCGTTCACTTGAATATCTGCTATATAACTGTTAGAAATCCTAAGATTTTGAACCTCTGAATTAAAATGGAACTTAACACCAAAGCTTTGTGCCAGATTATAAAATCCTTCAACCACACTATACATTCCTCCTTCGGGATACCAGGTACCCAGAATCAAATCTGCATAATTCATAAGACTATACAAGGCAGGAGTTTTATTGGGTGCAGCGCCCAAAAATATCACCGGAAATTCTAATATTCGGATTAAGCGAATGTCCTTAAAAAGTTGTCGAACACTTTTGGATAAAGATTTTAAAATATCCAGTTTAAAAAATCCCTTTAAAATTCCGGGTTCAAAATATTCAAGGATTGAATATGAAGGTTTATGCAAAATTTTATCAATTGCTAAGGTGTATTTATATTCAGCTTCAGATAAAAATTTTTCTAATTGCTGACTACTGCCAGCTTCAATAGACTCGAACAATGCATATAATGCATCTCCGTTTGCTGGAACATCAATAAACTCGTTTTTAGAAAAAAATATTCTGTAGGAAGGATCAAGTCTTTTTAACGTATAAAGATCTGAAACAGAAGTATTAAATTGTGCAAAAAACCTTTCAAATACATCAGGAAACCAATACCAGGTTGGTCCCATATCAAAAGTATACCCTTCGGAAGCAAAGTTTCGTGCTCTTCCTCCGGGTTTTTCATTCTTTTCAAATACCTCTACATTAAAACCTTTATGAGAAAGTAATGTAGCGGCAGATAAACCTGAAAACCCGGCACCAATAATAGCAACTTTTTTATCCAATCTGTTTCTGTTTAATATATTTTATATTTCATTAAACAAACAATATGGTATAATGTTTAACTATTATTAAATTTAACCTTTTAATTTAACACCTCACAATGCATTTGTCTTATTCTTTAGATCGATCTGAAAAGTATATAATGGCTATCCTGGTTCTTTTTTATGCAGTAGGTGTCTTTATACATATTCATCCATTTTTTCAGCCATTGATAAAATATACAACTGAACCGCTTTTATATATAACCCTTGGTTTTTTGTTTTATTTCGATTTTAAAAAAGGAAAAAGAACAGACATACTATGGTGGTATTTAGCCGTTTTTATTATTACGCTTACAATTGAAATAATTGGCGTAAAAAGCGGTAAAATTTTTGGGCAGTATAATTATGGTAATACAATGGCGATGAAGATATACGGAGTGCCCTTTATTATAGGATTAAACTGGATATTTTTAATTCGGGGATCATATGATATATGTAGTTTTTGGATTAAAAACAAAAAAATAATTCCCTTTTTCAGTTCAGCTATAATTGTTTTATTTGATTTTATAATGGAACCTGTAGCCATTAAACTTGATTATTGGCAATGGTTTGAAAGCAAAGTCCCAGTTCAAAACTACATCGTATGGTTTATATTGTCGTTTGTATTTTCCTTAGGTCTGAATAAAATGCGGTTTACAACTAAATCACCTATTCTAGGAATTTACCTGACTATACAGCTATTGTTTTTCCTGATTTTATTATTTTGTTTAACCTAAACCGTTAAAAGATTATAAAAGACTTAAAATTTGAACGCAAATAATTAAAAAGATCATGGCAATAGGATACACAGTAGCATAAGCGATCTGTGCAGCATTATTTCTGCTGTACGAATCTGTAGCCGCCAACCCCGGGGTACTTGTCATGCTGCCGGCAAGTGTCCCCAGAAGGACAAGAATATTCATTCTGAGAACAAAATGTGCAATTAATGTACTTAAGAGCATTGGCAACAGGGTTAGAATTGCACCAATTACGAATAACTTATAACCATAAGTTTCAAATGTATCTACTATTAAAACACCTGCTTTTGTGCCTACTGCAGAAAGAAAAAATATGAGCCCCAGCTGACGAAGTAAATTATTTGCCGTACCTGACATGGTCCATAACACGGGTCCGGTCTTACCAATATTACCGAGAATAAGAGCAACAATAAGAACACCACCTGTTAATCCCGGACTAAATGAAAATTTGTCTCCAAAATTTATATTAATCTTACCCAGCAAAACACCGAGAATAATTCCTGTAGCCAATGGAAATAAATCCGTATCGGATAATCTCCTGTCGTCGTTTCCTAAAATATTTGTGACCTGCTTCATATCATCGCGACTACAAGCAATCATTAATTTATCACCGAATTGCAAATGCAGCTCTGGAGTAGGTGAAATTACAATACCGCTTCGCATTACCCTGGTAATTGTTGCGTTATAATTCGAATGCAGGTTCAATTGTCGCAAAGTTTTATTCACAATTTTTTTATTGGTAACTAAAACCGACTGTACTTCATAATTCTTATTTAATGGAATATCTTGCGATGTGCTGCGTCCAATTATAAGTTCAACCTTATTTAAAGCCTCAGCTGAACCTACTGCTTTTATCAAATCCCCTTTATCCAAAACAGTATTTGAAGTCGGAGTAATTGCTTCCCCTTCATGTAAAATTCTGGAGATATTAGCACCTGTCATTGATCTCAAATTCAGCAGTTCAATGGTTTTCCCAATAACTTTTTCGTTTTCAACAATAAAATTTTTATTAATAATTTCAGGATATTTAGTACGTTCAATTTGATGTATCTCACGTTCCGCTTGTGTAAAATTAATTCCCAATATCCTGGGTAAAATCCTGATAAATAATACTACCCCCAATACCCCAAATGGATACGCTATACCATATCCTAAAGATGCCAATGAAGATTTTGTTGCATCTATTGCAACCGCCAGCCCGGGAGTACTGGTAAGAGCCCCTGTAAATAATCCAATTGCGAGTTCTTTTTGGAGATGAAAAATCTTTATTGTCAGAAAAGTAATTATTGTACCAGTAAGAATAAGGAAAACAGCAAATATGATTAATTGAAGTCCCTTTTCCTTGAAAGATTGAATAAATCCCGGACCAGCTTGTAATCCTACTGTATATATAAAAAACAGGAGCCCGATTTGCTGTAAATTATCTGAAATAGAAATACCGAGATAGCCAAAAAATAATGAAACAAAAATGATAGCTGAAATGTCGAGTGAAATCCCTTTAATTTTTAAGCGGCCGACCGCAAAACCAAGCGTAATAATAATAAATAAGGCAAAATATTCGGAGAGGTTTACATTCATATTACAAATAAAAATACAAAGATAATAATAAGGTATCTATAATATGATAACGTACAGCGACAATAAATAAAAACTGAATAACAGGAATTTAGTATTCATCATCATTCTTCAGGATATATCGGGACGCTCGCATTTCGAATTTTTCCATCTCCAGAGCAGTCTCCCAATCGATTGTGGATGAGAATTTATTGATGAGCTCAATTTTGCATGCCTGACAAATTGATTCATCATCGTGGAATTTATTGCATCTAATGCATCTTTTTTTCACCTTTGCGATTCCGGTTTCTTTAACCATTAGCTTGCTAATTTTAACTAATCTACAATACGAAAAAAAAATGTATATGTTGCATTATATTCGAAGCAAAGGCAGGTTGTATCTACATTTCAATACAATATAATTTCTATTAAACAAAAAAGGGGAAGTTAAACTTCCCCTTTTTATATTCAATTAAAAAATTTATTTTTTATCGTTTTTATTATTTTCCTTAATATACCAGTCTAAAGCCATTGACATTGAAGGTGCTTGCGGTAAGGGAGCTTTCAAATCGAGTCGCAATCCGGCTTCTTTAACTGCTTTGGCTGTAGATTCGCCAAAAGAAGCGATTTTGATATCTCTTTGTTGAAATTCGGGAAAATTGGTCAATAAAGAGCGTATTCCCGAAGGACTAAAGAAAACCAGCAAATCATAATTGATAGACATCAAATCCGATAGGTCACTATTCACCGTTCGATACAAAATTGCTTTAGCATACTTAATCCCATTATTATCGAGCATTTCAGGAATTCCCTTATTATGCTGATCAGATAATGGAACGAGAAATTTCTCCTCGTTGTGCTTGTTAATTATCTCGATCAGATCAGGAAAACTACCCTGCCCAATAAAAATTTTTCGTTTCCTGTATACTATATACTTCTGCAGGTAATAAGCTACAGATTCAGATATACAGAAATACTTCATAGAGTCAATTACAGTAATTCGCATCTCAGCGCAAATTCTAAAGAAATTATCAATAGCATTTCTACTGGTAAAAATTACTGCCGTGTAATCAGGTATGTTCACCTTTTGTGATCTAAAATCTTTTGCCGAAACCCCTTCTACATAAATAAAAGGTCGAAAATCAATTTTAACATTGTTTTTTTCGGCTAAATCAAAATAAGGTGATTTATCTGATTTGGGTTCAGGTTGGGAAACTAAAATTTTTTTAATTTTCATACTTGCGAGTCCTAATTTTAACCACTTTTAAATCAAAGAATTCAAAAATTTATATCCTAACAAAAGAGGCAAAATTTCAAGGGTACAAAGGTATAAAATCAAATAGAATATTAAAACATCTTTTTTAAGAATAATTTGAAAACCTCTGAATATTCTCAAAATAATTCCAAAAAATATGAGGATAATACCAATAATAATCACATAATTTTTGAGGCTGAATGGTACATATATCAAGGCAATTATTACAGGTAAAAGAAAAATTCCAATATTTTTATTTAGTAAAAATATTGTATGAAGATATTCATTAAATAATTCGATTTTGTTAAATAAAAATCCTGTGATTTTTAAAACAGTGTATCGGGCAAGTAAAAAAAAGGCCACGGCTAAGAATATTATTAAATACGCTGAAAGTCCTGAAAAATCAAATATTTTAAGCTGATAATATTCAAGCAGGAGATAAAAAAACACACTGATAGTAATTACATAAATTACATTCAATATTGCAGAAAGCTGTTTTTGAATAATGTTTTTTTCCTTAAATAATCGAAAAGTAAATTGATAACTTGCTATTGAATTCATTATTGAACGAATAAATCCTTTTGATATTTTACCAATCCAGATTATTATTAAAATACATAGAATTATTAGTCCCAAAGGCCAGTCTGCAGATTTTACCTTAGGGTTATTTGTATTCAGATCTATAATATTTTGTTGTCTATTAACTTGTTTTTCCAAATATATTTTATCCGGTATTTTATATTGGATATTATCCTTACTAAGAAACACCTGTAAAAAATTAGTTTCCAACAGGTTATCTCCCTTAATTGCTATTTCTTTTTTAACCGCTGAAGAGATTGTATCAACATCAATGACGATATCGGATTTCAAAGCCTTTTGCTGAACAAAAAAAGCTGTATCCTTTTTTATAACAGATTTTTTGGCGGGAATTGAATCCTGAATTATTGATAGCGTTTTACTTGTATCTGCAATCTGTACTGGCGATGATGAGCTATCGGCAATAGCAATAGAAATAGTATCAGATACATTACCGGAATGTAAAGAGTCTTGTAATTGAATAAAATTTTTTGGCTCCATTTAAAACCATCAGATTAATGGTCAAAAATACAGAATTTACTATTTATACAGCTAAAAATATGGAATAAACATTATGTTATTGAATTTCTGTTTTTTATAAATACTGATTTTATAAAATGAAAAAGTCATCTGATTTCAATTCATAAGAGTTTCGGATTACTTTTATGTCTGGCATTATCTCTGTTTGTTTTTTTTCTAATATTTTCCTGGAATTCTTCTGTGAGATCAATACCTGTTTGATTGGCCAGACAAATAATAACCCACAATACATCAGCAAGTTCTTCTCCAAGTTCGTTATTTTTATCTTCTGATTTTTCTGATTGTTCACCGTATTTTCTGGCAATTACCCTGGCTACTTCACCAACTTCTTCAGTTAGAACAGCCATATTGGTAAGTACATCAAAATACCTTACCCCGTATATTTTTATCCAGTTATCTACTTGTTCCTGAGCTTCTTTAATAGTCATTATTCTTTATTTTTAGTATCCATAATAATGGTAACCGGCCCATCATTTATTAACGAAATTTGCATATTTGCACCAAACTCACCTGTTTTTACCGTGCTATTTAAGTCTTTTTCTAACTGTAAAATAAATTTATTATATAAAGGTATGGCAATTTCTGGTTTTGCTGAATTAATATAACTTGGTCTGTTTCCTTTTTTTGTGCTGGCGTAAAGGGTAAACTGACTTACAAGAAGAATTTTACCTTTTACATCAAGTACTGACAAATTCATTAACCCTTCTGGATCACTAAAAATTCGTAAACGGGCAATCTTCCCGCTAAGCCAGATAATGTCATTTTCATTATCTTCACTTTGTATTCCAATGAATATAAGCAAACCTTCCCCAATTGAAGAAATAACTACACCATTTATTACGACGGATGCATTTTTAACACGCTGAATGACTGCCCTCATAGTAAATAATAATATGGAGTAAAACAGGCCTCTTTATAATTTATACATTAAGTGCCGGTAATAATTGATTTACATAAAAAAACTACATTTATAAGACATAACTAAGTCAAAAGTTATTTTAAATAAAAAAGGGAATTTATAAAAATTCCCTTAATAATTTATCTCAAAAAAACCTGATACACTTACTTCAATACTATTTCCTGTCCTTTAGGTTTATAAGTCCCCATTAGAATAGAACTATAAATTTCCGGAGATTTTAGCATTTCAACCGCTTTATCTAATTGCTCATCATCACGTAAAGACACTTTTAAACGTCCTTTTTGATAATAATACCTGCTTGCTATTTCCTCAATTAATAATTCGGAAATTTCTTTTTTGTAGGTTTCAAGATCTTTACGCAGATTATGTGATAATTTACTTTTTAGACCATTAAATTCTTCTTCAGCAAGTTCGTAATATCCTTCGCTTTTGGCAATGGTTATTAATTCTGCAAGTTTATCATCACTGCTGGTGGTATAATCGAATTCTTTTTTTGTGAGAAATTCAGCAAAATTATTATAATCGTTATCCGAAAGATAAAAACTATCTAAAATACCAATAGAATCATGCTTGGCAGTAAATAAAGTACTATAATCGAAAATAAGATTTTGAACATATAAATTTATGGTGAGATTGGCCGGAATATTTACCTCAATATTGATATCCGGGGCAATTCCACCACCGTCATATACTTTTCGTCCGTTTAGGGTTGAAAATTCCGAAATTAAAGAATCGGGAATGTGACCTACACTTCCATCTTCATTGCGGTGAGTATAATCCAATGCCTGGATGCACCTTCCGCTGGGTATATAGTATTTTGCTGTAGTAACCTTTAATTGAGTATTATAACTTAATGGCCGGGTTGTCTGAACAAGTCCTTTCCCAAAAGTCCTTTGCCCGATAATCAAAGCTCTATCCAGGTCCTGCAAAGCCCCGGCAACAATTTCCGAAGCAGACGCTGAACCCTGGTTCACCAATATTGCAAGAGGTATTAAGGTATCAACAGGCTCAAAACTAGTTTCATATTTATGGTCCCATTGTTTTACCTTCCCTCTTGTACTCACTATTTCCTGGTCTTTTTTAACAAATAAGTTTGCCACCCCAACAGCTTCGACAAGCAAACCTCCCGGATTATTTCGCAAATCGAGAATTATACCATCAACATTTAATCTTTTAAGTTCTATCAATGCATCTTTAACTTCTTTTGTGGCATCTTTCGTGAAATTCGAAAGCCTTATATATCCCATATTATTTTCAACTACTCCATAATATGGGACATTACTGATCGTAATTTTTTCTCTTGTAAGAGTTTTTGATATTGTTTCACTTGTACCAATACGTCTGACCGAAATATCAACAGGAGTATTTGGGCTGCCTTTTAATAATTCACTTACACCACTAATATCTTTCCCTTTTATAGATATCCCATCAATTGTAATAAGGGTATCACCTGCGTGTAATCCGAATTTATTGGCAGGAAACCCTTCGTAAGGTTCTGAAATTATAGTATAATCTCCTGCTTTCCGGATTAATGCACCTATTCCTCCATACTCTCCGGTGGTCATAAACCTGAATTCATCCATATCCGATTCAGCGATAAAATTTGTATACGGATCCAATGATTCCAGCATACCTTTAATCCCGGATTCAACAAGTTTCTGGGGATCGGTATTGTCAACATAATATAAATTTAGCTCCCTGAACAAGGTGACAAAAATGTCAAGATTCTTGGCAATCTGGAAGTCTTTATCATTGAAAGCAACAAATAAAAGCGAACTTCCCAAAATAAAAACACTTAGCAGAATAATCTTAATTTTTTTTCTTTTCATCCTATCTATTTTTAAACAACATCTGCACTAAATCGTAAAATTAAATTATTTTCCATTACTACGAAGATATAACACAAAAAGTGAACAAAAGATTATATAATTAAATGTTAATTTTTCATAAATTTTTTAAATATATATTGAAATTTTCTATGATTTGAATCATGAGTACTTGTTCTTTTTTATATATTCTATAATTAAAGAATTATATTTATTTTTAATTCTCTGAATATTAACCTCTTTTACATTATAATTTATATTATCAATTAAAGAAACCGGTAAAACTTTTGGTGATGTCCCTGTAAGAAAACAACCTTCAAAATGTTCAAGTTCATTTTTATGAATTTTTTCTACTCTAACCGGGATACCCAGTTGTTCTGAAATTATTAACACGTACTTGCGGGTAATGCCTTCAAGAACTTGATCTGAAGGTGGGGTATACAGAATACTATTTTTTATAAAAAACACATTTGCTTTACTTGCTTCTGTAATATATCCTTTTTCGCTAACCAAAAGAATTTCAAAAAAACTTTTATTTCCAAGTGTTTTTTCTCTTGTTTTAATGAGTTCTTTATTTAGAATTTTTGCGTTGGGATTTTTTCGCACTATATAAGTTAATAGAAGAGCAACACCATGATCATATTGAAGGGAATCAGGATAGTTGTGCTGAATAAAATATGCCAGAACTACAGGGAGGCAGTTTTTTTGATTTTCATAAAAATTAAATACAATTTTTACATTCCCTGAATATATTCCATTTTCTGTTTGCAATTTTTTAAGATTGTCCAATAAATTTTCCCGGTTCAGATTATAACTATATCCTGCCAGTTGATTAAAATACTGAAGCCTTTCAAGATGATCTTCAACAAAAAGATAAATGCCATCAATAACCCTTAAAACTTCATAAATTGATTTGCCCTTAAATAATACGTTTTCGTTAAAATTATCACAGCGAACAAACGAATTATTATAAAAGTATTTCTCCCCTATACATTCTTTCATTTATCAGATTAATATTGTGGAATAAAAATGTACGTTATGGTTCCTTTCTGTTTTAGGGGAGCATTGAGATCAATATTAAATACTGATTTTTGAGCATAGTTTAATGCTACTTGCTGTAAACAATATGAAGCCGTAGTACTTGATTTACTAATTTCAGCATTTACCACCCTTCCTTTTTGATCTACAATGATTTCTATAGTTACTTCTCCACCCCCTTCACATTTATAAACCGGAACCGGAAGATTACGATCCGAACGATTCTCAAGAAAGTATGTAATATTTGTTGGCCCTGAATACGTTTTTTCCTTTTTATCAGAAGGTTTAGGTTTTTTCTCCTCCATAGTTGGAAACTCTTCATCTTCTATATCACGGTCAAGTTGCTGGTTAAGCTCTTTAATTCCCAGTTCTTCTTTTAATTGTTCCAGATATTTTTCCGTGCTTATCTCATCTTCTATTTGCCGGGCAGCATTTACAGCAATATTTTTTCGTGTTTGATCAGGAAGCGGAACAATTTCAGCAAGTTCCTGAATTTTTTTCTGAATTGCTTCCTGCACGTCAAATTCCTGTTCCTGAAAATCAATTACCATAAATTCTTTATGCTTTTTCTTTACTTCATCCAGTTTAAATGATAAAAAAGCCACCAGCAATGCAAGGTGAAAAACAATTGTTCCCAGCACACCTGTAATATTATTTTTAAATAATACTCTCATTAAATAAAAAAGAAACGTTTTGTACTTGTACGAAATTATAAAAAACTGAATGACTTTTTGAATTAAATCTAAAAACGGATCATTTAAAAATTTTTAAATGCTTAATTTTAAGGATAAATCTTAAATTTGATTTATAAACTTTATATAAACAATAAATTTATGAGAAAAATAATGCTTAAGTTTTATGTATTTGTATTTCTGTTGTTAGGTGCAACAGTGATTACTGCCCAGCGGCCCGAGATCAACTTTGTTGAATTTGATCTTGAAAACGGCCTGCATGTTATTTTACACCAGGATAACAGCTCACCTGTAGTTGCCATAAATATTATGTATCATGTAGGATCAAAAAATGAGAAACCTGATCGCACCGGCTTTGCTCATTTTTTTGAACATCTGATGTTTGAAGGGTCCGAAAACATTGATCGCGGAGAATATTTTAAACTTGTTCAAAACGCAGGAGGAAGAAACAATGCCTATACATCCTTTGATATTACCACATATTTTGAGGTATTACCATCAAATCAACTGGAATTGGGATTGTGGCTTGAATCGGAACGGTTACTTCATTTAAAAATCGATTCTGTAGGCGTAGAAACACAGCGCAGAGTTGTTAAGGAAGAGAGAAAAGCCAGCTATGAAAACCAGCCATACGGATCATTCCTGCAGGAACTGTTTTCAAATGCCTATACTCAACATCCTTACCGTTGGGTGCCCATTGGAGAAGTTCAATATATTGATCAGGCTACCATTTCGGAATTTAATGATTTTTATAATCATTTTTATGTTCCCAATAATGCCGTTCTTGTTATAGCTGGGGATATACAGATTGAACAAACCCGCGAACTGGTGAAAAAATATTTTTCTGAAATATCGAAGAAAAACCTAAATATCTATCGCCCTAAAGAAATAGAACCACAACATACAGAAGAAACAAGAAAAACAGTATATGATAACATCCAGCTACCAGGCCTCTTTATCGGATATCATGTACCTTCTGTGGGAACTAATGATTATTATGCCCTTGAAATGTTACAAACATTACTTTCAGGTGGACAAAGCTCCAGATTGTATAAAGAACTGGTCGACAATCAGCAAAAAGCCCTTCAGGTAGTTGCTGTTCCGCTAAGTCTTGAAGATCCCGGATTATTTATTGTTCTTGGGATAGCCAATATGGGAGTGGAATTAGAAGATCTCGAAGAATCAGTTGAAACTGAAATAACTAAAGTAAAAGAAAATCTGATAAGTGAAAAAGAGTTTGAAAAATTAAAAAACCAAACAGAAAATGAATTTATCAATAGCAACTCTACATACCAGGGTATTGCAATAAGTCTTTCTGAGTATTATACAATTCAAAAAAATCCAAGCCTTATCAATACAGAAATTGATAATTACTTGTCCGTTACGCGTGAAGACATACAACGGGTAGCCAAACAATATCTGACTCCTGAAAACAGGGTTGTTTTGTATTATCTGCCTAAATCACAGGAAACCGCTTCTAATGAATAATTAACCTTTGAAAATCAAGAACAATGAAAAATAAACTGATAATAGCTTTTGTTTTTACTTTTTTATTTCAGGCTGCATTTACACAGACTGATCGTTCAAAACCTCCTAAACCGGCACCCGCTCCGGAAATTAAAATAGGCGAATACCAATCTTTTAAACTTAAAAACGGATTGCAGGTTTTTGTGGTCGAAAATCATAAAATTCCTAAAGTATCCTATTCTCTGGTTTTTAAATTCGACCCCATTCTGGAAGGAGAAAATGCAGGATATGTAGATATTGCAGGACAATTAATCGGAACAGCCACAAAAACCCGTACAAAAAATCAGATCGATGAAGAAACTGATTTTATCGGAGCAAATCTTTCAGCATCATCTACTTCAGTATTTGCATCATCCTTGAAAAAACATAACGAAAAATTGCTTGAATTGATGTCTGATGTTATTCTTAATGCAGAATTTAAGGAAGAAGAACTGGAAAAAATAAGAAAACAGACATTATCCGGCATTGCCTTTGAAAAAGATGATCCAAGTTCTATCTCTGACAATGTTGCCAATGTAATTCTTTACGGGAAATCACATCCGTATGGCGAAATAGAAACTGAAAATACTGTAAATCAAATTACCCTTGAGCAATGTAAAAAGTTTTATTCCACCTATTACCGTCCAAATATTGCATATCTGGCTATAGTTGGTGATATAAATGTTAAGGAAGCAAAAGTCTTAATTAAAAAATATTTTGATAGCTGGACGAGCGCTGAAGTCCCATCTGCAAAGTATAATACACCGGAAGCACCTGCTAAAAGAACTGTAGCAATTGTTGACCGTCCCAATGCGGTTCAGTCTGTAGTTAAAGTAACTTACCCTGTTAATTTAAAGATCGGTGACGAAAATTACATTAAAGCCAGAGTAATGAATACCATTCTTGGTGGAGGAACCTACAGATTATTTCAAAATCTAAGGGAAACCCACGGATTTACTTATGGAGCTTATTCTTCGCTTGATGCAGATCAGATTATTGGTAGTTTTACAGCCTCTGCTGATGTGGCAAATGCAGTAACCGACAGCAGTGTAACCGAAATTTTATACGAAATGGAAAGGCTTCGTACTGAAAAAGTGCCTGAAGAAGAACTAACACGGGCAAAAAATAATTTAAGCGGTAGTTTTGCCTTGTCACTTGAAAGACCAGAGACTGTTGCTCGGTTTGCTCTTAATATTGCCCGTTATAATCTGCCTAAAGATTATTATGCCAATTACTTAAAAAATCTTGAAGCTGTTACAGCTGAAGATATAATGGCAATGGCCAATCTTTATCTGAAACCTGAAAACAGCTACGTTTTTATTGTGGGTAAAGCCGAAGAAGTAAGCAATAAAATTAAAATATTTAGTCCGGATGGTCAACTGGTTTATTATGATACTGAAGGAAACACTTACGACCCGGCAGAAAGGGCAAAAGCTGTTCCGGCAGGATTAACAGGAAAAATGGTGTTTGATAAATATTTTGAAGCCATTGGAGGCAGGGACAAATATGCTTCCATTCAGGATATATGGTTTAAAATGTCGGCAAATATGCAGGGCATGACTTTGCAGATCGATCAATACCAAAAAGCCCCTGACAAATTTGCCATGCAGGTAGCCATGAATGGAAATATTATTCAAAAACAAGTTTTTGATGGCGCTAAGGGTAAATCTATTCAAATGGGTCAGGAAATGGAAATTACAGGTAAAGAACTTGATCGTATGAAACTGCGTTCCAAAATTGATGTTGAATTAAATTATGAAGAAAACGGGGTGAGTTCTAACCTAAAATCGATAGAAGATGTTGATGGTAAAAAGGCCTACCTGATAGAGTTGTTATTACCAACCGGTGAAACTACCTCAGAATATTTTGATGTAGAAACAGGTTTAAAACTTAAAACCGTTTCAACCATGGAAGCACAGGGCCAAACGATTAATCAATCTATTACCTATGATGACTATAAAGATGTGGATGGCTTATTATTCCCCTTCAAAATGAACCAGTCCATCGGACCACAATCTTTCGATATAAATGTTGAAAGTGTACAAATTAATAGCGGCATAGAAGACAGTATTTTTGAATAATAGATTTATACTATTCAATAAAAACCACTCTAATTAGAGTGGTTTTTTTATGTATTGCAGTTAAATAAAAAAAATACTAATTTTTAGTCACCATTAATCTTGTTTAACTATGATACTTCAATCTATTAATCCATACAATTCGCAATTATTGGCAGAATTTGAGGAATTGAATTCACATAAAATTGAAAAGACATTAATTATTGCTGAAAATTCTTTTAGTCGTTGGAAAAAAACAACATTCAGACAACGAAAAGAAATTTTATTAAAATGTGCACAAACACTAAGAGGAAAAAGAGATTTTTATGCCCGGTTGATTACTAGTGAGATGGGGAAAGTAATTAAAGAATCTTTGGCTGAGGTTGAAAAAAGCGCCTGGGTGTGTGAATATTATGCAAAACAGGGTGAAGAATTTCTAAAAGATACTCCATTATCCGTTGAAGCAGCAAAAAGTTTTATTACTTACGACCCACTTGGAACTATACTAGCTATAATGCCTTGGAATTTTCCTTTTTACCAGGTATTCCGATGTGCTCCCCCGATTTTATTTGCAGGAAATACTATAATTCTGAAACATGCTTCAAATGTACCACAGTGCGCCCTTGAAATTGAAAAAATATGGCTGGAATCAGGACTCCCGGAGGGTACCTTTCAAACTTTGCTGGTAAGTTCATCAAAAGTAAATACCCTTATAGATGATCCCAGAATTCATGCAGTTAACATAACGGGCAGCGTTGAGGCCGGAAGCAAGGTAGCCGAAAGGGCAGGGAAAAACATAAAAAAAACAGTTCTTGAATTAGGAGGAAGTGATCCGTTTATAATAACTTCGGAAGCAGATGTTACGGAAGCTGCAAAGATTGCTGCCAAAGCCAGAATGATAAATTGCGGACAAAGTTGTATTGCCTCTAAGCGATTTATTGCCCATCAGAAAATAGCAGATAAGTTTTTGGGATTATTCAGGCAATATTTAGAAGAGTTACATTTTGGTAATCCACTGGATACTAAATCTGATTATGCTTCCATGGCAAGCGAACATTTAAGGATTGAGTTAGAAAAACAAGTAGATGAATCCATATCTTCAGGAACGGAAATTTATTGGCAGGACAAAAAATCAGATCAGAAACAAGCATTTTTTAATCCGTTAATTCTTTTAGATCCTTCAAAAGATAGTCCTGCTTACAATGAAGAATTGTTTGGTCCAGTTGCCACTGTTTTTATTGCAAAAGATGATGAAGATGCCGTTAATATTGCTAACGATTCCGTTTTTGGATTGGGGGCCTCCATATGGTCGAAGAATACAGTATATGCACAAAAATTAGCCCGGAAAATAGACTCGGGATTAATATATATCAATTCCATGGTAGCCTCCCGTCCGGAAATCCCTTTTGGTGGAGTTAAAAAATCAGGATATGGCCGGGAATTGTTTTACCTTGGAATCCGTGAGTTTACTAACCAGAAAACAATATTTCGGTATTTATAATCTCCTCCGTTTTAAAAATTAGAACTGAATTTTTCATAAAAACCCGGATTGCCCATATAAAAATAAACAATCCGGTAGTTTTAATATAAATAAATTCCAATTATCAATTCATTTTAAATACTTTATAGGAATGAGGTTTTAATGAACTCTTAAAAAATATCTTATCCTCTTCCCGGGGCATTCTTCGGTTCTCAACTTTAGGAAATTCCAGTGCATTTAGAACATTGCCCGAATTAATATTCGTAAGTGTTTTAAAATTTTTATCTGCAACAAGTTTTATGTTTACTTCTTCGTCAAGAAAAGATTCCACAATAAGGGTATTATTATCATACAAAAACAGGCTCACTTTTCCGGGTGCTTCCAAACGAACAGGTAAAGAAGCTGTAAGTATTTTTTTTATTTCAGTAAGTACCTCAACCGGTAAATTATATAAATTCGCAAAATTTTCAGGAATTACCAGTACATATAATTTCCCTTTTGCATAGTCTGCCATATGTATAAACGGCCATCCTAGTCCATCATCCATCCCGGAAATAATTTCCCACGAATCGTTGGTAAGATATTGAATCTGGGGAATTATCATATCCACATCCGATTTATAAATATTTACCCATCCCGATTTAAATTCATTTACAATAGCTTTCCTATCCGTATACCGAAGTTCAACAATATCTTCAATTCCATTTCCCTCTAAAGCTTTTAAAAGTCCTGATGTAATCATAACATTTTTTCCGTCTTTCAATTGGCCCTTGATCTTTTCAACAATCTCCAGATCAAATTTTGCTGTTTCGGTAAGTAAGATCATGTTTTCTTCTGTTGGAAATTCCGGGACAATATCCATAGGTATACCTGCCATGCCCAGGTATGTTTGAAGAAAATCTTCTCCCACGGAATGATAGGGCCTGTAACTTTTTACACCAACCGGATTGCCCAGCTGGCCGAGAAATTTATCAATTTTCTCGAACGTGTATCCGGCCGCACGAGCCACTGTAGTAGGTTTAACAAGTTCTCCATTAGCAAGTTTTAAAGGTTTCATCATTTCATCAAAATCGAAGCTTGTCTGATCGCCTTGCCATTCTGCGCGATAAGAATCAAGAATTTCGTACCGCATTTGCCTGAAATCAAACAGTGTAATTTCGGGAGCCTTGGCAAACATCGTAAGCCACAACTGTTCCGCATAGCGGTCTAAATAACGCATTCCCCCGGTATCCACCCATCCGCCGCCATTGCCTTTGGGTTTTATATTTTCAAAATATCTGAAAATAAGATACCCGTGATACTGCTGAAGATGTTGATTACTTAATACTGCATCTCTGGTTTCGGTGCCCGTGTAAATCCCATCGAATATTTTTGGTTCGGTTTCGAGGTTAAATCCACAACCCTGAAAATGCTCGTACCAATTAGGATACTTTATTACTACTTTAATATTTGGATTTATCGCTTTAGCCGGACCTACTATAATATTACGGGCAACTTCAGTTAGCAAATCAAGCCGGTATTGGGTCCAGCTTTTATCTCCTTTTGCTTCAATGCACAAATTACATTTACAATTGGTAAAGAAAAAATCGTCGAGTATAAGCTCATCAAAAAGACTGGCAGTATGCTCCACAATTTCTTTTACTTTTTGGCGGTGTTCAGGATTGCTGTAACAAAAAGTTTCAAACATATTTCCCTCATTTATGGTAAGGGTAATCCCTCCGGCTACTTTAACGCCACGGCTTTTAAAAAAATTAATTGCTGTTTGCATAGTTTCTTTATCCACAACAATTTCGTCCCGATGCGTTTCGAGGTAAATTTTATCAACATGCACCTGTCTTGAAATTTCGTCCCAGATGGGTGTTAGCCAGTTCAGGTCGTTCATTTGCCGAACTTCGTATGCCCTAGCATAAACGGCAACTTTGAAATTTTCGTAACCTTTGACATTAATAAATACCAAAGTAATTAACAAGAAAAAAACCGATGCTTTTATTCTTTTTGATCTGTTCATAGCTTAATAGATTATTTTAAAGATTGAATAAGTAATACCTGGTGTGTGAATTGTATAAAAATTGCCTTTATTTGAAATTTTTACTGGATCACCTGCCAGTAATTTTATTTTTTTTGCTTTTAAATTTAACTCAAATTCTGCTTTTTCTTCCCGGTTTGCCGGATTAAATACTGCCAGAATGGTTTCTTTGCCCAAAGCCCTCGCAAAAACAAATGGATATGTATTTTCTTTTGCATAAACAGGAACAAATTCAGCGTAAGCTAATAATGCCGGTTGTGTTTTTTTTAATTCAATTAATTTTCGAACGTTATTAAGAAGTGAATTAGGGTCCGTTTCCTGTTCCAACACATTCGGGGCATTATTATCTTTATCTATAGGCAAATATAATTTATCCGAATCAGCACTGGAAAATCCCAGATTCCTGCTCTTATCCCATTGCATGGGGGTACGGGCGCCTGCTCTGGGCTTGTAAGCGCCTTCAACATAAGGATTCCCGTATAATTGTTTCATACCAATTTCATTCCCGTAATAAATAAAAGGTATTCCGGGCATGACCAGTGAAAAAGCAAAGATCATTTCAAGTTCGTGCGGAGTACGTTTAATATTTAATCGTGACAAATCATGATTTCCTAACGGGATCAGAACATAACCCCTGCCTTTGGTTTTATTGTATTGATCCATATATTCTTTCAGGAAATTAGTAATGTTCCCCTTACCTTCCCTATCAAAAAAACTATTCCCTTCGGAATATCCGTTTAAAATACGCCAGCTTTCTTTTTGGTAAAGATCACTGAAGCTTGGAAACCAGTGAAAAAAATCAGCATGAAATCCTCCGCCATCTAATGCCGACTGAGGGTGTGACCATTCTGAAACCATAAATGAACCCGGATATTCATTATCTAAAATTGTTCTGATGTTATTCCAGAATATTTTGGTGCCTTCTCCCCGGGTATTAAAAAATTGATCGTTCCCCTGAACGTTGGCCGTTTTAACCAATGCTCCCGCCATATCAGCCCTGAATCCATCTGCTCCCATATCCATCCAAAATCTTAATACATTCTTTAATTCATCCTGCAAAGCCAGCACATCTGGGTGGTCAATTGGTAACATCCATTCTTTTTCAGGTTTTGCAAAACCAAAATTAAGTGCCGGCTGGCTCCAGAAAAAGTTTCGCATAAACTGACCATTTCGTCTGCTATACCCTTTAATAAATGCATCCCGGTATTCAAGTGGCGGATTTACCCAGGTATTGTCTGTCCAAATATACCAGTCTGAATATTTATTTTTTCCCTGTTTAGCAGATTCAATAAACCACGGGTGATCAATACTGGTATAACTGATCACATAATCAAAAAGTATTTTTAAATCCTTTTGTTCAGATTCTTCAAACAGACGTTTAGCATCATCATTTGTACCGTAACGCGGAGCCACTTTATAATAGTCAGAAATATCATACCCGGCATCGTTAAACGGTGATTCAAAAAATGGATTAATCCATATTCCGTCAACTCCAAGACTTTTAACATAATCGAGTTTTTGAATAATTCCCGGTAAATCTCCAATGCCATCACCATTACTGTCATAAAAAGTCTGGGGATAAATCTGATAGATCACTGCGTTGTGCAACCATTCCGGATAATCAGGAATAGCATATTCTCCGGTTATTATTATTTCTTTTTCCTGAGCCTGGTTATTATTAAAACCAATAGATGCTATTATTATTAATACTAAAATTTTCTTGATTTCCATTTTAATATAGTTTTGAGTTCTGGTTAAAATTCCTGATTCAGCGTATATGACTTTCCCTTTTTTGTGTCAAATTCGGTAATTATATCCCCATATTTAATTTTACATAAATTCCCACTAGTAGATTTAATTACTGCTTTTTTCAGCCTCAAATTTTCCCATTCGATATCCACTTCAAAACCCCCTCTGGCACGCAAGCCTTTAACGGAACCTGTTTGCCATTTTTGAGGCAGGGCAGGTAACAATTGGATTTCACCGGTATGACTTTGTAATAACATTTCAGCGATTCCTGCAGTTCCGCCAAAGTTTCCGTCAATCTGAAAAGGTGGGTGGGTATCGAATAAATTTGGTAAGGTTGACTTTGCTAATAATGCCTCAAGATTTTCCAGGGCTTTATCCCCATCCTGCAACCGGGCAAAAAAATTAATAATCCATGCACGGCTCCAACCTGTATGTCCTCCGCCATGAGCCAGCCGGTAATCAATAGATTTGCGTGCAGCTTCTATGCACTCCGGATTTTCAGTATACAGAATTTGTTTCCCCGGATGTAACCCATAAAGATGAGATAGATGGCGGTGCCCCGGTTCCGGTTCTTCAAATTCTTCAGACCATTCCATAAGTCGGCCGTCACTACCAATTTGGAGAGGCCTGAGATTTTTTCGAATATCTTCCAACTTATTTCTGAATTCCGAATCAACTCCTAAAATATCTGCACTCTGAATGGTGTTGGTCAATAAATCCCAAATAATTTCCATATCCATTGTAGGCCCCATGGTAAGATTGGAGATTTTTCCATCTTTTGTTCTAAACTTGTTTTCCGGTGATGTTGAGGGCCCTGATACCAGGTATCCTGTTTTTGGATCTTTAACCAGATAATCTACAAAAAACAGCGAGGTTTCTTTTATAACAGGATATACTCTTTTAAGGTATTCCTTGTCCTGGCCAAACGCATAATGTTCCCATAAATGCGAACAACACCATGCTGCACCCATAGGCCACATGCCCCATTCCGGTTCACCAACCGGAGTTGTCCAGTGCCAGACATCCGTAGTAAAATGAGCCACAAATCCACGGCATCCATACGTGTTTTGTGCAGTAATTCTACCCTGCGGCCTTAGGCTGTCGATAAAAGCAAGAAAAGGTTCGTGGCATTCCGCAAGATTGGTGACTTCTGCAGGCCAGTAGTTCATTTGAATATTAATATTGATATGATAATCAGCGCTCCAGGGCGGGGTTAACCCATCGGCCCAAATGCCCTGCAAATTAGCCGGTAAATTTCCGGGTCTTGAACTGCAAATAAGCAAATAACGTCCGTATTGAAAATACAGGCTTAATAAGCCCGGATCGACAGGATCAGATTTATAACGTTCCAGCCTTTGATCGGTTGGTAGATAATCTTTTTCCGAGTTACCCAATTCGAGTTGTACACGGTTGAATAGTCTTTGATGTTCGGCGATATGATCCTTTTTTAGCAGAGCATGTTTTTTAGTTATAGCTGCATGTAATGTTTTTGAACACTCCTCATGCGGATCCTTGCCCCAATAGTTTGTCGCCGCTACAAGGTATAATTTAGCTTCATTTGTATTTTCGATTATGATACTATCACCACTATTCTTCATTATCCCGCCTTTTAGCAGAATTTTCAACTGAGTTTCATAGTTTACTCCGGGATTTAAGCCATGCATATTTTCATTCCCGACGGTTACCTGCCCTTTCATTGTTATAAGCCCCTCATTATTTGTTGTAATAATTGCATCTTTGGGTGGGGTAAGTTTTACAGAAAAAGATAAGGAACCCGGTTTAGAACAACTTAACTTTAATACCAAACACTGATCTACCGGTGAAGCAAACATTTCCCTTTTGTAGGTTGTTTGGTTTGTTGTATAAGAAACCGTATGTATTGCCGATTCGAGGTTCAATTCTCTTTTGTAAAATGAAACACTATCGGAGTGTTCAAATTTTAACCACAAATTTCCGAGCATCTGGTAAGAGTCCCATATCTCTCTGCCCATCATTTTATTTTTAACTTCTTCCTGGGCTTCATCATATTTCCCTTCAAAAAGTAGATTTCTGATTTCGGGAAGATATTTTGAAGCCCCTTCTTTTTCCCGACTGGTTTTTTCACCAGTCCAGATACTTTCCTCATTAAGCTGAATACGTTCCTGGTTGATCCCACCAAAGATCATTCCTCCCAATCTTCCATTTCCAACAGGTAAGGCTTCTTCCCAAACCCGGGCCGGTTGTTGGTACCATAATGTCAGATTGTTTTTATTTCTATTCCCGTCAGAATTACATGAATCACTGATTAAATAAATAAAAATCCCTAAAATAAAAGGGAATATTTTTCTCATGATTTTTCGGAATAGATTTACATGAATAAAGATATCGATTATTTTATTGTCTAAAAGGTGATAAAACGTCAACGTGCCGAAAATGAAAATTCTATTCCATTATATCCAATCTATTGTTATCCGGAAATACATCAGGAATTGAACTGTTGCCAAGAACAATATATTGAATGGGTTTGGTATGTTGCATTTCTATTTCAACAGTTCTTGAATTTTCTTTCCATATTTCTGCCGATCTGTATAATATTTCCTCAGAATCATCATCAAGAACCACCTTTAAAGAAACAGGTACAGGTAATTTTCCTTTCTTTTCAATAACTAAAGTAATTATATCCTCTGTGAGGACTACATCTCCAATTGCCAGATCGGGAAAAGCAAATTCAAAAAACCAGGGATTCCAGAACCAGTTCAGGTTGTCTCCATATACTCTATCGAAAATATTAAACAGATCATAAGGAAGCGGATGTTTTCCCTGCCAGGTATTTATAAAAAGTTGTAATGCTTCTTTAAATTTTTGTTCTCCCATTACATCCTGCAAAAATGTAAACGCCATGGAAGGACGATAATAGGAACTCATCCGCAACGCCGGATAATTTACCATAGCTGACTGGTTCATTGGAGGCATATCATATTCACTGCCGGCAAAATGTAAATAATTTGTTATTACATAATCCATATATTCCTGTTCCGGTGTAAAACGGTTAACTACACTGCGAGGTAAAAAAGTTGCCCACCCTTCATCCATCCAGGCATACTTCCTTTCGTTGATTCCGGTAATAAAAGGAAAATAGTTGTGTGCAATCTCATGAAATGTTAGTCCGACTGAACTACTTCGTTTTTGAGGCGCTCCATTATTGGCCATCATTGGAGATTCCATACCACCATCGCCTTTACCATTACAAAAGGTAGTAACATGTGGATACGGATAAGCCACACCGGGTAATTCAAAAGATAAATATTCAATAGTAGCTCTTGAAAAAAGAGCAACTTCATTATAATTTGGCGCGGTCTCGGGATAGATTGTTCCTGTTAGCGCTCTTCGTCCGGAAACTGTATCTACTACAAGACTGACTGCATCCCATAAATAATGATTACTGGCAGCAAAGGTGAAATCAGATACATTATGGGCGATAAATTTCCAGGTATTTTTTTTATTCCCTTGATAAACAGGCCCGGAAGTATAATCATCTTTAGTAATAATGCGAACGACTTCATCCGATTTTTTAGTCTCCTGGTATCTATTGTAGATATCATTCCTGTATAACTTTTCGCCGTTTTGCAGTTCACCACAAGCCCATATCAGATAATCTTTAGGTACAGTTACTTCAACTTCATATTCAGAAAAATCGTTATAAAACTCTACTGCACCATAATATTCCGTAACATCCCATCCATCAATATCATCGTAAACGGATATTTGCGGATACCAATACGCAATAAAAAAATCAGTATCAGAATATTGTCCCATCCGGATATTTGAAGTTCTGGAAATTTTAAATTCCCATTCAACTTCTATTATCAGTTTTTCCGATGAATACAATGGTGATTCCAGCGTTATTGAAAGGTTTGTACTTGAACGAAAAAGATGGGTACCCCCCTCAATATCCACTGCACTTTTATTGACTTTAAGTGATTTGAGCTTTATCCCATCTGTAATATCATTTGGCGAAACCGGAAATTGTCTTGGATTTCCTTTTTTCATCACATCCTGGTAAAGCCTTAATACGATTCGTGTCAGCGTATCCGGACTTTCATTAAAATACTTGATTTTTGCTTTTCCCGCTAACATCCCGGTTGCAGGAAACAGTTCTGCCTGTATAAAATATTCAGACCGGTTTTGCCAATAATTATCCCCCGGGATTCCTTCCGGCGACCTGGTTTTTGTTTCATATGCCTTTTGAATATTCAACGGTGTATAAAGATCTGTATCCTGGGATATACTGATGCTGAAATAAAAGAATATAAAAGTTATTGTCAGCCAATAAAATGGTTTTTTATTCATGTTAAGAATATTGAAAATTTTATAAGTCTAAAAATAATTAAAATAGTTTAACCCGTATGAGATGATGAAAAAAACAACGTATTTGGATGTATTATTTAGTAATTAATTCGAGTCAGAAGAAATCTCAGAAGTAATAAACACAAAAAAGCCGGGATACAGTTACTTACCCCGGCGTTTAAAAAACATTGGAATTGGCTTATTCCAGGAAATATTAATTATTCACTTTAAATATCACCGGGAATGTAAATTGAACAGGGACATTTTTCCCCCGTTGTTTACCCGGTTTCCATTTTTGAGTATTTTTTATAGCATCTATTGCAGTATCGTTAAAAATATCATTACTTGACCGTATAATTTTCAAATTCGTAATGTCCCCTTCCTCATTAACAATAAACTGCACAAATACCTTCCCTTCAATTTTTTTCAGCTTTGCTTCAGCAGGATATTCCAGATTATTTTGTACCTCAGCTATAAAAGCATTCTCGCCACCCGGATATTCCGGCATTTCTTCCACAATAAAGAAAAAATAAGTACTATCGGATTGGGTGACTTGCCGTGTTTCATCTATTGTTATTTCTGATTCAATGTTTTTTACGCTTTTATTTTTGCTATTAGTTTTATCTGGTTTTATCTCATATGATTTTAGCTGAAGAATTACTTCGAACATTTGCCCAATCTCCGGGGTAATAAAAAGGGTTTCATAGCCAACATATGAAAAAACAACCTCATCATTCTTTTTAATTTTCAACGAAAAATTTCCATCTCGATCGGATACAGTTCCCTGGTAGGTATCTTTTATTACAATACTTGCTCCTTGGGCAGGCTGATTTTCTGCCAGAAAAACCCTGCCTGAAAGAGTACCTTCCTGACCATTGGTACCTGTTATAAATCCCAGGGTAAACAAAATGGCCGGAACCAGAATGATAACTTTGATCACCCCGGATTTCCATGACTTTTTTCTTTTCATCATTTCAAATCTGTTTTTAGTTAAAGAAAAATTAAACTGATTGCCCAACCGGAAAACCTGTACACCCAGTGTTTGGTTAAGTAGCTGGGCCTGATACTGAGCAGTATTTACTCCCGCTGAAAGTACTGAACGGTCAGCCAGTTGCTCATGATTTTCTCTAATCATCTTTGAAATAAGCCATGAAAAAGGATTGAACCAGGTAAAAAGCAGTGTGAATTCCACCAGGATCAGGTCAATATAATGTAACTGTAAAATATGTGCTCTTTCGTGCAAAAGAATAGGATCGGTTTTTGTGATTTCCCTGAATTTATCCGGGAGAAAAATTTTTGAAAATAATGTAAATATTCCCTCATCTGCTGTAAAAGCTATTCCTGAATTTTTATTCCCCGAATTTTTCCAAACCCGCTTTAATCGTAATAAGAAAAAGAGATTCCTGCCAAATAAAATTAGAAAACCTGAAAAATACATTATTAGTAAAACCAGTTGCCATGAGATATCTATGCTGTTTGTTTCAGGTACAGGGTTATTTATCAGAGCTAATGCCGGTTCGAGTTTTAATGCCGGAACTCCGGTATACATTATTTCAGGCCTTTTAAATGCGAAAACAGCTAGCAGGAAAGAAATTAAAATCCCAAAGATCAAATAAATCCGCTTAAGCAGAAGATTATTGTCTTTCCTTAGGAGAAAAAAATAGGGTATAACAAATAGACTTATCCCCAGGCACACTTTTAAAAGGAAAATTAAATAACTATTCATTGTCAGAATTTTGATTCAGATCCTTTTCAAGGTTAGAAATAATTTCTTTAAGCTCTGCCAGATCCATTTTACTCTCAAGGGCAAAAAAGCTTGCCATGCTATGAAATGATCCGTTAAAATAATTTGTAACAAAATTTTTAAGCTGAAAACGCGAATATTCCTTTTTCTGGATCAACGGATAATAGATATGGGTGGTGCCTACAGCACGATGTGTAATAAAACCTTTCTTTTCCAAAACTCTTATCACCGTAGAAACAGTGGTATAAGGGGTTTCAGGTTCTTCGAGTTGTGCCATTACATCCCGCACCACTGCTTCTTTCAGTCGCCATAGGATGAGCATAATTTCTTCTTCTGCTTTTGTTAATCGTTTCATGGTATAAACATACTACTATTTTTCTAGTTTTGCAACTATATTTTACGTTGATCTACTTAATTTGTAGTAATATTTGCAAATTATCTTGCAATTTGTTCTTTTATTGTGTTTTACAAATCGAAAATTCTAATAGATGTTTGGTCGCCTGTTGGGGAAAAATTAGAAATAGAAAATTAAACCGTAAACAATTCTATTTTTTTTTAGTTTATCAAAAAAATTATTGTTAAATCCTATATTTACATTTAAGATTAACGGCAGTCACAAACTTTTTCAATTTTATGTTTCGAAGGATAATTTTTATACTTTATATCTTATTGTTTTTTATCTGTTCAGCAATTGGTCAATTTTATGAAACGGGCCAGGATCCTTCTACGATAAAATGGGAACAAATAAAGACTCCTCATTTTAAAGTAGTATTCCCAAAAAGTTTTTACGACGAAGCAAACCGGTACGCCAACATTCTTGAAAATTCTCAAAGTTATTCTGCTCAAGGTTTAAATGTTCAACCCCGGAAAATTCCGGTATTACTACATAATCAGTCCATACTTTCAAATGGATTTGTTTCCTGGGCCCCAAAACGAATGGAACTTGTTACTGCTCCTCCACAGGAAACCTACCCACACGACTGGTTTGAACAACTTGCCCTGCATGAATACCGACATGTGGTTCAGGTTAGTAAATTAAACCAGGGCATTACAAAATTTTTCAGCTTTCCATTCGGGCAAATGGCTACCGGAGCATCCGTCGGATTTCTGCCACTTTGGTTTCTCGAAGGTGATGCCGTACTAAACGAAACCCAGCTTTCCAATTCCGGCAGGGGAAGAGTACCGGCGTTCGAAATGGAATTAAGAGCTATCAACCTTGAAAAATCAGAAAGATATTCTTATGATAAAGCCTATCTGGGTTCCTATAAGGATCATATTCCAAATCACTATCAGTTAGGATATCAGATGGTAGCCTATTCCAATTTAAAGTATGGAGATCATTTCTGGGAAAATATATTAGATAATGTTGCAAAAAAGCCATACACCTTTGCTCCCTTTTATTTTGGGTTAAAAAAAGAAAAAAACCTGTCGAAAGTTACATTGTACAATGAAGCTTTCGACTCTCTTACATATATGTGGAATAATAGTTTAGACACCATTAATGTTACAAAAACTATAAATAGAAAAAAACCCAACACAGAATCCTTTACAAGTTATCGTTATCCAAAATATTATAAGAAACATTCGATAATTCTTGAGAAATCGGGGATTGACCAGCTTACAGAATTTGTAGTTATTGACAGCCTGGGGAAAGAAAGCAAATTATTTACACCCGGATATATTAATTATGATAATATATCGCTGGGAGGAGATTTATTAACCTGGACAGAATATATCCCCGATTCAAGATGGGGACAGCAGAATTTTTCTGTAATTAAATTACTAAATCTGAAAACCCTAAAAGAAAAACAATTAACATACAGGTCCCGGTATTTTTCACCGGCAATCAATAAAAACGGAAACAAACTTGTATGTATTGAAACGGATACCTTAAACAAATATTCTCTGGTATTTCTTGACATAAATACCGGAAAACCGATTTTTAAAACAAATTCTCCGGATAATGTATATATATCCCAACCTTACTGGCATAATGATGATTTAATTGTTATGTTATCACTAAACCATGATGGTGAAAGCATAATAAGTTATCATCCGTCATCCGGTGAATGGAATATAATTCTTTCTCCTTCTTTCACTGACATTTCTCAACCTATAAACTGGAACGATTATATTCTTTACAGGGCATCTTATTCCGGAATCGAAAATCTCTATGCCCTTCATATTCCTACGAAAAAAAGATACCAGATTACCTCATCAGTTTTTGGCGCTTTTGATCCCGCAACAAATCAAAATGGACAAATGCTTGCCTATTCCGATTATACCTTAAACGGTTATAGACTTTCTGAAATTTATCTTGATACCACCAGCTGGATTCCGTTCGAAAATGTAAAATCTCTCACTCCAGGCTGGGCAGAAAAATTATCCGAAAAACAAAATTTTAATATACAAAAAGATACACTCACAATAAAAAAATACAAATCACACACGTATAGCAGAATAGGAAATCTTTTCAATTTCCATAGCTGGGCGCCATTTTATGCCGATTACGAAAACTTTAAATTTTCTGATCAGTCAATTTCTCCCGGCTTTTTATTGTTTTCACAAAACCTGTTGGGAACTGCCATTTCAACATTAGGATATTCTTATCGAAACGGTGAACATTATATTCACCCTCGATTTATCTACAAAGGCTTTTATCCGGTAATTGAAGTTTCTGCGGATATAGGGGGAACTCCGGATATTTATAAGCCACTGGATTTAGAATTGTTACCGCAAAAAATCGCTACATCCAGAAAATATTTTATAACCACCTATATTCCTTTAAATTTTACATTTAATAAATACAACAATTATATTGAACCACAGCTTGATATTGAATTTAATAACTCAATATACTATGATAAAGGATTTCAGCAGAATCTTGTTTTTGTTCACTTGAGTTTGTATTATCATAGATATCTTAAACTATCCTATAGAGATATTATCCCAAAATGGGGACAGTTTTTTTATTTTACATATACAACTTCTCCAACAGAAGATAAATATTTAGGATCACTATTTTCAGGGTATTCTCTTTTTACTTTCCCGGGATTCTTTAAACATCACGGATTTCAACTAACCGGGGGTATGCAAATTCAGCATCCAAAATATTTTCTTTATGGTATCAGTCGTATTGCATTCCCAAAGGGTTATGATAATTATACTACCGAAAAAATATATAAAACCACTGCAGAATATACATTCCCGGTTTTTTATCCTGATCTGTCCATAGGCCCCCTTGCTTATATCAAAAGAATCCGTTCAACGCTATTTGCCGATTATGTTTTTGGAAAACATATCTATGGTAAACCCGGGATACCCAGAGGATCATCTGCATCATTTTATTCCTATGGACTTGAATTATTATCAGATACTCATTTTATGCGGTTTATTTTTCCTGTTTCCATTGGAATGAGGTTTTCGTTTCTGCCCAAAGAAAATAATTTTGTCCCTGAATTGTTATTCAGCATTAATACCAGTGTGTTATAATAGCCCCCTTCTAAATTTCACCCAACTGTTTCCTTGAAAATTTCCGTAAATTTTTGTAAATTGTAAGAAGTCATTAATGTTTTTTTCTGCTCCTTGATTTTTAACTTAAATTTCATTGTCATGGAAACAAATCAAATTATTGAAACCATTGGCAGCGTTACAAAAAAAGAGCATCTTCACAGTATTTCATATAACGTATTGCCAGATACCATGGTACTTGAAAATACCAATCCTTTTCCGGGATATGGTTATCAGGTAGAGAATATTCCTTCAGATCTTAAGCCCCGTTCAATTTTTTTAATACTCAGGTACCGCTATGCCCCTGAGAAAATTGCACGGATAACCCAAAGTTTAATTAACCAAAACCAGTTGAAGTGTTATGCAGCATATGGAGAAATTCAAATAAGAGGAGCCATATATCCGTGTATACGTGTAAAAAAACTGGATTGCTTTGAAATGATTCCGAAAGTTCAGCAATACTATAAGCAGAATGAAATTAAACTTATGGGATTTAAATTTATTGATGATGAGGGTCAGATAACCATTCATAAAGTATTAAAAATTATTGAGATATCTGATGGTATTTACAGAGATTTATTTGATAAAGAAAAATTCTATATTAAAATAGACAAACAGTTGAACTGGAAATCTTTTGATTCAATAGGTAAAATGGTTAAAAATAACCTGGCGAATAACAATTTTGATGCTGCCCTTGGTTTAATTTACAGATTTAACGGACCAGAAGATGTGGTTAGAATTTACGATAAGAATACAACACTTAAAAGAGCATTGGAGCTGAAAAAAGAATTTTTTAAAGCTGTAAAAAAAGAATTTATTATGGTTTAGTTTAATTGTTCTCTATTTTGGCATCGATAATTTTATACATTTGATCAGATCTTCGAATTGTTTGTTCCATAGGTATGGAAAAGCGGTCTCCTTTTTTAGTTTTTTGCACAGTTTTTAAATCCACCCTGATTTCTTTAATTGTTGTTTGAATTACACCCGTTGTTGGTCCGGTAATCAGGATTTCATCGCCCACTTCAAGTGTTCCGGCTTCACATAAAAACTCTCCAACTTTTAATTTGCTGAAATAGTTCATCCCTTTAGCAATATACTTTTTCCTTTTACTAGCCTGAGATCCATAAACTTCACTCCATTCACCTAATTTTTGCCCAAGATAATATCCATCCCAGAAACCCCGATTAAAAACTGTGGTTAACTTTTTTTTCCAGATTTCTATTCTTTCTTTTATGTATTCATTATTTACCCAGGCTTCGATGGCTTCATTATAACATTCAGTAACCGTTTTTACGTATTCCGGAGAACGTGCACGACCTTCAATTTTTAGAACTGTTACACCGGCATCTAATATTTTATTCAGAAAATGAATGGTTAGCAGATCTTTAGGCGACATAATATATTCATTATCTATGTCCACTTCAATTCCCGATTCACGCTCTTTAACTGTATACGCTCTTCGGCAATCCTGAAGACATGCGCCCCGGTTTGCTGAAAAATTATGGTGATGAAGACTTAGATAACATTTTCCGGAAACTGACATACATAGCGCGCCATGAATGAACATTTCCAACTGGACCTGTTTTCCGGAAGGTCCTGTCAAATTATTTTTAATAATCTGATCATGAATATTTTTTACCTGGTGAAGATTAAGTTCACGGGCCAGAACAATAACATCGGCAAATTGTGCAAAAAACTTCAACGCTTCATAATTGCTAACATTAACCTGTGTAGAAGCGTGCACTTCAACTCCAATTGACCGGGCATATTGAATTACTGCAAAATCAGAAGCTATTATGGCGGAAATATTATATTGTTTTGCCAGATCAACAAGCTCCTTCATCCTGGTTAATTCATCATCATACAATACAATATTTGCCGTGAGATAGGTTTTAATTTTATTTTCCTGACAAATGCTGACAATTTGTTCTAAATCGTTCCGCGTAAAATTCATTGAAGATCTGGCTCGCATGTTTAATTTGTCCAGGCCGAAATAAACAGCATCCGCTCCAGCATTTATGGCAGCCATCAAAGATTCGAACGATCCTACAGGCGCCAATAATTCAATCTGCTTTCTATCCCTAATTGTTTTCATTATTATGTAATAGATACGTTCTTAATATCTGTATTTATGATTTACAGAATCAGTTATTCAAAATATTTTTTAACAGCACCCCAATAGTATTCCCGCCATCCTTCAAGAAGTTCTTCGTAATCATTATCTGGAACATTTGTATGTACAAGTTCAATATATGTACTTCCTTTCTGGTTTCTCAAGGTTATGGTAACAATCGATTTATCTTCCTGTTCACCAAAATACCACTCCTGTATAATTTGTTCATTCGGTATCATTTTTAAATTTTTTCCAGTAATATCTCCATCCCATAAAGAAAATTCTGTATCCTCTTTAGGTTCCATAATGGCTGGATAACCTGACCAGAGTTCAATAGCAAGCGGATTGGTAATGGCATTAAAAATTTCCTCCGGAGTAGCCTTAATTTTAAAATGCTGTTTTATTGTCTGCATAAATCATTTGTATTTATTAACATCCTGATTAATCCATTCACGTGTACCAAAAAACCTGCAAGATTCTGATGCAATTTTTGATGCAGCATGTAATGCTTTTGTAAAATTATAATCTTGTGCATAATTATAACAAAATGCACCATGAAAAAAATCGCCTGCTCCCAAAGTATCAATGATTTTAAACTGTTCCACATGTATTTCCCCGTTTTCAGTCTCATCATAAAAAAGAACAGGCAAGTCTCCTCTGGTAATTGCCGCTTTTTTAATATTTTTCGATTTAAGAAAATCAAGAACATCCCTGGTCTGACTTGTCCCCGGAGGGATAAAATGTTCAGAACAAATAGCTATGTTAACATGGTTTAATAACTCTTCAGAATAATCCTTCCAACTGCCACCGTCAAAAACAACAGGTATGTTTTTTTGTTTTGCCAATTCTGCCAGTTTTAAATTTAATTCAGGGTAAAAACCATCTACCAAAAGAATGCTATAATCTTTCTTTTTAAGAATATCAAGGTGATTCTCTTTGAAATCATCATTAATGTTCTCGGGAAAATATGAAAAAATTGTTCTATGACCATTATTCCCGGAAGTGATGATACTGGCAAAAATCGGATCTCTTTTTTCATTTTCCACCGGATCAATAATCTCTAAATTAAACCGGGTCAATTCATTCTGAATAAAGGAAGTAAAAACATGTTTTCCAATGGGTGTATATAGGGTTGCCCTTCCACCTAAATGTGAAAAAGCAATGGCAGCATTTGTGGCAGGCCCACCGGTATATACTCCATTTTTTAATGCTTTAGATTTCGTGTTGGATTCGGGGTATTCTTTTACAAGAAACTGTAAATCAATTGTATTTAATCCCGAAAAAAGTGCTTTAATCATAAATAAATTTTGTTTTTACTCAAAAAAAATCCTGCCTTAAGATTTATTTGGTTAAATACTATTTGCTGACTTTTTAATATTCACATTATTGGCCCAAAACGCCAATATAAAAAGAATCCCTGTTATAACCAGGCACAAAAATATTGCCGGGTTATACGAACCCGTATGTTGCAGGGAAATAGCAAATAAATAAGGGCCAAGAGCTGTTCCAACAACAATACAACTTAGTGAAAATCCGGAAATTTCGCCCAGATATTTTACTCCAAAAAAGCGGGGCCATACTACGCTCGCCATTATCCCATACATTCCAGAGGCTATACCTGTTCCGATTATTAGCAACCATAAGATTATTTGCGAGGTTCCCAGAAACTGAAGTACTGTCATTGAAAGTATTAATGCCAGCAAATAAAACAGCAATAATATTTTCAACCGGATAAAATCACTTGACCAGCTTCCGGCAAAATTAGTTATTACCGAAACTATGGCAACCGGAATAAAAAATATAAAAGCTATATGTTCATTAAGTCCGGCATTTTCAAAAATAGATTTAACCTGAAATGTGAGAGCGGTTATAAAAAGACCGTGCATAACCATTGTAACATTGTAAATCCAAAACGTATATGTACGAATTGCATCTTTTAAGCGATAATCTTTTGGTGGAAGACTGGGTGGAATTTTATTTGAAATTCTTTTTGACAGTTTACCATCGGGAATAAGATTACATTGTATTGGATTATCCCTGAAAAAAAGAAAAGCAAACAGAGCAAAAGTAAATCCGATAATTATTCCCAAATTTATCCATGCTCCCCTCCATCCGAAATTTTCAACAAGCGAAAATAATAGGAATGGGGCTATTGAAAACCCGAAAGTCACAAATGAGCTTAAATATGAATTTGCCAATCCACGGCGTTTACTAAACCATTTCATTACCATGTTTCTTGAAACCATTGTAAGAACTCCTTGTCCAAAAAACCGGATTCCAAAAAATCCAAGTGTAAGTAATATTAATGTAATTATTTTTTCACTTAAATGCAGACTATTGTTTATCCAGGCCGACAAGCTGTCGATTTTTGTTAAATAAACCAGTGAAATACCCAGCATAAAACTTGCAAACATCGCCAAAATTCTTGCCCCATAGCGATCATAGAAAATTCCGGCAAAGGTAATTAAGGATCCGCTTAGAATTGTGCCAATCAAATATGCAAGGCTAATATCAGAACGGGAAATAAAATAATCCTCTAATAAATGATCTGTAAAAACAGATACACCCATTGTCTGCCCGGGTATGCTCATAAGCATTCCGATAATTCCGAGTAAAATAATGATCCATCCGTAAAAAACAGGTATTCTTGATGGTATAAACGGAAAGTTTATCCATTGGTCTATTAATGGTTTTTTCATTTGTTAAACAGGAAATAAAATTTGATCGTAGATCTTAATGATGTATTTATTATTGAATTACCCTATGAAGATTAGTCAATACATATAAGAATTTAAAAATCAATTTCAACTACTATGGGGCAATGATCCGAATGATTCACTTTATTTAGGATTCCCGCAGATTTTAAACGGTTCTTTAATGATTTAGTAATCATATGATAATCTATTCTCCAACCTAAGTTTTTAGCTCTAGAATTTGCCCTGTAGCTCCACCATGAATATTGCGCGGGCGATGAATTAAATTCTCTGAAAGTATCAATAAAACCACTATCAATAAACTGGTCCATCCAGGCACGTTCTTCCGGTAAAAACCCGGAAGATTTCTGGTGTCGTTCAGGATGGTTAATATCTATTGGTTTATGACAAATATTAAAGTCACCGCTTATTATAAGATTTGGTCTTGACTTTTTTAGTTCATTCACAAAATCAAGAAAATCAGCAAGAAATTCCATTTTAAAATCCTGGCGGATATCTCCTGTAGTACCTGATGGTATATAGGTTGATAACAAAGTAATATCACCATAATCTGCTCTTAATATTCTGCCTTCCAAATCGTATTTGCTAATTCCCATTCCATGTTGAATAAAATCGGGGGTTCCTTTTGAAAGAATCCCCACTCCACTATAACCCTTTTTTTCAGCTGATTCCCAGTAGCTTTCAAATCCCAGATCAGTAATATTTATCAGATCTATTTGTTCAGGTTGTGCTTTTGTCTCTTGTATACAAATAATATCAACATTTTCAGATTTTATCCAATCAGTTAACCCTTTATTTGCAGCAGCACGAATACCGTTAACATTATAAGAAATAATTCGTTTTACCATGAAAAAACATTTTGACAAAAATACATATTATATTCATATATTCGTGACTGATAAAATCTTACTCTTTAGCATTGACACATAATTATGAATAAGGGCCTGGTTATTAAAACAACAGGGAGCTGGCATACAATTAAAGATAAAAACAAAGTCATTTTATGTAAATTAAAGGGTAAATTAAGAACCGCCGGAATACGAACCACAAACCCTGTTGCCGTAGGTGATATCGTAAATTACGAATTATCCGGGGATAATCAAACCGGATTAATTAGAACCATTCAACCCAGAAAAAATTATATAATCCGCAAAGCAACCAACTTATCAAAAGAATCTCATTTGCTGGCTGCCAATGTAGATCTGGCTTTACTTATGATTACACTTGCTTTTCCTGAAACTACAACTGAATTTATCGATCGGTTTCTTGTAACTGCCGAAGCATACCATATACCAACTATTCTAGTAATTAACAAAATTGAACTATATAATGAAATACTTATTGAACGTTCAAAACAATTAATATCAATATATAATCAGGCCGGATACAGGTGTATAGAAATTTCCGTTAAGAAAAAAATAGGTATCCCAACAATTCAAAAACTACTTGAAAACAAAATTACAGTAATTGCAGGAAATTCGGGTGTAGGTAAATCATCTCTTATAAATGTACTCGATAAAAATATTAACATTAAAATAGGTTCTATGTCTGATTACCACAAATCCGGCAAACATACTACCACTTATCCGGAAATGTTTGATATTGGAAATGAATCTTATATTATTGATACTCCGGGGATTAAAGGATTTGGCCTAATCGATTTTAATGAAATGGAAATTGGATATTTTTTCCCGGATATTTTTAAATTATCTAAAGAATGCCATTTTTATAATTGTACTCATATTCATGAGCCCGGGTGTGCTGTAAAATATGCAGTTGAAAATAATCTTTTAAGCGAAAGCAGGTATAAGAGTTATTATAATATTTTTTCAGACAAAAACGAAAAGTACAGAACCTAGTATCTAATTTTCACGTAAATAGTCATAATTTCCTGCATGAATGCAATGAATTTTGACAACCCGGTAATAAAATTGATTGCATTTTAAAAAGTTTTATGTTATTATAGGAATTAATATTGTTGAACCAGTAATTTTCGGATGAGAAAAATATATGTGTTTTTAAGCTTTATAGGTATTGTGATTATCATGGTAAATTATACAATATACCGTGACCAGTATGAAACACAAAAACAATTAAAACAATATATCCTTTCACAACAAATTAAAATCTCCGCAGAACAAATTAAAAACATTGAGCAGCAATTCAATCATGATATCAATAATATTATATTACCCGAGGAAATTTTAGAATTATTTTCAAACACAGATATTGAAGAAGATAAATTAGGTAAACTGGAATTTTTCTATTCAAAATATAATACCCTTATAAAAAATATTTTCATTTATGATCAGGACAAAAATGTATTAAATTTATTTATTGATACAGACAATAATTTTATTGCCGACAGATATACTGCCCAGCGTCAAAGAACCTTGGCCAGAAAAATAAACGTATCGGTTTCTGATAATGATTATCGTTTTTTACTGCCTGTTTCAAAAGACGATATTATAGTAGGTAATGTTGTTATAACTATTGATATTCTTAAATACATTAGTTCTGTTCTTAATAAATATCACATTCAAAACCTTACGTGGCAATGGATAATAGATTTGGAAAACAATGAGGTGAATTTTACAGATAGCCTGATACCTTCTAATATATCGGATATTAATGAAATAAATGAAACACTAATTCAGAACAAATCAGGGAACATTGAGCATTATGCTACTTTAGATAACAAAGAAATATCCTTGTACTCTGTATTTTATCCTGTAAAGATTTTCAATTTTAATTTTGGAATAGTCATTTCCCTAAATAATAAAGAAATATTTACTGATTTAATTCAGCAAGGTATTCTTGCAGGTTTAATTAGCTTTTTGCTTTATATTTTAGCCGTAATATTTATAATAATTTATAGTTACAAAAGATCCGTTCTTTTTAAGTCAATTCAAATTGACAAAGTAAATATTGAAAGTATTATGGATGAACTACCCATTGGTGTGATGATAATGGATAGTGACCAAAAAATTCACATAATTAATAATACTGCTCGTGAAATGTTGCTTTTTAAGCCTGAAGATGAACTCGTTGGGAAAGATATTTCAGACCGGTTTATGTTTTCGAAAAATTTCAGCCCTGATGAAAGTCAACGTTCAGCTTATGATTCAAACCAGTTTATTTTATATCAAAAAGAAGGAAATGAGGTAATCATTTATAAAAAAGAAGTTCCCTATACTATTAATCAACAGGAGTTTGCTCTTGCAGCATTTATAGATGTTACACCTATAGAAAAATCGAGAAAATACGAAGCAGCTGCCAATACAGCTAAAAGTGAATTTCTTGCCAGAATGAGCCATGAAATACGCACCCCGATGAATGGCATAATTGGTATGACTGAAGCTTTGGATTTGCAAAATCTCACACCCCAGCAAAAGGAATATGTTGAGATTGTAAAAAAATCAGCGGATTTGTTGCTTAATATCATCAATGATATTTTAGATATTTCCAAAATTGAAGCCGGGAAAATGCAACTCGAAGAAATCCCTTTTAAACTTCGTGAGGAAGTTAAACTTTCACTTGATATATTCAGACCTATTGTTGAAGAAAAAAAATTAAAGCTTATCTCCAGGATTGATGAAAATGTGCCAGACAATATCATCGGAGATCCTTTCAGATTAAGACAAGTATTGTCTAATCTTGTAAGTAATTCCGTAAAATTTACACATGAAGGAGAGATTATAGTCGGAGTAAAAGTTGAAGAAGAATATTCCGGAAATTTAACCCTTTTGTTTTCTGTTGAAGATACAGGTGTAGGTATTCCTAAAGAAAAAATTGAAAGTATTTTTAATTCATTTACTCAAGTAGAAAGTTCAACCTCAAGAAAATATGGAGGATCAGGACTGGGTACAACAATATCAAAACAACTTGTAACTCTAATGCATGGAGAAATCTGGGTTGATAGTCCTTCAAGTATATCAAGTAATTCAAAATATCCCGGATCTAAATTTAGTTTTACAATTGAAGTATTTTCAAATGAGAAATTGAATAAGAATATTAATTATCAGAATATTAACAAATTTAATGAAATTCAATCATTAATAATTACCAAGGACAAAACCAGAAAGAAAGTATTTTATCGTTTACTAGACAGATTGGCAATTAATTATGAAATACTTGAATATAAAAACGAAGATATTGAAGAACTAAAATCATACTTAAATTCAAATAAAGAAAAGCTACATTTGATTTACCTGATTGATGAACCTAATTTTGAAGGTATTAAAATAGCACATCGGTTAAAAAAAGCTAAGATTACCAAATATTACACTTTTTTTATGCTTAGCTCCAACCATAAACAGGAGAATTATATTCAGACCAAACTTGCAGGTATAGATTATTATCTGATTGAACCTTTTGAAAATAAAGATTTTATAGTATTACTTCATGAAATTTTCCCTTCAATTGCAGAATCAGATTATTTAACAGACCGGAAAATCCGGCCCGATCTCTCAATTCTTGTGGCTGAAGATAACCTTATCAATCAAAAAGTTGCTGAGACTATTTTTGGCCATTTAGGCTTAACAATTGATATTGCAAAAAACGGTATTGAAGCATTGGAAAAAATTGATAAAAATACTTATGATATTGTATTTATGGATTTATTAATGCCAGAAAAAGACGGAATGCAAACCACAATAGATATACGGGGCATGGGGTTTCAGATGCCCATAATTGCTATGACAGCATCCACCAACAAAAAAAGCAAGGTGGAAGCTCTTTCTGCAGGGATGAATGACTATATTATTAAACCCGTTAAAATTGAAGCCATTCAAAAAGTATTGTTGAAATGGTTTAGCTAAATTATAATCACTTAAGTTTTTTAAAGCGCTCTGCATATAACATTTGATGTTTTCACTTATACACAATAATTACTTATTCCCCGAGCACTTATAATACAGAAACTCTGCCGAATCGAAACAGTTAGTTAATAATACCTGCCTGATTTTTTAAGCAGGTTATTAAATTATTTCCATAAATAAACATAATCACCTGATTTTTTGTTATGTGTATACGTTCAGATAATTTGCCCAAACTCTGGTAATTTGTATATCTAAATGTTAATTTTTTATTTATGGAAAAAGTAAAGGTACTAGAAGTCTTCGGACAATTGGAAAAAGAAGAAATTTTACAAACCGTTGGTCACAATATTATTCCAAATACTCTTGTATTAGAAAATCAGGAACCTTTTCCAGGTTACCATGGAGTAAATTTACCTCAGGATAAAAATCCGGATACCCTTTTCCTGGTAACAGTAAAAAAATACCCCACAGATAATATCTTAAGAACAGGGAATCAAATTAAAAAAGCACTTGATATCAATTTTGATACAGGCCCAGCCCGGATACGTGTTTATAATGATTATTACGACAGCATAAGGATTAGAGAATTAGATAGTTATGATAATATAGCAGAAATTCAACGCTTTTTCCTTGACGAAGGAATAAAGTTTAATAAAAAGAAAAATATTCATGCTAATGGGTTAATTTCACTGAAAAAGACCTTTTTAATTGAATCGGTTACTGATAACATATACAAAGATATTGAAGATCCCAGTATGTTTTATCTTGATATTCCGTACTATTTAACATGGAACATTTTTAAAACCATTACAAAAAATCTTAAAAATAATCTTGACTTTAGAAATTTTGATGCTGCCTTAGGATATTTCTATGTAAGTGATTTAATGGACTTTATTCGAATTTATTCAACAGATATTGAAATGAGTCAATTATCATCCATCCGAGATAAATATCTTGAAATGATAAACCGGTATATGACTGATTAATGAGCTTCCAGCCAATTATTCCCGGTTCCAATATCAACTATAAGCGGCACGCGAAGCGATATTACATTTTCCATTTCATATTTAACCAGTTTTCTTAAATCTTCCAGTTCATTATTATATACATCGAACACCAACTCATCATGAACCTGTAAAATCATTTTTGACTGAAATGCATCTTTAATTTTATTATGAATATTTATCATAGCCAGTTTAATTATATCTGCTGCTGAACCTTGTATAGGAGCATTAATAGCATTACGTTCAGCAACCCCTCTTACAATAGCATTACCTGAATGAATTTCGGGCAAATATCTTTTCCTTCCCATTAAGGTTTGAACATAACCATCTTTTTTGGCCTTTTCAATAGTTAAATTCATATAGGCCCTAATGTTCGTATAAGTGTTGAAATAATTGTCTATCAGCTCTTTAGATTCATTTCTAGGAATATTTAAACGTTGTGATAAACCAAATGCCGAAATTCCATAAATAATACCAAAATTAGCTGTTTTAGCCCTTCTTCTTTTCTCTGAATCTACCTGATCAATTGGGATATTATAAATTTTTGCAGCCGTTGAAGCATGAATGTCTTCGTTATCTACAAAAGCCTGAATCATTTTTTCATCTTCGCTCATGTGGGCCATGAGACGGAGTTCTATTTGTGAATAATCCACCGACATCAATACACAATCAGAACATGAGGGGACAAAAGATTTTCGAATTTCCCTTCCTCTTTCTTCCCGGATGGGTATATTCTGCAAATTTGGATTTGTTGAACTTAATCTTCCTGTAGCTGCTATAGATTGATTATACGAAGTATGAATTTTACCTGTTTTTGAATAAATAAGCTTCGGGAGCGCTTCAACATAGGTAGATAATAACTTTGTTAATGATCTATAATCCAGTATTTTATTTACTATTTCATGCTTATCTTTTAGCTTCGTTAACACATCTTCACCGGTGGAATATTGCTTTGTTTTTGTTTTTTTTGCGTTATCAATAATCTTTAATCTATCGAATAAAATCTCTCCGAGTTGTTTGGGAGATGAAATATTAAATTCTACACCACTTAAACTGAATATTTCTTTTTGAATAATATCTATTTCATTTTTAAGGACAACAGCATAATTATTTAAATCGTTAATATTTAATTTAACACCTATACGTTCCATGTCAGCTAATACCTGTATCAATGGCATTTCAACATTTTCTGATAATTCTTTAAGGTGATTTTCTACCAGTTTTTTCCTGAATATTTTACTTAACTGCCAGGTGATATCTGCGTCTTCTCCAGCATATTCCTTTTGTTCATTAATATCAACGGTTCGCATACTTGTTTGACTTATCCCCTTTTTTCCAATAAGGGATTCAATAGGCACCATTTTATAGTTTAAGTATGATTCTGCCAGATAATTTAAATTGTGCCGTAATTCAGGTTGAATTAAATAATGGGCCAGCATAGTATCAAATAATTGGCCTTTAACCGAAATTCCATAATTTGCTAAAATCTGAATATCATATTTAAGGTTTTGACCGATTTTCCCAATTTTCTCATTCTCAAATATTTCTTTAAATTCATTAATAATATTTTGAGTTATACCCTGATCTTCAGGAAATGTAACATAATATGCTTCATGATTATTAAACGAAAAAGCAAGGCCAACAATTTGAGCCTCTAGTACATTTAAACTAGTAGTTTCGGTATCGAAACAAAATTCATCTAGGTTATTAAGTTGTATAATTAATTTACTTCTACTTTCTTCGTTCTCCACCAGATTATACTGATGTTCAATTGACTCAATATTTTGAAAATTATGGGAGAGTTTTGTGTCATGCACCGAGCCTGAAAAAAGATCTCCCTGCATCGCTTGTTTAGGACTTTCTGAGCTTTCAATAAAATTTTCAAGGATTCTAGATTTTAATGTTCTGAATTCCAGGGTATCAAAAATATTTATCAGTTTTTCCCTGTTAATATCCTTTCGAACAAGTTGTTCTAATTGCTGATCTGTTGGAACATCAATTTTAATAGTCACCAGTTCCTTTGATAATTTTAATAATTCTACAGACTGTTCAATATTTTCTTTTTGTTTACCCTTTAATTGAAAACTATTTTTTAATAGGTTTTCAACAGATTTATATTCTTTAATTAGTTTAATTGCTGTTTTATCACCAATTCCCGGAGCACCGGGAATATTATCCGAAGAATCTCCTGACAAAGCAAGTATGTCGATTACCTGAATCGGGCTATCAATTTCATATTTTTCCTTTATTTCATTTTCTCCAATTATTTCAGCACTATTACCGGCCCGTGCCGGTTTATACATAAATATATTTTCAGATACCAATTGACCATAATCTTTATCAGGAGTCATCATATACGTAATATAACCTTCCTTTTCAGCCTTTTTAGCCAGGGTACCTATTAAATCATCTGCTTCAAACCCTTCAACCTCTACATATTGAATATTATATGCACTAATAATTTCTTTAATATAAGGAATGGATTCTTTTATTTCTTCCGGTGTTTTTAACCGGTTAGCTTTATACTCTGCATACATTTTATGTCGAAAAGTGGGAGAAGGCGGATCAAATACAACAGCAATGTGCGTGGGTTTTTCTTTTCTTAAAACCTCATCAAGTGCAGTTGTAAATCCAAAAATTGCCGAAGTATTTAATCCCTTTGAATTTTTAATAGGTCGATTAATAAATGCATAATAGGCTCTAAAAATTAAAGCATATGCATCCAAAAGAAATAGTTTTTTTTGTTGCACCATAATATAAAATTTTCAAGTCAAAAGATACAAAAAAACCGGTAGTGAAACCTAACTACCGGTAATTTGAATAAATAATATTTATTTTGTCAGCAGGCACATTTGCTTATGCAATCCACTATATTACTTAAATTATCGTGTTTCAAAAAATAATATGTGTTTTTACCCTCCCTTTTTGAAGCTAAAACTCCTTTATCTTTTAATATGCCTAAATGATGAGATGCCGTTGATTGTTCTATACCCAGTAATTCATGAATTTCAGTAACTGTAAGTTTTTTACCATCATCGAGATAATTTAATATAGCAATCCTCATTGGATGGGCAATTGACTTTAGCATACTGGCTGCACGGTCCAGTTGCTCAGGGCTTAATTCACTAAATTTCATCTATTATTTACATTAATTATTAACTAATGCAAATATATAAATATATACTCATAATCAAATTAATTATTTGTGTTTTTCACTTGTTTTTCTCTAATTATCAAGAAAATATACTTTTGATACTTATTGCTTTCAAAATATCCGATAAATAATGTAATATTGATATTAATAACAATCTCCCGAGTTGTTATCTTTGCTTTTTTTATTTAGCAAGATTAAACTTTAATCTAAATTGATGAATACGTTAGATCAAATAAAATTTCCAATAAAAGAAGAATTACAAAACTTCAATGCTTCTTTTCCCAAATTGATGAAAAGTAATGTGCCTCTTTTAAATATACTTACCAACTATCTGCTTAAAAGAAAAGGGAAACAAATGCGGCCTATGTTTGTTTTTTTAACCGCTAAACTAGTTGGTGAAATTAATTCATCGACATACACAGCAGCTTCACTTATAGAATTATTACATACAGCTTCATTAATTCACGACGATGTGGTTGATGATGCCTTTGAACGCAGGGGATTTCTGTCTATTAATGCACTTTGGAAATCAAAAATTGCAGTTCTTCTGGGCGATTTTCTTCTTGCAAAAGGTTTACTTTTAGCGGTAAACAAAAAAGAATATGAATTATTAGAGATCGTATCAGATGCTGTAAAAGAAATGAGCGAAGGTGAATTACTTCAGATTCAAAATTCTCGTAAGCAGCTTATCGATGAAGAAACTTATTTTAATATTATTAGAAAAAAGACCGCTGCCCTAATTGCTGCATGCACAGCTTGTGGTGTAAAATCAGTAAGTGAGGATATTAAGACCATTGAAAAGTTAAAAAGATTTGGCGAATTATCAGGAATTGCATTTCAAATCAGGGATGATTTGCTGGATTATGAAAAAACCAATATTATTGGAAAACCGGCAGGAAATGATATAAAAGAAAAGAAAATAACACTTCCTCTTATTTTTGCGTTAAACAATTCAACTGCATCAGAAAGAAAAAAAATTCTAAGATTACTAAATCACAGCAACAATAATTCCAGAAGGATTAATACCATAATTACTTTTGTAAAAACTAAAGGCGGAATAGATTATTCTTTAGAAAAAATGCAATATTTTAAGAATAAAGCTATAGAACAAATTGAAGAATATCCTGACATAGATGCTAAACAGGCATTAATTGCCCTGGTAGATTATTCCACAGTAAGAAAAAAATAATCTGTTTTGTTATAAATGAATATTTTAATTGCAGAAATATAATCCTTTGAAATGTTGTATTTTATAAAATTTATCTATTTTAAGAAAAGTATGCTTTAATTATTTTAGCTTTTTTTTCTCCAATAATATCACTGATCTCATTTTGACTTGCTTTTTTAATTCCATTTACATCTTTAAACCTGTTAAATAGTAATTTGATAGTTTTCTCTCCAATACCATCAATATTTTCTAGTTCAACATGCAATAAATTACTTATTCTGCTTTTTCTATGAAATGTAATCCCAAATCTATGTGCTTCATTTCTTAATTGCTGTATAATCTTTAACGATTCGGATCGCTTATCAAGATACAAAGGAATTGGATCGCCTGGAAAAAATATTTCTTCGAGTTTTTTTGCTATGCTAATAACAGAAATCTCATTAATAATATTCAATTTTTCAAGACTTTTTAAAGCAGCATTTAATTGCCCTTTTCCACCATCAATAATTATAAGTTGTGGTAAAGGTTTATTTTCAAGAATTAATCTTTTATATCTTCTATATATTATTTCACTCATTGAAGCAAAATCATTTGCTCCCTCCACCGTTTTAATATTAAAATGTCGATACTCATTTTTGGACGGAATCCCATTTTTAAACACCACACATGAAGCCACAGGAGTTGAGCCCTGTATATTTGAATTATCGAAACATTCGATATGATTGGGTAAAACATTAAGATGAAGATCTTCTTTTAGCTTTTCTAGAATCCTGTTTTTACTTTTGTTTTCTTTAATATTATTCTTTTGTTTTTGTCGATCAAAAAAATAGTATTTTGCATTTCTTTCGGATAATTCCAACAACTTTTTTTTATCCCCTTTTGTAGGAATGGTTTGTTTAATATCCTTGTTAAAAATATCTACAGAAAAGGGAACTATGATTTCTTTCGATAAACTTTTATAACGGGATGATATTTCTGAAATTGCAAAACTCAACATGTCCCCTTGGTTCTCATCCAGTTTTTTTATTAATTCCAGGATATGCGTTCGAATTATTGCCCCGTTATGAACTTTAAAATAATTTACTACAGCCATTTTTTCATTATCTACATATGAAAAAACATCCAGATTATTAAATTTTGTATTTACTACTGTTGATTTTTTTCTGAATTTTTCCAGAATTTCAATTTTATTCTTTATAATCTCAGCTTCTTCGAATTTTAATTCTCCAGCAAATGAATTCATAATGTGTTTAAGGTACCTTAATACTTCCAATAGATTTCCTTTAACAATATTTCGGATCTGTTCAATATTCTCCATATATTCATCCTCACTTTGCAAATTCTCACACGGAGCCTTACATTTCCCAATATGGTATTCCAAACATTTTTTAAATTTTTTATTGCTGATGTTTTCTTCAGACAAGTTAAAATTGCATGTTCGTATTGGATAAAGCTGCCGAATCAAATCCAGAAGGGTTCTAACCATTACAGCCGAAGTAAAAGGCCCATAATATTCAGATCCATCTTTAACATGATTTCTGGTAGAAAAGACTCTCGGGTATTTTTCTTTTTTTATACAAATCCAGGGATAGGTTTTATCATCTTTTAATTGAATATTATATTTAGGCTGGAATTTTTTTATAAGACTATTTTCTAATAATAGGGCTTCAGATTCATTATCTACAATAATGTGATGTATGTCTGATATTTTTTTTACCAGAGCTTTTATTTTATAGGTACTATTTTTTACAAAATAGGAATTTACTCTTTTTTTAACATTTATGGCCTTTCCAATATAAATGATTTTATTTTCCTTATCTAAAAACTGATATACCCCCGGAGATTCCGGAAGTCTTTTTATTTTATCTTTAAGTTCAAATATATCATTCATTTTAAAATTTTACTTGAATTTTATGTTCCACGTGGAACTATAATTCTATTCTTCATATTTTTGTTCCACGTGGAACTATCTTCCCAAATGAATTAATAAAACGTTTATGTCTGACGGTGAAACACCAGAAATTCGCGAAGCTTGCCCAATAGTTTCAGGCTTAACCCTATTTAATTTTTGTCGGCCTTCCGTTGAAATAGATACTAATCCACTATAATTGAAGTTGGCATTAATTTTAATATTTTCAAGCCTTTTTATTTTTTCTACCAGTTTATTTTCTCTTTCAATATATCCTCTATATTTAATCTCAATTTCGCTAGATATTGCAATATCCTCTTTATTTCCATCAAGTGATTCATACTCCTTCTTAACATAATCCAGATTTGATATCAAATCATCAATTGAAATTTGCGGCCTTAATAAAACCTCTAACAATTTTACTTTTTGACGTAATGGAGCAGTATCCTTTTCTTCTAATAATGTATTAATAGCACATTTTTCTACGCTAGATTTCTCAATAAAATTTATAAAAGACTTTTTACTTTTAACTTTACTTTCTAATAAGATCATTCTATCTTTTGAAGCTAAACCAATTTTATACGATCTTTCAGTCAATCTCTCATCTGCATTATCCTGCCTTAACAAAATTCTATATTCCGCCCTTGAAGTAAACATTCTATAAGGCTCATCAACCCCCTTAGTAATTAAGTCATCAATTAATACACCAATATAAGCTTCTTCACGCCCAAGTATAAAATCATCTTTTCCAAAAACCAGGTTATTTGCATTTATCCCCGCCATTAATCCCTGGGCAGCGGCCTCTTCGTAACCGGTTGTTCCGTTAATCTGACCTGCAAAAAACAATCCTGAAATATTCTTTGTTTCTAAAGTCCTCTTCAGTTGAGTAGGAGGATAATAATCGTATTCAATCGCATATCCGGGACGAAATATTTTTACATTCTCTAATCCTTCGATTTTTCTCATCGCATCCAATTGAACCTTCCATGGCAATGATGATGAGAAGCCATTTAAATAATATTCTATAGTTTTGAAACCTTCTGGTTCCAAAAATAATTGATGCCTGGTCCTTTCTGAAAATGTAACAATCTTATCTTCGATACTTGGACAATATCTTGGTCCTATACCTTGAATAGTTCCATTATATAACGGTGATTCACTAAATCCCGTTCTTAATATTTCATGACATTCTTCATTTGTATATGTTAAAAAACAGCTTCTTTGTGATTTTATCTTTGCTGTACTAAGAAAAGAAAAATTACCACCCTCTTCATCTCCTTTTTGTTCCGACAAATCCTTAAAATTAATCGACCTCCCATCTAGTCTTGCTGGTGTGCCCGTTTTCATTCTTCCAACTTCAAATCCATGTAATCTTAATTGGTCAGAAATTCCATATGATGCATTTTCAGAAATTCTACCGCCTTGTAATCTCGTACTCCCTATATGCATTAATCCATTTTCAAAAGTTCCAATAGTCAGGATAACCGTTTTACTTTTAAACGTCATTCCTGCTTTCGTAATTACACCTAAAATCCTATGATTTTCAATTATCAATCCAGATGCACTATCTTGCCAAAAATCGAGATTTTTAATATTTTCAAGATAATTTCTCCATATCATAGAAAACAACATCCTATCATTCTGAGCCCGCGGACTCCACATGGCTGGTCCCTTGGATCTGTTTAGCATTCTAAATTGTATCATACTTTTATCCGTAACCAATCCGGAATAGCCTCCTAACGCATCAATCTCTCTTACTATTTGCCCTTTAGCAATTCCGCCCATAGCAGGATTACATGACATTTGTGCAATTTTTGTCATGTCCATTGTAATTAGCAATGTTTTGGATCCTAAATTTGCTGCGGCTGCAGCGGCTTCACTTCCTGCATGGCCAGCTCCCACAACTATAACATCATACTCTTTTTCCATCAAAATAACAAAATTAAATATCTAAATAGTTCACTATTTAATTCCTTCGATACAAAATTAGATATTTATCTTCCAATTTCCTCATGTTATTTTTTTCCCTTGTTGTATGATCATTATATCCTATCAAATGGAGAACCCCATGAATTAAAACTCTACGCATTTCCTCATTAAACGAGGTATGCAACGTTGCGGCATTAGCCTTTACTGCATCAAGACTAATATAAATTTCACCAGATATCCGTTCCTTGCGGTTATTAGAAAATGTGATTATATCCGTAAAATAATTATGATTTAAATACTGCTTATTAATAATTAAAATTTCCTTATCAGAAACGATAACAATGTTAATTTCCCCTAACCTTTTTAATTCGCTTTGAATAGTAAACTTAATCCAATCAGCTAATTCTTTTTCATTCTTAAACCTAAAGCTTACTTCTGAATAATTAAAATAAACTGACAATTCATTCTCAAATATTAAATTCAAGTTCAACAGTTGCACCATTTCTGGAAAATGATATACCGTCAGAAAGTTTTTCCATTAAAAAAATTCCTCTCCCGTTAACGTTTTCAATATTTTCGGGAGCTGTAGGATCAGGAATATTACTATAATCAAAACCGGTTCCTTCATCCTCAACAATAATTTTAAGTTTATTTTGATCTCTAATAATTGAAATATTGACATTCTTATCTTCCTGAAGTTTATTTCCATGCAATATTGCATTATTTGCTGCCTCAAGTGCAGCAATCAATATATTACCATATTTATCAGAACTAATATTATATTCAACAGATAAATCATCTACTAATTTCTCTATTTTTCTAAGATTCTCTATTTTAGATGCTATTTTAAATTTTTTTTCCATTCCTATTCAAATTTTCTACAACCTGTTATACTTCATTATAGATATTTTGTTTCTGAAATTTTTCTAAATATATCAAATTTTACAGTCTGTTTTACAAATTTACTCCTATTTAATCACTTAACCATACTTGAGGATTTAAATTTTCTAACTCTTTCCATATTTCAAAGTGTAAATTTGCCGTATTTTTTCCAGGTTCATTATATACTTTTCCAATAATTTGTTTTGTCTTAACTAAGTCGCCTTCCTTAACAATAACCTTACCTAAATTATGATACACCGATAAAAAGATTCCGTGTTTTATTAAAACGGTATAATTCGCTCCTTTAATTGTTAATACTTTAGTCACTCTTCCATCAAAAACACATCGAACATCTGAATCTATACTTGTTGTAATATCTATCCCGTTATTTATAACCTTAACACTCTTAACCACAGGATGATTTTGCTCTCCATATCCTAAAGTTACAATACCCTTATCCGTTGGCCAGGGCAACCTGCCAGAATTCTTTTCAAAGTCGCCTGAAATAACCTTCTCCTGAGGGGTTAATTTATTATAATTTAATTTTTTACTTTCCGTAATATATTTTCTTATTTCCAAATTCAATTTATTTGCAATCTTTTCTTTATCTTCTATTTCCTTTCGAATCTCTCTTTCTCTTACATCCAGGTTTTCAATCAATTTATTCTTCTCTTTTATTTCTTTATCAAGTAATGACCGTTCCCGTAATTTATTTCTCATTAAACTTTCCTTCTTATCTTTTTCTTTTTCCAATTCTATAACTTTATTATTTAAAACCTCATTTAACGATCTGATCATTAATATTTGCTCTTTTCTATATTTTGAATATTGTTTAATATATTTAATTCTTTTATAAGCCTGGTTTAAATCTTTCGCCGAAAATATATAAATCAACAAATTTTCCTTGTTTCTATTTCTATAAGCCACATAAACCAATCTTGCGTATTGAGATTTTATATTTTCAAGATCCTTTTTGAGTGATGCAATAGTATTAACATTCTCCTCAATTTTATTCTCTATAATTATAATTTCAAAATTTAATTTTTCTACTAAACTTTCTCTTAACAATACCTTTTTATTTAATATTGTCATTTTTTCTTCTGTACTAACTTTTATCTCTTTAGTCTCCTGTAACAATTCATTTGCAATTTCAATTTCCTTTAATATTTTTATCCGTTGTTTTTCTAACTCCTCTTTTTTCTGTGAAAAAGAAATAGTAGTAATTAATAGAAAAATACAATATAGACTAATTCTTTTCAAGTCTTATTACTTAGTTATTGTTTTTATATTTTTGGCATTTTTAATTTTTAGCAATATTTCAGCATTTTCTATCCTGCCTTTTGCAGCTTTTTCCCAATATAGAATTGCATTCTCATAATCCTTTAACTCGAACAAAATATCACCATAATGTTCATTTATCTCATTATTCTCTGAACCGCCAAAAAAAAGCGCCTGTTCAATATATGATTTTGCTTTTTTTATCTCACCCTTTTTAAACAAAATCCAACCATAAGTATCAAGATATGTAGAATTTTCAGGTTCTAATTTTATAGTTTCTCTACTTAATAACTCAGCCCTGTTAAGATTCTCATTTCTTTCTGCTAAATAGTAACTATAATTATTCCGAACTATCAAATTTCCAGGATTGATTTTAAGTACTTTTTCAAAATATTCATCTGATGTATTATAATTCTTAAGACTCCGGTATGCTTCAGCATACAAATTATAATATTGCATTTTAATTGTACTATCCTTAACAAACTGAATTCCCTGATTTAATCTTTCAATAACAAGATCAAACTTTTCCTCCTGCAGCAATCCTATAGCATTATATAAATAAAGATTTCCCTCATTGTCAAAATACCGCATAGCCTCCTCAGAATATTTTATTAACTCATCAGTACTTCCTATTATATTTGCCAGGTATAATAATTGCTCCCACGATAAATAAACAGACTTTTCTTTTTCTACAAAAATTTTTAACTCATTATATGCTTCATATGGCTTATTTAATCGGATTAAAAAATCTCCATATATGGCATGCGATTTCCATTTTATTGTATCTATCTTAATCAATTCCTGTATAACAGAATCAATTTTATTAGATCTATTACTAATCTCCTCTTTGTCATTAATTAAATTTAACACTACATTATATTTATTCTCAATCTCGAATTCATTATTAGTCATCAATTTCATCAGAACTTTATATTCTTCTTCATATTCTCCTATTTCCTTTAAAAAATCAGCATAGGATAACAATGCTATCGGGTTATCCGGAGCTATTTGTAACAATTTTGCATAATATTTTTTTGCCTCAGAAACATCTCCATTCTCCGAAAGATATTCTGCCAGCAATCCGTAATTCTCAAAATTATCCGGTTCAATAGAAATCAACTGTTGCAATACATCTACAGCCTTATTTGTATTACCTAATTTACTATAAATGCTGAATTTATTTACTAATACTTCTCTTGACTTACCAATTGATTGTTCGATACTATTTAATAATTCCAGACTATTGTTATATTCCTCCTTATTTTTATATAATAATGCCAAATTAAATTTGTACTCTATATTGTTGGGCTCCAGTCTAACAACATTCTTATATGCCACAATGGTGCTATCAAAATTTTCTCCATATTGGTATAAATTAGCCAAATGCAACCAATACCAAACATTTTCTTTTTCGTTCTTTATACTCTCTTTTGCATAACTTAATGATCTATCATAATTTCCAATTTGCATATAAATATTAGACAGTTGAAAGTATACTGCAGCGCTTTCCGGATTTACCTTTAAACATCTGTTATATAAGTTAATTGCCTGCTTATAGTTGTTAAAAAGTGCTTGCTTAGTTGCTTCGGTAAAAGCATAATAATAATCCATTTCCTCTTCCTCATTTGCAACAGGCTTTAAATTATCATTACCGACCTTATAGATGTTTTTAGAACAACTTACAGTTACAAGGAAAAGTAAAAAAAGAGAAATTTTTATTTTTCCTTTAAAAATTAATTTTAAAATATTTTTAGTTCTTACCGGTATGACCAAACCCACCGGTTCCACGATCTGTGTTATTAATTTCACTACTTTCATCCCATTCAATTTGTTCAAACTTATTTATTACCATCTGGCAAATTCTTTCACCATCCTTAATAACAAAATCTTCGTTTGATAAGTTAATCAAAATTATACCTATTTCTCCACGATAATCGGAATCAATAGTACCTGGAGAATTTACAATACTAATTCCATGTTTTAGAGCAAGCCCGCTTCGCGGCCTTATTTGAGCCTCAAAACCCTCTGGCAATTCTATGTATAATCCTGTAGGAATTAATACCCGCTCCAAAGGCTTCAACACTATTTCTTTACTAATATTAGCTCGTAGGTCTAACCCGGCTGAAAATTTTGTGCTGTATTCCGGCAATTTATTTTTAGATTTATTTACAACCTTAACTTTCATTGAATAACAGATAAATTTTTAACGTTAATATTCTCGCGTTTTACAATATATAATCCAAAAACAATTAATAAAACACTATTTATTAATAATTTATAAATAAGTATATCCACATTAATTAAGTAATTTAAAAAAATCAATCCAAAAGAAATAAATAAATATTCAAACATTCTTTTGAAATCGTAATAAATCTTATAATATCTTTTACCAATAAAAAAAGATAAAATAACCATTGTTATATAACAAATTAAATGCGCCGTTGCCGCAGCCATATAACTATATTTTTTAATAAATATTACATTAATAGCGATTGTAATAATTGCTCCGGTAATAGTAAATAAAGCGCCAAACTTTGTTTTATTAGTAAGTTTATACCATATCGATAAATTAAAAAATATTCCATAAAATAAATATGAATACAAAACAATAGGAACAATTTTTAAACCTTCATGAAAATTACTATCTATAAAATATTTGAAGATATCAAGAAATAAAAGTATTCCCACAATCATAAAAATTGCAATTATAAAATAATACTTCATAATATTTCCAAAAACCATTTTAGCATCCTTTTCTTTAAAATAATTAAAATAAAAAGGTTCAGCAGCATACCGAAACATTTGAATAAACAAGTTTAATAAAATGGCAATTTTAAAATTCGCACCATAAATACCAATATCATATAAAGCCTGGTGTTTGTCTACAATTAATTGTTTCATTAACACCCGGTCAAGCGATTCGTTAGCTGATCCGGCCAATCCAGCAATTAAAAGGGGCAAAGAGTATTTAAGAACTTGCTTTAATAACTTCAAATCAAATGTATATTTTACACTGAATATTTCTTTTGTAAGCAACAGTAAAACAACAACGCTTGCAAACAAATTAGAAAGCAACACATATCCAATACCCATGTTTCTGTTATATAAGAAACCAGGCAAATCGAATATTTTATCTAACCGTGGTAAAAATTCATAAAATAATAAAACAAAAAATATGGTTAATATAACATTTGCTACTTTTAATAGTGCAAATTTTCTGCTTCGTTCTTCAAGACGAAGCTTGGCAAATGGCAATGAACTAAAGGCATCTATTGCAACAATTATAGCCAGCCATCGAATATATTCCACATTATTTTCATAACTTATTAAACCTGCGATATTTCTATCAAAAAGAAAAATAAATACAAGAAATAAAACAGATGTAGAAAAAAGTGTAATAGTCAGTGTTGAAAAAACCTTATCCCGCTCTTTATTCTTAGTAGCATATCGAAAAAAACCTGTTTCTAATCCATAGGTTAATATTATTAACAAAAAAACAACATATGCATAAAGCTCAGTAATAATACCATATTCTTCCACACTAAACTTTCGTGTATAATAAAATGTAAGTATTGCATAATTAAGTAATCTCGGAACCATAGTTCCCATACCATAAATCAAGGTCTGACCAGCAAGCTTTTTATAAATTCCGATTTTCACGTCAACAATTTTACAAATTTCAGATACTTTTCTTTTTTTATTAATAATGAATATTTTTCTACTTTTGCATAAATAAAATCAAAGATTATGAAAAAAACTGTAATCCTCATTGTTTCTCTAATATATGTTGTTTCATTTTCAACAAAACTTTATTCACAGTCGAATACCGTTGTAATAATCAAAACTACAGTTGGTGATTTAAAAATTAAATTATATGATGAAACCCCCATGCATAAAGAAAATTTCCTGAAATTAATATCAGATGGTTATTATAATGATATTCTTTTTCATCGTGTAATAAATAATTTTATGATCCAGGCCGGTGATCCAAACTCTAAATTTGCCAAACCCGGTCAAATGCTTGGATCCGGTGATTTAGGTTATACAGTTCCTCCGGAATTTCAACCAGAATTATATCATAAAAAAGGAGCATTGGCCGCTGCACGTCAGTCAGATAATATCAATCCTCAAAAACGGTCATCTGCAGGTCAGTTTTATATTGTTCAGGGAAGAGTTTATACAGACAAAGAACTGGATATTATGGAACAAAAAAATGCCCATATTAAATTTACTGATGAACAACGCATAGTTTATACTTCAATTGGTGGTACGCCACATTTAGATTATGCATATACTGTATTTGGTGAAGTAATCGAGGGTACACATGTTATAGATGAAATTGCCTCAGTTTCTACTGATACAAACAACAGACCCTTAACCGATATTAAAATTAAATCTATCTCTATTCAATAATATAAATGATTCAGAAAATATCAGATATAACAAACGAGATCAAAAATTTCAAGGTCTCATCGCTTCAGGAACTGGAAGATTTCAGAATTAAATTTTTAAGTAAAAAAGGAACCATTTCTCAATTATTTTCACAGTTTCGCAACGTGCATAATGATCAAAAACGTGAGGTAGGAGCACAACTTAATCAACTTAAAAATTTAGCCTCTGCATCTTACGAAGACTTCAAATCAATATTAAGTAACTCAAAAAAAATAACTTCAGGTATTGATTATACATTGCCTTCAGAAAACATTCTTTTAGGCACCAGGCATCCGGTTTCAATTGTAAGAAATGAAATAAATTCTATTTTTTCGAAAATTGGATTCGTTTTAAATGAAGGCCCTGAAATTGAAGATGACTGGCATGTTTTTACCGGATTAAATTTTCCTGAAGAACATCCAGCTCGAGATATGCAAGATACCTTCTTCATAGAAAAAAATCCCGATATACTACTACGAACTCAAACATCCAGTGTTCAGGTAAGGGTTATGGAAAATTCAAATCCTCCAATTCGGAGCATTTTTCCAGGAAGAGTATTTAGAAATGAAGCTGTTTCAGCACGTGCCCATTGTATATTCCATCAGGTTGAAGGTTTGTATATAGACGAAAACGTTTCTTTTGCAGACTTAAAACAAACCTTAATTTATTTTGCTAAAGAAATGTTTGGACCTGAAACCAATATAAGATTACGTCCTTCCTTTTTCCCTTTTACTGAACCTTCAGCTGAAGTTGATGTATCTTGTACCATATGCGGTGGTAAGGGGTGTAATGTTTGTAAGTATACAGGTTACCTTGAAATTTTAGGTTGTGGAATGGTTGACCCAAACGTTTTAGAAGCTTCATCAATTAACAGCAAAAAATATACAGGCTTTGCTTTCGGTATGGGTATAGAAAGAATAGCTATGTTAAAATATCAGGTGAATGATCTTCGCTTATATTTTGAAAACGATATTCGCTTTCTAAACCAGTTCAAATCAGCCCACTAATATTTATATTACTTCCTTATTAAAAATAATATGTAAAATAAATCCGGCTATTATAAGTATAGCGCTTGTTAATAACATAGTATTCCTAATACTATCTGTTATCACCGAAAACATCAAAATTACCACTCCTATTATAACTACTATAATACCCAGATAGGCTAAAACATTTTTCATGGCTTTTATTTTTTTATTAAAATTATCAAAATAATCTTGGTGAATATAATTTTTCTAACCCCAAATGTTTATATGCATGTTCTGTAGCCATCCTTCCCCGTGTCGTTCTTTTTATAAATCCTTCTTTAATTAAATAAGGTTCATATACTTCTTCTATTGTCCCCGGGTCATCGCCTACAGCCGTTGCAATTGTCCCAAGTCCAACAGGACCGCCTTTAAATTTTTCTATAATAGTATTTAAAATCTTGTTATCCATTTCATCCAGACCATTTGTATCAATATTTAACGCATTCAGCGCATATTTTGCAATTTCAAGTGATATTTTTCCATCACCCTTTACTTGGGCAAAATCTCTCACTCTTCTTAATAAAGCATTAGCAATACGAGGAGTTCCTCTGGACCTTCTGGCAATTTCTTCTGTAGCTTCCTTAATAATTTCAACATTTAAAATCCCTGCAGAACGCTTAATTATACTTTCTAAAATATCAAAATCATAATATTTTAAATTAAAATTAATCCCGAACCTCGCTCTTAAAGGAGATGTAAGCAAACCAGCTCTTGTGGTAGCACCGATCAATGTAAATCTGTTTAATGATAATTGAATTGAACGCGCACCGGGGCCTTTATCTATTAAAATATCTATCTTATAATCTTCCATGGCAGAATATAAAAATTCTTCCACAACCGGACTTAATCTGTGAATTTCATCAATAAAAAGAACATCATTAGTTTCGAGATTTGTTAAAATTCCGGCTAAATCACCAGGTTTATCAAGTACCGGACCTGAAGTATTTTTGATATTGGTATTTAATTCATTTGCAATAATATTCGCCAGTGTGGTTTTACCAAGTCCCGGAGGACCTGCGAGCAACACATGATCAAGAGATTCTTTTCTTTGATTGGCAGCTTGAACAAATATTTTTAAATTTTCGATTATATTATTCTGTCCCTTAAAATCAATAAAATTATCCGGACGTAAGTTTATCTCAAACTCATTGTCAGCATCTTTACTAATCTCTTCCCTTATATTTATATGTTCACTCATATTATTAAAACCGATCCAAATATATCAATAAATTTATCTAAATTCTTATTCGATAAGCTTTACATCATCATTTACTAAATCTATTTTTACTCCATTAATTCTATACTCTTTATCGTCTTTATAACTAATTGTTACAATTAAATTTCCTTCCTCGTCAAATTTTTTCCAATGCCCTTCTTTTATACCTGAAATATAAAATTGTTCTTCCTTAATTATATTGTTATCATAGTAATATTTATGTTTTCCATCAGGATTTCCCTGTATAAACTGACCTTCAAATTTTAAGTTTCCATTATTATAATAACTTTTCCATTTGCCATCCTTTAATCCTGTAATATAATTTCCTTTATCCGAATAATCGCCTACACTATAGATCCATTCACCTTCCTTTTCTCCATCAAAATATTCTCCTTTTGAAATTATATTACCGGCTTTATCGTACTCCACAAATAATCCTTCCTCTCTTCCATTATAATATTCTTCTTCCCGCCAAACGGATCCATCGTCATAATACCATACCCATAAACCGTTAAGTTTATCATTTTTATATTCACCAGTTTGTTCAATCTTACCGTTCTCAAAAAAATATTTCCAATTTCCGTTTTTATTATTATTTACATATTCCCCTTTGTCCTTGACCTTTCCACTATTATAATAATCGACCCAAACGCCATCCTTTGATCCATCTTCCAAAATTATTCCCTCAGAAACAACGTTTCCATTTTCATTATAAATTTTTGAACTAATTACCTTATCATCTTCATTGTAACTTCGATGTATACCAACTTTAATATTATTTTTATAAGTACCGCTATAAATTAAATTTCCACCTGGATCATATTCATTTCTAATTTCAATATTTTCTTCAGCAATATCTTCATTGTCAACCAGTACTCCGTCTTCATATTTTAAACTTAATACTAACTTTCCGCTTTCATCAAACTCTTTATAATAACCATTCAGCACATCTTCTTTAAATGATGTTTCTGTTTTTACCTTACCATCTTCATAAAAAGTTTTCCATTTTCCTTCCTTTAATCCTTTTCCACTTATCCTATTAAGAATATCTCTTTCAACAATAACACCATTATGATATTTATTAATTGTAATTATCCTCCCGCTAATATCATATTCTGTTGCTTCACCCTGCTTTTTATTATTATGAAAATTTATCTTTTCTTTTATTAAACCATTATCATAATAATAATAAGAAGTACCTTCCATTTTATCATCAACATATAATTCTTTGGAAATGATTTTCCCTACATTTTCAGGAATACTTTTTTTTGTATTATATGTATACAAAAACCCATTTTTTTTATCTAATACATAATTTATTTTTGTAGTTGTATCCCCAACCTGATTGTAAAAAATCCATTCTCCATCCAGTAAATAATTATTTCTATTTCCCTCAGATTTTAAAACACCTGTATTATAATATGTTTTCCAATAACCATTGGGCTTACCATTTTTTATAAATCCTTCACTGGCAATATTACCGTTTGGATGATAAAATTTTACCAGGCTGTCATTACCAGAGTTATCCTGATTATAAATTTTTATTGAGCAAATAAATACAGAACAAATTATTAATAGAATTCTCATTTTATAATAATTTATAAACCTAATTTTTCAGAAATTTCAAGCATCCTTCTTATTGGTTTTTCGGCTTTAATTCGAATCTCTTCTTTAATATATATTTCGGGCAGCTCGTATTTTAAGCAATTATATATTTTTCCCAGTGTATTTAATTTCATAAAATTACAATCATTACAAGCACAAGTTGAATCTTTTGGAGGTGCAGCTATAAAATTTTTACCGGGACTCCTTTTTTTCATCTGGTGTAATATTCCTGATTCGGTGGCTACAATATATTCAGAACTATTATCATTTTCCGAAAATTTTAACAATGCAGAAGTTGATCCTATAAAATCAGCAACAATCAATATAGGTTTTTCACATTCAGGGTGTGCCAAAATTTTTGCTTTTGGATATATTTCTTTTAAATCCAAAATTCTTTCCAATGAAAATTCTTCATGAACATGACAGGCTCCGTCCCAAATTTTCATAGTCCTTCCTGTCAGGCTTTGAATGTAATTTCCCAGGTTTTTATCAGGTGCAAATATAATTTTTTCATTTTTTGGCAAGCTTTCAACAATTTCAACAGCATTTGAAGATGTGCAGATTATATCCGTTAATGCTTTTATTTCAGCAGTAGTATTAACATAACTTATTACAGTATGGTCAGAATATTTTTCTCTGAATTTTCTGAAGTCTTCAGGCGGACAAGAATCAGCCAATGAACATCCGGCTTTAAGATCAGGAATTAACACCTTCTTAGTTGGAGATAAAATTTTTGCGGTTTCAGCCATAAAATGAACTCCTGCAAATACTATAATATCGGCCTTGGTATTAGCTGCTTGTTGAGACAGTGCAAGACTATCACCAACAAAATCTGCAATATCCTGAATATCGCCTTCCTGGTAAAAATGTGCCAGTATTACGGCATTTTTTTCCTTTCTCAACGCGCTAATTTCTTTTACCAAATTTAATGTTTTATCTAATTTAATATCCAGATAGCCTAATCGTATTAAATCTGATTTATTAACAGTACCCCTCATTCTTATATTATTATTATTGATTAAATATATTACTTTATGATGATGATATCCGGTTAATAGTGTTGATTTATTTTAAGTAATATCGTTGTTTTTTTCAATATTAAAAAAATACCAATACAATATTAACAACTCATCAGACAATTTTTGGTTGATATTCATAATAATATGTACAAAATTAACACATTGTTAATTGTTTTTGCGGTGAATAAAATATGTTTTTTTTTAATTCAAATAGATGTGAAAAAGATGTTTAATAATTACGCTGAATAGATGGTAAAATTATTTTTGTTATTCAGAATTTTTATTAAGCATCATTATTTTTTAAAAGTCAAGAATAATTTTCGAAAAGTTATTTGAATCAATTAACAACAATTTAACAACACAGTTGTTGATTTTACAAAACTTTCAAGGCACGAAATTTTAAAGAGCACTTCTTAATAATTATTTTAAATTTGTGCTAAAATAAATTTTTAATAAAATGAAAATTGCGATAGCCAGTGACCATGCAGGATTTGAATTAAAAAACAAGTTGAAAGAATATATTGAAAAAAAAGGAAATTTGGTTAAGGATTTTGGCTCTTATACCAATGAAGCTGTTGATTATCCTGATTATGGACACCCTTTGGCCGAAGCTGTGGAAAAAAAAGAATATGATTTAGGAATTTCAATTTGTGGCACCGGGAACGGGATTAATATGACCGTTAACAAGCATCAGAAAATAAGATCTGCATTATGTTGGAATGTAGAAATTGCCGAGCTGGCACGTAAACATAACAATGCCAACATCTGTGCCCTTCCGGCAAGGTTTATTTCAGAAGAAATGGCCATTAGTATTGTGGATACTTTTTTATCCACATCATTTGACGGTGGCCGGCATGCCATTAGAATAAATAAAATCCCAAATAATTCCGTTTAACATGTTATCAAACACGTGCAAATATGCCATCAGGGCAGCTATATTTCTCGCTTTAAATTCAGGTGATAAAAGAAAAATAGGAATAAAATTAATTTCAAAAGAGCTGGACCTTCCGTCTCCATTTTTAAGCAAAATTTTACAAACTCTGGCAAAAAATAAAGTATTTTCATCATCAAAGGGGCCCAATGGTGGATTTGGCCTGGCTAAAAATGCCAATGATATTTCGTTGTTCGAAATTGTTGAAATTATTGATGGCAATGATTTATTTAATCTTTGTCTGATTTCAACCCGTACCTGTATGGAAAAAAATCAGCAATGTGCATTACACGAAAAATATTCGAAAATACGATCAGAAATTTTTAATATGTTTAAAAGTTATTCCATTGGAGAATTGGCCATGGAAATTAAAGAAGGGGCAAAGCCGTACTATTTATAATTAAAGTAAAGTCTGAAGAATCCAAGGCCAAAAATAGTACCGGCGAGATTTGCCAGAAGATCATAAAAACTTCCATTTCTGCCTTCAATAAAATAATATTGCACAATCTCAAGAATTACGCCCAGGAATAACGAGATTAAAAAAATTCTGAAAATTGCGGATTTTATACTTGCTTGCCGGTATGGATTTTTGTTCAGATCGTAAAAAAAGATAATAGCAAAAATAAAATAGAGTATAAAATGATATACTTTATCGGCATTATTAAAATGTAACAGGTCTACTTTTTTTGCTTCACTACCTGGCAGAATGCTTAATACAATAATAATTATCAGCCACGATAAAGTTTTCCAGAAAAATTTCAGTTTCATAAAGTAATATTTGACAATGTATTTTGCAGCTGCAAACATACCCAAATTTTAAATTTACTTTTTTAATACAGTAAAATTTTATAATTTATCAAAGATTACATCAAATTGAATTACGTTCAATGAAAAAGAGAATGAAAGTTGCTGAAATGATAAGTAAGCTTAAACAGGAAAGTATACATACCTGGTTTGACCTCGGAATTTTCATTGATCGTTTTAAAGAACACAAGTCGCTGCCATCTATTCAATTAGATCTTACCAAAGAAGAATTTTCCGAAAAAGTTTGCAGGGGAGGAATGGCTTTTATCACATTTTTATATTCTGTTGACGGAGTGACTATTGAGGTTGAAAAATATGCGAAAATTTTCAGGAAAATGCACAAAAACATTCCCATTCATTATATAGCCGGCAAATTTTATCAAGAATCAAAAAAATTATTACATCCCGAAACTGTTAAATACGAATTACCTCAAATTGGAGGCTTTAACGATTGGGATCTTTACCAGGACTTCTTTTTCACAAAACTTGAGCGCGGAAGTGAACAATATAATTCATTAATTAAAAAGTTTTGGGATCAGGTGTTAAGCATAAGTGAGCATCTTGGAAGTTATATCGAAAAAAACAATATTAATTTGTTATACCTGATAAACGTTTGTTCCAATCCGGGTAATGTATCTTTAGCTTTAGCCATGGTGTTAATTTCAGAATATCTGGGTATTCCGGTAATTAATAACAACCACGATTTTTACTGGGAAGGGGGGAACAGGCAAATTGATATTGAACATAAAAAATTAAAACACGGACCCAGGGATTTCTTCTTTACAAATTCACATCTGGGTGAAATATTTTCACTAATTGAAATCTTGTATCCGTGGGAGTCCAGAACATGGGTAAATGTAAATATTAACAAAGAACAATCAAAACACCTGATAGAAATTAATGGGCATAATCCGGCAAACGTTACTGAAATAGGTACCGCGGTAGATACAGAAGAATATGTAAATATCAGCAAGAGAAAAAAGATAAATGCGTACCACCAGTTCGAAAAAATCCTGGCACGTTATAGTGATACCCTGGTTGGGTATTCTGTTTCAGATGTGATAAAAAATACCCTGGTGGATGAAAATAATCCTCGTCCAATACTAATGGGACTTAAAACAAAAACGATAAATAATTTTCTTAACGAAAATATTATATTTCTTCAACCTACGCGTATTATTACCCGAAAAAGGATTGAGCTTGGATTTAAGCTTTTAAAAAGGATGTTTATCAACAAAGATTTTATACAACGCTTATTGCATACTCCAAATCTTAAAATAACCTTAATAGTAACCGGCCCTATTGCCCTGGGGCACTATGAATATTTTAAGAAACTAATCCGAAGGTTTTCGCAACTTCTTGATGTTATTAACGAGAGCTTAAGAGATCGGGTTTACCTGGCCTTCCTGTTCAGTGAGCTGGACCGGGAAAGCTTTAAAGAAAGATTTATTGAACCGGTTGGCATTCCGGAATTGTATAATATTGCCTCCTTGGTTTTGCTACCCAGCAAAACCGAAGGCCGGGGATTACCAATAATTGAAGCTACAGCTTGTGGAACACCAATTTATTGTACCCGTTATTTTCCTGAATTTGTTTACTCCGAGGTAATCGGAGAACATCTTCCGGAAAGTGACAGGTTAAAAGTACTGGAATTTGATGGTAAAAAAGTTACTTCAAAACATGCAAATCAGATTATAGCCAGGGTATTATTTCCCCATAAATTCACTGAAGAAATTTTACATAATAAAGAAGCCGTTCAAAAGCGATTTAGTCTTTTATCTCTTGAAAAAAATATAATAAAAATTTGTGATATTCTTTTCGATCAGCTTAAACCTGCTGATAGCTCAATGAACAAAATGTGCAGTGCGATGAAGGATTATAAAAAAATGGTAAATTTTTCCAATAATGATCTAAAGTCAATTCTGCACACTAAAAACAGACAATATCTGCCCGGTTTCGGAAGATTGTCTTTTATGCTTAATTTACGATCGTTAATAGATCCGAGCTCCTTTAGAGTAGAAGAACAATTGATAAAAGGTTTTGCCCACCACTTTGCCAAAAGTCTGATCCATGATAATAAACTCGAAAATAAATTATCAATAGAAAAGATTAGAGAATTCTATAATGCAGTTGACAATATCTTTTATTACAGAAACAAAGAAATTAAGATCCGTCATGATCATTCATTTGCCTACCGCCACAGGAATAAATATTATTATCCGTATCGTGATTTTACTATTCAGGAAATAACAGGTTTAATCAACCTGTTATTTTACAGGATTATAAGAATTAAGATCAAACATAAAATTGATGAAAGTTCCCATTTTTTCACCGATTGGGATCTGGCATTGGCGCAACTCACTTCAAGCTCCCAATTGGCTATAGATGATAGAAAATTACTAATTGATAAAATGCACACGAACATTCCAATTGGAATTTTTCCGGGGGATTATATAAAATATGTTTTAGAATTTTTTGCTTTACAATCTGTACGTTCGAGATTAAAGTTAAAAATTGAAAAAGAACTTACTGATGAAATACTGGAAAAAACACATGAATGCCTTGCACCTGTATATGTTTTTGCGCAGGAGAGATTTATCGGGCGAAGGTTTAATAAACAGGAAATTATAGATTATATTGAAAATGGGCACGAAAGGGAATTAAAAGTATTATACCGCCACAATATACTCCGCATTGTTGAATCAAAACAATTGTGTGTTGGCATACATTTTCCCCAGGTAGGAGAAGAATCTTTAAAGGCCCTGAAAGAAATTTACGATCTGGGCGGGTTTATTATTTCCAACAGAACTTTTGCTTCTATAATGACCGACATTGTAAATATTGACCGCTTTCATATTGGTAAAGCAACACATCCTGTTACTGCCAATATTTTAGGAATTCCTTTGGATAGCGGGTTTATTCAATATGTGCCTGCCGGTATTCGTGCAACTTTATCATATCCCACACCAGTGCAAACAGCAAAAGATTTTGATTCGGTGCTAAAAGGAAAACAATTTAAACAACTTTCAAACAAATACGGAGAAACCAAATTACTGGAATTACTAAGAGAAGATGCAGAAACAAAAGGTTCTCCCGTGCAATACGTATTAAATAAATTATCCGGGGAACAAGGAACAAAAGACGATTCGGTTTATTATGATAATATCAGTGGTTTATATGCCGATGGATTACCCTGGAATGGAGTATATGCCAGGATAAATGTTAAGAATAAGGCATGGAAATTTAAGACTGTAATTTCATCAACAAAACCCAAAACAGTAACTTCTTTTGTTACCGGATTTGCCAGGAAAACGGGTATTCATGCCGATATTGCGTGGAATGGGGGATATATTTTAAACCCTGAATTAGTCGGAAAACTTGGTATATCAGAATCTTTTATTGGCTCTCCGCTTGGTTTGCTGATTTCAGATGGTAAAGTGGAATGTCCTCCCTTATTTAATAAAGCTGCATTTTTAATTTTTAATGATGGCAGAATATCAATAAATAAAGTGAATGTAAAAAAAGGCATTTCGGTTTCGTATGGAAAAACATGTATTCAGTTTCCCCAGAACCAATATAACAGAAAAATTCCCGGTAACCGCCCCTGTTATTATGACCTCCTTTACGGGGAAGAAGAAATATTTTGCAAAAACAGAGTAATTGTAAGACTTGCAGGAAATAAAATAAAAGAAATTATTAAACCTGGTAAAATTGAAAAAGTTAAAATTATTCCGGTAGGGATAACCCTTTCATTTCCGGCAAAAAGTTTTCCTCGTGAATTTAATAAATTGAATACATCACTAGAGATAACTATTAATGGGTTGGAGAATATTATTCACGCTATAGAAGCAGGACCTTTGCTTGTGGTGAACGGTAAAATTTCAATAAATATGAAAAATGAAGGCTGGAAGCATTTAAATTCTATTCGAACACAGGCAGCCAGATTAGATTATATTGATATGCGTGGGCCAAAGATATCTATCGGACTGGACTCAGAAGGTAATTTATTTGTATTAACAATAAATGGAAGAATTCGTGAATCGGTAGGAGCCACACATGTAAATATGGCCGAAATATTACTTAAGTTAGGCATTAAAGACGCTATGGGTTTCGATCCGGGTGGAAGCAGTACATTAGTGGTTAATGGTAAGGTGCTGAATATTTCTCCATACAATAGCGCTTATGACCAGAATATGTATGCTTTGCCTCCTGAACCGCGCGCAGTTTCTAATGTTATTATCGGTTATCAAAAGGCATAAAAAAACCCTTCAAAAAAGGGTTTTTAAAACAAGAATTTGAATAATATAACACTTTTGTTCAATATGAATACTCTACAGATAATACTTTCTCAAGGGTTTCAATATTAATTTGATCTTTTATAATATAATTTCTGGCCCCTGCTTCAATCATTTGAATAACATAATTCATTTCAGAATGGAATGAAACAGCAATAACCACAAGGTTTCTGTACATTTGAGTGGCTTGCTTAGTGGTCTCAATACCGCCCATATTTGGCATGCTGATATCCATAAACACAATATCGTAAAATTTTTTCCCCAGTTCCGATAAACATTCGATTCCGTCATTTACAATATTAATTTCTTCAATTTTGTTAGAGAATGAATCGAAAAGCATAAAATGAAGTGCTTTGGCAAAATGGGGATTATCATCAACAATTAATATTTTAAATTTTTTCATGCAGCAATAATTTTTGGGAACAATCACATTTTGTATCCATTCGTTTTAATAAGTGAAAAATTAGGTGCGTCCTTATACAAATATACGGAACAGGGATTGCAGAGTAATTAGGATAAATACGCAATTTTGTGTGGACTTTACGTATTTCTGATTGTGTATTTCCCGCCAAAAAAAAAAAAAACGGGGCGACAAAATTGCCACCCCGTTTTTTACCTAAATCCAACCAAACCCTACATCAATAATTAACCCTAAATTCTAACTATCTTATTTTTTCTAATTTTCTAAAAATAATGTTAAGGCCAATTCCCATCACCATCAATCTGTCAAATCATCCTGCATTCCCAATCAAACCTACCATCGTTTGACCTTAACATATACTGTACAAATATACGCTGAAAGATACCTCTGGTTTTGAGAGAATATACCTAGTTTTTAAGATTTTACACTCAATTTTATCTGAGTATATCCCGTAGAAAAACATGTGTAAATACCGACATGGAGAAGGGGAACCGTTTGTTTACAAGGAATTTTACATATAGGTTCTTAGAAATCACGTAATAAATTAATGAGAATAAATTGGAATAATTACTAAAAAAACAGGAGGTAAATCTGTTATTATTAATCTAAACTTTCACAAGTTTATTTTTAATTGCGTAAATAACCAGGCTGATTGAATTTTTCGAATCTGTTTTTAATAGTAAACTGGATCTGTGTCGTTCAACAGTACGCTGACTGATAAATAATTTATCTGAAATTTGCTGATTTGAAAAACCTGAACAAATTAATCCTAACACCTCTTTTTCTCTTTGTGTTAAAGTAATAGATTCATCCGGGGGTTTATGTTTAATTAATTCCAGCAATAGTTCCTGACTGAAATAGTTGCCACCGAGGTAAATTTTTTCAATGGCATCATAAAGCTCAAGGTTATCAATATCTTTCAGGATAAAACCTTTTACTCCCAGATCGATCATAGTATTATAATAATCGGTATCACCAAACATGGAGAGAACAAGTACTTTAAGATCCGGGTAAATTTCTAATCCTGCTTTTGTCGCTTCAATACCGTTCATTTCCGGCATACTAATATCCATCAGCACCACGTCGGGTTTAAAATATTCTAAAAGGTTTATAAATTCTTTTCCATTTGATGCTTCACCGATTACATCAAATTTTTCGTTTTCAGAAAGGATAAATCGAAGTCCGTTTCTGAATAATTGGTGATCGTCAACCAGAATTAATTGTATTTTCTTCATAACGTGAGTTATATAAAAATACTCAGATTTAATTATTTTGCAAAATTACTCCAGAGATTTTGCCAGTACTTTTAATTCAAAACGAAACCCTTTGTTTACTGAAGATACTATTTTATATTTACCTTTCAAGGATTTTGATCTGCTAATAATATTAGAGATACCCATGCTTTCGGTATTTTCTTTTTCCAATTTCTCAAAGTTTACTCCAATCCCGTCGTCATAATACAACAGGGTTAATTCTTCTGATTTATATTTTAACTCCAGCCATATATTTGTGGCCCGGGCATGTTTTATAGTATTATTAATTAACTCTTTAATAATTCGATAAAAAGAAGTCTCTATTTCGTTAGAAAATCTGGTGCCATTTAAATTGCTCACATAATTAATTTTAAGATTTTGTTGTATTCTCGATGCAAAAGATGTAAGGGCAGAGGTAAGTCCATAATTGGTTAATATGTGGGGACTTAAATCATTAGATATTTCTTTAGTACTTACAATAGATTCTTTTACAATTTCATTTAATTGATTAATTATAAATTGTTGTTTTTGTTTATTATGGGCATGCTCCATGGAATTTACATACATTTTAATACTCGAAAGCAGAGGCCCCAGATCATCATGAAGGTTTCTGGCAAATTTTTCCCGTTCTTTTTCTTCAGTGTAAATAATTGCATCCAGCACCTTTTTTTCTATTTCTTTACGTTCGGTAATATCCCGGATAATAGAAACTATTGCCTTTTTCCCGCTATAATCGATAAGTCGCCCACTAATTTCTACAGGAAATATTTCATGATTTTTTTTCACTATCTCGAGCTCAAACGCAGGAACCTCATTATTTACACTAATTTTGCCAAAACGTGCATTAACAATTGGATGATTTATTTCAGGAATTACATTTAAAATGGATAGCTTCTCCAATTCATCTTTATAATAGCCTGTTTTTTCTAAAAATGTTTGATTAACCTCCTTAATTTTAAAATTTAAATCGGAAATTACAATGGCATCTGTAGAAGAATTAAAAATATTTCTGAACTTTTCTTCGCTTAAACGCAGTTCTTTTTCGGCCTTTTTACGGTCGGTAATATCACGCACAATGGCCTGCAAATATTTTTCTCCGCTGAGTTCAATCAGATTTAAGGATACTTCGGTTTCAAATATCTCCTTATTAAAGCGGGTATGCTGCCAATCAAAAAATTTATGCTTTCCTTTCAGGGATTTTTCGATCAGAAAAAGCGCTTTTTCTCTTGAAAGTGATCCGTCAGACTGATATTGTGGAGAAAAATCATAAGGAGTTTTGTTTAAAATTTCGTTTTTCTTGCATCCGAAAATTTCGAGAGCTGCCGGATTACAATCCACAAATTTATCTCCTTTCATCATTAAAATGGCATCACCGGCAGTTTCATACAATATTCTGTATTTTGCTTCACTTTCAACCAGCGCCTGTTCTGCATATTTTCTTTCGGTAATATCGGTAATTGTACCGATTATTCGTGATGAGGTTGTTGTTTTGTCACAACTGAGCGCTTTACTTTTTGAAAGAATCCATTTCCATTCACCTGACTTGGTTTTCATTCTGTATTCAACTTCAATATTTTCATCTTTTTTTTTGGGTTGCCGGTAAATACTACTTAGTACATTAGGCTGATCATCGGGATGAATTAATGTTTTCCAGGTATCTATCTGGTATTCAAATTCTCCGGGTTTATAATCAAGAATTTTATAGTACCGGGGGCTAAAAAAATATTTCTTGTTTAAAATATCCCAGTCCCATAATCCATCTGTTGTAGCTTCCAGAGCAAGCGTAAGTCTTTCTTCACTTTCTTTTAATGCCTGTTCAGATTTAATTCGTTCAGTAATATCCCTGGCAGTAATAATAATTCCATTTATAGCCGGGTGGTCTAAGAGATTATTTCCTAAGGCTTCCAGATTAATCCAATACCCTTTAACATGCTGCATGCGGAAAATAGTGGGTGTATATTTGTTTTTTTTATTAATTACTTCATAAAAATCCTTTACAAACTGGTCTTTTTCTTTATCATGAATAAAATCACAAATATTTTTACCCACAAGATAGTCAGCTTCAAATCCGAGAATTTTAGATACCGATGGTGTTTCATATTTTATTTGCAGGTTTTCATCCACTACCCAAACAATATCTGATAACTGATGTACTATGGATCGGAACCTTTCTTCACTTTCCTGCAGGGCACGTTCGGTCATTTTTCGTTGTGAGATATCACGGATAAATGCCTGATACCTGCCATCCGGAATTTTTTTTGTATACATTTCAGCCGGAACATATGAGCCGTCTTTTTTTCTAATCGTTCTTTCCCGGGATACTATTTCTCCTTTATCCAATAAATCAAAGCGGAGCGGATTATTTTGCAGTTCTTTTGGGGTAAATAATTTTGTAATAGGCTGTAATAATAATTCTTCCTTGGTATATCCTGTTAAAATGCAAATACTGGTATTGACTTCAATAATCTGTCCTTTGGAATTTCCAACAAGTATACCATCAGCAGCTTGTTCAAAAAGAGCTTTATAACGCAGTTCACTTGCTTGTAATTCTTTTTCAGCTTTCTTTTTTTCTGAAATATCCCTAACCACAGCAAGTATCCGGTCGTCTCCGCTGATTTTAGTGTGTTTTAAATAAATTTCAGTCCAGAATAATTCTCCTGTTAATTTACGTGAGCGCCATTCAAAATGCTGTTCGCCATGAATTATTGTTTCCCGAAGGTGTTTATAACTGGTAGTTAAATCATAAGGATATTCACCCATGGAAAGTTTACCAATGGGTACAGTAAGCGCATCGTGATAATTACAATTATACATTTTAAGCATAGTGTCGTTTACATCGACAACCATCCCGGTTTTAGCGTCATGAACAATTATAGCTTCATTGGTAGCATTAAATATTTCACGGTAATTGCGTTCGCTGTTAATCAGGGCATTTTGTGTTTTTTTACGCTGAGTAATGTCCGAAACCAAAACAAATACATATTCATTACCTTCAAAAGACAAATAATCTTCAGAAATTTCAACAGAAAAAATAGATCCGTCTTTTCGCTGAAAAACAGATTCTATGGTTCTTGATTTTACCTCCTTTAAAATATTCCATTCATTTTTCCAATCGTCCCTATTTAAATTCAGGTTTATATCAAAAATATATTTATTCATTAATTCGCTTTCAGGATAATTCAGAGAAAGAGATGCTGCTTCATTAATATACTGTAACTTTCCGCTTTTGTTAATCCAGAAAATGGGATTCTTATTTTTATCTATAGAAAAATGAGTAAGATGTAACAAATGTTCTGCCTGTTTTCTTGAAGTAATATCAATTAAAAATCCATCAAGTACAACTTTGTGTTTTGGATTTATTTGCGGTATAGCTTTCATTTGCAACCAGGTAATATGACCTGATTTGTGAACAAACCTGAACTCATCATCAAAAAGTGACATGTTATCTAAAGAATATTGTGCATTTTTAATAAGATTTTCTTTATCATCCGGATGCACAAATTCCAGAAACTCCCATAAATTATAGTTTACAATTTTATCAATTGGTATACCGGTGAATATGGAAACATTGGCGCTTATATATTTAATTATTAATATTCCTTTTTCTTCCTGAACGGCCCTGAATATTGCCCCATCGGGCAAATTGTTACTCAGGGTCCGAATTCTTTCTTCGTTTTCTTTTAATTCAACAGTTCTGTTTTCAACCAGGTTTTCAAGATGGATTTTATATTCTTCCAATTCTTTTTCAATTTTTTTTCTTTGTTTAATTTCAATTTTCAAAAGTTCATTGGCAGAAATTAATTCTTCATTAGATACAACCAGTTCTACATTTTTTTTACTTAGTTTTTTGTTTATCTGATTTATTTCTTCCGTACTTTTATTTATAATTGTCTGCAGGTTATTCTTATGTTTCTCTAATTCAAAATATGCATCTTTTTGTTTTGTAATATCTTCTAGGGCGCATACCACTCCAATGGTATTTCTCTTAAGGTTTTTTAAGGGGATTTTACTTGTTTTTACCCAAATGGTCTTATTATCATGGGTAATTCTTTTTTCTTCAACATTAATCAGGGGAGTTTCACTATCAATAATTTGTTGGTCTTCTGCCCTGTAGGTGTCTGCCTTATTTTTCCACAACAAATCATAATCACTTTTTCCTATAATTTCTGACGTAGATTTACAATTTGCAGCCTTCAAAAAATGTTTGTTACATCCCAGAAAATTTAAATGGACATCTTTCCAGTAAATACTAACGGGTATGGTATCCAAAATGGTTTGGAGCATCAGGTTCGACTCTTCGACGGATTGAACGGCAATTTTTCGGGAACTTATATCTTCTTCTATTATTACAAACTTGTTAATTTGATTTTCTCTGTCTTTTAAAGGATATAAAAAAGTCTGCAAATAAATTTCTCGATTTTTATAAGGTGATATAATTTTAACTTCAGGTACACGTAAACTTTTTCCATGTATTACTTTGCTAAGATGATTCAGTATACCCGATTCTTTTCGAATGTTACTTTGGAAAATATTATAAGTGCCTGGTTCTTTTTCGCCCCAAATTTTTTTACTTTTCTGGTTTGCCATTATAAGAAAGCCATCGCTATTATATATCTCTATAACTATTGGTGCGTTGTTAAATAACATGTTATGACTTTGCTCATTATCCATAAGATAGTTAAGGATTAACTCGTTTTTTTTAAGTGTGGATTTAAGCTTTTTGTTTTCATGAATATATTCTTTCCTTCGTGCACTCGTATTTTTGGCAGAGTTACTAATATCCTGAATTAGTAATTGTAAAAGATTTTGGTTTGTTGTAATTCGATTTACGGTTATTTCAGCATCAAATAAAGTTTGGTCAGCACGTTTTAATTTCCATAAAAAAGTACTTTCAGGATGTGTTGATGCATCCTTCAGCAACTGGCCAAACTGGTTTTTTACAGAATCAGAAAGATGAGGATCATCCGGTAAAAATTTCAGGAATGATGAATTTAAAATAGCATCAATTTTCAGATTAAATAAAGCTGCAGCAAGAGGATTGCAATCTGTAATGGTATGATTATCCAGTATAATTACACCATAATTTATAGTATTACAAAGAGTATTGTATTTTTGCTGCAAATTATTGTTCTGCTTCTGAAGTCGAAATACTTCTTCTTCCAACTCAGTCCGGGTCAATGGCTTTTTCATGACGAAAAAATTTGAATAAATAACAATTCTAAGGTACTTATTATAAATTTATAAAATTTTTGTAAACAGATATTGATGCTTAACGAGAATAAAAACAGTATCTGTTTAATGTATTAAACGGGAGAAGTAAAATTTATGGCTGGAATTTATATACATATTCCATTTTGCAGAAAGCTGTGTTATTATTGCGATTTTTTTTTCACTGTTTCAATGAAAAACAAAGATGCCCTGGTTGAGGCATTACTTATTGAAACCGATCATAAAAGAAGTTATCTCAATAATACAGAATTTGAGACCTTGTATTTTGGTGGAGGTACGCCATCTGTGCTGAATATTGATGAGATTAACAAGATTTTCACTGCTATTAATAAAAATTTCAATATTGCAAAAAATGCTGAAATTACTTTCGAAGCCAATCCCGATGATTTATCGGAACAATATCTCAGAAACCTGAAAAATTTATCCCCAATTAACAGGTTGAGTATTGGCATACAATCATTCAAAAACAATCACCTGAAGTTAATGAACAGGAGACACACGGCAGAGGAGGCAGAACAATCCGTAATGCGCGCGCAGCAAGCAGGTTTTGATAATATTAATATCGACCTTATTTATGGTATTCCCGGTATGAACAGTAAAGATTGGGAGTTTAATCTTAGTAGGGCTTCACATCTCAATATTCAGCACATTTCTGCATATCACCTTACTTATGAGCCAAAAACGGTATTTTCAAATTTCATTAAAAAAGGGAAAATTAAGCCTGTATCTGAAAAACAAAGCCTTAATCAATTTCAAACCTTACTGGATTGGGCCTCAGCCAATAATTTTGCACATTATGAAATATCAAATTTTGGTAGAGAAAGATTTTTCTCCAAACATAATCTCAATTACTGGAACCAGGGGAGTTACATTGGAATAGGGCCGTCGGCGCATTCGTATGATGGTTCCTCACGTCAATGGAATGTGTCAAACATTACAAATTATATCAAGAGTATGCAATCCGGGGAAATTTATTTTGAAAAAGAAGAATTATCCACCGACACCAAATATAATGAATACCTGCTTACTTCTTTACGAACCATGTGGGGCGTTACACTTGAACATATTGAAAAAGAATTTGGTGTGAATTATAAAAACAACTTTCTCAGGTACAGTGAAAAATTTATCCTGAATAATGAAATTAGGAAGGAGGGTAAAATCTATACCATCACTCAAAAAGGGAAATTAATTAGTGATTTTATAATCTCTGAACTTATGCTTGTAAAATAGGAGATTACTCAAGCTAATTTTGTTGCACTATCAAGTAATTCCTGTAATTTTTCCTGTAAGGTGTCATAGGAAAAATATTTTTTCCCGAGTAAAAAATTATATTCCCCAATTTCTTTATTCAGTTTTTCATTATAAATAATCTCTTTCATTTCTTCAACGGCCTGGTCAGTCAGCTCACTATTATTAATCATTACTGTTTTAAAACCTTTACTTCCGATATCGGGCATATATACAGGTTCATAATTATTAACAAAAATCGGTCGTTTTGCCAGCACAGCTTCTACAAAAGCATTTCCAAAACCTTCGTATGTGCTGAAATAAGTGCAAGCCCGTGCCTGGGCGTAGGCATCAGACAAAGAATAATTTACTGCACTGGCAGACTGGGTAAGCCCTTTGTTGTTAAACAGATGATGGGCAAAACTTACCTGGTTTCCCAGGCGAAGTTTATGAATTAACTCAATCAAAACAGCATAATATTTGCTACCTGCATCGTCGTTATAATTACCGGTGATTACCAGTTTAATATTTTTATCATGTAATTTATCAATAAGCTCTATTGCGGTTTCAATACCTTTTCGCTGCACTACCCGGGTTATCTGGAACAACAATATATCTTCACAACGAAACCCCAGGTCTTTATGCAGGCAATTATTTTTCACAGAAGGTACTCCAAAGGGAATGTCAAAATCCATAACATTGGGTACGTTTACAGAATCTCTGCCAAATTTTTTCTTAAGGGTATTTTGTGCATGGGTATTGATTACAGCATGAACCGAGTTTGGAGCCCTTAATGGGAAAGTCTCTTCCACAAAACGGTTAATTTTATCATGAGGTGAAATATATCGGTTTCCCCTTTCCCAGGCAAAATCATGATCGTGTGTTATGGTGGGCAATCCGAGTTTCAGAACGGCCTTTTTAATGGCAAGGCCCATTTCGAGATGTGAGGGCAGGGCTGAGGCATTTTCTGAAATCAGCAGATCAATCTTTTTTTCATGAACCCAATCAATAATTTTCTTATAAATAACTTTTGAGTAAAGATTAATATGTTCAAGCAATTCATCAACGTTTGTATCCGGGAAAAAAAATGCTTTTTTCTGTCCCCAGTAACTTTCTGGCGAAAAAAAAGACATCTCAGATACCAGTGTTTCAAACTCAGGATCCATCTTGCGCTCTTCGTATTGTCCGGAAATAATGTACACATCATGTCCCATACGCCTGAATACCTCAATCCATTTTTCGGTTTCAAGGGCCACCCCGTCAACCCCTCCAATTCTTCCGATAATAATACCAATTCTCATAATAATTAAGGTTAATTCGCTTTTAAGTATTAAAGTTAAAAAATATAAAATAAAAAAGAGTTGTTCTTTTAAAGAACAACTCTTTGAGTTTTTTTAAAAAACAGAATTATTTTAATGCAAAAGTAGTAGATCCGATCAGGTATCCCTCAGCATATAATTCGGCGCTATATGTGCCGGGTATAAGTTCTTCAGTAATATCCCAGAAAATACACATATCAATGTCGGCATTTTCATATTCAAGATCGCGGCTATCGGTATAGGCGAGTTGCTGGCCCTGAGATTCAATTAAATTGGAACCGTTTGATCCTAAAACTACCACATCGGGCCTTATAATACGAAGATATATGGTCTTAGTCCCTGCTGGTGTAACAGCATTTTCGCGTATGGTAAAACAAACCCGGATTTTCTCAATTTTCCCGATTTTATCTTTGGGTTTACTGCTTTTATTTATTCCCTCGGCAACAATATTTTTTGCACTTAGCACAGAGGCCATTTGAACCTTAGAAGAAAGTTCATCTTTTACCTTTGATAATTCTTCGTGTTTTACTTCAACATCGCGCAATTTGCCACGCACCTCAATATTCTCGGCGGTTAATTCCTGGTTTTTTGTATTTAATGAATCAATTTGTACAATATAACTGCGCATAACCTTACGAAGAGTTTCCAGCTCCTTTTTGTACATCGAAATTTTCTGATAATTGGCTGCCTGTGTCCGCAAAAGTTTCCTGATTTTTTCCTGTTCAGCGGCAAGCTTCAGGTTTATGGTATCATTTTGTGTTTTAAGTGAGTCATATCCAACAATTAAATCTTTCAGTTCCCCTTCAAGGTCTGTTTTTTCTTCTTCAAGATATATATTGGTTTCTTTACTTTTTTGTAACTCCTGGTACAATTTAATTCCAAGGGCAGAGGCAAGAACGATTAAAGTAATTAATACGCCTACCAGCCACATTGGCGGCTTTTTCTTAGTTTCGGTAAGATACGATTTTGTTTCGGGCGGCTTTTTTGCAGAAGTATTGTCCATAGGGCTTAAGTTTTGTATTGATTTAATTAGCAAATATATAAAACTACTGTATATCAAAACCAGAAATAACAATAGTTTTTTTATAACGAAAATCCGGAATATTAATTATGTTGTATAAATATAATAATATATTAAAGTCAAATTGAACATTTTAGATTACTAAAATGAACTGTTTTCTCTATTTTTGCCTCAAAAATTGTTTGATGATACAGGATTTACATATTCATACCATATTTTCGAGTGGAGATAGCGCCGTTGTTCAGGAACAAACCGTAGAATTTATAGCCAGCTTAAAACATGCAAAAATTGTGGGCATCAGCGATCATTTTGAATATATTGCCGATAAGAATTATGAAATTTATAAAAATACCGTAAAATCTTCAGGGTTTAAAACGGGTACGGAAGTAGACGGGCATAAATGGGCTGATGCGGCCGCAAAACTGGAATTCGATTATTACATCTATCATTGCTGGGATGTGCCCCAGGATTATAAACGAATTTATACATTACTGGATACAGGAAAACCGGTAATTATTGCACACCCGTATGCTATCGGCACACGTCTTGAAAAAATTCCCAGGGAATGTTTACTGGAAATAAACAACCGGTATATTTTTAAAGCAGACTGGAAAAATTATCTGACACCTTATCTGAAAGATTTTGATTTTATTCTTAGTTCCGATGCGCATCAGCCACATTGGCTAAATCAAAATATTGCACGCTTTGTGGCAGATCAGCTAAACATTACAGAAAAAATTCTATTTCCTGAAATGCTTAAATAAACCGGTGAGTATAAGTATTATACAATAATGCGGTCGCCAAGGTCTTTAGAAAAGCCTTTTTTTAATTCATTTAAAACAATATACCGCTGCTGTAAGAGTGAGATATTTTCAAGATCGTTATTTTCCTGGGCTTCTTTTATTTCATGCTGGGTTTCACGGATTAAGTTCAACACCCGCTTATTTTTAAAGGCTTTAATGGTTTCCGGAACAATCTCATTCAATTTCATTTCTTCGGTTTCAATATGATTATCATTCTTTTGCCAAATTTTGCTCAGAATATAGTTAGAAGTTAAAATATCCACCGTTAATGCACTAAGGCCTTCTTCGGGATGATTGATAAAATACCGGTCTTCAATTTTCTGGTTCTCGTTTACCAGTTTTTTTATTTCTTCAAAAATTACCTTATATAAAGGATGAGAAATTTCGAGATCATCACTTTCAATCTCCCGGATAATAAAATTGGCTACATTAAATTTTTTATTTTCCCGGCTTTTTGAAAGTAGTGTAAATTCATTATTTCCGTACAACAGAAGCAGACGGATTATTTCTTTTTCAATAGTATAAACCTCAGTTTCTTTAGACTGGGGGCGGGCAGGGATTGGCCGTTCCGTTCTAAGTTCTTCATAGGGAACAGACGGTCTTACTTTCTGACTGTATTTTTGCCGGCGCAGTCGGTGCGTTTCCGTATACAGCATTTTTTCATCAATATCCAGAATTTTACTGCACTCGCGTATGTATACTGTTCGGGTTATACCGTCGGGAATCACGGCAACAGATCGGACAATGTCCGTTATCAGTGTGGCTTTTTTTACCGGATCGTTTTCTGCATCTTTCGATAGGAGCTTGGTTTTGAACGAAATAAAATCGGTTTCGCTGGCGTTAATGTGCGCTATAAAATCTGAGGCATTTCTCGATTTGGCAAATGAATCCGGATCTTCCCCTTCGGGCAACAGTACCACTTTAACATTCAGCCCTTCTTCAAGAATAAGGTCGATACCCCGCAACGAGGCTTTAATGCCGGCTTCATCGCCATCATAAATTACGGTAATGTTTTTTGTAAACCTTTTTAACAGGCGGATCTGTTCCAATGTTAACGCTGTGCCCGATGAGGCTACCGTATTTTCGATTCCTGCCTGGTGCATAGAAAGCACATCGGTATAGCCTTCCACCATAAAACACTTGTCGTGTTTAATAATCGTTTGCCGGGCAAAATATAAACCATAAAGAATGTTGCTCTTATGGTATATGTCCGATTCTGGCGAATTCAGGTATTTGGCGGCATTCTCCTGTTTTTTTAAAATTCGTCCGCCAAAACCCAAAACCTGTCCGGAGAGGCTGTGAATAGGAAAAATCACCCTGCCGTGAAACCGGTCAAACGTGTAATTTTCTTTTTTTATTGTGAGGCCGGTTTTAACCAGGTAATCGATTTTATACCCTTTACTGATTGCTGTCTTGGAAAAAGCATCCCGCTGTTCTCGCGAATATCCCAGCTGGAATTTATCGATTACGGGTTCCCGGAATCCCCGTTCCAGGAAATAGGATAATCCAACAGCTTTTCCTTCTTCCGTATTTTTCAGGTTTTCCTGAAAATAGGTATTGGCATAGTTGCAGATCGCCAACAGGCTTTCACGTTCGTTTTGTTGCTGGATTTCGTCGGCAGTAAGTTCCTTTTCAATAATTTCGATGTTGTATTTTTTTGCCAGGAATTTCAAAGCTTCCGGGTATGATAGCTTTTCATGTTCCATAAGAAACTTCACTGCATTTCCTCCCGAACCGGAACTAAAACATTTATAAATACCTTTGGCAGGACTTACAAAAAACGACGGGGTTTTTTCGTTGGTAAAAGGGCTGAGGCCTTTATAATTCTGACCGGATTTTTTCAGGTTTACAAATTCACCAATCACCTCAACAATATCAGCGGTATCTAAAATCTTATCTACTGTGGCCCGGTCAATCATATTTTATTATCTGTAAATCTTTTGAAAATCAATACGTTGATTCAAAATCAAATCGCAACTAAGTTACTAATTTTTCACGACTGAGAAAGTGCTGAGATAATTTAAAAGCAGAATGAGTTAAAAATTATTGTTGACCGGTTAAAAATAATCCAATCTCATGAAATTATTGTATTTATTACATCCCTATAGGACTTTTGAAAGCATGGGCTTATTTATAATTTCTACTTATATTTGGTTTCTATTGATACCGTCCCGGAGGGACAAAATGATGGTAGCATGTTGATTATATTAATTTCCAAAGTCCCGGATGGGACGAAATAGAAATTTACTAGACACCAGTGGTTAAAAATTTTAAATTTGTGAGAAAGTCACTTTATCTAAATTAATATTCTATGAAAAAGCTGATCGTTTTAACCGGTTCGGGCATTAGCGCTGAAAGCGGATTGAAAACCTTCAGGGAAACAGGCGGATTGTGGGAAACTTATGATGTGATGGAAGTGGCCAGTTATGATGGTTGGGAACGAAACCAGAACCTTGTGCTGCAATTTTATAACGAACGGCGGGCCCAGCTCAAAGATGCGCAGCCCAATGCCGGACATACGGGATTGGTGGAACTTGAGCAGTATTTTGATGTGCAGATAATTACCCAAAATGTAGATAACCTGCACGAGCGGGCCGGAAGCAAAAAGGTACTTCACCTGCATGGTGAGCTTACCAAAGTCAGAAGCACTGGCGATCCCTTTCTTGTTTATGATATCGGGTATAAAAGTATAAAAGCCGGCGATACCTGTAAAAAGGGATTCCAGTTGCGGCCCCATATCGTTTGGTTTGGTGAAGCCGTACCGGCAATTGCTGAAGCTGCAGAAATTTCTGCACAGGCAGATATTTATGCGGTAATCGGCACCTCACTGGCGGTATACCCTGCGGCAGGACTGGTGGATTATGTTCCTCAAACTGTGCCGGTTTTTGTTATCGATCCGAATGATATCAGTTTCCCGGGGTACCGGAACTTTGAATTTATAAAAGAAAAAGCTGGCCGGGGTGTGGCAATATTAAAAGACAGGTTAATTCAACAATTTAAATAAATAATATGAGAAAGTTGCTGATTATTGTTTTGGCTTTTGCTGCTGTCCCTGCAATGGGACAACGTTTTCAGGGTGGTCTTCTGGCCGGATTAACCGCATGCCAGATTGATGGGGACACCTATTCGGGTTACAATAAAGCCGGTTTGCTGGGTGGTGTGTTTGTAAAAACCGATTTTAGCAACAAACTATCGGGACAGCTCGAGCTGAAATATATCAGTAAAGGGGCCGGGACAAAAAATAACGATTCCAACACGAATTATTACCGGGTAAACATGCAATACCTCGAAATTCCGGTGTTGGCCCGGTACAGGGTTTATAAATTGCTGGTGGCTGAGCTTGGTATAGGTGCCGGGTATTTGTTTAAAGCCCAAAAAGACGATGGAAACGGGTATCTCGACTTCGAACCGCCGCTGAACAATTTTGAATTATCGGGTATTGCCGGGGTACACTACGAACTTTTTAAACATATCAGTGTAAATGCTCGTTTTCAGTATTCCCTGTTTCCGGTATTGCCTTTTGGTGTGGATGTGCCCAGTTACCAGATCTCCGGGTTTTATAATAATATAATAAGTTTTGCTTTTTATTATGAGATTGGTAAGTAGGGGATTACTCTGTCAGACAACATTACCAGCTCGGATTGTCCTTTGATGCAGCCCATTTAGAAACCTGCTCGTTATAAATCTTCCGCTTGCTGAACAACCAGGAACCATTTACTTTTACCATCACATCTTCATAATGACCATACGAGTCCAGCGTTGCACTTCGTTGCAGATTGTTGTTCGACATATGGAACCAATATGCTCTGCCATAGGCCGTATCACCCTCTATTTTAATTACAATGTTCGATATATTGTGCCGGCCGGTGGAGGGGTGCAGTTGCGGACCATCCGGGTCTGCCGGTGGCTCTTGCGCCTCCGGCATTGCGGCAAGTACTTTTCTGATCGTGTCCCGGCCAACCCACTCACCTTCTCCGATATCGAGTATCCCATCTTCTGTAAAAGTGGCTACGTACTTGTCGATGTCTCCAAAGTCAAGGGCAAACATGTAACGGGCCTGGAGGTCCTCGATTAATGCCCGGTCTGCTGCATAGTTACTGGCAACCGGTGTTGCAGATATTTCGGATTGCTCTGTACCACGCTGACAGCCATTCATGAACATATATACGAGGAAAATTCCGGCTGCGGTTATCCATAGATTAATTTTATTCTGCGAAAATACTCTTAAGTTTATGGTTTTTGGATTCATGAATTTAGCTGTTTTAAAAAAGTATTTAAATTTCTGATTTCAAATTTTCCTTTACAATCCAATAAATGTAAAAATTATACGCCTGTTTGCCAAGCTAACTATTGACAATTTTCCGGTCTACACAAACAGAAGCATAATTTTATACACTTGTGAACATAATATATTTTCGATTCTTTTTATCCTTTAACTGCCTTTTATTTTTTGAGATCAACCTGTAATTTTTTATCTTTCCTAATATTTCAAAACTAAACCACAACATTATGAATATTACATCAATAAAACAAAGGGGGATTATTTTATTAGCCGGTATAGTGCTGATTTTCCCGCTTTTTAATCTTACGGCCCAAAAAGCAAACTTCACATTAAATGATCTTGGAGTGTTTAAAAAGCATGGCGTTGAAGTTATGATTTATAACGATTCGTTTAATGAAGGAGGATTTTTTGATGAAAAAGTTAACGGTATCCAGATGATTCAGCATGGAGTACGAACGGTTACCGGCGGAGCTGTGCGGTTAAGTCCTACACCAGAACAATGGGACCTGACGCCTACCGTACAAGACCGGATTATTAATGTGGAAAAAAATTCAGCCGAAGTCACCTTGTTTTATGACCATAATAATTTTTCAAGTAAACTGCGTATAGAAGCTAAAGAATCGGGAATCCTGATTACAACCATACTTGATAAACCATTGCCCGCAGAACTGATTGGAAAAGCCGGGATGCATATTGAATTTTTACCGGCAGCCTATTTCAAAAAAACATATTTTATGGATAATCAATCGGGAATTTGCCCCTTGTATCCTGCAGGTCCTATGTCTCTCGAGCCCTATGAAGATAAAACTCCACAATGGTTTGGCCAGTTAACCGCAGAGATAATAAACAACGCATATGCTAAAACCCTGCCTATTGCACAGGGTAAAAAACTTGTTTTGGCTCCCGATGATCCAAAATTGCTGGTATCTATAGAATCCTTGAGTGGAGAACTGAATTTTCTTGACGGGCGCAATCTTGCCCAGAATGGCTGGTATGTGATCCGTGAAGTATTACCTGCCGGAAAAACAGGAGAGGTAGCAAAATGGCTGCTTACGCCAAACAGCATCCCCGACTGGATGCGTGAACCGGTAATCGGACATTCACAGGCCGGCTATTTTCCCAAACAGGAAAAAATTGCAGTTATTGAACTGGACAAAAATGACACTCCGAAACAAACGGCAGTAGTGTATAAATTAAAAGAAGACGGAAGCCGTGTAAAAGTATTGGAAAATAATTTGAAAAAATGGGGGCAATTTACCCGGTATAATTATTACCAGTTCGATTTTTCATCTGTCACCGATGAGGGATTGTATGTAATTGGATATGATAATGTAGAAACAAAGGCATTTCCAATTAGCGCCAATGTATATGATAATATATGGCACCCAACGCTCGATGTATGGTTCCCGGTGCAGATGGATCATATGTTTGTAAATGAAGCATACCGTGTATGGCATGGCGCTCCACACCTGGATGATGCCCTGCAGGCTCCGCTTGATACCCTGATCCACGACGGTTATAGTCAGAACAGCAGGACCGATTCACCTTACAAACCCCTGGAACATATTCCGGGATTAAATATCGGTGGCTGGTTTGATGCCGGAGATTTTGATATCCGCACCAATTCGCATTGCGAAACGGTTATGTACCTGGCTGAAGCCTGGGAAGATTATAAATTAACCAGAGATCAGACTACTGTATTGAAAGACCGCAAGTATGTTGAGATTCACAGGCCGGACGGAATTCCGGATATCCAGCAACAGGTGGAACACGGAACTCTGGCCCTCATTGCCCAGTACAGAGCAGTAGGGCATGCCATTCACGGAATTATTGTTCCTAATCTGCACCAGTATCATCATCTGGGTGATGCGGTAAATATGACGGATAATCTGGTGTATAATCCAAAACTAAACCCTCACGAGACAGATGGTTTTACTTCAGGAACTTTTGACGATCGCTGGGCATTTACAAATATATTTCCTCCGGTTACCTTTCAGTCTGCTGCCGCATTGGCAACAGCAAGTATTGCGTTGCGGGGGTATAACGATGAATTAGCAGATGAAAGCCTGCAAACAGCAATTAAAGTCTGGGACCAGGAGGTTCTTCAAAAAAGGGAATCCGACTCAGCCTGGCTAAGTGAATTGTTTTTTATAACCGATAAAGAAATTTTAAAACGCTGGCTTAGTGGTGAAGAGCTTCGCTTAACCATAAAACTTCTTTTGGCTACAGAAAATGAGAAATATGCAAATCACCTTGCAAAAAATCTTTGGCCATCGATTAAGGACAGGGCCTATGAGACGGGACTGTTTTCTTCTAATTTTTTGCCCTTACTGGCTGATGCTATCCCTTATATGGATAAAAAGTATGTGAAAGACTTAAGAGAACAAGTTATCAAATTCAAACAGGTATCCGATTCTTTATTTATAAAAAATCCTTATGGAGTTCCACTTGGCCGTGGCGGATTTATGGCCGGAAATTACTCAATTATCAGTTGGGCATTAACTGCCGGTAAACTGCATCAGGCATTTCCTGACCTCATCGGACCGGAATATATATTAAGAGGATTAAATTATCTGCTGGGAACACATCCCGGATCAGACATTTCATTTGTATCGGCTGTAGGAACAGATTCTAAAATGCGAACTTACAGCAATAACAGGGCAGATTTTTCATTTATCGCCGGCAGCGTGGTTCCCGGTGCATATTTAATCAGGCCTGATTTTTATGAAAATAAAGAAGACTGGCCCTTTATCTGGTATGAGAATGAAACAGTGATCGACTATTGTTCCGGGTATATTTACCTGGCAGCTACAGTAAATGATATTTTATCAAATCAGTCGGAATAAAACACAGGTTTATCGGTTTTTTTAACGATAAATATCTTTCTGTTGACCATTATAATAGTTTATATTAGCTAAAAAATGTGAATATGAAATATACTAATCCTGTAATCGGAATCCTTCTGATTATGTCTTTATCTGTATTCTCTCAAACAAAAAAAGCCAAAATTGATGCAGGAGATAACGTTTCAATAAACTGGGAAACTACAAAAACAGTTCAACTCAATGGAGAAGTTTTTTCGAGAAACATGGATATTAAATGGACTTGTCCTGCGAATCCGCAGGTCCGGTTTTCTGATGTTTCAAATCTTAAAACCAATGTCACATTTCCACGTCCCGGATATTATTTATTAGAATTAACAGCTAAAAAAGCAGATAATACCCAGTTAAAAGACCAGGTAATTATAAATGTATTTACACCGGGTTCATATAAAGAAAGACTGGAAGACCTGATCAGTTTAATGACTATTGAAGAGAAAATAGGGCAACTGGTAAACCAAGCAGATTCTATTCCGCGGCTTAATCTTTCTAACTATAATTATTGGAGTGAATCCTTGCATGGAATTTTAACTGTGGGTGCTACATCTTTTCCCCAGGCTGTTGCTTTAGGTTCTTCCTGGGATACTGATTTGGTGCATCGCGTGGCAACAGCAATTTCTGATGAGGCCAGAGTTTTAAATATAACTACAGGCAAAGGACTTTCATACTGGAGCCCGACAGTGAACATTGCCCGTGATCCGCGCTGGGGAAGAAATGAAGAGTCTTATAGTGAAGACCCCTACTTACTTTCTCGTATGGGAGTCGCTTTTATTAAAGGAATGCAGGGGAACCATCCTTATTATCTGAAGACAGTATCCACGCCCAAGCATTTTATTGCCAATAACGAGGAATCTCGTCGTCATACAGGTTCGTCTGATGTGGATATGCGCAGTCTATGGGAATATTATATGCCTGCATTTGAAAGTGCGGTTACTGAAGGGAAAGCTTTTTCAATCATGGGCGCTTATAACGAATTAAACCAGGTACCCAGCTGTGGAAATTATTATTTACTTACTGATGTACTTCGCAGAAAATGGGAATTTGAAGGGTATGTGGTTTCCGATTGCGGCGCCATTCATGATATGGTGAGCGGGCATCATTTTTTTGAAACAGGGGCTGAGGCCGCTGCCCGGGGAATTCTTGCCGGGTGCGATTTAAACTGTGGCGATTTTTATAGAGATCATTTGGGTGAAGCACTGAAACTTGGATTAATTGAAGAAAAAGATTTAGATCGTGCTTTGATGCGAGTGCTTGGTGCACGGTTCCGACTTGGTGAATTTGATCCGAATGAATTAGTACCATACAACACAATCCCGATTGAAAAACTTGACGGCAAAGAACATCGTAAATTAGCACTGGAATCAGCACAAAAATCCATCGTACTGTTAAAAAACTGTCATATTTTACCTCTGGATAGAAAAAAAATAAAATCCATTGCGGTAATCGGCCCCAATGCCAAAGAATGTGAATTGGGTATTTACAGTGGCTGGCCAAATATCAGGATAAGTCCCCTGGAGGGCATAATAAACAAAGCTTCCCATTATGGTATAAAGGTGGCCTATGCCAGAGGTTGCGAAATTGGAGGGGGTTTTTTAAAACCCATTGAAGCAAAATATTTTACGGAAGTAAATAACACGGGCACCACTGGTATGCTGGGAGAATATTTTAATAATATGAATCTCGAGGGTCAACCGGTGTATACCAGGATTGATTCCATGGTAAACTTTCAGTGGGGTGGTTCACCGGCGCCCGGAGTACCGGATGATGTTTTTTCCGTACGCTGGACCGGGAAAATTATTCCTCCCGAAACACGAGTCTATCAGTTGGGGACAAGATCCGATGATGGGTCCCGGTTATTTGTAAATGGTAAACTATTATTTGAAGACTGGACAGAACATGGTGAAAAACCGAATAGCGCTGCTGTGGAATTACAAAAAGGTGTTGAATATGAAATAGTTTTTGAACATTTTGACAATATTCTTGGCGCTGCAGCGCGTTTAACCTGGGATCTCGGACAGAGAGATTTTGAACAGGCAAAAAAAATTGCTAAAGAAAGTGACCTGGTAGTGCTTGTTCTTGGTACATCTCCCGGTTTATCATCAGAAGAATTAGACCGGATGGATATTACCCTGCCAAAAGAACAAAGAGATCTGATCAGGGTGGTGGCTGAGGTGAATCCAAATATTGTAATTGTATTAATTAACGGGGGCCCCGTTGCTTTAGCCGGAACTGAAAATTATGCCAATGCTATTGTTGAAGCCTGGTATACGGGACAGGAAACAGGAACTGCAATTGCCGATGTATTATTCGGAGATGTAAATCCCGGAGGAAAACTTCCGGAAACATTTTATACTTCAAACGCCCAGCTTCAACCTTTTGCCGATTATGATATTATCAATAACAGCAGAACCTATATGTATATGGAAGAACCTGTATTATATCCTTTTGGCCATGGTCTTTCATATACCACATTTGAATATAGTGACCTTTCATTAAGCGCAGATACTATAGATTCAAAAGGTGAAATTAACTTTCAGTGCACTATAAAAAATACCGGGAAAATAAAAGGGGATGAGGTTGTGCAGGTATATGTTCATGATAAAGAAGCAAAGGTTAAAGTACCTATCCGGCAGCTAAAGCGGTTTAAACGAATAACTCTTGATCCCGGGAAATCAGAAACGGTTTCATTTACAATTCCTGTATCTGAATGTTCTTTTTATGATATTGAAAAAAATGATTTTATAGTGGAACCGGGAGTTTTTGAAATCCAGATCGGCAGCTCATCCGCAGACATACGGCTAAAAAAATCATTTCTTGTAGAATAGGGGAGTTTAATTATTCAGAAAGGTGTGCTTTTAATTTTCCTCAAATATTGAACGAGTCGAAATGTACTTTCCTTTAAAAGCATTGTATAGTTAAATTGAAACATTTAACGAAAGAACCTGACAGCTATGAGATATTTAAGCTGTCAGGATTATATTTTACCAGGATAAACTTTTAAAAAAAGATTTAATAACTAATCGTTATCCTCTTCATCATCTTCTTCCATTTTTTCTTTTTGAATTATTATACCATCCGGACTTATAGTAACTTCAATTTCTTCCTCACACTTTTTCAGTCCAAATTCATAAATTATACCTGAAGTAGTTTCAGATAGTTCGGATTCAACAATTTTGTATGCAGCATATTCTTTATCCAGTGTTGCTTTTACAACTGCTGGAAGATTGCTTGGATTAACTTCATATTCAGTTTCCATCCAGGTACCTGAATTGGTATAGTTTGCCGAATATTCTTTTCCGTTCAATATAAATTCTGCTTCCCATTCCGTGTCGTTCTCTTTGGTCCATTTTACCTTTGTAGCATCAGGGAATTTTTCTGAAAAAGCTGTTTGAACTTTAGCAGGAACATCCTTAACTGTTTGTCCGCGGGCACCAAAACTTATTATTACAAATGCTCCAACAATTAAAACTAAATTTTTCATTTTGTACAATTTTAAATGAATACTGCATCTAAATTACAATCCAATTCTAAAGAGATTTTCAAGTTGATTATTTTTTTATAATAAGCTTTAACAGGCTTGGCAAAAGAATTAGTAGGAGGGGTAAGGCAATAATTAAACCGCCAATTACTGCGATTGCCAGGGGCTGGTGCATTTGTGCCCCGGTACCAATTCCGAAGGCGAGGGGTGAAAGGGCGGCTATTGCTGCGGTGGCAGTCATTAATTTAGGGCGGAGACGCGTTGATATAGCGAACGATAAAGCATTATTAACAGTAGTGTTTTTCAGTTCGGAAAAAAACTGCTGAATGGTGAAAATAGAATTTTCACCAATAATTCCGATAATCATAATCAGTCCTGTATAACTTCCAACATTAAGGGGCGTTCCGGTGATATACAATGCCCATAGACTGCCTGATATACCTAATAAACTAACAAAAATAACAGCAAGTGAAATTCTTACCTGTTTGAACATAAAGAGTACTACAGTGAATACCAGCAAGCCGCCTGCAATGAGAATTTTCAGCAGTTCTGCAAAAGATTGCTGTTGTTCGGCATAAGCTCCGCCATATCGTATCTGATAGGCTGGAGGCAGATTGATTCCTGCCAGTTTATTTTGAATGTCTTTCATTACACTGCCTAAATCCCTGTTATTTAGTCGAGCTGTAATAACACCCATTGTTTGCAGGTTTTCGCGCTCTATTTCGGCTACACCGCTTTGTATTTCAAAATTGGCAAAAGTACTTATTGGCAGAAATTCGCCCGAAGGAATACAAATTTTCAACTGTCTTATTTTTTCGATGGATGTATTATTATTTTTTGGGAAAATCATTCGAATATCAGTAAGCTGCTCTTTTTCGGGAATAAAACCGATAACCGTTCCTGCAAGCCAGGTTTCCATCTGAGCCTGCAGATCGGATGGACTAAGCCCGAATTGTTTTAATTTATCTTCTTTGGGAAATATCTTCAACATGGGTCCGGCAATAACTATACCGTTAAAAACATCTGCTGTACCATCGATGGTTTCCAGGCTGTCGGCAATTTGCTTAGACAAAACTTTTACTTCATTATAATTGTCGCCAAAAATCTTTACCTCGATGGGCTGAACACTACTCATCAGGTCGCCGAGCATATCGGTAATTACCTGGCCAAAATCGGCAATAAGAGCAGGAACTGCACTTTCAACCTTACCCCGGATTTCATCAGATACTTCATTGGTAGTCCTGTTTCTGTTTTTATACAATTCTATCAGGTAATCGCCCCGGCTTGGCTCAGTAATAAAAAATCCCATTTGTGTTCCGGTTCGCCTTGAGTATGTTTTGACTTCAGGAATTTTTTCAATAATTTCATCCACCACAGTCAACATCCGGTCGGTTTCTTCGAGCGATGTGCCCGGGGGACTGTCAAAGTCAAGCACAATAGAACCTTCATCCATCTCAGGCAAAAAGCCTGTGGAAAGTCTTGGCAAAATATACCCTATACTCAAAATAAGCAACAGGGCAAAGGCAATACTTATGTAAGGTTTGGCAATAAAAAACTGTATCCATCTATGTTGAGATTGCACAGCATGAGCTTCTTTTTTAAACCCTTTATTTTTCGATAACAGCAGATAAATCACAGGAAGACCCAGCCAGGTAATAATAAAGGAACTGAGCAGGGTGATCATCATGGCTTCTGTAAGAATTTTAAAATAAGCACCTGCCACACCCGACATTAGTTCAAAAGGAATAAGAATAACTATAGTACTAAGTGAAGAGCTTACCATGGAGGGGAATAAAAAACTAATGGCTTTACCTACCAGATCCTTGGGTTTTCGGTCGGGAAATTCTTCATGTGTCCGGTGAATCTGCTCAACCACAATAATGGCATCATCGATAATCAAACCTATAGCTGCTGCAATAGCGCCAATGGTCATAATATTAAAGTCGAAACCTATGGCTGAGAGTAGAATAAAAGTGAGTGACAAGGTAAGCGGAATGGTGATCAATATTACAGCACTCGATTTTACTGAACGAAGGAAAATAATTACTACCACAATAGATAATAACAACCCTATCCACAGAACATCAATAATGCTCCGGATACTGCCGTTCACAAATTCAGCCTGATTATAATACGGAACTAATATTACATCTTTTGGTAAAATGCTATTTAATTCCACTACTTTTCGGCTGACCTCATCAGATACTTCAATCAGATTGCTGTTAGGCTGCTTAAGCACTGCCACCAGGGGAACATCTTTTCCATCGGCTTTAATTTTAATGTACTCGTTACGTTCCGAAATTTCAACCGTAGCGATGTCCGACACTTTTATACTGCGCACTGCATTGTCAAAAAGGACCAGATTTTCAAGCTGCTCTTTGTTTTTAATGGTTGCATCAGTAACCGTTAAATACAAACGATGATAATCCACAGTATACCCATTGGATTTTATAAAATCGGTCTGTTGCAAGGCATTACCAATGTCCTGAGGGTTAATTTTTAAGTTGCTGAGTTTTTGTTCATCCAGTACCAGCCTGTATTCTTTCACTTTTCCGCCAATTACATCAACCGAAGCCACTCCTTTAATTCGCGACAAATAGGGTTTTACAATATACTCGGCGAGCATTTTTAATTCTACCTGGTTTTTTGTCTCCGATTGCAGGGAATATCCCATTACCGGTAGAATAGACGGGTTCATTTTTTCGATGGTAATTTGAACATCGGGTGGCAGAATATTTTTAATCTGGGAAATTTGCGATTCAACCTGCTGTTTGTCGAGGTCAATATCGGATCCCCAATCCATAAAAGCAGAAATTTCACAACTTCCCATACTGGTAGTACTTCGGATTAAGTTGATATTTTCAACCCTTTTAATGGCATTTTCGAGCGGCTTGGTTACGGTAACCATCATTTTATCAACCGGTTGTTCGCCATGGTCGGCTATTATTTTAATTTTTGGAAAAGTAACATTCGGGAAAAGAGAGGTTTTCATACTTTGATATGAAAATGCCCCACCTATAAGAATAAGCAACAAGATTACTGTTATCGGACTCTTAAACCTCACGAAAATTTTTTCCATAACTATTTTTTAATTTTTACAACCGAACTATCCGGTAAACCAAAAGCCCCTTCAGAGATTATTACATCATTTACATTTAAATATGGCGAATAAATTTCCACCAGGCTGTCATTTTCAATTCCTTTCTGAACGGGTACTTTTATAGCCAGGCTGTCGTGCTGGATCTTCATCAGCCAAAAATCGTTTTGTTTTTCATTAGTCATCACAGCTTCTTTAGCAATTAATAAGGTGTTGTTATGTGCGAGGAGAACAAACTGCACAGTAAGATTAAGATTTTCGGGCAATTGCCGGAAAGAATCTGGTTTTAAAAAGACTATTTGTGTCTGGTCCGTTTCGCTGATGGAAGGTAATATTCTGGTAATTTTACTATTGAGTAATGTATGGTCGGGTAGCAGAAGTATGCACTGAGTTCCAGTTTTCAGCAGGCGGTTGTATTCATAAGGAACATTCACCTGTACCATAACATCTTTATTTTCTACGATGGTACACAGCAAATCACCCTCAACCAGATAGGTTCCGGTTTGATTTATGTTCAATTCACTTACAATTCCTCCGGAAGAGGCCAGTACCTTTAAGTTATCGGATGTATTGTTTAACGCGTTGTTTTCTTTGGTTTGCAGCTCAAACAGTATATCGCCTTTTTGAACCATATCGCCGTATTTCACATTCACAGCTGCAATATAGGCTGAAACCGGTGCTGTAATTTTGTTCTTTTTCAGATAGATGGTTTTCCCGTTCAGGTGAATATATTGTTCTATGTTTCCCTGTTTAACAAGGGTTGTTTTTACCGGGATTAAAAGGATTTCCTCTTTGCTGCCTGCACTTTGCTCTTTGCAGGATATAAGCAGAAACTGAATAAAAACAAAAAAAATAATGGTGGATAGATTTTTCATCTGCAACCGAATTAAAAATTCCAATAATTATATGAATTGATTAAAGTCTGCCTTTCCATTTCCAGCATCAGCAACTCCTGTTTTTTTAAGGCCATATCTTTGAATAAATTTTTGAGATCCATAACAGATATTTCCCCCAAAGAGAGTTCTGCTTGATAGGTACTGATTAACACATCATACTGTTTTATCTGATCCTTTGTTAAAGCTTCTCTTTGTTCGAGAGATAAAATTTGATTTACAATTTTTTGTTTCTGAATATCCGTTTGTTTTATAAAATATTGCTTTTCAAAATCAAGGGTATTCAGTTCAATAGTAGTTTTTTGCTGTTGAAGTTCCCGCTGATGGCCATCAAAAATAGTCCAGCTTAAGGAGAGGCCCGTGCTAAATCCAAGCCGGTTAAACTTTGGCAGGTAAACGGCATTTAAACCGGCATTAGTAAACCAAAATAATTGGGGCCTGTATTTTTGTTCGTAAATGGATTGTTCAGCCAACAGGTTTAAACTATCGAGATTATATGACAGTAGAAATTTCGAAGTAACTGGTGTTTCGGGGATTAATTCAAAATTATTTTTCTGAATATCAACCAGAGTAGTATCGTTGATTCCACAAATAAGGTTTAAATCATACAGGTTATTTTTGTAACCAGCCTGAGCGGTTTTATATTCTGTTTCAAGGTTACTTCTTTCTATTTGTAAAAGCATCAGATCCCTTTGTTTATAAAGTGCATGTTCAACCAGCTTTTTTAAAACAATGGATTGGTCATCAATTTGATTTAAAAGAGACAGATTGTTTTGGGCCTGTGTTTTTGCTATCAGGCATAGAATATACTGATAGCCTACGAGTTGTTCGAGCTCATGAATTGTAAGCGTAATGTTGTTATTATTTATCTCTTGCGAAATGCCGGCTTTATTTGAGTATTTCCGGAATACAGAATTATTGAGCAGAGGCTGCTGTATTAAAATTCCTGCCTGATATTGCCCGCCATCTGTAGAAGCCAGGTCATATCCTGTGTAATTTTTTGCTTCATTAGACACCCATTCAAAACGGTTTGAACTGTTGTTATGCGAAACAATGGGTGCAAATAAAATGTTGCCTTCCAGGCTGACTTCAGGTTTTGACAGCACACTTTTGACCTGTTTCAGATCAAGAGAGATAATTTCATTATCATTGGTCTTTTGGTGTATTAGCGGACTGTTGTTTTTTGCTTGTTCGAGATAATAATTTAAATCACGGATTTGCGCATGTAATACCGAAGAAAAGAATAAAATCAACAGGTATAAAAAAAGCATTTTCATCTTCTTACCGATTAAATTATTTTGGTGATTGTAAAACAATGCATTGAGTTTTTTGTGTAATTTATTTCCAAATTGTGAGTATCGCAAATATTTTTAATAATGGCCAACCCCAAACCATAAGACTTTGATGTTCCTTTTACAAAACGATTAAAAATGGTTTTATTGGTCAGGGAATTGGATTTGCCGGTGTTACAAATTATTAATTCATGATCACGAATTACCAATTTAATGCTTCCCCCGGTGTTATTGTGATTAATGGCATTCGAGAGCAAATTGTTCAATAATATATCAGCAAGCTGATTGTTTATCAATAGCGCAAAATCCTGTTCGAAAATAAGTTCAACAGTTAGTTTTTTTGATTCAAAAAGCGGTGTTAACTCTTGTATTTTGATATCAACCAGATCTTTAAATGAAATATTCTTATCTGCTTTAAATTGTTTATTTTCAATTTTAGCAAGTAAAATAAGACTCTGATTTAGTATTGACAACCGCTTAAGGGCATTAATAGATGTCAGCACTTTTTTAAAAGTCTCTTGGTTTAAATCTTGTTGTAGTACTTCTTCCAAATTAAGCAAAGTAACAGCCAGAGGTGTTTGAATTTCGTGCGAGGCATTTTCTGTAAATTCCTTTAGAGAAAGGTAATCTGTTTTTAATTTTTCGGTGAGGATTTCTATTACTTTATTCAAACGGTCAAACTCATCAATATCTGATTCTAATAGCGTTATTTTTTTCTTTTCGTTAAAATTGAAGTGTTCTATAGTAAACAAATTCTGTTCAAAATTTGCCCATATGGTTTTATTCATTTTTTTACTAATAAAAAATGAAATTCCAAAAACAATTAAAAGTATTACGAACAGCGAGAATGCTAAAATGATTACCAGGTCTTCATTTTCAAAAACAGATTGGCGCAGTTTTATGGAATAAAAAGAGCCGTTTACTTTTATTTCGTTCGAATACTCGAGGTATGGCTCTAATTCATTTTCTGTGCTATCCTGAATCATAATCTTTCTGAATTCAGGCTCACTAACCCTTAACTCATTTATTTTTTTAACTTCCAGAATAGGATAAAGATTAGGCATTTCGTCTGTTTCTGTAATATGTTTAATCAGCAAATTTTCTTTATCAATTAATGATTCCTTTGTTTCGTTCAGTATAATTTGGTGCAGGGCAAAATATCCGGCTAAAGAGCATACTAATAAGATAGTTGTCAACAGGGAAAGAAAATTGCGGTTTACTTTATCAAGAAATTTCATAAATCAGAAAATTTATAACCCATCCCATAAATGGTTTTGATATAGTCATTTCCCCCTGCATTTTTGATTTTTTTGCGAATATTATTCAAGTGTGTGTAAATAAAATCAAAGTTATTTGCCATATCAATATTGTCTGCCCACAAATGTTCTGCAATGGCTTCTTTTGTTAAAACCCTGTTTTTATTAATTAAGAAAAATAGTAATACATCATATTCTTTAGGGGTGATTATTATTTCGTTACCGTTTACACTGACGGATTTGCCGTCGGTGTTTATGGAGATTTCTTTAAAATTTAAAATGTTTGTACCGTCAAAATGCCGGCGTCTGAGTAAAGCTTTAATTCTGGAATTCAGTTCAGAGAGTTGAAATGGTTTTGTCATATAATCATCGGCACCCAAATCAAGTCCAAAAATTTTATCGTCCAGCGAATTTTTTGCAGAGATAATAATCACACCGGCTTTTACCTGAAACTTTTTTATAGTTTTAATCAAGTCAAGACCACTACCCCCGGGAAGTGTAATATCCAACAGAATAATATCGTACTCATAAATAGATAATTTCTCATCAGCCTTTTGAAAATTGTCTGCAAGATCACAAATATAATTTTCCTTAATAAGGTAGTTACTTATTGTAATGAGCAAATCAATTTCATCCTCAATGATCAATATTTTCACAAGAAAATATTTAAATTAATAAATTGGACTTGTGTAACTTACCATTAAAGATATTTTCATTCTCGTGTGTAAAAAATCTGAAAATATTTTTAATGAACGTTTCATACTACAAATTAACGGATTAATTCTAAAGGAATTCTAAAGAACAGTAATGGATTCTTTCTCAATAACAAAACAATATTATGTTTAACATGCAGATATTTAAAATATTGTATTTTAGTTTATTTTCCAGGGGAAGAAAAAGCAGAAAAGGACTGGCTGGTCTAGGCTTATTTTATCGAGGGCGGATTGAGGGCAGGCATCAATACAAATCTCACAATTATTAGGGCAGAAATTTTTTGTCTTTTCATCAGATTCCAGTTTTGCATTGGTTATTACTCCGCCTAACCAGAGCCTGTTTCCGAATTTTTTATTAATTAATAAGGTATTTTTCCCGATGCTGCCCAATCCGGCCAGTTCTGCCGAATGCTTCAATGAAAGAATTCCTCTGCCATGTTTTTTTCCCGAATCCCAAAATTCGTATGGTTCAGATGATGGAATGGGGACTGATAAATATCCTTTATTTTCAATCTTAAAGGATAGGCGTAATGCCAGGGTATTGATTTCCTGTATAAGCTAATTTCTAGCCAGGGTGTATGGGGCATTGGATTTAGAAATAAAAGTTCCTTTTGGGAATTGTTTACCAAATATGATAACTGAGCCGGCATTGGGAAGAATATCATTTGGATGAAATCCATCCGGGGCATCCTGAAACCTTTCAATTCCGGCAACACCGCATACATCGGCACCCATCCGGTAGGCGGTTTCTTTAATGGCCCTGTTTCCTATTTTATTTAACGCTTCTTTCATTTTACTAAAGTTGCATTATAAGAATTGAGCCTGGAAAGAGAAAACACAATATCGATTATATAAAATTACATGCATTAATGAAAAAAAATATACCCGATAAAAATTGCTGCAAGTATTCCGGCAGCATCGGCAATCAGGCCACAGGTAACGGTATACCTCGTCTTGCGAATATTCACTGCGCCAAAATATACAGCCAGGGTATAAAATGTAGTTTCCGTTGAACCCTGGAATATAGAAGAAAGGCGTCCCACAAAAGAATCCGCACCATAGGTTTCCATAGCTTCTACCATTAATCCCCGGGCGCCGCTCCCACTCAGCGGTTTCATAAATGCGGTTGGTAATGCGTCTACAAAATCAGTATTCAGGCCGGTCAATGCAATTAATTTTGCCAGGCCATCGGTTAAAAAATCCATAGTTCCGGATGCCCTGAATACTCCGATAGCCACGAGCATGGCTACCAGGTAGGGGATAATTTTAACAGCTACGCCAAAACCTTCGCGTGCGCCTTCAATAAACGTTTCATACACGTTTATTTTATTTCTTACTCCAAGAAAAATAAAGGCAATTATAAAAGTGAAAAGGATAAAATTTCCTCCAAATCGTGAAATTACTTCGATCTCACTTTGATTTAGGCGGATTAAAAACCAGATGATGCCGGCAATCGCTAAAGAAAGGCCTCCAAGGTATAACAACACAATCCAGTGCAGCAGGTTAATACGCTGAACAATAGATACAGCAATTAAACCGGCAATAGTTGAAAAAAACGTGGTAAGCATTAACGGGATAAATACATCACTTGGATTGGCCGCCCCGCTGGCTGCGCGCAAAGCCATAATGCTTACCGGAATAATGGTTAATCCCGATGTATTTAGCACCAGGAACATAATTTGGGCATTAGAGGCGGTATCTTTTTTTGTATTTATTTGCTGAAGTTCTTTCATGGCTTTCAGGCCAAGTGGAGTAGCCGCATTATCCAGACCGAGCATGTTGGCACAAAAATTCATAAGGATGGATCCCATGGCCGGATGGTTATCGGGAATCTCAGGAAATATTTTTTTAAAAAACGGGGCAACTAGTTTTGATAAACCATTCACGGCCCCTCCTTTTTCACCTATTTTCATAATACCCAGCCAGAGGGTCATTACCCCGATGAGGTATATAGAAATCGTAACGCTGGTTTCAGCCATTTTAAATGTACTTTCCACAATATCGGAAAAAACATGTAGATCAGCAGTTCCAAAAATAATGTTCAGGTGTTCGGCAAAAAAGTCGCGGAAATAATATCCGATAACCCTGAACAATGCTACCAGGAAACCAACAATAAAAAAACCTACCCAGATGTAATTCAGTACCACGGAATAAATGTTTTATAATAAACAAATATAATGGATTATCTTTATAATGGCGCAAGCGTCCGCTTGTGCCTTCATTAAATCTTTTAGGCAAACTTAATCAACCAACGCAAAATCGAGTTGTTTTTTGGGCAGATTCGCCCTGAGAATTTCCACTTTAACATGATCGCCCAGCTGGTATTTTTTGCGGGTACGTTTACCAATAAGGCAATAATTGTCTTCATCGTATTCAAAATAATCGTCCACCAGATCGCGCATAGATACCATTCCTTCGCATTTATTTTCAATAATTTCCACATAAATTCCCCATTCGGTAACACCTGAAATAATTCCTTCAAATTCCTGACCGATTTTATCTACCATAAATTCCACCTGCTTATACTTTACAGATGCACGTTCTGCATCTGTGGCACGTAATTCCATTTCGGAAGAATGGCGGCACATTTTTTCATATTTTTTCCTGCTTTTTGATTCTCCTCCGTCCAGGTAATGCGCCAGCAGGCGATGGACAAGAATATCAGGATAGCGCCGGATGGGAGAAGTAAAATGGGTATAGTATTTAAAAGCCAGACCGTAATGACCAATATTTTCAGTGGAATATTCTGCCTTAGCCATAGACCGCAAGGCAAGATTTTCAATAAGATCCTGTTCTTTTTTGCCTTTTACATCTTTAAGCAGTTTGTTAATAGTATCCGAAATGGCTTTCGGAGAACTTAAGCTTATTGAATGTCCGAAGCGGGTAATAAAAGTTGAAAAAGATGCCAGTTTCTCAAGACTGGGTTTATCATGAATTCGATACACAAAAGTTTTTTTCTCGGTTTTATCCTTAGTTCTTCCAATAAGAGAAGCGACTTGTTTGTTGGCCAGCAGCATAAATTCTTCGATTAGTTGATTCGATTCTTTTTGCACTTTAAAAAATACGCTGAGTGGTTTTCCCTCCTTATCCAGCTCAAATTTCACCTCATCCCGCTCAAAAGCGATAGATCCGTTTTTAAACCGGTTATTACGCAGGATTTGGGCCAGTTCATGAAATTTTAATATTTCTTCGCTCAGATCGCCTTTCCCGGTTTCAATAATTTCCTGGGCTTCCTGGTAAGAAAATCTACGGTTTGAATAGATAATAGTCCTGCCAAACCATTCATTAATAATATCAGCATTATCATTTAGTTCAAATACAGCAGAAAAACATAATTTTTCTTCGTTTGGGCGTAAGGAGCATAAATTATTCGATAATTTTTCAGGCAACATGGGGATTACCCGGTCAACAAGATAAATGGAAGTTGCCCGTTCCTGGGCTTCTTCGTCGAGCAGGGTTTTAGATCTCACATAAAAGCTCACATCGGCAATATGAACGCCAACCTCCCAATTACCATTTGAAAGTTTTTGAATAGAAAGAGCATCGTCAAAATCCTTGGCATCTTCAGGATCGATGGTAAAAGTCGGGACTTTCCTAAAATCCCTGCGCTTTTGTATTTCTTCTTCGGTAATCGTATCGCTTATATTTTCCGCTTCCTGTTCAATTTGTTCCGGAAATTTAATTGGCAAACCAAATTCAGCAAGAATGGCATGCATTTCCACATCATTATTTCCCGGTTCACCGAGAACCTCGATGATTTCCCCGAAAGGATTTTTTGCATGCATGGGCCAGTCGGTAATTTTAGCAACTACTTTTTGTCCGGTTTTTGCATCTTTTAATTTTTCAAGGGGAATAAACAGATCGTAAGGCAACTGGCGGCTTTCTGTGGTGAAAAATGCAAACCGGTCGAAAACCTCTACAATACCTACAAATACATCATGGCTTCTTTCAATAATTTCCACCACTTCACCCTCAAGGGTATGGCTTTTGCGGTGGGCAAATAAATAGACTTTTACGGTATCTCCATCCAGGGCATGTTTAAGATTTATCTGTGATACGAATACGTCTTCTTCAAGGGCATCGGAAACTATATAAGCATATCCGCTTTTGGTAAGATCAACTTTTCCAAGTACAAAACCACCCCCGGATTTTAATTTAAATTTGCCCGTGTAAACTTCCTGTAAATTTCCTGATTCTTTTAATTCATATAAAACCTCGTTTATTAGTTTTTTCTCATCTGTTTTTTTAATCAGTAACTGCCGGGCTAACTGTTTATAATTAAAGGTATGTTTAGGGTAGGTGGAAAAAACGCCAAGTATACTATTTTTTAAGGATTGTTTATTAAATCCTCCGGATTTTTTAAGATTCTTGTTTTTTGGGCACATGTGGCAGAAATACGAATTTACAGAATAATCTAAATAACTAAATGAAAGCAATATTACATATTTATCAAGAGCTAAAATAGTAAATGGAAGAATATTTGAATTTTAGAGATATAATCTTTTTTAAGCAAAAAAAGCTTAATAATACATGTTGAATAAAAATTCACAAATACTGTTTTAAAATACAAATTTGAATGTATTCATAATCTTATGCTTAAGGAAGAGTTGAAGAAATATTCTACTATGAAATAAAATTTGAATTTGTTATTGTCATATAATTATTATTAATTTTACGCCGGAATTCTTTAATTAAAAAATGTAATTAGGAATATACAGTATTTCAATTCCATGGCTCCACGCGGCGTGGATAGAAAATTATGCTAATGCTACAACTACTTTACTTCATATCGGGAACCCCCAGCAAACTTTTCGCAGAATTCTATTATTGATATTCATTACTGTATATTTACAGGGCTACTAAAAACATAACTATGGATATTAACGGCAAACTTTATAAAACTTTTCTGGATCGGAAGCAGCAATATGAGCTGCAACATGGAGAAATCGCTGAAAAGAAACAACATTCAAAAGGGAAGCTTACAGCCCGTGAACGAATAGAATTATTATTCGATCCGGATACGTTTGAGGAAATAGATGCATACTCAATCACTTCGAAAACCGGCAGTGAATTTGGTAAAGTTGTTGATGCTTTTGGTGACGGAGTAATTATCGGACACGGTAAAATCAGCGGACGGTTAGCCTTTACCTATTCCCAGGATTTTACGGTAATGGGCGGATCTTTAGGATCAGTGCATGCAAAAAAAATCTCAAAAATTCAGGATATGGCCTTGAAGATGGGAGCTCCGATGATCGGGATAATAGACTCGGGGGGAGCGCGGATACAGGAAGGTGTTGCAAGTCTGGCTGGATATGCAGGTATATTTCACCGTAATGTAAAATCTTCAGGGGTAATTCCACAATTATCTGTGATTATGGGTCCGGCTGCAGGAGGGGCAGTATATTCACCTTCTTTGACCGACTTTGTATTCATGACCAATAAAACGAGCTATATGTTTGTTACCGGTCCTAATGTGGTGAAAGAAGTGCTTAATGAAGACGTTACTTCCGAAGACCTTGGAGGAGCGCAGGTGCATATGAAAAAAAGCGGAATTGCACAGTTTGTATACGAAGATGAGGAAAATACATTCTTTGGTGTAAAAAAATTATTGTCTTATATTCCTTCCAATAATCTTGAAAATCCGCCAATAGTAGATTGTTGTGATAAGAATGATAAAGAAGAACCCAAATTAAGAGATATTGTTCCCGACGATGCAAATAAGCCCTACGATGTAAAAGAAGTAATCAACCTGATTGTTGATAAGGGCACTTTTTTTGAAATTGCTGAAAATTTTGCGCAAAATATAGTAGTCGGATTCGCCCGCTTAAGGGGAAAAACATTAGGAATAATTGCCAATCAGCCTAAAGTGTTGGCAGGTTGCCTGGATATTGACTCATCTGTAAAAGGAGCACGGTTTATTCGATTTTGTGATTCATTTAATATACCCTTACTCACTCTTGAAGATGTACCGGGCTTTCTACCCGGGATGGATCAGGAACACAACGGAATTATCCGTCATGGGGCAAAGTTATTATATGCCTATAGTGATGCTACCGTTCCCAAAATAACTGTAATTTTACGGAAATCTTATGGCGGAGCCTATTGTGTAATGAACAGTAAAAATCTTGGAGGTGATTTTAATTTTGCCTGGCCTACGGCAGAAATTGCAGTTATGGGACCTGAAGGAGCGGTTTCAATCCTGTATAAAAATGAACTGGCAAATTCTAAAGATCCTGATAAGCTGAAAAAAGAACTTGCAGTGAAATACCGCGAAGAAATTGCGAATCCATACGTGGCAGATGAAAAAGGATATATTGATGAGGTAATTGATCCTGCTATTACAAGAAAAAAGCTTATTATTGCATTTGAAGCACTCGAAAATAAACATCTGAATGTTCCTTCTCGAAAACACGGGAACATACCATTGTAAATTTAAATTTCGATCATTTTACCTGATTAAGGATGAAAATTAAGAGCCTGTTAATAGCCAACCGGGGAGAGATTGCGATACGAATCGTAAAATCGGCAAAAAAACTTGGGATTAAAACCTATGGGATTAAGACCGCTAAAGAACCCAATGCCTTATATCTTTCGCATGTTGACCATATTATTGATTTTACAGAAAGCGCTGAGGAAATTCCCGAGTTTCTTGATGTAGAAAGAATTATTGAAGCAACAAAATCTAATCAGATTGATGCAATTCATCCCGGATACGGATTTTTGGCTGAAAGCCCATATTTTGCAAAACGGTGTGAGGAAGAAAAAATTAATTTTATAGGTCCTTCGGCTTCGGTAATTTACAAAATGGGAAATAAAACCATAGCCAAACAAATTGCCAACAAACATAATGTTCCTTTATTAAAAGGGAGCCTGGGAAGCGTAAAAGATGCAAAGGAGGCTATTGAGATCGCGAATAGCATAGGGTATCCCGTAATTTTAAAGGCTGCTGCTGGCGGCGGTGGTCGTGGTATGCGTATTGTTGAAAAAGAATCGCATATGGAGAAAATGTTTAAAATGGCCACATCAGAAGCCGAAAAAGCATTTAACGACCCAACTGTTTTTATTGAAAAATATGTAAGAAATCCAAGGCATATCGAATTTCAGATTATAAGCGACAAACATGGAAATTTTATCCACCTTGGTGAACGTGAATGTTCAGTTCAGCGAAAACACCAGAAACTTTTAGAAGAATCTCCGTCTGTAGCATTAAATGATTCTCTTCGCAAGGAAATGGGTGAAGCGGCGCTTAGTATAGCAAAAGCAGTAGATTATTATAGTGCTGGTACTGTTGAGTTTCTGCTGGATGCTGACAAGAATTTCTTTTTTATGGAAATGAACACACGAATTCAGGTTGAACATCCGGTAACAGAGATGGTTACAGGTTTGGACCTTATTGAATTACAAATTAGAATAGCACAGAATGAGCCTCTTCCTCTCCAGCAGTCTGATGTAAAATTAAAAGGATGGGCAATAGAATGCAGGATCAATGCTGAAGATGTACAGGCTGGATTTTCACCTAACCTGGGGATGATCGATAAAATTATGTACCCTAAAAGTAAAAACATAAGAATCGATAGCGGGGTTAAAGAATCTTCAGTGATTACTCCCTATTACGATTCTATGATCGCTAAACTAATCGTATTTGGCGATAACAGGGAAAAAGCAATTCAAAACAGTATAAATGCATTAAATAAATTCTGGATTAAAGGAATAAAAACAACCATACCTTTCTGTAAGGCAGTTTTAACCCACAAAAAATTTAAGAAAGGAGATTTTAATACTTCATTCATTGAAAAAGAAATGGTGAATCTGCATTTTGAAGGAGAGGAAGACGAAATGTTAGCAGCTTATCTTGCCACCTTCGATTTTGCAGCTGAACTTGAAACAGAAAGGACTACCTATGTGGATTTTGAACAGGGTAAAAAGATGAGCCCCTGGGTTTTAAATAAAAGACTAAAATCTTTATAGCAATTAATTGTAGGGTAATAATACTTTGATATCACATTTAGAAACCTTAATTATTATTACCGGGTAAAAAAATTAATTTTAAACGTATGAAATTATCCTCTAAAAAAAGCAAGAAAGAAGATCACGAATATATAGCAGTAAACAGCAATAATAATAAATTCAAGATTAGAAATCCATTTAGCGAAGAAGTAAAAGTTAACAGTAAAAAGGTGGATATAAAAATCTTTGAGAATGAAAACGGATTTACTTATCTTGTTTTTAAAAAGAAAAAATACCTTGCCGAAATTGTTGAAAAAAATCAGAACAGATATACTGTGCTTCTCAACGGGGTAAGTTATTCATTTTCTATAGAAACGCCCATATCATACAAACGGAAGAAATATCTGGACAAACAGAAATCGAACAGTAAAACCGAAATCTTATCCGCGCCAATGCCGGGTAAAATTATTGATGTTCTGGTTGAAGAAAATTCCTTGGTAAAAGAAGGAGAACCCATATTAATACTTGAAGCCATGAAAATGCAAAATGAAATTGGTTCTCCGGTAAGCGGGAAAATTAAAAAGGTTCTAATTAAGAAAAACGATGCCGTTTTAAAAGACGACTTGTTGATTGAGATTGAAAAGTAATTAGTTTATTTTTCCTTCAATTTTTTCAAGATATTTATAAGCTGTTTCCTGATTATTCAGATTAACCACACCGAATAAATAATTCTTTTTTATACCCATATATATGGTATCATTAAAAGGATCATTAAGGGTATATTTACGGTCTGCCACAGGATCGCTGCATTTTATTAAATCGAAATACTTTTTTGCTACAGCCCGTGCATCTTCCGAAGAATTAAGAGTAATAATAAATACCTGAAATTCATCCTGGTCATTGTATTTAGCAATAAAAGCCGAATGGAAGAAACTATATCCAAGAAAATCTTCAGCGATATAACTTTCAGTATTTTTCACCCTGTTTTCTTCTGGTAAGAGATCCAGCTCCCGGGGCCAATGGTTATCCATACCCAGGTAATTATTAATATTTATTGCAATATCTTTCAGCGTTTGTTCATCGGCTTCTTCAGCTCCGGCAGTCATTAATTTAATATAAAATGTGCCGGTAAAAAAATGTAAAATACCCGGTTCGGCATATCCCTGAATGCCGATGTCTATAAAACTATAATCGGGCATCCGCTCGGCAGTGTAGATGCCAAAGGCATTAGACAGGTTGCTGTGCCTGTATAATTCAGCTCTCACAGATACATTTTCTTTGGAATATTCGCCCAGGTGAAGGTCCTGAAAATCATAACTTAAAAATGCTTCGGCAGCGCCGTTTATTAATTCCCACAGATTGTCCGGGGTATACACCATTTTTTCCACCTTCAGGGTCCAGCCCTGAATTTTTGGGAACAAACCGGCCGGGGCTTCTGATTTTCCTATTGCAGTAAAAAGAATACTGCAGATAAGAATAAATAAAATTTTTGTTTTCATTATGAATTCTTTAATGAATGGTTAAAGCGATGTTATAAAATCAGACGAAATTTTAAGATCCTTATATCCGGATATCAATGATAATAATTCTGATTTTCTTCAACGTATCTTTTACCTGACTTATAAATTATGTTAAGAACTCTCTTGGAATATCCTGAAGCCGAGTAACATCTTTTATCCGTTCGGCAATTTCGAAGCCTTTCGGACAGTTCACCGTACAAGTATTACAATCTGCACAAGGATTGTTCTTCAGATTATAATCAGCAAGTAAATCTCTGGCTTTTATAGTGCTCTGGTAACCATAAGTATACATATATGCCCTCATAATATCATGCACAGGCAATCCTTTTTTACAACTGCCAAGGCAATCTGAACAACCATCACAATATAAGCCGGCTTGTAATCCCGCAGTCTGAAGGTCATTTAATTCTTCTTCTGTAAGTTTCAGATCGTGCATCACCGAAATATTTTCCAGCAGCATATCAAAGGAGGTGATTCCGGGAATGGTAGTATGCACATTCGGGTCCTGCAGCACCCATTTCAGAGCTGCCTTGCAATTTATCGGTTGCGTGCGTTCGCGATCCAGGAATGCTCCGGCCATTGTTTTCATACCCACGATGCCAATACCTTTTTCAGAGGCAAGTGCAATTTTTTCTTTGAGTTCAGCATAATTACTTTGTTTAAAATTGATTGCCGTAAGTACCACATCGTACACATTACTGTCAATAACTGCCTGAATAACTTCTGGTTCGTTCCGGTGAGTGGATACTCCCACAAACCTTACCTTTCCTGATTTTTTAGCTTCCGTCAAAGCCTCAAGCAACTGTTCGTGTAAAACGGCCTGGCGACTTTCGAGGGCATGTACATATAAAATATCAACGTAATCCATTTGAAGGCTTGTCAGACTATCATCCAGGCGTTTAAGAAAGGCTTCTTTGCTTGATTCTGAGGTAAGCTCAGATCTGCTTCGGTCTATAAATGAATCTTCAGGTTTTATTTTCGTAGAGATAATAAATGAATCCCTGGGATAATTTTTTAACAATTCGCCAAGCATTTTTTCATTATTGCCTCCCTGGTAAACCTGGGCTGTATCTAAATGAACAATTCCCGATTTTAAAGCAGCTTTTACCAGGTTTGGATTATCAGACCGCATTACTCCCATACTAACAATAGGAAGCTCTAAACCTGTTTTACCAAGTTTGCGGGTAATAACTGGACTATCCTCACTGGTATCCAATGTATTGCCGAATGCTCTTGTAGCAAAGGCAGCGCCTGATGTTCCTAAAACGGATGTTTTTATAAAATTTCTCCGGGATAAGGCTGATCGTTTCATAAAAGAAATGATTTAATTAAGTAAATTGGCGAGGGTAAATTTAGGTAAAATTAAATCTATTTTAATCGAAAGGGATAATGTAAAGTGCAATAAACCTGAAATTTAGATGTATTTTAAATTATTTGTAACAATAATAAATTTCTTATCAATTGGTTATTAACAGGATAAAACCAAATTAATGCAAATAATAGAATTTCTTAATAAATTCTTTGAGTTTCAAAAATAATCTGATATAACTTTGACGCCTTCATTCAGACAGTATAAAATGATAAAAAAAGTTTTGGTAATAGGATTACCGCTATTGTTAACAGGGATTTTGATTTTATTTTTTGCAGGCGGGAATAAAAATAAAGTATCGGGGTTGACGGATTTATCAGATTTAGTAAAAGGGGGGCAAAAAAATCCCAGCCCGGTTGAACATATGATTTCAGATTATAATTTGTGGTTTACAAATGAGATGGAGCTGAATGCGGCTCCGGGAGCTGCGGTAGCCATTGTACAGGGAGAGGATGTGGTTTGGTTAAAGGGATATGGCTTAAAAAAATCGGATGAAAAAGATTCAGTGGATATCCATACGGTTTTCAGGCTTGGATCGGTATCTAAAGGATTTGCTTCAATATTAGCCGGTATTCTTGTTGAAGATTCGGTTTTTAATTGGGATGATAAAGTATCCGGGTATTTACCTGATTTTAATCTAAAGGACACCCTGCATTCCAACGAACTTACTATTCGTCATATCCTCAGCCATACAACCGGACTTCCTTTGCATGCCTTTACCAATTTGCTGGATGATAATGTGCCCTATGGAGACATAATTGATCAATTGCAGCATATTGACATTATTGCGCCCCCCGGGAAAGTATATAGTTACCAGAATGTGGCATATAGTTTAATCTCAGATATTATTCAGGTATCCACAGGGGAATCCTATAATTTTTTGATGGATCGCTTAGTATTTAATAAAAACCGGATGCGGGATGCATCACTCGGTTTTCTTCCTATGAAATTAAATCCGGATATTGCCTATCCTCATGTTAGAAAAGATAGTGTATCCTTTTTATCATTACCTTTAAATGACCGGTATTATTCAGTATTGCCGGCATCGGGCGTAAATGCAAGCATCAGCGATATGGCAAAATGGATTCAATTACTGCTGGGCCAAAAATCGTCAATTATTAAAGAAGAAACGTTAAAAGACATTTTTAATCCTTATATCTATACCCCAATTCGATGGAAATACCGGAGACACTGGAAAAATAATCTGGGAGATTTATACTATGCTTTAGGCTGGCGGGTTTTTGAATATGCCGGACATACGGTAGTGTATCATGGCGGATATGTAAAGGGCTATCGTGCTGAAATTGCTATTCTTCCTGAAGAACAGGCAGGTATTGCCGTATTGTTTAATTCTGCCACACCATTATCGAATTATTGTATCCCGGAATTTATCGACAGGTATTTTGCTTTAGACAGCTTGCAGAGGGACTAAATTTGTTTAAATTCAAACCGGGGATATCCGTTAATCCCGTTAAAGGTGTAACTTAAAAATTTAAGCTTATAATAATTTCCCTCAACAGATCGAATAATATAAGTACGTCCCTGCACAATAAAGTACACAGCCGAACCAGCATCAAAATCAACTGTTACATCTTTCCAGTCGTAACCAATAATATCTGCTTTATTACTAAACTGATACGTGGAAATATTGTCTTCCCTGATTTCATCAAAGGAGTCAAGAGTATCCAGTGCGGCTTCAACGGCATTAGGATTTAAAAATACCCCGCGTACCGGGTAGGGAGTAGGTATTCCATCGTCGGTATATAACATCTCATAATAAATTTGAAAAATCAGGTCATACTTCTGTTTTTCAGGTTCAAGATTTAACTGGCTCTTTAGTTTAAAGTTGTAAAATGTAAAATTTGCAGAATCGGTTTTAAGGATCGTGATCGTATCTATAAGGCTGGTAAAAAAGTCTTTAGATATAAATTGGTACCGGGTACTGTCCACAAAAATAAACTGCAGCGCAAATAAAGGTTGATAAGAGACATCGGTTTTTTCGCCTAACAGATATACCGTATTACTATAATTATAAAGATCTCCCGAATTATCCACCCATTTTCCCACAGCGCTTGAATCAGGGTTTCCCGATGGTTTGTCGAATTTCCAGCCGGTTACCGGAAATGAAAAATCGACGGTTAGAATATCCTGGGATTCTGTGGGAGCAATAAAAAGTCCTTTTGGTGAATTTACGCGAACATGCCAGTCATTTTTTCCGCAGGCGAATCCAAGGTCCCAGTCATCAAATTTGTGTGTATGAATAACCCGGCCGGTTTCAAAATCAAAATAAGAATAATACTCGGATATATTGTTTTCTATAGTAGTTACATCACCCGGGTAGGGGTCTACCGGCACATCTTCTTCAAAACATGAAGCTAACAAAACCCCGCCTAATAAAAACAATAATATCCGCATATTAATATTTCCTGAAATTATAACTAAGTTGAACAAAGAATGTACGTCCCCATCCTACTGGTGTTGAATTTCCGCTTCCGCCATGCACAGCACCCGATCCTGAAGAATATATCAGCGTATTGTTAAAAATGTTTTTTATTCCTGAAGAAATATTTAATGTTGAATGCAGTATGGAATAATTTATAATAAAGTCCATATCATGATAGCCGTCTATATAACTTTCATTTATTTCAACAATTTCTCCCTCCACATTTGTCTCACCATTGTAGATCCGGTAATCATCATTGTATTTATAAAAAAGGTTTACCCCAAATCCATATTTGGCATTTGTGTAAAGAACAGATGAGCTGAAATTTGTACTATACGTAAAAGTAGACAGGTTATCTAATTTTGAATTACCTAATGTGGCTGTTCCAATTTTCAGGGTTAACCAGGGATGAAATTTGTATTGAATTTGTGCATTTATTCCTTTGTTTATATAATTTCCAAAATCGATATTAAAATATTGCGCCCAGGTTGGGTCGTTCGCATCATATAAAAAATCGATTTTGTTTTTCATTTTGTTGTAAAAGATCCCCAGTTCAAATTCCACCGATGAAGAAGTAAAGGTTTTTGCGTACCCTGCATTAAAATTTAAATTCTGAGCTGTTTCTGCTTTCAGGTTTTCATTTCCAAATACATTATGGGCCCATCCGTCTACAAATTCCAGATAGAGTTCTTTCAGGGTGGGAGTACGAAATCCCTTTCCATATGAAAACCGGAATCTGAAATCGGCAATGTTCCATTTTGTGTTTAATGAATATACAACCGGGGCCTCATATTTAGAATTATGAATAAGCCGCAATCCGGGTTGAATGTCCAGATTATTGAATGGTTTGAGAATGGTGGTGAAAAAGAGGGCATAATCTCCAATGTTTTGTTCTCCCTGAATTCGTTTACCGTTACCGGATTCATAGGTGATGTCATACCCTGCTTGTGTTTCAATCGATTTTACAGGATTAAAAGCCACTATACTGCGTTGCGATATCAGGCCAATAGTAGTGGTATCTTGTTCATCGGGATCGTTTAGCCTGGTTTTTACAAGATTTACCAGGTCGTTAAGGTAAGTAATTTTTTTACGCTGATAAAAAGAATGCCCGCCGGTAACTTGTAAAGAAAGTGTTTTATTAAAATTCACCTGGTATTCGGCTGTGGAATTTAACCGGTGGGTATAATAATATTTATCCAGCGCTTCTTCATATAAAAATTCAGACCGCAGGGAGTCATTATCATGAAGTTCTTCATTTAAATATTGTGTTTTTATCGATAGCCTTGATTTATTATTCTGATAGGCATAATTAAAGCCTGCATCGTATTGCAGTGTGGGCTTCCAGATTTTATATCTGGAAGTATCATTCAGGCCAAAGCCGGAAGAAAAATTTCTTGCCAGATTCAGAGAAAAACTATGATTGTTTTTCCGAAAGGCAGCATTTCCGTTCAGCCTGTATATCCCCACACTTTCATAATTAGCCTGAACGGAAGCAACATATTTTTCAGCCAGAAATTCACGGGTAATAATATTAATAGTGCCTGCCATGGCATTACTCCCGTATATCACCGACATAGGCCCTTCTATGGTTTCGATATGATCGACATTATTTAAATTTAGATGGTTGAGGTCTATAATTCCGTTTTGCCTGCCTGCCACCGGAACCCCGTTTATTAAAATTTTGATGTGTTCGCCAGACAATCCGTTAATGCTCATTGATGAACCCAGCACACCATTGCGGCTTATCTGAATATTGGGTTCTTTTGATACCAGTTCTGTCAGGTTGCCTGCGGCTTTATTCTTAATCTCATTCCGGTTATATACATTGATTTTATAAATGGAATTATCAGCCATTCTTGGTTTAATAGTACCGGTAACCACAACCTGATCGAGTGCAAAATAAGAGGGTTCCAGGTTAATGATTAAATTTGGTGTGAGTAAAAGGGTATCTGTGTGTATTTGATATCCAAGGCATGAAACCGACAAAAGATATTTACCTGCTGCAAGAGAGGTAACTGTTCCCTTTTCATCTGAAATTTCACAGGATTGTTTTCCTGAAAGTACATCTTCAAAACAAACCGTGGCAAAGGGTACAGCTTTTCCGGTTACCGCATCTTTAAGAGATAAGGTTGATGTTTGCGCACGGGCAAATGAGCTGAGCATTAGCAGGAGCACAACCTTTCCAAAGAATTTTGCTATGGAAAGGCTGAATCCTGTTAAGATGCAATTATTTAAGTTTTGTTTTTTCAAATTTGAATTTTCCTTCTGAACTTCCAATAAAATCTGTGAATTGTAATTTGTAAACCGATTGGTCTTCAGTTTTTACAAAATAGGTAAGGTCGGGAAGAATATCATATAAATAAGTTGTCATATTTATTTCTTTCCAATCATAACCGATGGCATCTTTAGCTTCTATAAACGGATACGTCAGGGTATCGCTAAGTTGGGCATCCGGTATGTCAACCTTTGCTACCTGTACTGATTTTTTAACAAGCACCCCGGTAACCGGATATTGTATAGTTTCATCGATATATTTTGTAAACAGCAGGTCCCAGGAATCGCTTACAGGTTCCCTGTCAACGAGGGTTACTCCCGATAAAGAATAATACACATAATCTTTGGTTGCGTATTGGTTACAGTTCAGGGTTTCCCAATGCTGATTTGAACCGTCGAGATCAGCAACACGAAAATTGTAAATATTCTCAACAGAGATTTTATTTTTTATGAATATTTTTTTGGCAGCACCATCGGCAAACTTTATTACATAAATAGTCGATCCGTTCAGGTCGTGGGTCTGGTTATTGTATACTCCCCAGCCGTAATCCGGATGGCCGGTCATATTTGCACTAAAAGCTCCTATTTCCCAATCGGAAGAAGAATTATATAATTTTGGCCATGTATATAATCCGGTGGTATCTGCAGCATCGTTCCAGGTTGTGGTATCTGTACTTAACACATAAAGTTCAACTCCGGCTCCGTCATTAATAATTATCGACGAACTCCAGGCATTTGTGTAAAATCCGAAGTCCCAGTTGGAACGGTTAACCTGTGCTATTTCTCCGTTGGCAAGGCTGTAATAAATATCGTTTTCATAATTTGCACCCATTATCGCAGAATCAGCAATAATTTCGGGCGCTTCAGGGCCGTTATCTTTTTCGCATGCAATAAATAATACCGGCAACAGCAGTATAATAATTAATATATTTTTCATTTTTAATTATAAGAATGATTATTAAAAAGTAAAATAAAGAAGTTGGAAATAAAAGGAATAAAAAATTTTATATTACCGGGGGGCCCCTGTGAAGAATGGATACAATAAAAAATTGTAACCGGACGAATATAAATTTGTTGAGCAGTGGAATCTCCTTATTTGTAAGGCATAATTTTACAGTAAAAAAATTAAAATCAAAAAGGTGGTAGTAAAATTTAGGTGGGGTATCATTTTCGGAAGCAGAATAAAAATCAGCAACAGCTACTTGATCAGTTTGTGGTAATTCATAAATAATCTCGTGCTGAGTACTATCTTCATTTAGCGAAAACAATTGCTTAAGAGATGCTTTGTTAATTCCAAAAACAATGTACACAGCAATTAATGCCAGGTAAATAAAATATACAAACACCGATCCGGACAAGCTAAAGAAAAACATTTTTTTAAGTAATTTTAAACTTTAAGCTTTATTTAAAAATTAAAAAAATTTATTGTTTTAAATTTACTGTACGAAAATACAGTTAATTTTCACGATTAACAAGATAACATATAATAATTCAAATTGTTAAATAATATTTAATTGCAATGGATGATCTATTAGCAGCCCGATGGCAAATGGCCTTATCATTAGCATTTCATATCATATTTGCCTGTATTGGCATGACCATGCCTTTTTTAATGTTTATAGCAGAATTAAAATGGTTAAAAACAGGAAAAAAAATATATTTAGATCTTGCCAAAGCCTGGTCGCGCGGTGTAGCAATATTTTTTGCTGTCGGGGCGGTTTCAGGCACGGTTATATCATTTGAACTGGGATTATTATGGCCCGGATTTATGAAACATGCCGGGGCAATAATCGGCATGCCCTTTTCATGGGAAGGGGCTGCGTTTTTTATTGAAGCCATTGCCCTGGGATTGTTTTTATATGGCTGGAACCGCCTGAATAAATGGATGCATTTAGCTTCAGGTTTGTTGGTAGGACTTGCCGGTGTAATGTCCGGGATTATTGTAGTTTCAGCAAATGGTTGGATGAATAGTCCTTCGGGCTTTGACTGGGTAAACGGTCAGGCTGTAAATATCGATCCTGTAAAAGCCATGTTTAATGCTGCATGGTTTACCCAGGCATTGCATATGACGATTGCGGCGTTCGCTTCCACAGGATTTGCGGTTGCCGGAGTTCACGCTTTTTTATTGCTGAAAAATAAGAAAAACGAATTTCATAAAGCGGCTTTAAGAATTGCCCTTACAATAGGCGCAATTGCTGCAATACTTCAACCTTTGAGTGGTGATTTATCTGCAAAAGATATTGCTAAACGACAACCTGAAAAACTTGCAGCTATGGAGTCGCTGTTTAAAACTGCTCAACCGGCTCCCTTGATTATTGGTGGTATTCCGGACGAAGAGACTCAGGAAGTTAACATGGCGATCAGAATTCCGAAATTCCTGAGTTTTCTTGCGCATGGTGATTTTAATGCCGAAGTAACGGGTTTGGATGCTTTTCCGGAAGATGAACGACCACCTGTAACCATTACTCATTTTAGTTTCCAGTTTATGATATTGTTTGGGATGTTGATGGCATTAATCGGGGTAGGATATTTTATTTTTTCATGGAAATGGAAGCCGGTATTGGATAAAAACTGGTGGCTTAAAATTTTAGCAATAGCAACCCCATTTGGGTTTCTGGCGCTTGAATTTGGATGGATGGTAACAGAAATCGGGCGTCAACCCTGGATTATTTACAGGGTAATGAAAACCAAAGATGCGGTTACATCAATGCCGGGAATTATTTATCCTCTGATCATTATTATGTTAATCTATATTCTTCTTACCGTTGTAGTTGTCTTTTTAATGAAACGTCAGATAAAAGTAATTAATTTAGAATATAATAAATAAAGTAAATAATATAAATATTTATCCGCTATGGCAGAGATTGTTGTACTATTCATCGGATTATCGATATTGTTTTATACTATTTTGGCGGGAGCTGATTTTGGCGCCGGAATTATTGAAATATTTACAGGTAAAAAAGGGATTAACACCATATCCAAAGCTATTGCACCCGTATGGGAAGCGAACCATATATGGATTATTATAGTAATTGTTGTTGTTTTTAATGCTTTTCCTGTAGTATTTTCCACAATTATGCTGGTGCTGCACATTCCGATGTTTCTGGTACTCATTGGAATTATTTTCAGAGGCACGGCTTTTACCTTCAGATATTATGATGTATACCAGGATAAAAGCCATGACTACTATACCTTCTTTTTTAAATTATTTAGCCTGCTTACCCCGTTGTTTTTAGGGATGAACCTTGGCGCTATAATGCTTGGAAAGATTACACTGGCAGAAAATGTAAGCTTTGCCGAAAAATTTGTTTTTCCGTGGCTTACCCCATTTTCATTTATGATGGGTGTATTTGTAATCTTACTATTTGCCTACCTGGCTGCCATATACCTGATCGGAGAGACTACTGATCAAAACAATCGGGAAGACTTTAAAAAATATGCCAGGAGACTTTTAATAGCCCTGGTAATTGCGGGCAGCTTTGTATTTTTAACTGCACGTTTACAGGGATTACACCTGTTAACAGATTTTCTTACATCAAAGATCAGCCTGGCATGTGGCATTTTAGCAACCCTCACTATTCCGGTGCTTTGGGTATGGATAAAAAAAGAAAAAGTGCACCTGATACGGATTGTGGCTGGATTTCAAACGGCCCTGATCATTGTGGGATGGTTCGGTATTCAGTTCCCGGTATTGGTTTCGATTAAAAATGCTGAATCTTTAACAATTTATAATTCAGTGGCACCGGATAAAACCCTTGCTATGCTTATCACGGCATTAATTGTCGGACTGATGGTAGTAATCCCCCTCCTGCTGTATTTGTTTAAGGTGTTTAAATTTTCTGAAAATAAAGATATCTGATAACAAATAAATAATTATAAGGGGGGAGCTGTGGTGCAACTGCAAATTTCCTTGTTTGTAAATTCCAAAACCTTTCTACATTAATATTTCTTTTTATTGGCAATATGTTGCAATAAATATTTATTTCTGCGTCTATTAGAATATGACAACAAAAAGTGCTTCTAAAATCTCGATAAAAGATTTCCTCGAAACGGAGTACCATAAACTAATTCGTTATGTTCGTTTATATTTTAATGAAAATTATTACGGGTTTGATGCGGAAGATATTGTTCAGGATGTGGCACTTAATATTTATTCTAAAGCTGATATTAATTCCCCGATAGAAAATCTGACCTCCTATTTTTACAGGTCGATCAGAAACCGCATTGTGGATATTCAACGAAAAGCAAAAAAGAATACATCGTATGAAAATTTTACAGAAACCGGGAATGAAAATTTTTTAGAGAAAGAATCATCAGATGATAAAAATGATACAAAGCGGCATTACGAAACCGAGGAATATTTTGAACGATTATATGAAGCCTTAAATAAGCTAAAACCTGAAGAAAAATCATTAATTATCGAAATTGAATTTAATAAGAAAACTTTCGACCAGCTTTCACAGGAATGGGGTGTACCTATAGGAACCTTACTGGCAAGAAAGCACAGAACATTAAATAAATTATACAAACTGATTAATAAAACATAATAATAAAATAAGGTAATATTTAAACAATAATAATTATGGTAGCACATTTAATAAGAAGACAAGGAGAGCCCAGAATACTTCATGTTTTAAGAATTACAGGCCTGGTAATTCTGGGTGCAGCAGGAGCAGTATTTTTTGCTTTTCTGTTTGGGTATTTTGTAATGTTTCTCTGGAACTGGCTTATGCCGGCAATTTTTGGAATTACAACGATCACTTTCTGGCAGGCCGTGGCAATAATAATTTTAGCACGGCTGATATTCGGAGGGTTTAAACATGGGCATGATTTTCATAATCACAAATATTCCCAATGGAAAAAATCTAAGTGTAAACCTCACCCTTTTACCAAATGGCAATATTATGATACCTTTTGGAAAGAAGAAGGAGAACAGGCATTTATAGAATATGTAAAAAACAGGGAGGCAAAACAGGAATAGTAGAAAACTTTATAAATACATATCAGCAATTCTAGTTTCCTTATATTACTCTGAAAAAACGCTGCAAAATATCAAATACAAATAACTTTTATAAACTCTTATGCAATATTTGTAAATTTCTTTACAATTATGTAATATTGCAATCCCTTTTTGGAGGGTAATTTTCAGGTCCCATAGCTCAGCTGGTTAGAGCACCTGACTCATAATCAGGGGGTCCCTGGTTCGAGCCCAGGTGGGACCACACAAAAAGGCTTCATATTCGTATGAAGCTTTTTTCTTTTACAATAGATGTCGCGGCGATAATTTTATTATTGGATAGTTACATCCCATACGGAGGCTTAAAATTAGGATATCGCTTTTAATTGAGCAGGGCGCTATAATCATTCATTTTTACAAAGGAGTTTAATCTCAGGCTTCCGAATATCACCTACCATTGTTTATCTTTTCTGATTGGTTATTTAGAAACAGATTTTCTTATAATAGTGACATAAATTTTCGATCACAGCGTTATAATTAAACCAACCAAAATACGATATTATGAAAACAGGAGAACCAATCAAACTCAAAAGAGGCCAGACAGACATAGTGTTAAAAAAATTATCTGACCGTTTTGCTGTGCGCTTGAAAAAAGGCAAAGCAAAAGATGTTTCCATGTTTCGGGTAAGCAATGTAAAACTGGATGGCGAACCCAGACATATTGATTCGGCACATCTTGATAATATGGAAATTTTTTCTGTTGAAGAATCAAAAATGGAAAAAATGGTGAATGATTTAAGAACAGTCCCACAAACCGATGTGGTAACCCATATGTATGCATCCGATGATTCTCCTGACGGGGCGTTTATTCCTACCGGGACCATGACAATACAGTTCAGTCCGGACGTTAAAAACAGTGAACGTGAAAAAATACTTAAATCTCACGGACTGCAAATAGACCGGGAGCTGGATTACCTGCCGCACGGATATATTGTGAAATTAACAACAGCATCTACACAAAATCCCCTGAAAATTGCATTTTCCCTTCAGGGGCGTAAAGAAATTCTAATTGCTGAACCGGATTTAAGTTTTAAAGTTTCTTATAAATATATACCCGATGATACGCTGTATTCGCAACAATGGCATTTGAATAATACAGGGAACAGTGCAGGACTGTTGGCCGGCGCTGATGTAAAAGCTGAAGCTGCCTGGGACATTACTTTAGGGTCGCGTGATATTCGTATTTGTATCATGGATGACGGCTTCGATTTGTTGCATCCCGATTTTAATGTGCAGGGCAAAATTGTTGCTCCCCGGGATTTTGGTGAAAGTGATACAGATCCCAGTCCGGCATTATCGGATGATAATCATGGCACTTCCTGTGCCGGGGTTGCACTTGCCGTACAAAACGGAACCGGCGTGGTAGGCCTGGCGCCCCGATGTTCCTTTATGCCCGTGCGTACATCAGGCTGGCTGTCTGATGAATCCATTGAAGAACTTTTTCAATATGCCATCGATAATTTTGCGGATGTGATCAGTTGCAGCTGGGCTGCCTCTGCTGCCTATTTTCCATTATCCACCAGGATGAACGGAATCATTCATAAGGCGGCAACCCAGGGAAGAAATAATGGGAAAGGATGTGTTATTTTGTTTGCTGCAGGAAATGAAAGTGCTCCGTTAAACGGACAGGGTTATTACCAGGGATTTGCATTGCATCCGGATGTAATTGCAGTTGCGGCATCGAACAGTCTTGATGAGCAATCTTATTACAGTAATTTTGGTCCGGAGATTACCATTTGTGCTCCGTCCAGCGGTTCTCCCGGAAGAGGGATTGTGACCACCGACAGAAGGGGGATAAACGGGTATGGCCCCGAAGATTATACCTACAGCTTTGGAGGAACGTCAAGTTCAACGCCCCTGTGTGCCGGACTTGCCGGTTTGATATTATCAGTTGATCCGGAACTTACTTATGCTGATGTTCGTGAAATTATTAAAAATACTGCTGATAAAATCGATGCCGTAAACGGGCAATATGATGCAAACGGGCATTCATCAAAATACGGGCATGGAAGAATTAACGCAAAAGCTGCTTTGGAAATGGCTTCCGGATCTTCACCGGTTGAAAAGTCCGTTAAAACTCTTTATATGGAACACCGGGTAAAAACTCCTATTCCGGATATGGGAGAAATAACAGATACGATTCCTTTCCCCATGCCGATAAATGTTCGCGCTTTTGAGCTTAGTATAGACATTAAGCATACCTATCGCGGGGATTTATCCATATATCTGCAACCCCCCGGACAGGCAGAAATAACCTTGTTGAACAGAACAGGAGGTGCAGCCGATGATTTTGTAAAAACCTTCCGTTCTTCAGATGAACCCATATTATTCCAAGGGCTGATCGATAAACCGGCCAGGGGTGATTGGAAAATAAGAATTAAAGATAATGCCCAAAGAGATGACGGGGTATTGGATAAATGGGGAATTGCTATTATGTATTAACAGAATATATAATAAGTTATGATAATATAACCTAACTGGTTTTTAACCCGGTTAACTCTTGCTTGTTTGGGCTTTACGTTTTTTATTATAATAATATAAAATAATTAATCCACCAAGTACAAAGGGGATGCTGAGTATTTGCCCCATATTCAGGGACATTCCGCTTTCAAAGGCTACCTGATCTTCTTTAACAAATTCAATAAAAAAACGGGATGCAAATACCAGCGCCAGGAATAATCCAAAATACAAGCCGTGAGGTTGGTTTTTTGGTTTTCTTTTATAAATATACATCAGCAGGAAAAAAATGGCCAGGTACGATAGCCCCTCATAAATTTGAGTGGGGTGTTTAGGTACAATTTCAGATACCGGAATGCCATATAAAGCTTCGCGCATAAATTTAAAACCCCAGGGTAAATCTGTTTGTACTCCATAAACTTCCGAATTCATAAGATTTCCCATACGGATAAAAAAACCTGCAAGCGCCGTAACAATAACAACCCTGTCTAAGGTCCACAGATAGGGTCTTTTTGTTTTACGGGCAAATAATATTAGTGCAAGTAAAATACCAATTGCCCCGCCATGACTTGCCAGACCCTGGTATCCGGTAAACCTGAAATCTTTTCCTATAGTTCCTTCCCAGGGAAGAATCATTTTTAAGGGATGTTTCAGGTAAACTTCGGGTTCATAAAATATACAATGGCCCATGCGGGCTCCGATAATTGTGCCGATTACCATATAAATTGTTAATTTATCGAGTAACTCAATAGGCAATCCTTCTTTTTTAAAAATTTTCCCAAGGATTATATACCCGAGGATAAAACCCGATGCAAACAGCAGGCTGTACCATCGTATTTCAAAACTTCCAAAATCAAAAATCTGAGGCTTTACATTCCAGGTAATATATTGTAAGATCATGATAATAAATTAATAAATTAAGTTTTTGATTGTAAACTGTGGTTCAAAAGTAAGGATTCCTTTGATATAATTATTACCTATTATCTTAAAATATTATTAAAGTTTGTAAGTTTGCAGGATACAATAATGCAATATATACAGTGAGAAATATTTCAGGATACATTTTTCTCTTTTTTATTGGGATCTTTTTTGTCCGTTGCGCTAAAATTGGATCACCAACAGGAGGGCCGAAAGATGAAACTCCACCCAGGGTGATAAAAAGTATTCCGCAAAATTATTCAGTGCACTATTCTGCAAAAAACATAGTAATTTATTTTGATGAGTATATTCAATTAAAAAATATAAACCAGGAACTCATTGTTTCTCCTCCTTTACAGGAAAGGCCAATAACCAGATTAAACGGTAAAAAACTGATTATTGATCTGAACAATACACTTCGTGACAGCACAACATATACATTGAATTTTGGAAATGCTCTGGCAGATAATAATGAAGGAAATCTGTTACCAAATTTTGAATTTGTATTTTCTACCGGAAGTTTTCTTGACTCTATGACCGTAAGCGGAACTTTATTAAATGCATTTGACTTAAAAGTTCCTGAAAAGCCTGTAATAGTAATGCTTTATGATAATCTGAATGATTCAGCTCCCTTACAGGAAATTCCTGCATACATCGGACAAACCAATATTGAAAATGGATCATTTGCAATTAATAATGTAAAAGCAGACAGTTTTAGGATATTTGCCTTGCAGGATGCCAACCGCAACCTGCTTTTTGATGTTTGGAATGAACCGGTGGCGTTTATTGATTCTGTATTTTACCTGCACCCCGATAATCGTAACGTGGAAGATTTATGGATTGCTGATAGTCTGGCGTTATGGCAGTCCCGGCTTACAGATTCATTGGTAGTAGATTCTATTCAGGATGTTTTTATAGAATCGGCTCGTTATGATTCGGTGTTTGCAGATTCTACACTAAACCTGCTCTCAGATTCAGCAGGTGAACGAAGACTCAGATATGGCTTACACATGAACCTGTATTTATTTGAGGAAATAAACAATACGGTTTATATTGGAAGCTACGACAGAGAGGAAAGAAACAAACTAAACATAGTGTTTAATCGTACGCCTCATGATAGTGTTCAGATAGTTCCTATAAATTATTCCCCAAAGGAAGAAGATATAATTAAAGAATATTCAGCTGATTTGGATAGTGTAATTTACTGGATTGCTGATACGGTTATGAGCAACCTGGATTCCATATATTTACAGGTTTCTTATCTTACTCCCGATTCTATGGATAATTTATATACACGCAGCGATACCCTGCAATTCAGATACACCGAAAAGAAAGATGAATCGTCCAGCTTAAAAAGAAGGAAAAAAGATGAAGTTGAAGAAGTAAAAGAAAATTTTCTTGAGCTGAATATGAATGTAAAACCAAGGAGTACCCTTGATTTGAACAATTCCGTCAGATTTTTTCCAACCACTCCAGTATTAAATATCAATCCTTCATTAATTTCTTTCAGCAAAATTGTGGATACACTCGAATATTCCATGTCCTTCCAAATACTGAAAGACAGTTTAAAATTGCGTAAAATCTATATGGATGCCAGTTGGGAGGAGGATATGAAATATAAAATCAACATACTTCCGGGAGCATTTACAGATATTTTCGGACTTTCGAACGATACTATAATAGTTGATTTTACAACTGCAAAATTAAGTGCCTATGGCAGGCTGATTATGAATACCCAAAATGTTCAGGGACCGGCAATTATTCAGTTAATTTCAGAAAAGGGGGATAAAGTTTTTAATCAAAAATATATAAGCACAAACGAACCGGTAATTTTTGATTATCTGAAACCGGGAAAATATGGTATTAAAGTAATTTACGATGATAATGCCAACAGGCAATGGGACACCGGAAAATATATAGAAAAATTACAACCTGAAAAAGTACTTTTTTATAAGGGAGAAATAGAAATTCGTGCCAATTGGGATATGGAAATAACAATGCAATTTGAATAATGTTATTTCACCATTTCCGAAACGATTTTTGCCGATGCCATACACAGTGGAATTCCTCCCCCGGGATGAACACTTCCCCCGACAAAATACAATCCTTTAATTTTTTTTAAAAAATTCGGATGTCTGGTAAATGCTGAAAAAACAGTATTTGAACTGCTGCCATAAAGCGATCCTCTAAACGATGAGGTTTTACTCTCAATGGAACGTGGATCAAGAATTGATTCTTTTTCAATATAAGGAGTAATGTCGGTTTTTAAAATGCCTGATATTTTTATTAAAATATTGCTTCTGGCTTTTTCAATCAATAGATCCCAGTCCTGGCCGATATTTTCAGGCACATTAATCATTACAAACCAGTTTTCACAATCAGGCGGAGCATCATACTTATTTAGTTTCGAACTGATATAAATGTAAACTGTGGGATCGTTATAAATTAGTTTCTGTTTAAACAGGTGGTCAAATTCCGCCCTATAATCGGAAGAGAAAAAAATATTATGTACATCGAGTTGTTTCCACTGACTTTTTATTCCCCAGTAAAAGATAAGCGCTGAACTTGAAGCTTCCTGTTTTTTGTATTTTTCAGAAAGTTTTAATTCCGGGAGTAATTCGTATGCCTTCCTTATATCCGAGTCATTAACCACTAAATCTGCAGGATAGAATTTTTCTGTAGTTTCTACACCGCTGATTTTTCCATTTTTATGAAGGATTCTGGTGACATTACTTTTGTAAATAAATTTAATTCCGAGATTTTTGGCCAGTGTTACTAAAGCGTCAGTTATTGAAAACATGCCCCTTAATGGGAAATAAGCGCCCAGATTATGTTCAAGGTGCGCAATAACGTTTAATGTAGCCGGGGCTTTATAGGGATTAGACCCATTATATGTGGCATAACGGTCGAAAAGCTGAACTGTTTTTGGGTTTCTAAAACTGCTTTTATTTGCGTTATGCATGGTTTGGAAAACATTTAATTTGTAAAAGCCCGTTAATGCTTTTATAAATTCAACGGAAAAGAAAGTGCCTGCTTTATGAAAAGACCTGAAAATAAAAACTGGGGCAGTAAGTTCGTATATAGTTTTACATTTTTTTAAAAACTTCAATACATTATTTTTTGGTTCATTAAGCTTTTTTTCCAGTTCCTGTGCGAATTTTTCTTTATCCTTAAAAGCTCTTAATACGGTTCCGTCTCCGTAAAAATATTTACAAATAATATCCAAACGTTTATATTGAAAATAATCCTCAATGTGATATCCGGCCAGATTGAACAATTCTTCGACCATAGTTGGCAACGTAAAAAGCGAAGGTCCGGCATCAAAACGATAATTATCAAGATGTATTTCCGATAACTTTCCTCCCGGATAGGTATTTTTTTCAAGAACTATTGTATTATATCCCTTAAGGGCCAGTCTTATAGCAACCGATATTCCCCCAATTCCGGAGCCGACAACAACAGCATTCTTAATCATAATATATTTTAAATGGAGGCCACGGCAAGTGTGGCTACACTGATACGTATACCCTTAATGTGTGATATAGCGTTAGCGCAGGCTTCAAGCGTAGATCCGGTTGTAATTACATCATCAACAAGCAATACATGTTTATGCTGAAGTTTTGTTGTGTTTTTACAATTAAAAATTCCTTCAACGTTTGTCCAGCGGGCATACCTCGATTTTTTGGTTTGTGTTTTTGTTGCAACAGTCCGCTCGATTAAATTACTTTCTACCGGTTTACCAAGACTTTCGGCCATACCCATGGCAATAATTTCACTTTGATTAAAACCTCTTTTTTTAAGCTTTTTAAAGTGCAGCGGAACAGGAATTAGTATATCTACCTGATTGAATGGAGAACTTTTCAAATCGCTGCCAAAAAGTTTTCCAATAAAATGTCCGATTTGTTTTTTCCCCCGGTATTTAAATTCATGAATAGCTTTTTGATATTTGCTTCCTTTATAATAATAAAGAAAAGATGTGGCATTTTCAATATGTACTCTTCCCCAGAATAATTGAGAAATTTTATTTTCAGGATCATTATGAAATTCTGTTTTTGGCAGATGATACAAACAATAGGAACAAAATATATCTTCACTACCCAGCAGATTGTTACTGCAGGCTGCGCAAAGCTTAGGAAAAAACAGCTCAAAAAAATCGAGTAAATACCGGGTACAAATATTCACACAAAAAATATATGTTAAGATCAGACTATTTTTATTTCGTAGGTCAGTTCCAAAGCTTTTTTCAGCGTTGCACTAACACCGCAATATTTTTCCTGCGATAACGAAACGGCTTTCTCCAGTTTATCCATGGGAAGATTCTCTCCCTTAAATTCATAAATTACATGTAATTTTGTGAATTGTTTGGGATGTTCTTCTGTTAAATCTCCTTCTACAATTATATTGATATCTTCAACTTCAACTCTCATTTTTTTCATTAACGATGCCACATCCATTGCCGTACATCCTGCCAAAGAAACTAACAGCAATGGTTTTGGTCGCGGCCCCAGATTTGAACCTCCAACTTCGGATTTCGCATCAACTTTAATTTTAAATCCGTCCACATCAGCTTCAAAAGCCATGTTCTTAAGCCATCTTAAATTTATTGATTCTTTCATTTATCATTGAATTTTAATAACTTTAATAAACAAATTTAAGTATTAGTTGTAGAAATTTTAGGAAAAAATAGTAAGATTGTAAATCAAAATAAAATTGTATGAAATATACCCAGTCTTTCCCGGCTTTTAATAATTGTTTTCAGGATACCAAGTCTGTATTTCGCCATTTATCGAATGAAGAACTGGAGCTGATTCCCCAGGAACAAGCGCCGGATTTTTATAAGCGCGGTGAAATCATTTATTCCGAAGGCAGCCGGATAAATGGATTTTATTATGTTATGAAAGGGATAATTAAAATTTATAAAACGGGATTTGATGGAAAGGAACAAATCATTCGTTTTGCGCAGGCCGGGGATATTATGGGCTTTCGTTCTACAATAAGCAATGAGCTGGCATGCACTACCTCTCGTGCAATTGAAGATTCATATATATGTTTTGTACCCGGCGATATTGTGAAACAATTTGTAAAAATAAACGGCAATTTTGCCATGGAGCTGTTGCAGATTGCATGCAAAGAACTGGGCGAAGCAAATGATTATATAACCGATATTGCCCAAAAAACAGTACGGGAACGACTTGCTGAAGTGCTGATACATTTAAAAATGGAATTCGGACTGGATAATGAAAACTTTCTTCAGATATCGCTTACACGCGAGGAATTGGCAAATATTGTGGGTACTGCAACAGAATCGGTTATTCGGCTGCTTTCGGAATTTAAACAGGATAAACATATCGAAATTCACGGGCGCAGGATAAAAATATTAAATGAAAAAGTGCTGCTAAAAATAAGTAATCTCCCATATTAATATCGAATTATTATTCTCCATTAAACATTTTTAAAATTTCTGTGTTTTGGTATTTAAGCTTACTTAAGTTTATTATTAAGACTATTTAAATTTTAATCATGTCGGTTTCTATTGAGAATTTTCTTAAAACAGCATATCTTATCCGGTTTGATGAAAATCAGAAAGTGTTGAGTTCAAAACTGGCGTTGCGTTTAAATATTACAAACGCTGCTGTTACGGACATGGCAAAAAAATTATCGCGAAAAAAACTTGTCAATTATCAGCCGTACCATGAAATTGAATTAACTGAAAAAGGGGAAAAAACTGCAATTGGTATTATAAGAAGGCATAGATTATGGGAGTTATTTTTATCAAAAGTACTCAACTTAAATAATGCCGAAATTCATGAGGAAGCAGAAAACCTTGAACATCAAACATCGGATTTTTTAATGGATAAAATAGATGAATTTTTGGAATACCCTAATGTTGATCCTCATGGCGATCCTATTCCGGACAGGGACGGGAATTTCCCCCCAAATGATACAAGTATATTATTGAGCAGATCACAAAACGGAAAGGAATACAAAATTTCAAGGGTGAATTACAGAACACCTGAACTTATAGATTTTTTCAAAGAAAATGAGTTTAAACAGAATGTAAATATCCGGGTTTTGAATTTTTTGAATACTGATAATTCTGTAGTTGTATTGATAAATAATATTAAAATGGTACTAAGTCGGTATATATCAGATAATATTTATGTTAAAGAATTAAACGCATAATAACTATGGATAACTCTTCATTACTTTTTGCTTTTGGGATTACATTATTTGCCGGACTTGCAACCGGTATTGGCAGCGGGCTTGCTTTTTTTGCCAAAACCACCAACACAAGGTTTCTTTCAGTTTCTTTGGGATTTTCCGCAGGGGTAATGATTTATGTTTCAATGGTAGAAATTTTTGCAAAAGCCAGGATTGCGCTCGAACATGGAATGGGGGCAAAAGGAGGGTATTGGCTTACAGTAGCTTCTTTTTTTGGAGGTATTTTTATTATTGCTGTAATAGATAAATTGGTCCCCTCGTTTGAGAATCCGCATGAAGCAAGGAAAATTGAAGATATCAGTGGCGGAAGGAAAAAAATGTCATCGTCAAGTCTTATGAGAATGGGAATGTTTTCAGCACTGGCTATAGGCATTCACAACTTTCCTGAAGGTCTGGCCACATTTACAGCAGCCCTTACAGATCCCCACCTGGGAATTGCTATTGCAGTAGCTATTGCCATTCATAATATACCTGAAGGAATTGCAGTTTCAGTACCCATTTATTATGCAACCGGAAATAAGAAAAAGGCGTTTGCCTATTCGTTTTTATCCGGTTTATCCGAACCGGTTGGAGCATTGATAGGGTATCTTATACTGATGCCATTTTTTAATGAAATCTTATTCGGGGTATTGTTCGCCACAGTTGCCGGAATTATGGTATTTATTTCACTGGATGAATTGTTACCTGCTGCCCGGGAATACGGCGAAGCCCACCTGGCTATTTACGGATTAATAGGAGGAATGGTGGTAATGGCCCTTAGTTTATTATTGTTCGCATAAATTTAATTAATGAAAAGAATAATTCCTGGAATTATATTTAGTTATTTTAGTTTTCTTGTTTGTTATGCGCAGGGAGTTTCAATTGATACTGAATTAACCGGTGATCGTCCCGATCAGACAGAATCCGCATCAGTAGTACCCGTTAAATTTATTCAGATAGAAACAGGCGTAAGCTATTCCAAAGACAAATCCGAATCGGATATGCATGAAAATTTATCGGCTGGAGGAACATTAATCCGGATTGGAATATATAAAAATCTGGAATTTCGTATTGAAGGGGGATATGAGCAAATCCGATTAAAATCCTATATTTCAGATGAGTCGTCAACTCTAAAAGGATTAGCTCCATTTGATCTGGGATTTAAGGTAAAACTTATGGAAGAAAACGGATTGCTTCCGGAAATGGCCTTCCTGGGGAGTTTAGGTTTACCAAATAGCGGTAAGAAAGAATTTTCTTCAGAATATGTAACGCCCTCATTTCGTTTTGCCTTTGAGCATACTTTATCTGCCAGATTATCTCTAGCTTACAACCTGGGTATGTATTGGGAAGGGGAATCAGTTGGCGGAACAGGAATTTATTCGCTGGTTACCGGGATAAGTGTAACAGAAAGAATAGGAACTTATATTGAACTTTACGGATATCTGCCTGAAAAATCTCAAGCTCAGCATCTGATGGATTTTGGTTTTACCTGGTTAACCGGACCTGACTTTCAACTCGATATTGAAGGAGGAGTAGGATTAAACAAATTGGCGCCAGATTGGTTTATTGGTTTTGGAACCATCTGGAGGGTATCGCGCTAATGGGATTATTTTTTCGCAAACATTTTTCTGATATTCTAATTACCATACAATTTAGTTGTCTTGGCTTGTTAATACTGACAGGTCCTTTTTTTGCTGAAAACCGGATCTTATTGATTATTGAACTTTTCGGACTTTTTTTGGGATTCTGGGCCATATTCACTGTGCCATTTCAACAATTAAAAGTGAAGCCTGAGATAAAAGCCAATGCTTTCCTGATTTCTCACGGTCCGTATGCTGTAATCCGGCATCCTATGTATGCAGCTATTCTGGTAGTTTTTACCCCTCTTATAATTGATAATTTCAGTCTTGTTCGTTTATTGATTTTTATAGTACTTACCGGTAATTTACTTATTAAGCTTCGTTACGAAGAATCCTTACTTGAAAAATATTTTCTTCAATCGTATTCTGCCTACAAAAAAAAGACCTGGAAGCTTATTCCGCTGATATTTTAATATCCCTCAAAACTTATCTGAAATAAAATAGCTAAATTTAGTCCCTCAAAAGAATTAGTATATTCATGGATATTCGTATTAAGGAGATAAAAACGGCTTCCTGGATTGGAATTTTTGGAAACGGATTTTTAGCTGTTTTAAAAATTGCAGCTGGTATATTATCCGGAAGTCTGGCTGTGGTTGGTGATGGTATAGATTCCTCAACAGATATTCTCACCTCAATAATTACATTAATTACTGCTAAAATAATCTCCAAACCTCCCAATACCAAATTCCCATACGGTTATGGTAAAGCGGATGCCATTGCTACCAAAGCGGTATCGTTTATCGTTTTCTTTGCAGGTATTCAGTTATTAATAACATCTGTTAAGAAATTAATTGAGGGTGGAAGCAGTGAAATGCCTGCGAAACTTGCTATAATAGTAACCATGATTTCTATTTTTATAAAATTTGCCCTGGCGCTGGTTCAATTCAGGGTGGGAAAAAAGACATCGAGTTCCATGTTAATAGCAAACGGGAAAAATATGCAGAACGATGTACTCATATCGGTATCTGTACTTGTGGGATTGATCTTTACTTTTGTCTTTCATCTTCCTGTTTTTGATACGATTACTGCTTTATTGGTAAGTATCTGGATTTTGAAAGTAGCGTTTCAGATTTTTATGGAATCGAATGTTGAACTTATGGATGGCACCGCTGATCGTTCGATTTATAAAGAAGTATTTAATGCCATTGATTCCGTTCCGGGAGCAAAAAATCCTCACCGAATGCGGGTGCGGAAAATTGGAAACCAACTGATGATTGCTACCGATATTGAAGTTGACGGGGGCCTTACTCTTCTTGAAGCACATAAAATAGCACATGAAGTAGAAGACAGCATTAAAGAAAAAATTGAAGACGTGTTTGATGTAGCCATTCATATCGAACCTATCGGTAATGAAATAAAAGAAAAAGATCTCGGGCTTTCCAGGGAAACTCTGGTGAATGAATAAGCTTATATCTCCATTTTCTTCAAAATAATTATAATTTCTGGCAGATATGCAAATCTTTTTTGTAGAATATTTTACAAAGATAAATTGGCAGTTGCTCTTGTAATTTTAATTCATTTTAAATAAATATAATTAACTTTAGTGCCAAATTACGGGCCAATGCAAATCACTAAAAATATGAAGATGGCAGATGTAATTCATTTGAATTACCTGCTGTTAAATATATTATCACGGTTTAATATTACCCTGGGCTTTGGTGATAAAACCGTAGAAGAAGTGTGTGGCGAACACAAGGTTAATGTGGAGTTTTTCCTTGAGATCACCAATTCATACCACGATGAAAATTATTTCCCAAAAAAACAGCTTCAGGGATTTCCTGTGCACCTGATTGTGAATTACCTGAAAAAAACACACGATTATTATCTGGATAAAAAAATTCCTGAAATAGCTGAATTAATTTTAAGATTAACTACTCAATTTCCTCCTTCCACCTTACCGGGCATTGATTTGCTTAATAGGTTTTTTATTGATTATAAAGAGGAGCTCACCAGGCACATTCAGCGTGAAGATGATAGCATAATGCCTTATATACTTGAGGTGGAGCAGGCATTTAACAGCAAGAAACTTTCCGGGATGCTGTTTGAAAAAATCAAAGCTGAATTTATTGAAAAATTTGCATTGGAACACGATAATGTAGAAGACAAACTTTACGACCTTAAAAATATTATCATTAAATATTTACCCCCCATAGAAGATCAGGACTTGTGTAATCAGATTTTTATCGAGCTTTCAAGGTTGGAACGGGATCTGAATAATCATGCACGTATTGAAGATAAAGTTTTAATACCAATGGTGATGCATATGGAAAGAAAGTTGTTAGAACAAGGGGCATACCGGAAATGAGCAGTTTAAAAATAATATTATTTTGTAAATCACCGATTATCAGGGCCGGAGTAGTTTCACTGCTGAATAAACTTAGTATTTCCCTTGAGATTAAAACCATATCATCTATTGATAAACTGGGTAAAATGATAACAATACATAACCCCCGGTTTATTATTTATTCTTCATCATATTTAACATCAGATAACATTTTTGTATTGAACAAAAACAAAAATCCCGGGATAAAGTATATCGAAATCGCTGATAGAAAAAATGTTCACTCCGTAAATATTCAAAGCGATATAATCATTACACTTGATAATTCTGAGGAAGATATTATAAATACGCTCGAAAGGATTATTCCTGAAAATAACGGTCAGGAAAAAAAGAATGCTCAAACCGGTATAATAAGCGACCGGGAAAAAACAATACTGCGAAATGTGGCGCTGGGAAAAACGAATAAAGAAATCAGCGAGAAGTTATTTATAAGTCCGCATACGGTAATTACCCACCGGAAAAACATTACAGCCAAATTGGGTATTAAGACCATTGCCGGGCTTACCATTTATGCCACGTTAAATAAAATAATTTCACCGGATGAGGTGATGAGGCTTTGAAAATTATATGAAAAGTGCGTTGAAATAATATTTAAATACAAATGTAAACATCCTAAAATTTCGATATAGCTTCTTTAATTAAATCTGTTATAGCTGATTTATTTCCTGCAATAATTTCATCTTTTTCTTGTTTTGTGGCCGGTTTGATGTCGGTTCTCCAGGCTTCGTAGTTGGTACATAATGAAACTACGGCGTATTCAATTTTTAGTTCATTGGCCAGAATAGCTTCCGGAGCTGTAGTCATATTTACAATGTCTGCTTTCCAGCTACGGTAAAGGTTTGATTCGGCACGGGTGGTATGCCGCGGTCCGTCTACGGTAACAACTACACCCTTAGTGTGCGTTGTTATTCCTTTTTTTACGGCGGCTTCAATAAATAAATCCCGAAGTTCCTGGCTAAACGGGAAAACCAAGGGATCGTGGCATAATTCATTTTCGTCCAGATCATCAAAATAACTTAAATTGGTATGTTTCGATTGGTCTATAAACTGATCGATGGCAACAATTTCTCCCGGACAGATTTCTTCCTGCAGGCTTCCGCATATCGAAGTGGCTATAATGTGACTTATTCCCAGCTGTCTTAAAGCAAAAATATTCGCTTTATAGTTTATTTTAAACGAGGGGATATTGTGATTTATCCCATGTCTGATCAATACAATAACTTCTTTATTATTAAAAAATCCCGAATAAAAATCTGAATTGGTAACCCCAAAAGGAGTTTCTGCCTTTAATTTTTTAAAGTTGTCCAAAAAATTTTCGGGATTTTCAAAGCCTTTACCTCCAATAATAGCGAGTTTTTTCATAGATTATTAATTTATTTTTTCCGGGAATAATTTTAAAATATCATTTTTTGTTGCCTTACAAATGCCCCGTTCTGTAATCAAACCGGTAATTAATCTTGCCGGGGTAACATCAAAACCATAATTGGCCACCTTAGTTTCAGAATCGGTAATTAGAAATTTAAATATAGCATTATTCAGTTTACCTTCCATATATTTCACTTCATCTCCGTCACGTTCTTCAATTGGAATTTCCTGAAGTCCGTTTTCAAGGTTCCAGTCAATGGATGAAGAGGGCAGGGCAACATAAAAAGGTATATTATTATCTTTTGCTGCCAGGGCTTTAAGGTAGGTGCCTATTTTATTTCCTACATCACCGTTAAGGGTTGTTCTGTCGCTGCCCACAACCACCAGATCTACCTTTCCGTGCTGCATAAGGTGGCCTCCGGTATTGTCGGGGATTAACGTATTTGGCACGCCGTGCTGACTTAATTCCCATGTGGTTAAACGGGCTCCCTGGTTGCGGGGCCGGGTTTCATCAACCCAAACATGTACCTTTATTCCTTTATCAAAGGCCATATACACCGGGGCAGTTGCAGTGCCATATTCAATACATGCCAGCCATCCGGCATTACAATGCGTGAGAATATTTACCGGTTTTCCGGCTTTTTCTTTACTGAGTTTTTCAATTAGCGACAAACCGTATATACCAATCCGTTTACAATTTTCCCTTTCGGTATGTATAATGTCTTGTGCTGCCTTCTTTGCCAGAATTATTCTTTGATTCTGGTCTTTAACCTTAATAATTTTGTTTAAAACATATTCAACGGAAAATTCAAGATTTACAGCGGTAGGCCGGGAGGCTTTCAGAGTATCTGCAATTTTTACAATGTATTGATCAAAAGGCAGGGATACATTATATTTTAATACAGCCAGATAAATACCCAGGGCTGCAGCAGCCCCGATAAGGGGTGCACCCCGCAAATGCATATTCTTAATAGCTTCGGTAATTTCTTCGATATTTGTTAATTTTTCAACAATAAATTCAAAAGGTAGATAACGCTGATCAATTATGTTGACAGTGCCGGAATCTTCTTCATCCAACCATATACTTTCAAACTGCTTACCCTGGACTTTCATGCTAAAAAGATTCGGAGAAATTTACTTTCTTTACAATAATTAAACTTAAAAATAATGAAATTATCCGAGGCTGAAAATAAAACTTTCGGACAAATTAAAAACATAATTTTTGACTGGGGCGGTGTGATTACAAATATCGATTTTAATGCAACAATTTTTGCTTTTAAAAAGTTCGGCCTGAATGAAATGGATAATTTGTATACAAAGTTTAATCAAAACGATTTGTTTGTTGAACTTGAAACCGGTAAAATTTCACCGGCACAGTTCAGAAACCGGTTACGCCAAAAAATTGGAAGACCGGTATCTGATGTAAAACTTGACGAAGCCTGGAATGCCATGATGCTGGATATTCCGTCGGAACGGATGGAATTGCTAAATCAGCTCAGGAAAAATTACAGAATATTCCTGTTAAGCAATACAAACCAGATTCATGTGGAGGCATACCGGCATTATTTGAGGGAACAGTTCGGACTGAATAGTTTTTCGGAAATTTTTGAAAAAGTTTATTATTCTTTTGAAATTGGTCTGCGAAAACCCGGAACAGAAATTTTTCAATTTGTATTAAAAGATAGTCAGCTGGCGCCGGAAGAAACACTTTTTATAGATGATACCGAGGTGAATATTCAATCGGCGGAACAAACAGGAATAACATCTTTTTTTCTTCAAGAGCGCGATATCAGAGAAATTTTTTAAAAATGGGCAGAATTAAAATTGAGCTTCCTGAAAAATTACCTTTTACTACTGAACTTCAATTGCGGATTTCAGATATTAATTACGGGGGTCACCTGGGAAATGATGCAGTGCTGACAATTGCCCATGAAGCCCGGATACGGTTTTTAAACGCGTTACATTATTCTGAAAAAAACATTGAAGGCCTTGGCATTATAATGACAGATGCAGCCGTATTATATAAATCGGAGGGATTTTACGGTGATATGTTACAAATAAAGATGGGCATTGCAGATATCACCAGAGTTGGTTTCACCTTAATTTATGTGATGGAAAATAAAAACACAAAAGCTGAAATAGCAAGGGTAAATACAAGCCTTGTGTTCTTTAATTATGATATTAGAAAAGTATCGGAGGTGCCTCAAGGATTTTTAGAAGCAGTAAAATCCTATACCTGATAAAGATGTATACAGACAATATTTTTACTTTTATTCGGTTAATATTAATACTTTTAATTGCAGGTATTCAAATGAGTAATGTGTTTGAAATTAACATTATGAAACTAATAATAGTTCAGGAATAATAAAAAATTAGTAAATTGCTAGACTAAAGGTAACTATTCATTAACAAACAATATTGGGCGACTATGAAATTTGTTTATATATTTTTTTCGGCGATTTTATTCAGCGCTGTATTAGCAGGACAAAATAACACCTCAGCACTAATTTCGCTAAAAGATGGAACTTCGATAGATGCAAAACATTTCGGGCAAAAGGGATGTGGAAATAATCAATTCATAGAAAGTTATATAATAGTCCGGGGAAAATACAGTGGTATAGTTACCGAAATTAAAGATTATTCCAGTATCCGTTCTATGAAGCTGGCAGGATTCTCAAAGCCTCCCGTGGCATCTGTTGGCAATGAAAAAGGAACTATTGTAGTAACTAAAAAAAGCGGAGTGTCTGTTGAGCTTGAAGAAGCTGAACTGGTAATGTCCTGCTATAGTGCCGGCGATCGATACAACATGGTAAAGGTACAAATTATAAATCCTCTTACCGATGAGGTAGTTGAAAAAGCAATTGAGGTTAAAGATATCGATCAGATCCTTTTTAAATAATCAGGAAGGATCAATCCAGTCTCCGTTATCCTTAATTAATTCTACAAGTTCATCCACTGCATGTTCTTCGGGGATATTTCGTTTAATTACCTCCCTGGATTTGTACAGGGTAATTTTTCCCGGTCCTGCGCCAACATACCCATAATCGGCATCGGCCATTTCTCCCGGCCCGTTTACAATACAACCCATTATTCCTATTTTTAATCCTTTAAGGTGTGAAGTTTTTTCGCGAATTTTGGCCGTGGTTTTTTGCAAATCGAAAAGTGTTCTGCCACAAGAGGGGCAGGAGATAAATTCTGTTTTGGTAGTCCGCACACGGCTGGCCTGTAAAATTCCAAAAGACGTTGCATTTATGTTTTCAGGCAGAATATTACCGGAATTATTTAACCAAATACCATCTCCAAGGCCGTCCAGAAACAAACCGCCAAAATCTGCGGCGCTTTTTAACTGGAAATCCTCAATCTGATTTTCAGCATAATTTCTTTTAAATATAACAGGACTGCTACATTGGTGGCGCATAAGTTTGAGTATAAACCTCCGGTGTTCTGCAAGACTGTTTATATTTTGGGATTCAGCGATAAGCACAATATTTGAAAATTTCTTAACTTTTTTTATAAATTCTCGGGATAAATCGGATAGTTTGCTATGAATAAAATATTGTCTTAATTCCGGGAGTTGTTTTTCCAAAAATTCCTGAGAGCTAAAAACGGGGAAAATATTTTCAGTTTTGCTTTTTAGTTCCATCCAGTTTTTAAAATCCAACAACATTATTTTTTCTTCAGGAAGAACAAAGGGGATATTGTTTTTCACATAAATTATATCGGCAGCCTGGTCTGAAAATTCCCAGCGGTTCAATTTTTTATCATGCATCCAACCGATTTGTGCCAAATGTTCCGGATCTGTAATGGCAGAAGCGGATAAATCAGCTACAACAACCGGCGGGTTAGTTCCTCCGGGAAATCCCATATCCCTGCTTTCTCGTTTATTGTATACATAGGGATTCAGCGTATGACGATATAGCGGAAGAATTTCCGGATGGCCTGTTTTTTCTTCAAAATAGCGGACAAGTTTTTTACACACCGGAATTTCGGCTTCAGGGTCTTCTGTTAAGGATACACGTATCGTATCTCCCAGTCCATCGGCAAGCAATGCACCGATACCCACAGCAGATTTAATTCGCCCGTCTTCTCCTTCACCGGCTTCTGTAACCCCAAGGTGAAGTGGAAAATACATGTGTTCTGTATTCATTTTGGTTACCAGAAGTCTTGTGGCCTGCACCAGAATACGTGTATTGCTGGCTTTAAGTGAAACCACTACATTCTTAAATTTTTCTTCAAGGCAAATTCTTAGAAATTCCATGGCCGATTCGGTCATCCCTTCAGGAGTATCACCATAGCGGCTTAAAATACGGTCGGAAAGCGAACCGTGATTTACTCCAATACGCAAGGCAGTTTGGTTCTTTTTACAAATAGTTAATAATGGGATAAACCGTTCTTTAATTTTATCAATTTCCCCCTTGTATTCCTCTTCCGAAAATTGGATTTGTTTAAATTTTTTTGAATCGGTATAATTTCCGGGATTGATCCTGATTTTATCAGCAACAGCGGCCGCGGCTTCTGCCACCTTCGGATTAAAATGGATATCAGCTATTATGGGATTCGAAATATTTTGTTCACGCAATAACTTTTTAATTTCTCTTAAATTGTCCACATCCTTGAGGGTTGGCACCGTAATCCTTACATAATCACCTCCCGCTTTTATTATCCGTATACATTGCTCTAGGGTTTCCCGTACATTTTGAGTCGGGGTACTGGTCATTGACTGTAACCGGATCGGATTTTTTCCGCCCATGGGAATATTTCCAATGTTAATTTCCCACGATTCTCTTCGTTGTTTCCGGGTAAGGCTAAGACAATAATTTGTATTTAACATGAAATTTACTTTAGAATATCGTATCAAAGATAGGTTTAAAAATTTTGCCGGACTTTCACCATTTTATATTATCCACATCTTTCAGGGTAGTATCATCAGCCAATTCACCAATGGTAATTATGGCAAAGGTAAAAACGCTTGAACCGGGTTCAAGGTGGCCGCCAATAGCTTTTATTTCATCACTTAAGGTTACATGGCAATGCACCCGGCCATCGATTATATAGCCGCTTACCCCTAAAATATCCACCGGATTATCAGCCTGTACAAATAAATCATCTACGGGAAAAGTAGTATTATCAACCACATGAACACGATACCGGGTTAAAGAACCGATACCATTAATAATTACCCCGTTTTGTATTCCCTTCTCTTTTGCTGCTTTATTAAGTCCTTCGAGCATATCAGTACCCGTCTTCAATCGCACAACAATTATACGTTCAAAATCAGTAGAAACGGTATAACATTCCGGCGATGGATTTTCGTGGTTAATATCCACCGAATATTCAGTGTTGGGTTGGTTATTTTTCTGCTGAGTACAGGATAATAAAAAGATAAGCGATAAAATGGATAAAAATGTTTTCATGGCAAAGGAGTTTTATTTCAGTTTCATAAAATTAATACTAAATTACATAAGAGCTTGTTATCAAGTATATAAATCAATTTTTTTCTGAACTACGAAAATAATCGTATAAAATTTTGCAAATACGATTTATGTCGTATATATTTGTACGAAAATAATCGTATTAAATTTTTTTCAATGAATAATAACATAAAACCAACAGCAGCAGAATTGGAAATTCTGCAGATATTATGGGAAAACGGTTCATGCACGGTACGCTGTGTACATGAAAAAATGAACAGGAAAAAAGACATTGGGTATACCACTACCTTGAAAATTATGCAAAACCTTGCCGAAAAAAAGATGGTAAGGCGCGAGTTGGATGGTAAAAGCCATATTTATTATCCTGTGCTTAAAAAAGAAGAAACTCAGAATGTGTTGCTCGACCGTTTTCTTGAAACCACTTTTAGCGGATCAGCCTCAAGTCTGGTACTGCAGCTTTTGGGAAATCATAAAGCCTCAAAAGAAGAATTACTAAAAATTAAAGCCTTAATTCACCAATTAGAAGGAGGTAAATAATGAATTTTATATATAAGTTTTTACCCGAAAGGATTATAGAATCATTAGGCTGGACCCTGGTGCATTCTATCTGGCAGGGCGCTATAATTGCGTTGCTGCTGGGCTTTGTTCTGCTGATCACGAATAAATTTACTTCCGGAACACGATATTTAATTGCAGTGGCTGCGCTGGTATTGGTGATTACAGGTTCCGCTTTCACCTTTGTAAAAACCTATCTGAATTATGATGAAGTGCAAATATCCGCCTTCGAAACACGGGTGTGGCAGGATAATGAGGAAAGTGTAACCCCGGTTGTACCTGTACTTTCGGAACCTGAAATTGTAAATGATAAAGTTGAGTTAAAATTTCAGGTTCAAAATTTTAAAAATTATTTCTATACCAATTTTCCCCTGATTGTTACACTGTGGCTGCTGGGAATGTTAATTTTTATGTTAAAATTTCTGGGAGGTTTGGCATACACCCAGCGTATTAAACATTACAGGATTTCTGCGGTGGAG
>JAFGSZ010000037.1 GCA_016934395.1 Bacteroidales bacterium
AGCCGAACAATTTTCATCACTATCCCTCCAATTTGTATTTTGAAGTTCTAAGGTAACCGAGGAAAAATTCTCCGTATTTTTATTAGTAAGATTCGCAAAAATATCTCCATGTGATGAAAATATATTTAAGCAGAAGAATATAATTATTATGGATGTTTTTTTCATTGTATTTTATTTTTTACAATTATAAATGGATATCTATTGTTATTCCCCATGAATCGTAGAAGTCTCGATTACTACTCTAAATCCATTGAAATATGAACTTGATTCTGTATTAAATCCCCAGGTTTTTAGAGTTGCAGGATCAGTTAACGGCAATGTGGCATGATAACTCGTGTTTGTGCACCCTCCCAATGTCTGTACATTGCCAGAAGATGTTTCCTGAATATATTCTGTGGCATTTCCACTCATATCATATATACCAAGCTCATTGGGTTGTTTTTGTCCTACAGGAAATAATTTTGTGCCATCTACATATAAATATTGAGCAACATCATCAATATTATCGCTTCCTGCATAAGCAAAACCCTGACTTAATTCACCACCTTGTGCAGCATATAGCCATTCCTCTTCAGTAGGTAAACGACCTTCCCATACTTCTTCTGAATATATTCTTGCACCTTCCCAAGTAACCCAGATTGCAGGTGATTCTTCTCCCCAACCGTGTGACCAGGTTGAAGTTCCGGCATCATATCCTGCCCACCATCCATTATTTATAATTACTACTTTACCATTATAGAGCCCGTCATCAATCACTCCTCTATTATTTAGAAAAGTATCAAAATCCAATGCAGTTGTTTCATATTTTGCTATATAAAAGTCATGTCCATTTCCTGTAACACGCACAAAAGGGAAATCGATAACTTGTGCAGGAGAAGTATTTAATGCTGAAACATAGCCATCAATGGATTTTGTTTGATAATGGATATAGTTTTCTCCATCAGGTAATTCAGTTACAAGAAATTCGGTTTCAGTCGAAGCCAGTTCCATAGAATTATCTAACCATGATATAAGAATTTTATCAATATTCATACTTGGTATAATTGCACCCCATGTCAGCCTGATTGTATTGTATTTAATCTGGTATTGAACATTCCCCAGGTTAAGAGGAGCTGCAGATTCAAAATCAAAATTATCTGATCTTACACCATCTGAAACATTCTCATTTTTATCCATTGCCTTGATTAGAATCGTATAATCACCGGAAATTACACTCTCAAATACAACTGAGGTTGAATCTGACATAATCCATTTTTCAATTACTGCCTGACTGGAATTGTTTTCCAAAACAATATTTATGGCTCTTAAGTCCTCATCTGATGGATTTTCCCATGATACTTTAATATCAAGGTCCAATAATTCATAACTAAGATTAGTTACTTCATCTGGTGGAGTTTCGTCGATAACTAATTTCATCTCTTCTGTACACTTTGTTAGAAGGAGACTAAATAAAATTATTATAATTAGCGGTTTTTTCATTTGAAATTTTTTTAGTTAATAAAATGGATATATTTTTTGTACATATCTTTATAATAGTATGGGGACTTTGTTATATATAATATATATGCTTATGATATTTCATATTTAGTTCATTATGCCTAATTCTATACCAATCTTTATTATGTCAAATACATAGCCATTATTACAAATAGCAATTTTTCCATTCTACACATAAATAAAATCGCGACAAATAAGTGAGTGAGTCAAAATGTTATTAATAATTGAAATAATTGGTTTAATTAATTGTATCATTTTGCATTTCTGATGCTAAAAATAAATACTAACAAGTTATCTTTATAACACTATTTTATCAATTTTTTACACTCTATTTAATTTGATGATATGGATATTCCGGGAATACACAGGGAGATTACTCCTTTAACAGAGGCTGATTGTTTTGTAGTACTAGACAGAAAAAAGAAAATATTTGGTTTCCCGCTTCATTTTCATCCTGAATATGAACTAAACCTAATGATAAATGGGAAAGGTGTAGAAAGGATTGTTGGAGATAGTATTGAATATATAAATAATAAGGAACTTGTTTTTGTTGGGCCTAATCTGGTTCATGCCTGGTCAAGAGGAAAAGCTACAAATGAAAATATACATGAAATTACTATACAATTTCATAGGGATATATTCCATGAAAGTTTGTTAAACAGAAATATAATGTATCCTATTAAAGAAATGTTTAAAAGATCTTCAAGAGGAATACTATTTTCGCCGGAAACTATTGATTTTATAACTAATCGTATTGTTAAACTCATTAAAAAAAGCAGTATTGATCTTTATATCGATCTAACAAATATATTGTTTGACCTTGCTTGCTCAAGAAATCAGATTATTCTATCCACAAATACCTTTAAAAATGAGGACTTTTATAATAGCGACAAAATCAAAAAAGTATATGAATATGTCCAGCAAAATTATAGTAATAAAATTAAGGTTGAGGATGTGGCTGAAATGTTAAATATGAGCCTTGTAACATTTAGTCGTTTAATGAAGCTGAGAACATTAAGAACATTTGTTGAATTCCTGAATGATATTAGACTTGGCCATGCCACACGTTGGTTATTGGAAAGTGATATGAATATTGCTGAAATTGCCTATAAGAGTGGGTTTAACAATCTTGGTTATTTCAATAAAGTTTTTAAGAAAGCAAAAGGTTGTACTCCTTCGGAATTTAAAGGGAATTATAATGGAATAAAAAGATTTAGCTGATTTATTAAAGTAATAATGCACTATTTACATTTTTACTAATACATATAATACTATTTTATCATTTTGTTAAAATATTATAACATATTCTGGGGGTTTTTTAAAATCACTTCGAAGATATGAAACCCCCAGTGCAAAAAGACATGCATTCCTAATGATTTCCTTACGTATCACATAAATAGGCGGGATATTTACCTTCGCTCATTCTTTTGGTGGTTTTGTTTGATTTGAGAATCTCATTTCGATAAACTCATATAATTTAAAACTCCCGAATAAATACCACCTGCCAAATTGATTGCTTCAAATTGTAAAATATTTATTACTGAATTGGATCTGGTTTTCCTGGATGCTAAACCATTCATCAATAGAATTAATTGCCGATATTTTATAATCACTTTTTGCTAGAATAAAGTTGCATATTTCCCATAATATATTTCTTCTTCCCATCCTAATCCGACTGTTAAATAAAAATAATCTGGGATGATCGACCCATTGTATATAATTTTTAATAATGAATTAACAATTCCTGGATACCTGATTATTCAATAAGGATTTGAGCTAATTTAGTCTTAACTAACTATATATCAGGAGCCAACGATTAAAGGGCATGTTTAATCCTTCCTGATATTCCCATTTAAAGAATAGGTTATATCATTCTTATTATCCTGAATATTTTCTTATCATGTAAAAACATTATACAGTCAGGTACGTCTTTCGTTCTTCAGTTCAATTCATCCCTGACATAATGTTTAATAATAGTGTCTCATGACCTATCCTAATATTAAGATAAGATATATCACCAGTAGCAGTGATATAATAAGAACTGAATATGTTTGATGAATAGTATCCATTATTGAATAAATGATTCCCTAAAACCGAATTGTAATTATATGTCTGATTATAATTGCCCATAAGATGAAATTGAAGTATTTTATGTAGATTAAATGCTTACTGTTCATATAAATTAATACGATTTATATTAAAAAAGCTTCTAGTTTGAAAAGATACTAAACACCATTAAATAACAGTAGCATCCATAAATACTTTATTAAAATAAGCTTCAACAGTAAATTCAATATTTATTTATAATTGAAATAGTCACCCAAGGCAAGAAATGCTTTTAGTACCTTTCAAGAATAAAGACCACTTGACTGACTGTTACTTTTTTAGAAGGTCCCTGATTTCTGTAAGAAGCAATTCTTCTTTTGAAGGTGCAGGAGCAGCAGCCGGGGCCTTTTCTTCCTTTTTCTTCAGGTTATTCATGCCTTTGATCAATAAGAAAATCGCAAACGCAATAATTAAAAAATCAATGGTAACCTGAATAAAATTACCATAATTTAACGAAACAGATTCAGACACTACCTTACCGGCTGAATCCATTACACCGTCCTTAATAACAATTTTTAGGGCCGTAAAATCCACACCTCCGATTAAAAGTCCTATTGGAGGCATTATTACATCAGCCACCAAGGATGAAACAATTTTACCAAAAGCACCACCAATGATGATACCCACTGCCATATCGACAACATTCCCGCGCATGGCAAATGATTTAAATTCTTTTACAATACTCATAGTTTAAAAATTTAAGTTTTGCACATTAACAAGTTGATAATTTATTTGTTCTCTTTTATAACCACATTAAGAAATACTGGTTAGAATAAATTTACAACATAAATTCATGAATCCTTTTTAAAGATTTTTAAATATTATCCGATTGTTATTAACAAGCCGGAAAACAAGAATTATTTTTTACTTTTGTAAATTAGATTTAATTTAAATAAAAACAATCTCCGATATGAGCAGAGTAGGTGTATTTTATGGCTCTACTTCAGGAAGCTGTGAAACTATTTCCAGGTTAATTCAACACGAGTTTAACGGAATACATGTTCAACGACATGATATATTTAAAACCTCTGCCGAACAAATAGAACAATACGATTATCTGATATTTGGAATATCTACCTGGGGTAATGGAGCGATGCAGGAAGATTGGCAGAACTTTTTAAATGAAATAAATTTCCTGAACCTGACAAAAAAGAAAATAGCCCTTTTTGGATTAGGAGATCAAATTATGTATTCAGAAAATTTTGTTGATGCCATGGGAATATTATATCACATGCTGCATAATAAAGGTTGCGAATTTGTTGGTTTTTGGCCTGCCGAAGGTTATACATTTAAAAATTCCAGAGCTTTACAAAACACCCACTTTGTTGGATTGGCTATTGATGAAGATACACAGCCTCAGTTAACCTCATCACGAATCAAAAACTGGGTAAAACAATTAAAAACTGAATTAAATTTAGTCTGATGGAAATGCAATTTTTTCACCATGACCAAAATCACATACAGAAACATGGTCATCATCACCATCAAAATTTAAATGAGAAAAACCTGTTAATTGCAACGGTTTTAAATTTCGCTATTACGGCTGCTGAAATTATAGGTGGCTTATTATCTAACAGCCTGGCTTTATTATCCGATGCATTGCATAACCTGGGAGATGCGTTTGCTGTATTAATAGCATTTATTGCCCATAAACTCAGTAAAAAAGATTCAACAGTAAAAAAAACTTTTGGTTACAAACGTGTTGAAATTCTGGCTGCTTTATTTAATGCTATCGTACTCATTGTAATCATTATTTTTCTTTTTATCGAAGCTATTGAACGATTTAAAAATCCTGCACCCGTCAAAGGAAAAATAATGTTTACGGTATCTGTTATTGGCCTCCTGGCCAACCTTCTGGCAGTTATCCTTCTCAGGAAAGATTCGGGAAAAAGTATCAATATCAGGGCTGCATATTTGCATCTTCTTGGAGATACCGTTTCTTCGGTAGCAGTTATTATCGGCTCAATACTTATTATTTTTTACAAGTTATATTGGATTGATCCGGTAATTACAATCCTTATCGGCATTTATATTACCAAAGAAACGGTTGTAATTGTAAAAGAAGCTGTGGATATTTTAATGCAGGGTACTCCTAAAGATCTGGATATAGAAACCGTAAAAAGTGCGATGGAAGAGCTACCTGACATAAACAATGTTCATCATATACATGCGTGGAATTTGAATGATTCTCAAATTCATTTTGAATGTCATATTTTTTTAAACCAGGATTTAATGATAAGCAATACCGAAAAAATCAGACAAAAAATAGAAACATTATTATTAAACAAATTCCATATTTCACACGTTACAGTACAATTCGAATACATGCAATGTTCTGATGAGATTAAGGAGGAGATATGTTAAAAATTGGAGAATATCTGAAAATCTATTTTAATGAGCTTATAGGATTATTGAACGATATGGCGCCATGGCTTCTGCTGGGGTTTTTAATCGCCGGGATCCTGCATATTTTTTTTCCGCAGAAAAAAATCAACGCTCTTATGGGGAAAAACAGTACAAAATCAGTAATTAATGCTGCTTTATTCGGCATTCCCCTGCCTTTATGTTCCTGTGGAGTAATTCCTACCGGGATATCCTTTTATAAAAACGGTGCATCAAAAGGTTCCGCTGTTTCGTTTATGATCTCTACACCTCAAACCGGGGTAGATTCCATAATGGTTACGTATTCGATGCTCGGATTACCATTTGCTATTCTAAGGCCTTTTATCGCTCTGGTTACCGGACTGTTTGGAGGAATTGTCACCAACAGAATTTCAAACAGAGAGGCGCCTGTAAGTTCAACATTACCCGGAAATTCTTCAAATGGAAATGGAGGCAGGAATTCACTGATTCGAATGTTCCAGTATGCTTTTGTGGAATTTTTGCAGGACATTGCGAAATGGCTGATTATAGGTTTGCTGGTTGCTGCCTTAATTGCGGTTTTTGTACCGAATGATTTTTTTGCATCCTACATTAAAAATGATTTTGTAGGCATGCTGATCATTCTGGCGGCTTCAATACCGGTATATGTATGTGCTACAAGTTCGGTGCCTATTGCTGCTGTGCTGTTATTAAAAGGCATTTCTCCGGGTGCAGCCCTGGTATTTCTTATGGCTGGTCCTGCAACCAATGCCGCCACAATTTCGGTTATCGGGAATGTTATGGGGAAAAAAACATTAATTACCTATTTGATAACCCTTATTATAGGGGCTTTAACATTTGGCTTGCTCATCGATTATGTGCTTCCGAGGGAATGGTTTATCAATTCGCACCTCGGGCATCTTGGTGGACATGAACACGGATTGTTGCCAAACTGGTTAAAAACCGGATCGGGCATTACATTGTTTTTACTTTTAATTAACAGTTATTTGCAACGATATCTAAAAAATAGAAAACAAAATAAAATTGATAATTTGATAAAACCATTGGATATGAACGAAATAAAAGTATTTGTAAAGGGGATGACTTGTAATCATTGTAAAATGAGTGTGGAAACAAACCTTGGTAATATCGAAGGCATATCAAAAGTGAATGCCAATATTGGTAATGGTGAAGTAACACTTACAGGAGATAATTTTGATCTCGATAAAATAAAATCTGTTGTTGAAGGAATAGGATATACATTCCAGGGAAAATAAAAATAAAACTAAAACAGAAAAGAAGGAATTTTAAATCGAATTCATTCGTGCGTTTTTAATTAATGCCTAACTTTGCCAGCTCGAAAAAAACAAATTAACATTTTTTGAATATTAAATTATGATACATAAAACAATACTGATGATTCTCGATGGCTGGGGATCAGGTGACCATGGCAAAGGAGATATAGTATATCAGGCCAATACACCCAATGTAGACAGATTAACAGCCAACTATCCCCACGCTCAATTATTAACCTGTGGCGAAGATGTGGGGCTTCCGGAAGGACAAATGGGTAACTCCGAAGTTGGACATCTGAATATTGGAGCAGGCCGGGTGGTATACCAGGACCTGGTAAGAATAAATAAAGCAATTAAAGAAAATACTATAGCTCAGAATCCTGTGCTTATTGATGCTTTTAATTATGCAAAAAAGAATAATAAGTCTGTCCATTTTCTTGGTCTGATCGGCCCGGGAGGTGTTCATGCCATGAGCAAACATCTCTATAAATTATGCGATCTTACTAAAGATTATGCCCTGGATAAGGTGTTTATTCACTGTTTAACTGATGGTCGTGATACGGATCCAAGAAGCGGATATGGTTATGTTAAAGAACTCGTAGATCATTTAAAAACTTCAAATGGTAAAATTGCTTCCTTAATAGGACGTTACTATACTATGGACCGAGACAAACGCTGGGAAAGAATTAAAAAGGGTTATGATTTGCTGGTTCGGGGAACTGGCAAACATTCCACTGATATTCTTCAGTCAATAAAAGAATCATATGACGCAGGTGTTACTGATGAATTTATTAACCCGGTTGTAATGGTTGATAAAACCGGCAATCCTATAGGTACAATCCGGGAAGGTGATGTAGTAATTTGTTTTAACTTCAGAACCGACAGGCTCAGGCAGATTACAACCGCCCTTACCCAGCAGGATTTCCATGAACATAATATGAGTATTATTCCTCTACATTATATTACACTTACTACTTACGATGAAAGTTTTAAAGGCATTAAGGTAGTTTTCGATAAGCAAAATGTTACCAACACAATGGGTGAAACTGTTGCTAATGCAGGATTAAAACAAATTCGAATTGCCGAGACTGAAAAATATGCCCATGTTACTTTTTTCTTTAACGGTGGCCGTGAAGAGGAATTTAAAAATGAAAAGCGTATAATGGTTCCTTCTCCAAAGGTTGCGACCTATGACCTTCAACCTGAGATGAGCGCTCCAAAAGTGGCCGAAGCAATTATTAAAGAATTAAAAACCAAAGAACCCGATTTCATCTGCCTTAATTTTGCCAATGGCGATATGGTTGGCCATACCGGAGTATATGAAGCCATCAAAAAAGCAATAGAAACTGTTGACGATTGTGTGGGAAGAGTTGTGGATACCGCTGTGGAAAATGGCTACACCGCCATGATTATTGCCGACCATGGAAACGCAGATAATGCTGTAAATCCGGATGGTTCACCAAATACTGCCCACTCATTAAATCCTGTTCCTTTGATTTTGGTTAGCGATCAATATAAGAAAATTGATAGTGGAATACTCGCAGATGTTGCTCCCACTTTGCTTACCATTATGGGACTCAAAATTCCTGAAGAAATGACCGGGAAAGTATTGGTATAACTGATAATATTACATAAAGCAAAAGAGGAGCTGTTAATTGTAACAGCTCCTTTTTATATATAACAGAGGGTTAGGCATCCTTTTTTATATCTCCTGTTTTTTCTTTTAGCTCTTCAATAATCCTTTTTTTCTTAATGATTGAAGGTATAGAAAATAAAATGCCCAGTATTGCCCCTAAGAAAAGTACCAGTATAACCAAAAGGGCCACAGATGGGTTAATATCCCAGAAACCCAATTTAATGGGAACCGGGGCAGAATTCTGAAGCGCGAAAACAATGACAAGAATTGCCAGTAAAAGACCCGTTATTAATGAACGTTGCATAGTGTTTTTATTAAAAATGAATTAAACTATATTTTGGATACGGTTCAAGTTTCTTCTTTCCCTGTAAAAAATCAAGTTCAATAATATAACCTAAAAATATTTTTGAAATTCCGAATTTTCGAATCAATTCAATCACAGCCAGGGAAGTTCCACCAGTTGCCAGCAGATCATCGTGTATCATAACTATATCGTTCTGTTTAAGGGCATCTTTATGAATTTCTAAAATCCCTTCCCCATATTCAAGTGAATAATTTACCGAATACGTTTCTGAGGGTAGTTTCCCTGGTTTACGAACAGGAATAAATCCTGCATTTAATCTTGATGCTATAGCCCCACCTGCAATAAATCCACGCGATTCAATTGCAACTACCTTTGTAATGCCTTTATTTTTATAATATTCAACAATATTATCGACTATATAATTAAAAATATCCGGATCTTTTATTGCAGTTGTAATATCTTTAAACTGAATTCCCGGCTTCGGAAAATCAGGAATGGTACGAATCGAATCTTCGAGATCTTTTTGAGTAATAACAGGATGCATAGGCTATCTGAATTAATAGTAAATCTAATATTTTTTAATGATAGAAGAAATAGTTTATTAAAATTTCCTGAAGCTTACAAATGCAAGTTCTAAAATAATTTGTATACCTGCAATATTATCCTTTTACAATGTAGCTTTCACCAAACCACCGTCGATCAGATAGGTTTGTCCGGTAACATATGCAGACATTGGCGATAAGAGCCATAAAGCCAAAGAAGCAAATTTATCGGTTTCTCCCATGGCATTCATGGGGATATTTTTGGTAATATTTGCCATGGCCTCATGATATTTTTTACCTGTGTTTTCCATCTTTTTGGCTATAAGCCTTTCCACTGCAGGAGTCAAATGATACCCGGGTGCCAGAATATTAAACGTGATGTTTTTGTCCGGAATTTCCTGTGAAAGTGTTTTTACCATACCTACAACAGATAACCGTAACGATGTACTAAGGATTAAATTTTCAATGGGCTGTTTTACTGAAGCGCTTTCAATGAATAGTACTCTTCCATACCCTTGTGAAATAAAATTGGGCAACAGCTTCTGTATTAATTCCACTTTCCACCTCAGAAGCTGATGGTAGGCATTATCCCAGTCTTCGAGACTGGTCTCAATAAATGTTTTTGCCGGCGGACCTCCGGCATTTACCAGAATTCCCTCGATATGGCGATTTTTAATTTTCTCTGAAAGCCGGTCTATGGTTTTACTGCTGGTAATGTCTCCGGGAAATACATCAACAACACCGGGATATTTTTCTTTTAGCACCAAAAGATTTGATTCATTTCTTGCTATAGCCAAAATTTCAGCACCTTCTTCAATCAAGCGTTCAGCAACCGCATTACCAAATCCACTGGTAGCACCGCATACAATAAATAATTTATTTTTCATTTGCAGGTCCATAGTCTGTAAAATTAATTATTGTGTAACTTTTTCAATTTAAAAATACAAGATTCTGATCAACATGAATTGTTTTACAGAACAAAAAAAAATGAGGATTGTTAAATCCTCATTTTTAAAATCTCTGAAAAATTTTATTGCTCCAGTTCAAGAAATTCAGCCTTTCGGTTTTTAAAGATGTTCATCAATGACATCCACTTTTTCTGAAGAATTGTTGTAATTCTATACATTACCGGAACAATTATTAATGTTAAAAACGTTGAAAACGTTAGACCAAAGATTACTGTCCACGACATAGGGCTCCACATGTCGGCCATTATACCTCCGAAATAAATATTGGGATTATAACTTGTCAATAGTCCTTCAAAATCAAAATTTAATCCAACTGCCATCGGCACAAGACCTAAAATGGTAGTAATTGCAGTTAGTAATACAGGTCTTAACCTGGTTTTTCCTGCTTCAATAATACAATCTGTTGCTACACTTATCGGAAGAAATTTATCTTCGGCATAGCCCAGTTCTTTCCGTTTACGTTTTTTTAACAGTTCAATATAATCCACAAGCACAATGGCATTGTTTACCACAATTCCTGCCAGTGAAATAATACCGATCCCTGTCATAACAATTATAAAATCCATTCGAAAAGTGGCGAGGCCGCCAAAAACACCAATTGTACTGAATAATACACTTATAATAATAATTGCAGGTCGTATAACCGAGTTAAATTGTGTAACAAGTATCAGCATAATTAAAGCTACTGCTATCAGCAGGGCATTCATAAGGAAATCCGAGGATTCCTGTTGTTCCTGCTGTTCACCGGTAAACTCGAATTTATATCCGGTTGGCATTTCAAATCCTTCCATTAATGTCATCAGTTGCTGGTTCACACTGTTTGGATTATATCCTTCGATTACATTTGAATATAATGTTATTACACGGTCAAGGTCTTTTCTTCGCACCGAACTAAAGGTAGTGGCATATTCAAAATCGGCAACGGCTGAAATTGGAATATGTACAGGAGCATCATCACCATATACGGTAACTTTTAAATTCTCAAGAGCAGCAAGATTATACCGGTATTCATCTTTTAATCTTACCTGAATGGGATAATCGTCTTCACCCACCTTAAAATCCGATACATTTTCTCCAAAGAGGGCTGTGCGAAGAGCAAAAGCAATCTGCTGGGTATTTAATCCGAAACGTTGTGCTTTATCTCTATCGATATGGACCAGCAATTCAGGATTTTGCGGATTAATATTCATTTTTAATCCTTCAATGCCTTCAATTCCAGATTGATCGATGTATGTTTTAATCGTATCAGCAAGATAGACCAGCTGATCAAAATCCCTACCAATTATTTCCAGGTTTACTGGTTTTCCGGTTGGCGGGCCACCCTCATCTTTTGAAAGTTCAATTTCAACTCCCGGGTACCTGTCGAGAATAAAATCGCTGAACTTTCTCATTATGTCCGATGTATTATTCTTTTTCCCTAAAAATTCATAATCGATAAATGTAAGTGTAATAAGGGCTTTATTTGGCTGATTCCCCGGACTAAAATCCATAGGATCCCCCTTACCCACTGTACTCAGAATTGATTCCACAATGGCACTGTCCTGATCATTTTTATAAGGTGCAAAAAAGTCTGTAATGTCCCCTTCCATTTGTTTCACAAACTCATTGGTACCAGTTATATCAGTACCAACAGGCAGTTCGCATACCAGATTGATATAACTCGGATCACTATCCGGAAATAAAAGTACATCCGGCATCCGGAAAGAAAAGAAGATCAGGGTAAAAATGAGTAATAAAAAAGTACCGGCAAAGAAAATTATCAGGTTCCTTCCTCTTAAGGCATAACGTAGTGTTTTTGTATACACATTTTCCAGCCGTACCAGGAAGATATTCTGAAACCAGGCTTCCATTTTATAAAACACTACCTGGTTTAAAATTCCCAGGATCCCGAAAAAAATAAGCAAGTTCGGAAACACACGCCATCCCGGAATAAGTAAAAGAAATCCGAAGATGGTCATCGATGAGGCTATAATAATGGCTATCTTTCTTTGCTTGCCGTTTTTTCCATTGTTTTCTTTTTTCACCTTAATATATGAAGACGCTACCACCGGAATAATTACCAGAGCAACAAACAACGACGAAGAAAGTACAATTATTAAAGTAATGGGCATATATTTCATAAACTCTCCCATAATTCCTTCCCATAATACCAGCGGGAAAAAAGCAGCCAGGGTAGTCAGGGTAGAGGCAATAATCGGTACAGCAATTTCGCCCACAGCCTGCCGGGCAGCTTCCCATGGTTTATATCCCTTATCCACAAACCGGTATATATTTTCTACAACCACAATAGCATTATCAACCAGCATTCCCAGTGCCAATATCAGTGAAAACAAAACAATCATATTGATGCGGAAATCAATAATACCGATCACTACAAACGATATCAGCATGGATAAAGGAATGGCCAGCCCAACGAACAGGGCATTTCGTGTTCCCAGAAAAAAGAAAAGCACAAGCACAACCAAGATTACACCCATAAACATACTGTTTTCAAGGTTTGCCAGCTGCATTTCCACCATCTCACTCTGATCATTGGTAATCGTAATATTAAGATCTTCAGGCAACATATGGTTTGCCTTGGAGGCATCTAAAACTTTGTAAATGTTTTTTGTTGTGCTTAACAGGTTTTCTCCGCTTTTTTTAACAATTTGAATGGATACTACCGGTTCCCGGTTAAGCCTGGCAAAACTTTTAGGTTCTTCATAACCGTCAATTACATCCGCAATATCTCTCAGGTATACAATTTTATCCTCATCACGTTTTACAATAAGGTTCTCCAGTTCTTCAACAGTTTCCAATTCGCCAACAGTACGTAAAGTTCTGCGGGTCTTTCCCAATAATATTTCACCTCCCGAAACTGAAATGTTTTCGGCTTTAATAGCATTGCTGATATCGAAAAATGTCAGGTCGTATGCTTCGAGTTTAACCAGGTCAACATTTACTTTTATTTCCCGTTCATTTACACCTTCAATATATACTTTGGAAACCTCTCCGATTTCTTCAAGCTCATCCTGGAGGTATTCTGCATATTTTCTTAATTCCTCAACACTATACTTTCCGGAAAGATTAATATTAAGTATAGGGAATTCCGTAAAATCAATATCAAATACTGTAGGCCCCACAACTTCATTCCCGGTGGGCAATTCACTTTGTGCATTATCCACAGCATCTTTCACTCTGCGCAATGCATCTTCCAGATCAACAGTTGTGTTAAACTCCACAAAAATCATGGAAGCATCCTGAGCAGATATGGAAGAAACTTCTTTTAATCCCCGCACTGTTTCAATTTCTTTTTCAAGCGGACGGGTAATCAGGTTTTCAATATCTTCGGGAGATGTACCAAAATATACAGTCTGCACCATTATTTGAGGCCAGGTGATTTCAGGAAAAAGCTCTTTAGGTAATTTTTGATATGAATAAATACCAAAAACAATTAAAAGAAGGGTTAATAAATAAACTGTGTTTTTATTTTTTAAGGCAAGCGTTGTTAGCTTAAATTCTCTTATTACCTTATCCGAAAGTTCTTTCGCACTCATAAAAATTTGTTTTAAAGTCAATTAATTTCTTATGTCTACTTCTACACCCGAACTCACAAGATGATATCCTTTTACAATAACCCTATCTCCTTTATTTAGTCCATTAACAATCAGGGATTGGTCATCTGCAGTTAGTGTAGGTTTTACATAGCGTTTTTCCACAATGGTTTTACCATCTTTAGATACAGCCACATACACATAATCTCCCGTAATATCCTTTTTAATTACCAGTGATGGAATTACTATAGCATCCAAAGCAGAGAAATCGTTTATCTGAATGGTTGAAACCATATTTGGTTTAATTTTTTCACCCCTGTTATTAATATTAAGTTCAATCTGAAATGTACGGCTACTTTTATCAATCACTTTCGAAACCTGAACAATTGGGGTTTCAATTTCCAAATCCGGTAAGGAGGAAAATGAAAGATCAACCGGTTGTCCTTTACTGATTTTGCCCAGATAATTTTCAGAAACATCGGCTTTTATTATCAGGCGGTTCAGATTTACTACTTCCACAAGTGGCATCATAGGACTGGCATATTCCCCCTGTTTTAGAAATACTTTATTCACATATCCGTCAAACGGGGCAGATATTAACGACATTTTTTTCTGGGCAAGCTGTGATTCTAATTGAGCTTCAAGTGACTCTTTCTGACTTTTTGCCTGCAGATATTGAATTTCTGATCCAATATTCTGATCCCATAATGATTTTTGTTTTTCAAATGTTTTTTTAACAAGATCCAGTGAACTTTCCAAACCTTTTATACTGTTTTCTATAGCGTCTGTATTTAGTGAAATTAATAGTTGCCCTTTAGCAACACGCTGTCCTTCTTCTACATGGATTTTTCTTATTTGTCCGTTCATTTCAGGATTTATAAGCGCATAATTTTCAGCTTCCACATTACCATAAACAATAATATGGTGATCGAACTGCTCGCCTTTTATTTCTTTAATCTCCACCGGAACACTTCTTTTTACAGATGTTGTATCAGAAAGTGTTTTTTCCATATCTATAATTTGTTGTTCAATTTTGGCGATTTGCTCTTTCTTCATTATAATTTTTTTCTTTATAGCATCATCGCTAGTGCTGCACGCAAAAAACAATAGTATCGGTAAAATTTTTATTAATGTTTTCATATGTCTTTTTTTTGTTTTTTTTTACTGGTTTCAGGAAATCGCGAAACTATAATTAATTTGATTTTTTTAGAGTTTACTATATGCTTTATCAAGTTCTACTTTATTGTTTAATAATTCCAGGATGGCCTGCGAATAACTAAGCTGGGCTTCAATGAGCTGATTATTGGCCAACGTAAGATCCATGCTGCTTACCATTCCTTCCTTAAATTTTATGGAAGTATTTTTAAAAATCCGCTCCGACAATTCATAATTGGCTTTTTCATTATTGAATTTTTCAAGGGCATTCTGATAGTCAAATCGGGCTTGCATAGCTTCCATGGTCAGTCGTTCTGCTTCCTGTGTTTTTTGTAACTGCGATTTTTCTAATTCAATACGGGCCTGTCCAACTTTAGCGCTTTTTGATCCGCTGGAAAAGATAGGAACACTCATACTAACTCCAATCATATGCCTCATGGTAAAATCAAAATCGGCTTTTTTAAATTTATCTTCATACTTATAGAATCCTGACAGAGATGGCAAATATGTTGACTTTTCCCTCTTTAAACTTAAAAGATTTAGTTCTTCCTGAGTATTCAGAAGTTTAAAATCAATATGATCATTCAGGTTAAAATCAGGAAGATTGTTTAATCCAAGTATATTTATGTCTACCAGCTGATTTAAATTATCCGTTAATTCTAACCCGGCATCAATAGATAATCCAAGCTGGTATTTTAACATCTTAACCATAAACTCGAATTGCCGTTCTACTGATTTTAGCTGATTATCCAAACGTTTTACACTGATTTCAATCTGATCAGCTTCTGTAGATTCAATCATCCCCTGGCCGGCAATTTTCCGGGTTTCTTCATATACCGCTTCCAGATTACTCACTGCTTCAGACAATAATTTTTTATTTTCATCCAGCACCAGAATAGTATAGTAAGAATTGGCTACAAGCTGTTTTAGTTCGATTGTAGCTTTTTCGTATGCTTCTTCCGACAGTTTCAGATAGGTTCGTGAAGCCTGTAAACCCACAATATATTCGCCGCTAAAGATTAACTGGGTGAGCATAACATTATAGGATATGTTTTGCTTAACCCCTAATTGAATAATATTATCTGTGTACCCCAGGGCAAGGTTGTTATGTATATCTTGTCCGGTTACAAAATCAGAGGTTTCCGGTAAAGAATTATCAAGGAATATCGCTCCAAAATTTGCTGTTGGAATTTCCGGAGTATATGTATAATCTACGCCCCCATTTACCTGTGGTAATCCAATAGCAGTGGTTTCTTTAATCTTTTTCTTTGCCGCAAGAATATCCATTTTGGCATTTACTGTTAAATAGAAATTTTCAACTGCTATATTTTGTGCCTGAATTAATGAAAGCCGGCTTACGGAATCTTGTTGTGAAAAACCATTAACAGGTATCAGCATTACAAGAATCATCAATATATTCTGGTTTAATCTTGCCATAATTTATACGTGTTTTTAATCTTTTATTTGCTTTAATTTATACCCTATATTCTATTCACCCGGACATAAAACCCACATTGTTCAGTGAAACTTTACCCGGTTACATTTTTAAAAATTACTTGTGACAATTATATAGCACCCGAAATAATCCTCAGCTATACCTTATTAAATGAGAATATTCAAATAATAAATATGGTTCTTATAACATATTCCAAAGATAATAGTTTATAAAGGCTCAGAGTTTTAATAATCATAACTAACACAAAATTTCAAACGAAAATACTGGCATTATTAACAGCAGAAAAATAATTTTCGGTGAAATGAAGTTTATAATCGGTAAAATCTCTCCCTGAACATTATGAATGAATTTTATACTATTCGCCCGGTTTATAAAGGATATCAATTATTAAAGTTCACACTCAGTCTGAAATCTATTAAAACTATAACTTGTTATACGCCTGTAAAATTGTTATTAAAAACCTGAATAACCAGTTGCAAAGCTTTTTATATTTGTTTATTTTTAAACAAAAGAAATTCTCACATGCAAAACTTCTGTATAGAAGGGAGTAAAAATTCTCCTGAAGTATCAATCAATAGCCTTGAAGGTATTATTGAAATAAAAGGAGTGTCAACCTTTCAGGATCCTATTGATTTTTATCTCGATCTGGCCAAATGGATATATGCATTTAACATTAAAAAAATTAATACCCGAACCGTTAATATTAAACTTGATAAGGTAAATAACGGATCGGCCAGGTGGATGTTTTTAATAATTAAACAACTGGAAAAAATTGATCAGCAAACGAATAGTATTAGGATAAACTGGTATTATTCTAAAAATAATTCTCAAATATTTTCGATAGGTCAAAAATATTGCTCCACTGTAAATCTTCCCTTTACCCTGATTGCTGCCTGATTTTATTTTGGCACTAATAAAACAGTTTTATTAGTAAGGCAGTAATTTTGTTTATGGATCAAATAACTTATCCCTTCTTTAATGCAGAAAGATTTTCCATAATTCGGAAGTTAATTATCCATATATTATCTAATCAGGAAATTTTTCGAATCATAAAATGCCTTTTGAACTCAGGTAATGATAATACAAGAAAGCCACCATCTTCTTTAAAAACATGATAGGTTGGCCCGGATAAACCGGTAGAAGCTACATGTTCAAAGTCGTAAAATTTATCCTTTTCAAACGAAAAAGACTGATTAGCAAGATAACTTTCAATACACTTACATTTTTTTGTATCCATATACAGTGATTTTACAAAAACCACACAAAAGTACATAAACTTAAAATATGTTTTACAGTATATTTTAACAACATCACTATAGATTATAAAATAATTATTGTGTAATTAAAATTTTTGGATTTGAATACCGGTATTAGACCCTAAAGTATTGAAAAAACAATTTATTGGCGACGTTTTCAAAACAATTTACACTGGCAAAATTTTATTTTAAACGAACCACTAATGCCAGTATTAATTTATAAAATATTAATGAAAAATTAATCCAATATATTTGAATTCTTTAATTTTTAATCTTATATTTGTTTATTCTTATATAAGAATTATTCTCTATTAATAATTATTATTGTGAGCGCGGAAGAAATAAGACATAAACTGATTGAAAAGGGCCTTAAGGTAACCCCGCAACGGATTGCTATTCTGGAAGCTATCAGTGAATTAAAGAATCATCCTACTGCTGAAAATATTATTGATTTTATAAGAGAACATCACCCAAACATCGCCACCGGAACAGTATATAAGGTACTTGAAACATTGGTTGAAAATAAAATAATTAAAAAAGTAAAGACTGACCGGGATATTATGCGGTACGATCATAAACTTGATAATCATCATCATTTATACTGTGCAGAATCTGACAGGATAGAAGATTATACTGACCCGGAATTGAATGAATTGATCGAAAACTATTTTGCCAAGAAAAATATTCCAAACTTTAAGATTAATGATATCAAACTGCAAATCATGGGAAATTTTTTAAAATAAAAACCATAACTAATGAAAGAAAAAAGTATATCACTATTAAACAAAGCTGTTGCTGATGAATTGTCAGCTGTTCATCAATACATGTATTTTCATTTTCATTGTGATGATCTGGGCTACGATCTATTGGCAAATTTATTCAAACGCACTGCTATTGAAGAGATGATGCATATTGAAATCCTTGCTGAACGAATACTATTCCTGAAAGGAGAAGTAGATATAAAAGCATCTGATGAAGTTAAAAAAATTCATGATGTAAAACAGATGCTACAAATGGCAAGCGATATGGAAGAAAATAGCGCCAATGATTATAACAAATGGGCTAATGAATGTGCCGCCAATGCCGATTCCGTTTCGAAAAAACTTTTTGAAACACTTGTAGCTGATGAAGAACGCCATTTTGATCAATATGATGTGGAGATGGAAAACCTGAATAAATTTGGCGATAATTATCTTGCTTTACAATCCATAGAACGAAGTAAAAACATTTCAAATCAAACAAATACAAATCAATAAAAACAATAAATTAATACAATGGAACAAACACAAGAACAACAAGTAGTATCGATGCCACGTATTGGCGAACCCGCACCTGAATTTAAAGCAGTAACTACCCAGGGAGACATCAATTTTCCTTCAGATTATAAAGGAAGCTGGGTAATACTTTTTAGCCATCCGGCTGATTTTACACCCGTATGTACTTCTGAATTTATGACCTTTGCTACCATGGAAAAACAGTTTGCCCAGGCTAACTGTAAACTGGTGGGATTGTCTGTTGACGGTTTATACAGTCATATTGCATGGCTCAGAACCATTAAAGACAAAATTGAATACAGGGGAATGAAAGATGTGGAAGTTAAATTTCCACTTATTGAAGATATCACGATGAATGTGGCAAAAAAGTACGGTATGATACAGCCGGGTGAAAGCAACACTAAAGCTGTACGCGCAGTATTTTTTGTTGATCCAAAAGGGATTATTCGCGCCATAATTTATTATCCACTAAGCCTTGGACGTAATTTTGATGAATTGTACAGAGCCCTTATTGCCATGAAAACAGCGGATGAATTTGGTGTAGCAACACCGGCCGACTGGCGTGCAGGTGATGATGTAATCATTTCACCCGCAGGTTCATGTAACGCAGCCAAAGACCGTATGGATGGAAAAGATTCCAACATTGATGAATGTAAAGACTGGTTTTTCTGTACTAAAAAACTCGATAAAGACAAAGTCTTAAAAGCTGTTATTAAAGGCTAGAAAATTATCAATCTAACAGGTTTCAAAAACCTGTTAGATTGATATTATCTTAATAATTTATTAATAACTGCATTTTAATACACTATTAATAGAACAAATTTGAATTCTGAAATTAAACAGGATTTGTAAGATTTAAGAAATGAGTTGCAAACTCAAAATTTATTTATCGGCATTACAAACGCTGACGAGTAGAAGTATATAAACCGGTTTAATTCTTTTTTTCTCCGCATTCACCGGCCACTCCGCATCCACAACTAAATTCCTCGCTGCCATCTTTACGAGCTGCCGATTGACATGACCCTGAGGTGAATGTTGCCTTCTTATCAAGCAATAACCTGATACCCATTGCCAGCACAACAAAACCGACTAAAACCAACGATATAACTAATAATTGAAGAAATGCCATGTTAATTAATTCTGAGAATAAATTCGTTTAATGCTATAACAAGAGCAGGAGTAAAAAGTTTAACGGGCGAGCTTCAGTTCGGATGGATTAATCCTGGTATTTTTTTTCATCTTTTTATAATGTGCTACTTCACTACAACGCGTACAGGTAATTCCCAATTTGCGCATATTTTTATTTTTCCCAACTTCCGTTTCCGGAAATTTTCCATCCTTTCTGAAAAAGATATTAAATCCCAGCAATAGAAATGAAAGTCCGACAAGAACAATTACGATCAATAAAACTTCTATATTCATATTCAAAATTTGACCACAAAAATAGGGTTTTTAACCGAAATCTGTATATAATTTTCACTTACCTGCATTCCCAATATAAAATATATTGTATGAATTATCCAAACACTATTTCTTTAAACTTTAAGTTCATATTTTTGTTAACCAATCTGTAAAATAAATTTCTGAAATGTCAGTATCCAAAACAGCCACAAACACAACAAACAATACACAACTTTCGAAAAAAGAAATTCTACAGGATTATTTACTTGCCCACCAAAGTCGCCAACTGAGCCTTATTGGCCGCAAAGAAGTATTTTCGGGAAAGGCTAAATTTGGTATTTTTGGCGATGGAAAAGAAGTGGCCCAAATTGCCTATGCCAAATATTTCAGGGATGGAGACTGGCGTTCGGGCTATTATCGCGATCAGACCTTTGTGCTTGCCACAGGTTTATTTTCACTGGAAGAATTTTTTGCGCAGCTATACGGATTTACAGATGTAACATGGAATCCCGGTAACGGTGGTCGCTCATTTAATAACCATTTTGCCTCCCGTACTCTTGAAAAAAATGGGAAATGGAAATCCCTGACCAAACAAAAAAATTCTTCATCAGATGTTTCACCTACTGCCGGTCAGATGCCAAGATTATTAGGGCTTGCGCTGGCATCAAAACTTTTCAGAAAAAACAAAAATCTTCACCGATATTCAGATTTTTCGAATAAAGGCAATGAGGTGGCATTCGGGTCAATTGGAGATGCCAGCACGTCCGAAGGCCATTTTTTTGAAACCTTAAATGCTGCAGCAGTTATACAGGTGCCTATGGCGCTCGCTGTATATGACGATGGTTATGGAATTTCGGTTCCTACCAGCAAACAAACCGTGAAAGGCACCATTTCGGAAGCCCTCCGGGGATTCGAAAAAAACGGAAGTGAAACCGGGATACTTATTTATAAAGCCCGTGGCTGGGATTATCCTGAATTGCTTCGTGTATTTAAAGAAGGAATCGACCGCTGCCGGGAAGAACATGTTCCGGTATTATTTCATATTACTGAAATGACCCAACCGCAAGGCCATTCCACTTCCGGATCGCACGAACGTTACAAATCCAAAGAACGCCTGGAATGGGAAGAAGCTTTCGATCCGCTCAAAAAAATGAGAGGATGGATTTTACAAAATAAAATAGCATCGGTTGAAGAATTAAACAAAGTTGAACAGCAGGCTTTGGATAATGTACAACATGCAAGAAAAAAGACCTGGAATGCATATCAGCAGCCCATACGAAATGAACGCGATGAAATACTGAAAATAATTGAAGGACGTTCCTGCCAGTGTAAAAATGATCATTTGGATAAAATTTCCATTATCAGTCAGAATTTAAAAAATTTAAAAAATCCGATACAGAAAGATACCATAAGTTCTGCAAAACGCTTATTGAGCTACATTTGCCAGGACTGTCCACAGCGTAAAGAACTGGCCAGGGAATTATCGAACTGGTTAAATAAAAGTAAGGTATCAAAATTTGAAAAGTACAGCGCCCAAATGTATCTTGAAAATTTGTATTCGGTGCTGAATGTAAAATCTGTCCCTCCCCTGTTTTCTGAAGATTCCGTTGAGATTACCGGCCGTGAAGTGCTTCGTGAAAATTTTGACCATTTATTCGAAAAATATCCCCTGTTGGTAGCCTTTGGAGAAGATGTGGGAAAAATTGGCGGAGTGAATCAGACATACGAAGGCTTACAGGAGAAATATGGAGAAGAACGAATTTTTGATACAGGCATTCGGGAAACCTCAATAATTGGCAAAGGTATCGGACTGGCCCTTCGGGGTTTCCGCCCTATAGCAGAAATCCAGTATTTCGATTATTTATTATATGCGCTTCAAACCCTGAGTGACGACCTGGCTACTACTCACTGGAGGACAGCCGGCGGGCAAACAGTTCCGTTGATTATCAGTACCCGCGGACACCGCCTGGAAGGTATCTGGCATTCCGGATCACCACTAAGTATGGTTATTAACTCCATTAGGGGTGTATATATTTGTGTACCCAGAAACATGACCCAGGCAGCAGGTTTTTATAATACCCTGCTTGAAGGCCAGGACCCTGCACTGGTGATCGAACCACTAAACGGGTATCGTTTAAAAGAAATACGGCCCGATAATATCGGCGAATATAAAATTGCATTGGGTATTCCCGAAATTCTTACACACGGTAATGATTTGACTCTGGTAACCTATGGTTCCTGTGTTCGCATAGCACAGTATGCCGTAAAACAATTAAAAGAATTTGATATCCATGTTGAATTAATCGATGTGCAAACCCTCCTTCCCTTTGACGTTCATGAAGTAATACTTCAGTCCGTTAAAAAAACCAGAAGAGTATTGTTCTTTGATGAAGATGTACCCGGGGGCGCCACAGCATATATGATGCAAAATGTGCTTGAAGGACAGCAAGCCTACTCTTACCTCGATTCCGAACCCCGCACACTAACTGCTATGGACCACAGACCGGCCTATTCCACCGATGGTGATTATTTTTCCAATCCTAATGCCGAAAATGTGTTTGAAACGGTTTATGAAATGATGCACCGGGTTAATCCCGGAAAATATCCTGAATTGTACGGTTAAAAAAATTTTACTTTACAATAAACCAAACCGTTTTATAATTTCCTCCTTAATAATTCTGACGATTTGCAGGGAATATCTAATCTTTCATATTAGTCTGGTATAACATGTAATTTTAAATTATATTTATTCCTAAAAATATTTAATGTCGAATTAAACTGGCGGCTATAAAATATTCATCATTATTAATGAAAAAAATTATTATTCCTCTTTTTTTTGTAATTATTCTGTTGTTTTTTATCATTATTAAAGGAATAAATAATAATAAAATCCAGGAAACGATATTCTCCAATCCGAGAAGTGGTGTGGCGGTTATTCTGACCGGTGCAGCAGCGCGGATACCCCAGGAAGCTGCTTTGCTTGAAGAATTGGATAAAAGAGGACAGCTTAAAGATCTTGTATTTATATCCGGTGTGAGTTCAGGTGCGCTGAATTCAGTAATGCTTAATGGTATTCTGACTGGAAAAATCTCCTGGGATGATTATAAAAATATTCTGTATAACCTTAAAAACAGTGATGTATTTACTCAGGAAGGAAAAAAAATACCTGTAAATACTTTACCTGCCAGGGCGCTATATAAAAAAGTAGTAGAAGATCGATTAGGATATTATACTATTGGTGACCTCCCATATTATACCGAAATATCTTTTACACATCTGAAAGAACTAGATTTGAAAAAAACCACATATCGGATGTGCAGCCGTAAAATCAATGAAGAAACCGATACCACTTTAAACCTGGTGGATATTATTATGGCCTCTTCGGCATTCCCTCTGGTTTTTCCTCCTGTAAAAATACAACATGTTAAAACCATTCCTGATGTTGAATACATTGATGGCGGAGTTGGTGATGACCACGTCCCGTTTCAAGCCCTTTTGGAATTTGAAAAATTCAGGCGTTCAGGAATCGAAAAAGTTTATATTATCAGCAGAAAAAGCGATAGTATACCGGAAATTAGTGAAGAACTAAGAGGGATTGGTATCAACGATAAAGGAATATTTGACAAACTTGGTATTTCTTTAGATGCCTTTTTAAGTAAAGGAATTTTAAAAAGACTTGAGGCATATGCTGCCGAAGCTCCTGAACTGGTTCCCCGCACATATATCTGGATACCCGACTTTGAGGCAAATTTTTTATTGTTCGATTTTGATAATCTTAAAAAACAATACGAACTAACCACTGAGTGGGCAAAAACCCACGATCCGGTACCTCTTGAAATTTTTTTACAGACCCATCAAGTCAAATAGTAATCCATTTTTATCCTTTCCGGGAAGTATGAATATCATATAAATCTTAAAAATTGTTAAATTTTCTGAATTATCTACTATATGTATAGTTTATTATAAATGTTTATAGTATATTTGATTTAAATTTTTTACAATGAAAGAGATCACAAAAGCACAGGAAGATATTTTAAAAGCCCTTTGGGAAATAAACGACGGCGCTGTAAGCGATGTACTGGAGTTTTTGCCTGAACCCAAACCCGCTTACAATACAGTGGCAACGGTAATTAAAGTACTTGAAAAAAAAGGATATGTTTCTCATAAAACCTATGGTAAAACCCATGTATATTTTCCGGTTGTAACCAAAAAAGACTATTCGCAACACATTTTAAAAGATGCTCTAAAAGGATTATTCAACGGTTCTGTAAATCAGATGGTATCTTATTTTGTAAAAAATAAAGAAGTCAGTTTAAATGAACTTGAAGAATTAAAGGAAATGCTGGATAAGGAAATCAATAAACAAAAACACTAAAATGAGCTGGATACACTATATTTTAATTGCTTCGATATGTTTAAGTATTTCATACCTGGCATATCTGATCATTTTCAGAAACCAGGGCAATTTTAAGCAGTTGCGGTATTTCTTGTTATCCATTATAATCTTATCAGTGCTAATGCCTTTTAATGCCTATAAAATAGATAGATTTCCCGGGAATTTGAATAAAACTAATTCATCACAACCTATTGAAAAAACAATCATTGAAAATGTAATAGTACATTCAGCGCAAACAGATGAAAGCAATCAGAAATCAATGGAATGGATTGGTATTATTAAAGCTGTCTATTTTTTGGTAGCATTCTTTCTGCTGCTCAGAATACTATTTCAGGTATTCAGTTTGTTGTATTTTTATTTCAGATCAGAAAAAGTAAGAAAAGAAAATTGTATTTTAGTTTACAACAACCGTTATAAGCATTCATTTTCATTTTTTAACTGGATTATTATTCCTAATGAAATAGCGGAAAAGGGCGAACACCATACTATAATTACACACGAAAAAATTCATGTTTCACAATATCATTCCATCGACTTAATCCTGATTGAACTGCTATCGGCCGTAATGTGGTTTAATCCCCTGGTGTGGAAGATGAAGAATTCTATTCAGCTAGTTCATGAATTTTTAGCAGATGAAGGAGCACTTGATACCGGCATTGACAGGCTCAGGTACCAGGCGCTCCTCTTAAATCAGGTGGCAGAAGAAAGACTCATCTGCCTTTCTTCGAGCTTTAACCATTCATTAATTAAAAAACGAATGATCATGATGACTAATCGCAAAATTAATCAGGATACGAAGTTAAAAATTTTGACTTTATTTCCTATTGCAGCCGTATTGTTTATTACTGTAATACTTATTAATGGTTTTATCCCCCGTACGGCTCGTGCTGCAAGCACTTCATCGGCAATGCTGTCTTTCGGACCGGACCTAAGGCCAATTAACAACCTTTCCATAAAAGCTGTGGATGATACCACTGCAGGTATAGTGAAAAAAAAGAATGAAAAAACCGTTAAAATTGTCCACAAAACGAATGCTGATGAAGCAGGTGATTCCACTAAAATTGAATATATCATACAAAAGGAATTGAATTGGGTTGGCCATGATAATTCAGATTCGATAGTGTTTATCAAAATTCAAAAAGACGGAGATACACTAATCATGAATTCAAATAATATTAACGATGTTTCTGTCGTAAAATATTTCATCGATGAATTACATGCTAATGATTATGGCCATGTACATACCGATTCAACTACTTCAACCATAATTGATATCGTAGCCGATCATATTGTTATTAAAAATTCTGCTGATGGCAATGATACAAAAAAGGTAATATACATAATTGATGGTAAAGAGTGCGCCGATCCTTCTGAACTAGATAATTTGGATTCTGATAAAGTAAAAACAATTAAAATAATTAAAGACAACGACAAGATAACAGAATATACTACTGAAGATTGTGATGTAATAACTATAATTACCACCAAATCCAAGGAAAAATAAGCCTACAAACCATATTAAAATATCATTTGCGGAACCTGCTATTTTTAGCAGGTTTCTTTATCTGAAGAAAGCGCCTGCTTTTCTCTTTATATGGCGCAAGCGTCCCAGCTCGTGCCTTGTATTTAAAATCCGCATGAACATAATCATCCAAGATTAAATACAACTCATCGGCCTTATTCCTCAACTCATCCTTTTAATTTTTTATTTCAACAGACTAATTAAGAGATTTGGTTAGAATTTTAATTTATAAACCAATGAAAAAGCTTCTATACTTATTAATCATATCCGCACAGATTAATCTTTCCGCTCAAAATATAATTAAAGGCAGGGTTGAAGATCATGAAGGAATACCTTTAACAGGAGCTAATGTTTATATTCAGGGATCATACGAAGGAACGATTTCCGATACGGCAGGTTTTTTTGTTTTGGATTATAAAGCCGGCGATTCAGACATACTGGTAGTAAGTTATATTGGTTTTGAAACTTACAAGGAAAAATTAGCTCAAAATCAGGATCAGATTTTCCGTAAAATAATCCTTCATGAAAATGCCCGGCTTGAGGAAGTTGTAATAACGGCCGGCATGTTTGAGGCCGGAGAAAAAAGTCGTGCTGTTCTGTTGAATCCCATAGAGATAGCAACTACTGCAAGTTCGAACGGGGACGTTTTTGGTGCGCTTAGTTTTTTCCCGGGGGTTCAAAAACAGGGAGAATCTGGAGAAATTATAGTACGTGGAGGAGATGCATCTGAATCAAAAACCTATATGGATGGTATGCTGGTGTCCTCCCCGTATTCGTCAACCATGCCGGATCTTCCTGCCCGTGGCCGTTTTTCACCCTTTATGTTTAACGGTGTAATGTTCAGTACGGGTGGATACTCAGCAGAATACGGACAAGCACTGTCTTCGGTTCTTGAGCTGAAAACTCCGGGACTTTTTGACGAAAGCCTGACCAGTGTGGGCATCATGAATGTAGGTGCAAGTCTCGGGCATACTGAAAGAAACAGCAGGTCGGCATACAGTACTGAAATAAATTACAACAATTTATATCCATACTTTTTAATGGCAAAACATGAACTTGACTGGATAAAAGTTCCTCAAAGCCTGGGGGCTAATTTTTATTACCGTGTTAAAACCGGAAAAACAGGATTTTTAAAAACCGACATAGTGTACAATAATTCATCGAGTAAACTGGATTACAGCAATTTTGAAAGCACAATAAATAAAATAGGGCTTAAAAATCAAAACCTGTTTATTAAAAGTAATTATTCACAGGAACTGGGAGACAACTGGATGATAAAAGCAGGAATTGCAGGTAATGTTGATTCGGATAAAAAAGAGCTGGATTTGGATAAACTCAGTGAAAATCTGTTTACTCTGCATTCAAGATTTGGAATAGCAGGATTTATTAATAAATCCCTAACTTTTAAAACCGGTGGAGAAGTTTACATGTTGAGTTACAAATTTAAATACTCCGATTTTGAAAATAACGAAAGTTATCCTATGGAAGTTCAGGATTTGCTGTATTCGGGGTATCTTGAAGGTGATATCAAGATGACTAAAAATATAGCGCTACGTGTGGGAGGAAGAGCTGAGCATACAACCTATACATCTGAATCGAAAGTTTCACCCAGGGTTTCAATGGCCTATAAAACCAGAGACAAAAGCCAGTTTTCATTTGCATGGGGAAAATATTATCAACAAGCCCAACCGGAATACCTCAAATACACATCAGATCTTACTTTTGAAAATGCCGAACATTTTATACTAAATTATCAGATAGTTTCTGAAAACCGGGTATTCAGGGCAGAAACATATTATAAAACCTACAACAACCTGATAACTTATGATCCGGGTGTTTATGAAGAGTTCGAAAATATATCGAACACCGGGGATGGATATGCAAAGGGGATTGATCTTTTCTGGAAAGACAGCGAGACTTTTAAAAACATGAACTACTGGATTTCCTATTCATTTGTTGACAGCAAACGTAAATATAAAAATTACCCATATGCCGTTACTCCCGAATTTGTTGCCCGTCACAACCTTTCGTTAGTATTAAAATACTGGATAGAAACTATTCAGACCCAGGCATGTTTAACCTACAATTATACCAGCGGAAGGCCCTATAATAATCCTAACCTTCCGGATTATATGTCAGATAAAACCAAAAGCATACATGACCTGAGTGGTAATTTAAGCTATATCACCAATATCTTCGGGTATTTTACCGTAGTGCATCTCTCGGTAAGTAACATATTTGGTCTGGATAAAATTTATTCATACCGTTATTCCTCTGTCCCTGACGACCAGGGTATTTATCATGCATCGCCAATAAAATCAATGATGCAGCGATCAATCATTCTTGGAGTGTTCATTTCAATTAAATAAACCATATAAACCATATTATTATGAAAACAATGAGTTTAATTTTAGCACTGGCCGTTACAGGAACCTTAGCCTGGAGTCAGCCAAATTTTGAAGCAGCAATGGGCTCTGCCCTGGCTGATTTTGGAAAGGCACAAAGTCTTGAAGATATGAAAACATCAGCAGCCAGATTCGAACGTATTGCTGCTGCCGAACCTGAAGAATGGCTGCCCGGATATTACTCTTCAATGATTTATTGCCTGCTAGCATTCAAAACAATGGATGTTAAAGAGAAGCAAAATTATATTGATCTTGCCCAGAAGCAAATTGATGCTGCACTAAAGATTACAGATAAAGAATCGGAACTTCATACCATGCAGGGTATGATATATCAGGCTGTTATCGGACTTGATCCGATGAATAACGGGGCACTTTATTCTGGTAAAGCTTCAGGATGTTTTGGCCTTGCAAGAAAGCTTGATCCTAAAAATCCCCGTCCAGTTTATTTAGAGGGACTCTCGGTATTGAACACCCCGGAACAATTCGGAGGAGGTAAAACCGCCGCACTTCCTTTACTGGAAAAAGCTGCAGGTCTGTTTAAAAACTTCGAGCCCAAAAGTGAGATTTATCCAAATTGGGGCAAAGAAGATTGTGAAAAACAATTATTGGCGTGTAAACCCGAATAAAATATTAGAGGATAAATCTGCAGAAATGCAGATTTTTCTCTTATTTTGATAGTTGTATACTTTTAGTATTCCAGTAATTATGAAAAGAAAAATTGCGTTAAAACAGGTCGGAATGTTCATTTTTATGGTTTTTGGCCTCCTGATAGTTTCCGCATTATTGAGTCTTATTTTTTCCGGGTTCAGATGGTTTTCTTCATTCCAGAGTTTTGTAAACCGCACGGCTTATGGATTTATTATAGGACTGTGTTTTGGGATTGGAAATTGGATACTGGGGGTAAATACCGGCAAGCGATTAAACTGGAGTAAAAATCCTAAAAAAGCCAATATGATCAGCTTGCTGTCATTTATTTTTTATGGCATTTCGGTGAGTTTGGCTGTACCTTATTTTTTTAGTGTATACGTTTGGAGATTATCCGGAGACTTAATTTACACACATGTTATCAATAATGCTTTTGTTGCCATTACCGTAGACCTGATTATAATATCCATATATTATTCTCAATATCTGGTACATTTTTGGGGGAAAACCATTCAAAAAACAGAAGAACTTAAACGAGAAAATTTACTGGCCAAATACGAGGCGCTTAAAAACCAGGTGAACCCGCACTTTTTGTTTAACAGCCTGAATACGCTAAGCGGATTGGTGGAGCAACATCCCGAAAAGGCACCCGAGTTTATAAAAAAATTATCGGATATTTACCGTTACGTGCTGGAACAGAGAGAAAAGGAACTTACTCCACTCGAAAATGAACTTCAGTTTGTAAAAAACTTTTTTTATCTCTTAAAAATCCGGTTTGGAAATGGAATCCATCTGAACCAGAATATTTCGGATTCACAGGATATTCAAATTGCACCCTTGGGACTTCAAATGCTGGTAGAAAATGCCATTAAGCATAATGTTATATCAGATGAAAAGCAATTAAGCATAAACCTGGAATTAGAGGATGGCTATATCGTGGTAAGAAATAATATATTGAAAAAATCCAGTTCCATCTCAAGCAATCCCGTAGGATTGGAAAACCTGAAAAGCAGGTACACTTACCTCACCGGTAAACCGGTTATTGTTAATGTAACCGAGTACTATTTTGAAGTAAAACTGCCTATACTAAAAACGGTTGAAGTATGAAATGCCTAGTTATTGAAGATGAAAAAGTAGCTGCTGAAAGGTTGTGCAACCTCATTTCAACCTATGATCCTTCCATTGATATCTTAGAAATTATCCAATCGGTTGAAAAATCAGTATCATGGTTTAATAATCACGCCCTGCCCGATTTGATATTTATGGACATTCAACTGGCCGACGGATTAAGTTTTGAAATATTTGAACAGGCAGAAGTAACGTCTCCTGTAATTTTTACTACTGCATATGACGAGTATGCCTTGCGGGCGTTTAAAGTAAATAGTATCGATTACCTGCTAAAACCTATAGACCTGGCTGAACTAGGAAATGCAATTAAAAAATTTAAAGAAAAAAATCAATCCCTGGTTTACCCTCAACATGTTTTCGAAAATATTCTGCACACGCTTACTAAAAGTTATAAAAACAAGTTTATGGTTAAAGTGGGTGAGCGTTTAAAAGTTTTTACAACAGATAACATTCAGTGTTTTTATAGTATGGAAAAATCTGTTTTCCTGCAAAACAGGCAGGGAAGAGATTATGATATAAATTATACCCTGGACCAGCTTGAAGAATTACTTGATCCGTCCATTTTTTTCAGGATTAACCGGAAATATATTCTTGCATTTTCAGCCATTAAAGAAATTATGAGTTACTCAAACAGCAGGTTGTTCATTAAAATGGAAAACAATGCTTCAGATGATCTGATTGTAAGCCGTGAAAGAGTTCAGGAATTTAAAAAGTGGCTAGAAAGCTGATTTACTTTTAATTGTTCTAATTTTCCTATATCGGATTACTTTCTATAAACGATTAAACATCTTACTTGATCACTTGATTCAATTCGAATCAGTTTTAATTCATAAAAAATATTTCTAATATTGCTCAACATAAAATTATTGATATTGAAAAAACAGAAAGACAAACTCATTGAAATCTCCAAACCCGGGGATATTTTAAAACCCTACCGAAATACACCTATTGGTTTGCTGCTGGAATACCATAATCTAAACAGATCCCTTGATGATTATTCAACTGCACAACTCCTGGTGGGCATGTGTATGGATAACAGAAAACACCTTCATATTCCTGATAACTTTGCTTTTATAATACGTACCGGCGGGGCAAATTTGCGCTACAGTGAGTTTAAGGTATCTTATGCTATTTCGGTTGGAGGTGTACGACATATTGCTCTTATTGCGCATAGCAACTGCGGCATGGTAAACCTTATTTCCCGGAAGAATATATTTATTAACGGACTTGTTGAAGAGGCAGGCTGGGATAAAGATACAGCCGAAGACCATTTTGCACACTTTGCTCCCATGTTTGAAATTGGAAATGAAATTGATTTTATATTGAGCGAGGCCAAACGGCTCAGACTCCGTTATCCCAGAATTAGTGTAGCGCCAATGTATTATAAGGTGGAAGATAACCGGCTTTATCTGATTAAGGAAGAATAATTTTTTAAATAATTCCGTTGGATTTTGAGAATATAAAAAAGCATTTCATCCGGTAATCCATCCGTTAAAAATTATTTCCTACTAATGGATGTTAACGAAAAAATAATACTTGTGAAAAACGAAATAAATAGGTTTTTATAATATTTTATAAATTTTCCATTAACTTGAATTCTTCAGAGTATATTTTTTTAGAAATTGATATTTAATATAACATAGTAGTTTTGTAATGGGCCAAAAGTTGGAATTGGAACAAATTAGCGAAAAGGAATTTCGAGTAGGAGAAACAAGGATTATATTACTTACTAACAATATCCTCTATATAGAAGCAGTAGGTGAACAGACAGACGAACATGCAGCAGTAATACGAAAAAATTACAAAACGATCTATTCCCTTTTTCCGGGAAAAGTTAAACAGCTGGTAAATCTTAACCAATCGGGTAAAAGTTCGCCTGCCGCAAGAGTAATTTATAAAGAAATGAACGAGTATGAACTCACGGAAAAGGTTGCCGTTTTCGGAATGCATCCTGTAGCTAGAGTTTTAGCAGCTTTTGTTACGAGTGTTACATCCACAAAAAACATCAAATTTTTTTCTACAGAAGAGGAAGCTTTATTGTGGTTAAAAAAGAATTGAAATACAATTAAATCCGGTCCATTTTATAAATAATACCCTATCATTAATTTTCTAAGGATTGTATAATCTTGTTTCCCCAATTTTTCAACTTTTCTTTTGGAAAATATTAAATGAAATGCAGATATAAAAATTTATACTTTATCGGGTTATCATCAGAATTAATTTGGTGAACATCATCAATTTTCAATAACAAACAAGTATCTGCTGGATATTGGAAGAGCTACCCACAAGTATGGGTTGATAAAATATGTTCCGAATTCAGGTTAAATTTTATACATTTAAAATTTATACGAGTTTAATCTGGTACATTAAGCTATTTATGCAATACCGTTTTGATATGATCGTTATTATTAATAAGTATTTCAAAAACGGTATTAATTTGTATCCCGGTATACAGGGATTTGGAAAATGGAAATTTGAAGGATAAAGCGGAACTAACTTGTCTGACCCTATAAAAGAGTGTTATTCTATAATTCAGAATATTTAATTCGTTATTTTATTTTTTCTCCTATGAAAAGAATTCTTTTATTAATGCTCATACTGATAAATGTTTATACGTATTCTCAGGTAATTGAAATTAACCCGGTTAAAACAACCCTGCCGTTTCTGGAATTGTTCCCAAATGCACGTATAGGGGCTACCGGGGAGATTGGCGCAGTATCTTCATCATTTTACAACGATGCCGGGCTAATTCAAAATCCTGCCTTACTGGCAAAAAACGGAAGATATGCCGGAGGCAGCTTTTCCTATATGCCCTGGCTGAGAAATTATATAGATGAAATTTTTCTGATCGAAGGCAATGCATATTTTTCCATCAATTCAAAAAATTCAATTGGTTTTGCTCTCAAATATTTTAGCCAGGGAAACATAATCATCCGAAATGAATTCGGGGATCTGGCTAATATTAATAGACCCCGTGATTTATCCGGTCAAATCTCATTCAGTCATATTATTTCTGAAAATTGGTCCTTGGGTCTGGGTCTGAAATATATTTATAGTAAAATCGGTGAAGGAGAACTGACCACCGGTTATACAATAAAGCCGCTCAATACATTCGCCATTGATATCGGTTCTGAATATTATACCGGTTTTGCCATCTCCGAAAATTCAATGTTAAACTTTAATGTTGGAGGAGTAATTAATAATTTTGGCCCCAGAATAACATACACCGATGATCCGAATATATCGAAGTCATTTATCCCGGCAGTTCTCAGGATTGGAGTACTGATTAATCCGGATTTTTATCTGGCAGAAGATCTCCGGCTCAACATAGACCTGGCTTACCAGGCTGATAAATATCTTGTCCCCACGCCCCCGGTTTATGATAATACAGGTACTACCATAGTGCAGGGAAAAGATCCGGATATTTCTCCGTTCAGGGCATTATACCAGTCATTTTATGATGCGCCAAATGGCTTTGCTGAAGAGATGCACGAAATCATGCATAAAATTGGAAGTGAAGTAAGAATGAATTATCTGAATATTATATATTTCGCCCTGCGATACGGGCGGTATATGGAGCATGTCACCAAAGGCAATAGAAAATACGATACATTTGGAATTGGAATAGGATTAGCAGGATTATCAGTAGATGGTAAACTAATTCGAACAAATAATTATTATTTGGATAATACATGGGCAATATCTATTGGTTACAGGACTAACCTGGAAGAATTGTTTAAATTTTAATAGTAAGAATAATTTTGGTGGCATTAATAAAATATCGATGAAATACCTATTAACCGGACAGGAAACAAACCGATTAATATTCAGGCTTCTGGAACGGACTGATTTTAATTCCTGGCTTGAATTATTCAAAGATAAAACTGTGGCCGGATTCTTCGGTATGGACAAAACCAAAACCCCGGAAGAACATTGTGAAGAATGGTTTCAACGAATAGAAAACCGTTACAAAAATAACCTGGGTGGAATGAATGTTCTGATCAATAAAACTAGCGGTGAGTTTATCGGACAATGCGGGTTATTAATACAGGAGGTGGATGATATTGAGGAATTGGAAATTGGCTATTCCATTTTGCCAAAATTCCGCAATAAAGGATATGCTACCGAAGCTGCTAAAAAATGCCGGGACTATGCATTTGAAAATAATGTTACAGATTCTTTGATTTCAATTATACATGTAGATAATATCAGATCCGAGAAAGTAGCAAAAAATAATGGCATGAGCCTGACGAAACAAACTATCTTTAGAGATATGCCGGTAAATATCTTCAGAATTAATAAATCAGAATGGAGTAATATATAAACTGTTTATACTACAAAGTTTGGAGCAATTCGAAATAAATGGCAAATGCTGATTTATGGCTAAACCGTTTTTTCAAAGATGGTGTTGAACATATAAACAGGCGTCTTTTGGTTTCAGTTGATCAGCCTTCCCTCATTTTACTCTTTTTCAATAAAAAAGTTAAAAAATTACGTTATTAACAGGTTGGGTATATTGTGTATCAAAAAACTTATTCTAAATTCAGAGTAAATATCAGGGGTATCGGCAAGTAGAAATATTTCCGGGATAAGAAGTTCATTTACAAGTATATTATCAGATAAAATAAATCTCACTCTTAATCCAATTTTAGTATGAAATGTAAAATTTGTTTCGCAGGCTTTTTCACAACAATACTGTTTGCCGGTATTTTTCAATTTTCCGCTCAGTCGCAAAGGCTAATAAGGTATATTTTTTAAGAAAAATTGAGATAATATATCAGAATATTACGTATACATTCCAGTTTAACAATTCAAACAATCAGGACATTATGAAAAAAATGTTTTTCTTTTTGGTATGTGTTGTGTCGATCTCAGGCACCATGGCTTATGGGCAGGACGATGACAGCGACGGTATAGATAATGCTATTGAGATAACAATTGGTACAGACCCTTTGGATGCCGATACAGACAATGACGGCCTTCTGGATGGCGCTGAAGATATTGATCAAGATGGAATTTTAGATCCCGGAGAAACGAATCCCAAAGATTCAGATACCGATGACGATGGTCTAAGTGATGGTGAAGAAATTACTTACTCATTAAACAACAGGCTTGCTGATACAGATGGTGACGGACTTACAGATGGACTGGAAATGGGCCGCGCAACACGATTGCCCGGCGGAACAAGTGAAGGAACCGGGGTTGCTTACTTTGGAACATCGCTACTTTGGATGGCAGATGCCAATCCAGCCACAAAAACCGATCCCAGAGATGCTGATTCGGACAATGACGGAATAAACGATGGAGCTGAAGACAGAGACTATGATGGTCTGGTGGATGGAACCGAGACTAATCCAACAGATGCAGATACCGATGATGACGGATTACTTGATGGTGATGAAGATCTGAATGATAATGGCAGTGTTGATCCTGGTGAAACCAATCCTAAAGATTCGGACTCTGATGATGACGGATTAACAGATGGCCTTGAAAAGGGCCGTTCAGCACCAATACCCGGAGGAACCAGTGATGGTACTTATGCGTTGAACAGGGTCTCCTATTTGGGAACAGCAGCTGGATGGGTTGCTGATGCAAATCCCTTAACCACAACCATTGCTACGGATAATGATACGGACGATGATGGTCTGATGGATGGAACCGAAGATGCAGACCATGATGGTCTGGTGGATGCATCCGAATCGGATCCCAATAATCCGGATAGTGATGGCGATGGTTCATTGGATGGCGTGGACTGCAATAAACTGAATCCAACTATTTATCCGGGAGCTCCCGAAATTCCTGCTGATGGGATTGATCAGGATTGTAACGGAGGTGATATTTGTTATAAGGACGCTGATGATGACGGATACAGGCCTGATGCTTCTGCAACTGTTGCCAGTGTCGATTGCGTCTGTATGGATTCCGGTGAAGCAACCGGTTCCGATCCTACAGGTGACTGCAATGATACCGATGCTGCCATACACCCGGGCGCCACAGAAATACCCGGAGATGGTATTGACCAGGACTGTAACGCAAGCGAAACTTGTTATAAAGATGCTGATAACGATGGATATCGGCCTGATGCTTCTTCTACAGTTGCCAGTGCCGATTGCGACTGCATGGATTCCGGAGAAGCAACCAGTTCTGATCCGGTAGGAGACTGCGATGACTCTAATAGTACTGTATATCCGGGTGCCACAGAAATACCCGGAGATGGTATAGATCAGGACTGTAATGGAAGTGAAATTTGTTATATTGATGCAGACGATGATGGATACAGACCAGATGCCTCTTCTACGGTTGCCAGTATTGACTGCGATTGTATGGATTCCGGTGAAGCTATGGCTTCCGATCCGGTTGGTGATTGTAATGATATTGACGGGGCAACATTCCCGGGCGCAACAGAATCTTGTGATGATATTGATAAAAATTGTGACGGGATGACGCATAACAGCTCAACCAGTTCAATTACCGAAACTGCCTGTGATAGTTATACCGCCCCCGATGGAACAATATATACTACATCGGGAACTAAAACTGCTGTAATACCCAATGCCGCAGGTTGCGATAGTACAATAATCATCAGCCTGACCATCAACAGCAGTTCTTCCGGCTCAATTACCGAGACTGCCTGTGATAGTTATACCGCCCCCGATGGAACAATTTATACTACATCGGGAACTAAAACTGCTGTAATACCCAATGTCGCAGGTTGTGATAGTACAATAACCATCAACCTGACCATCAACAGCAGTTCTTCCGGCTCAATTACCGAGACTGCCTGTGATAGTTATACAGCGCCTGATGGTACAATTTATACTACTTCGGGAACTAAAACTGCTGTAATACCCAATGCCGCAGGTTGCGATAGTACGATTACTATTAACCTGACTATCAACAGCAGTTCTTCCGGTTCAATTACTGAAACTGCCTGTGATAGTTATACAGCGCCTGATGGAACAATTTATACTACATCGGGAACTAAAACTGCTGTAATACCCAATGCCGCA
>JAFGSZ010000038.1 GCA_016934395.1 Bacteroidales bacterium
CCATAACGGGCATCATTAAATCCATCAGAATAATATCGTAACTTTTATTTTCAAGTTTATCAAGAGCTTCTTTTCCATTATTGGCGACATCGATCCTAAAACCATATTTCGAAAGAGTAAGAAATATAAGCTTCTGATTTAAAACATTATCTTCAACAAGCAACAATGAAATCCCTTTCATGCAAAACTCCTTTACACTTTTCTCTTTTGTAAAAAATATCTGAATAATTTATCTTTTTTAATAAATTCAAGTATTTAACCTTCTCATAATTAAATAATATGAAGAAAATATACCCGAAGATCATAAATCATAAAGGTAAAAAATTAAATACGATAAAAAAACAAACAAAAATCACTAAAAGCGAAACAGAAAAGGGAAAAATTAAATAAATCTATTTTTTCAACAAATCTCCTGACAGTTCAAACATTCTTTCAATGGGTTTGAGAGCCTTTATTCTGATACTTTCATCCACATTCACTTCAGGATATTCATATTTTAAAGTCAAGTAGATCTTTTTCAGCGTATTTAAACGCATAAATTCGCAATCGTTACACCCACAGGTAGAATCGGAAGGAGGAGCAGGTATAAAAGTCTTGTCTTTTGAAGCCAATTGCATTTGGTGAAGAATACCGGATTCTGTTGCTACAATAAACTCATTGCAATCAGAAGATTGTGTGTATTTCAACAAACTTGCGGTGCTACCAATAAAATCAGAAATTGTGAGTACTGGCTTTTTACATTCAGGATGAGCAATAACCTCTGCATTAGGGAATTCCTTTTTCAATTGAACAATTTTCTCAACCGAAAATTTTTCATGTACATGGCAGGCACCATCCCAAATAACCATATCTCTTCCGGAAATACTTTGTAAATAATTCCCAAGGTTTCGGTCGGGACCAAAAATAATTTTCTGGTCTTTGGGAATGCTGTTGATAATTTTAACGGCATTGGTTGATGTAACCACTATATCTGACAAGGCTTTAACATCTGCAGAAGTATTTACGTAAGTTACAACAGTATGCCCCGGATATTGCTTAATAAATTTTTCGAAAGCATCGGCAGGACAGCTGTCTGCCAAAGAGCAACCAGCATTAAAATCAGGGATAAGCACCTTTTTATCAGGCGATAATATTTTGGCGGTTTCCCCCATAAATAAAACACCCGACAATAAAATAATATCTGCATTGGTTTTGGAAGCTTCCCAGGCAAGTGCAAGACTATCGCCAACGAAATCAGCGATATCCTGAATCTCATTTTCCTGATAATAATGGGCCATCAGCAGTGCATTCTTCTCTTTTTTGAGCTTTTTAATAGCTTCTATCAAATCTACGCCAGCAGGAATTGTTTCGTCAACAAAACCTTTTTTCAACCATTCACTATTAATATTCATTATTATAAAAGTTTATAAAATAATATGGTGATGTTATAAGGCTGTTGATAGTGTTTAAAAAAAGAATCCATTGTGGTTGTTTGGTATTGAAATGAACATTTTGAGGTTCTTTTATCAACGGCTTATAAGACCACTTAAAAATTTAAAGTTCAAATATATAGTTGTTGTTATCAACAACGGTTAAGAAAGTACAAATTTAATAATTAATTGGAGGCAACTGTTTATTATATCGGGTAAAACTGTGAAAAAGTAAATCAGAAGAAACTGTTTTCTTTTTTGATGATGGCAAAAAAGTGAGTGTATGAAAAAAATTACGATATTTCCTATAAAATGTTTTCATTAGTTACGCTTAAATATTAACGAATTTTCAACAGGTTATTAAACAAAGATTAAAGCGCGGGAATTTATTATCTTTGAAAACAAAAAAGATATGCTTTTCAATAAAATAGGTATAGGTTCGGACCATGCAGGGTATAACCTTAAAACGTTTTTGAAAGGGGAATTGTTAAAAAAAGGAATTGAAGTGTTAGATTTCGGTACTGATTCGGATGACAGCACTGATTATCCTGATTATGCACATCCACTGGCAAATGCTGTTGAAAAGGGCGAATGTGAGGTTGGAATAGCCATCTGCGGAAGCGGAAATGGCATTAGTATGACTGTTAATAAACACCAGAGCATTCGTTCGGCGGTTTGCTGGAATACAGAAATTGCCTATCTGGCCCGATTGCATAATGATGCCAATATATGTGCATTGCCCGGTCGTTTTCTAAAGCAACAGGAAGCGTTGAAAATTATTAATGCTTTCTTTACCACTGGTTTTGAAGGTGGAAGACATCAACGCAGAGTAGAAAAAATTCCCCTTAAATAAAATTTTATTTTTCATTTTAGAGGCTTCTTTGTTTCTATAAATCAGCACAAACGAGGTATTTGATGTCAGGAAAAAAAGAAAAAATATTTTTGAAAGAAGCTGAACGTGTTGCCTTTGATTATAAACACCGGGCTACACTGGGCTTCAATATTTCCCGATACGATGCTGCTTTCGATAAAGGTAAAGCCAGATATAAAAATTTAGAACTTGCCAGAAATAAAGCTGCTCTTTTAAAAAGAAAGGTATTGACTGATTTACCTGATTTTCTGGAAGATTTTGAGAAAAATGCCATTGCAAATGGGAGTGAGGTGTTTTGGGCACAAGATAGTGATGAGGCAGGAGATATTATTCTTAAAGTGATTAATGAAACAGATGCTTCCAGCGTTGTAAAAAGTAAATCCATGACCACCGAAGAGGTGGATCTCAATGAAAAGCTTAAAGAAGCCGGTATTGATTCGATTGAAACCGATTTGGGTGAATTTATTGTGCAGGTTGCGGGGGAAAAACCTTACCATATTGTAACTCCGGCAATGCATAAATCGAAAAAGGATGTAGCAGCTCTATTTCATGAAAAATTTTCAACATCCATTGATGCTACACCCGAAGAGATGACCGCTTTTGTGAGGCAAAAATTACGCAAGGCTTTTAGAACAGCCAAGGTGGGCATTACGGGAGCTAATTTTTTATTGGCTAAAGAAGGAGCTATTGCACTTACCGAAAATGAAGGAAACGGATTTATGTCTTATTCTTTTCCCAAAGTGCATATTGTATTAGCAGGAATTGAAAAGATCCTGCCAACGATGAAGGATCTTGATTTAATGTGGCCACTGTTATCTGCGCATGGAACTGGACAAAAAGTAACGGTTTACAATTCGATTGTTTTCGGTCCCGGTAAAGAATCTGAACCAGATGGTCCTGAACGGATGGTTATTATTTTATTGGACAATGGTCGCAGTCATCTTTATAATTTGCCCGACCAATCCGAAGCTTTGTCATGTATAAGATGCGGGGCATGTTTGAATGCCTGTCCCATCTATAAAAATGTAGGAGGATATACATATAATTCTGTTTATAGTGGGC
>JAFGSZ010000039.1 GCA_016934395.1 Bacteroidales bacterium
ATTGATGTTGGTAACGGCACTGAATACACATATTGGATATGAAAACGCTGCAAAAATTGCAAAAAAAGCTCACAAAGAAGGAACAACACTCAAACAGGCTGCATTAAACCTTGGTTTGGTTTCTGAAGAACAATTTGACAAGTGGGTTGATCCAAAAAAAATGATTGGTTCACTTGAATAGTTTTCAAAATTCAAAACGGATTTTTTTCACATAACTTTTGTAATAGTTTTTATCAATACGGCTCTGCCTTTTACTGTATACTTTTAAATTAATTAGACAAATAAATATCACAATATTATCCTTTAGTTGGGGCGAATAAAAAATTCTGGTTTGCCAATAGCAATAAGGGATGGTTTTAACAGAATATTATAAAAATGGAAAATCAGGAAAAGTTGTTTAGTGAATTTCCTGCTGTAAGCACGGAAGAATGGGAATCGATAATTTTGAATGATCTCAGGGGCGCTGATTATGAGAAAAAATTGGTCTGGGAAACCATTGAAGGTATCCGGGTCAGGCCTTATTATCGTAAAGAAGATCTTGAAGATATTGAGTATCTTAATGTGTCCCCGGGAAAATTTCCTTATGTAAGAGGTACAAAAAAAACATTAAACCAATGGGAAATCCGGCAGGATATTGTTGTTGAAAATATAAAAAGAGCCAATGAAGAAGCCTTGTTTTTGCTCCAAAGGGGAGTCAGTTCCGTTGGATTTTCTTTTATTAAAAAGCAAATTTTTGGTGCGGAAGATATATCAAAACTGATCAATGGCATCGACCTTACCCAAAACAAGATAAACCTGAATACGGGCAGATATTCACCTGAAATATTCACCTTTCTTGTAAAAGTAATTTCTGAAACAGGATCAGATATGGAAAAAGTTTTCGGTTCAATGGATTATGATCCGTTGGGAAATCTTACGGCTACAGGTAATTTTTATTTATCAGAAGAAGAGGATATTCAAGAGCTTGCAACCTTTATTAAAAAATCAGTTAGAGAATTACCTGGTTTTAGAATACTTTCAATTCATGGTTTGAATTTTTCAAATGCCGGTTCTTCAATAACTCAGGAGCTGGCTTTTAGTTTAGCCATGGGTGTTGAATATTTGCACAGACTTACCCAGGCTGGATTATCCATCGAGGATATCACACCGCGGATTCAGTTTGTATTGGGTACCGGGTCTAATTATTTTATGGAAATTGCCAAATTGAGGGCTGTCCGTTATTTGTGGGCAAAAATTGTTAATGAATATAAGCCCTCTTCAGTGGAATCAGCAGAAATGTACATTCACTCTGTTACCGCAAAATGCAATAAAACTCTTTACGATCCTTATGTAAACATGCTGAGGGTAACCACCGAATCTATGTCGGCAATTATCGGGGGTACGGATTCCCTGTTGGTGTCGCCCTATGATAGTGTTTTTAGAAAACCATCGGATTTTTCAAAACGGATAGCCCGAAATACGCAGATGGTGATTAAAGAAGAAGCATACTTTGATAAAACAGTCGATCCTTCAGCAGGATCATATTATATAGAAAATCTCACCGATTCTTTAATCAGTGAAAGCTGGAAACTATTTCTAGAGATTGAGGAAGAAGGAGGTTATGTTTCGGCAATTAAAAATGGTGTAATACAGAAAAAAATAAAAGAGACTGCAGAAAACCGAAGAAAAAATCTGGCTTTTCGCAAAGAAGTTTTAGTGGGTACCAACCAATATGCAAATCCTCTGGATACAGCGCTGGATAAAATTAACACGTCAATTGCCTTCCCGGATAAAGAAACTCAGGAGAATACAATTTGCGATTCTATAAAGGATTTTCGGATGGCTGAGGATTTTGAAAAACTCAGACTAAATATTGAAACATCGGATTCAAAGCCCAAAGTATTTCTGTTTACCATTGGCAATTTAACCTGGAGAAAAGCACGTGCCGCATTTTCAAATAACTTTTTTGCTACGGCTGGATACCAAATTATAGATAACAATGGATTTAATACTGCGGATGAAGGGGTGCACGCAGCTGAAAGTTCAGGGGCTGATATTATTGTTATTTGCAGTTCTGATGAAGAATATATCGATTTGGTACCATTAATTTATCAGAAATTAAAACATAAAATACTTGTTGTTGCCGGTTCCCCGAAAAATATCGAAGATTTGCAGGCTGCCGGGATAAAATATTTTATTCACCTTAAATCAAATATGCTGGATACATTAAAAGAGTTTAACGAATTATTGGGGATCAAATCATTTTAATTTTCAATTTAATTATGAAACCAGATTTTAAAAAAACAAATATACAGCAGGTTATTTCAGACAAGTTTGCAAGAGCAAACCAGGAGAAAGTTCAGAAAGAAGATAAAACCTGGATGACTCCTGAATTGATTCCGGTAAAATCTGCTTATACTATTGAAGATTTGCACAACCTCGAACATCTGGATTATGCAGCAGGTTTGCCACCTTATCTGAGGGGGCCATATGCTACAATGTATGTAATGCGTCCCTGGACCATTCGTCAGTATGCAGGTTTTTCAACTGCTGAAGAATCAAATGCTTTTTACAGGAGAAATCTTGCTGCCGGACAAAAGGGGCTATCTGTAGCCTTTGATCTGGCAACTCACCGGGGTTATGATTCCGATCATGAACGGGTAGTGGGCGATGTTGGGAAAGCCGGCGTGGCTATAGATTCCATTCTGGATATGAAAATTCTTTTTGACCAGATTCCTTTAAATAAAATGTCGGTTTCTATGACCATGAATGGTGCCGTATTGCCCATTATGGCTTTTTATATAGTGGCTGCACTCGAACAGGGCGTTACACTTGAAGAACTTAGCGGCACTATACAAAACGATATCCTTAAAGAGTTTATGGTCCGCAATACATACATATACCCACCAGATACCTCGATGCGGATCATTGCCGACATTTTTAAATACACTACTGCAAATATGCCAAAGTTTAATTCAATAAGTATCTCAGGGTACCATATGCAAGAGGCTGGTGCAACTGCTGATATTGAACTGGCATATACCCTTGCTGATGGACTTGAATATTTGCGAACCGGAGTGAATGCAGGTATGGATATTGATTCTTTTGCTCCGCGGCTTTCTTTTTTCTGGGCAATAGGGATGAATCATTTTATGGAAATTGCTAAGATGCGTGCAGCACGGATGCTTTGGGCAAAAATTGTAAAACAATTTAATCCAAAAAATCCGAAATCACTTATTTTGCGCACACATTCACAAACTTCAGGATGGAGCCTTACTGAACAGGATCCTTTTAATAATGTGGCCCGAACCTGTATAGAAGCTACAGCTGCTGTTTTAGGGCATACCCAGAGTTTACATACCAATGCCCTGGATGAGGCGATTGCACTGCCTACTGATTTTTCAGCCCGCATAGCAAGGAATACTCAAATATATTTACAGGAAGAAACCTACATTACAAAATCAGTAGATCCCTGGGCAGGATCGTACTATGTGGAATCATTAACCCATGAGCTGGCGAACAAGGCCTGGGAACATATTCGCGAGATTGAAGAGTTGGGAGGAATGGCAAAGGCTATTGAAACCGGATTGCCAAAAATGCGAATCGAAGAAGGAGCAGCAAGGAAACAGGCAAGAATAGATGCTAAACGTGATATTATTGTTGGCGTAAATAAGTACAAACTGGAAAAGGAAGATCCGATAGATATTCTTGAGGTTGATAATACCGCTGTGCGGGATGCCCAGATTATTCGGCTGCAACAATTAAAGGAGGGAAGAGATAATAATAAAGTTCAGGAAGCGCTGGATAATATTACTGAAGCAACAAAATCGGGTAAGGGGAATCTTCTTGAATTATCTATAGAAGCTGCAAAAGTTAGAGCTACCCTTGGCGAGATATCCTTTGCCATCGAAAAAGTTTCCGGCAGGTATAAGGCTGTAATCCGTTCTATTTCCGGAATATATTCCACTGAATCAGCTAGCGACAGTAATTTTAAAAAAGCACAGGAGCTATGCAGTAAATTTGCAGAACTTGATGGCAGACAACCCAGGATTATGATTGCTAAGATGGGACAGGACGGACACGACAGAGGGGCAAAAGTAGTGTCCACAGGCTATGCCGATATCGGTTTCGATGTGGATATTGGTCCATTATTCCAAACACCTGCAGAAGCAGCACGACAGGCGGTTGAAAATGATGTACATATTCTTGGCGTTTCCAGCCTTGCGGCGGGTCATAAAACATTAATCCCACAAGTGATGGAGGAATTGAGGAAGTTAGGTCGGGAAGATATAATGGTTATAGCAGGGGGTGTGATCCCTCCTCAGGATTACCAGTTTCTGTATGATGCGGGAGTTATTGGAATTTTTGGCCCCGGAACTTCCGTGTCCCTGGCGGCCAGGAAAATTCTGGAAATATTACTGGAGAGTATTCAGAACTAAAGAACTTAAGTTAAAAAAGGATTTATTAATTACAAATCCTTTTTTTTTGTTCTGTTGTAATTGCGCTGTTTTAATTTATCAAAACATTTTTGATGTTGATGGAATAAAAAAAACATTTTTAGGTATTTACAGGTATATAATAATAAACACCAAAACGTTACATAAAATACTTAAAACTCATGAAACCTGTAAAACTCCTGTTAGCTGCAATGGGCCTTTTAATAATCGTATGTGTAAATGGCCAGAACAATCTAAAAAAATCAAATTTAACAGAAACAATCAAAAACGTTGAAGTAAAACAGTCCATTGTTCCTGCTGATTCTGAGAAAGTAGTTATAAACCATGAAATGGTGCGAAGGTTTAATGAATATCAACCGGAAGGAGAACTGGTAACTTTTTATACTATTCTGGAAAATTTTGATTTTGAATCGATACAAACTGCTTATGCGGTTTATCAAAACAGTACTATTATAGAGCCAAAGAATGAAGAAAACCTTGCTGAAAAATAAACCTAAATTCACTAAACTAAAAAGGGGATTACAAATTTGTATCCCCTTTTTTATTTTACACAAAGAATTATTTAACTTAGTATATTTATATAAATAAAATTCAATACTATGACAGAACAACATAAAACTACTGCAGGCCAGGGTCTCGGCATAGCAGGGTTGGTACTCGGAGTCCTTGCAATTCCTCTTGGTATTATTCCCTGTACATTTATTGCCGGCCTTGTTTTTGGTTCCATTGGTATTATCTTGGGTGCTGTTGGCCTTACACAGGCGCGCAAAGCTAACGGGGCAACCGGAATTACTACAGCTGCATTATCTGTATCAATTGTAGGATTTTGTTTTGCCTTAATCTGGACATTGCTTGTTTTTTCAGATGGTCATAAGAAATGGGATAGAATACAGGATAAATTCAAAAAAGGAATACAAATTAATGAAGATGAATGGAGTAAGGAATTTGAGAAGGAGTTTAACAAAGAATTCGGAAAAGACCTGGAAAAAACACTGGATGACCTTGAAGATACTGTAGATGAAACTTTGGATGATGTAGGTGATGATTTAAAAAAAGCCATTGAGGAAATTCCTGATGAGGAAAAGGCAGGCAAACTGGGTAAAGCTGCAGGCCGGGCTCTCAGAGAATTTGTAGATGAGGTTTCGGATACCACCAAAAACGATGAGAAATAATTTTTTCAGAAGGCCTTACCCGATTGTTAATTTTATTTTTACAGGAATTATACTTTTAATTTTTATTTATTCCGGCATTTTTTCAGCAGAAAAGGGAAATCACCCGATCCCATCAATGTATAAAGAAATTAGTGGTAATAAAACAATAAGCACAGGATTGTCGAGAGCATTCTCATCAATAGTAACGGGTAAATCTGAGCTTGCAAAAGAATATAATCCTTATAGTATCAGGATTTTTTTGTTTTTTGCCGTTCAGCTTGTACTTAGAATTTTATTTGTAATTATGGAAAATAAACTTTTATGGAGCAGAAAAATACTTATTATATCCGATATTTTTATTTCGGTATTACTATTTCTTTATTGTTTCTGGCCTTTCATACAATATCCTTTCACAAAAACATAATCCCTATTGTGTTATAAATCCTCCTGTTAATCTCGTAAGGGCTGTATGTGAACCGATAAGATTATAAATGGCTTCGAGTTCTGAAAGTGCTGATTGGATATAAATTAATTGGATATCGCGATAATTAAATGAATTAATAACGCCGGATTTATATTTTTCTTCGGCGATCTGTAAATTTAATTCTGCGGCTTGTAAACTCTCTCTTTCAACGTCAAGCAATTCCCTGCGCACATTATAATAGTCGAATTCATTATATAGCTGGTTGGTCAGGTTATGTATTATCTGATTTATTTCGGTTTGGGCAAGTTCTTCGTTAATTGATGCAATTTTAACAGCCCTTCTTTTAGTTCCCCCTGCAAAAATATCGTAAGAAAGATTTAAGTTTCCATAGGCACTTACACCATTACCTGTAGATGAATTTCCTGCCGGATTTGCTATTCGTGACCAGTTATCTTCAATTCCGGCAGATAATGACAGGGAAGGATATAGTGAGCTTTTTTTAATATTAAGTTCACTTTGTTTTAGCAGTAAATTGATGTACTGATTTTTAAGCGTCCGGTTATCTGATTTCATTTTTTCAAGTAAATCGCCAAATACATATTCCATACTGTCGGCTTCAAAGGGATCGGTAAAATTCCAAAATCTCTCAGATTCAAAGCCCATCAGATAATTGAGGTTCCGAAAGGCATTCCGGTAGACTACTTCCTGGGTTAAATAATTTGCTTTATCCGATAAATACACATTTTTTGCCAGCAGCACATTATACGTAAGAGAACCACCGAGTTCTTTTCTGGCAAGTTCATATTTATACCGGTCTTCTGAAAGGGTTTTAACTTTTTCAAACACCTCAAGTTTTTTGTCTTGCAACAAAACAAGGTAATATCCCATTATAATGTCATCTATGGTAGATTCAATCACCACGGCACTTTGACCATGGGCAAGATTTTCAAGTTGTGCAAGCTGCTCTTTTGTAATCCACACACGAAAACCGTTAAATAAATTCCATTGCAGGCCCAATCCTGCCGTAACAAAATTGTTGGTGATATTTGGATCAGTAATATCGTAACTGTTTCTGTTGGAAACATCAAATCCTATAGAAGGATATCGTCCGGCATTTCCCCAGGAATTACTGATGCCTGCTATTTGAGAATTGCCTCGCGAAATAATTATTCCATAGTTGTTTTTCAATGCATATTCTATGGCACCTGAAAGTGGGAGGTCTTCATCCTGCTGACCTTGTATTAATGGATTTAAGAGCAATATAAATACTATTACATAAAAGATTCTGAATTTTGTAGTATACATAAGTATTTTTAATTTCAGGATTTACAACATTAAATTATCTAATAGTTAGTTTGACTTGCGCCGCTGATGTATAATTACTACTTCCACATCTTCGGGTTCGGGTTTTTCACCGGTCCATAAATGGCGGGTCCATCTTCTAAAATCATTAAGCAGCATTATCAAAACCGGGAAAAATATAAGAATAAATACCGTTCCTATAGCTACACCATAAGCAAGGCTGATGGCCATAGGAATTAAAAACTGGGCCTGTACACTTTTTTGCAGGATAATCGGGAATAATCCTATTGTTGTAGTAAGTGTGGTTAGCATAATAGGCCTCAGCCTGGTTTTCCCGGCTTCAATTACAGCCTCTTTAACCTTATATCCCTGTAATAAGAGGCCATCATATTTGGTAAGAAAAACAATTGCATCGTTGATAATTACACCGGTAAGGGCCACCATACCCCAAAGACTCATAATAGACAGGGGCTTGTCGTGTATGCCATGCCCCCAGAAAACACCGAGCATGGATAAGGGGATCATTGCGATAATAATAAGTGTTTGCGGAAAACTTCTGAAATGTATGATCAGGATAAAAATTATGGTTATAAATGCCATTGAAAAATAGAGCATTATCTTTTTTATTGCCTCCTGACTGTATTTTTGCTGCCCCTGGTATGTGTATCGTATGCCTGAATACTGGGATAGCAGGACAGGCATAATTTCACGGTCAACTTGTTCCAGAATTTCGGGCACCGAAGCAAAAGGATTTACAGTTTCAGCTTCCACACGGATTTCCCGCGATCCGTTAAACCGGTTAATCGATACAGGTCCACGTTCCATATGATAATCTGCCAGTTCAATAAGGGGATAATCTCCGGCAGGTGTTTTTATTTTCATTCGTTCCATTTGCCCCAGGGTGAGCCGGTCTGATCTGGGATAACGTACCCACACCCTGAGTTCGTCCCTGCCTTCCTGCAATCGCTGGGCCTGACCGCCATAAAATCCCTGGCGTATCTGACGGGATATCGCATTTTCATCCAGCCCGAGGAAATAGGCTTTAGGTTTCAGAGAAAGTCGCACTTCCTGTGTTCCCAATGCCACATTTTCGTTAATATCTTTCAGCTGAGGCAACTCTTCCAGTTGTTTCATTAAGTAATTTTTTGCCTCTTCCAGCTCACCCAGGTTCCGGCTCATTAACCCTATAGATACCGGCGATCCCCAGCGGTTTCTGCCACCCACTGTGAACTTTCTGGCTTCCGGCACCGGTCCTATTTTTTCCCTGACCATATTGGCAATTTCGTGACCGGTAATGGGCAGGCCCTCAAGATCACGGGGATATACCCGTAAAGTTCCGGCATGCGATCCGGATTCCTGTCCGTTAAAACCGTATCCAATAGTTGTTCTTAGGCGTTCGATAATATCTTCGTCTTCGCCAAATTTTTCTTTCAGATTTTCATTAACTTCCCATACAGCTTTTTCAAATCTTTTAAGATAAGACCGGGTTTGTTTTACCCCGTCACCCGGTGTAAAGGCAATATTTAATTCAAATGTATCAAAGTCAACCATCGGGAAATAGGTGTTTTTAATAATCCCGCTCATGTACATGCCTGCAGTTATGAGAAATAAGGCAATGGGTATCCCGATTACAGCGTGTCTCCAATGAACCAGCCAAACCAGAGCATTTCCGTAAATATCTTCCCGTAACCAGGTAATAAATTTTTCTATATATTTTTTTATTCCATGGTTTTTAGCGTCAAGGCTTTTCCGGCTTAAAATCCTTTCACTTCCCAGATGAGCAGGTAAAACCAGGAATGCCTCGAATAGGGAAAAGATAAGACTGGCGATTACCACAACGGCCATTTGTACCATCATTTCCATCATGGTTCCGGTAAGAAACAACAAGGGCATAAAGGCTATAATGGTTGTGGTAACAGATGTAATAACTGCAGGAAGCACTTCCATCGTACCGTCAACAGCAGCTTTCGAGGGACTTTTACCCCGTTCGAAATGCACAAAAATGTTTTCTGCAATTACAATACCGTCATCCACCAGAATCCCCACCACCAGGATCATACCAAACAACGACATCATATTTATAGTAATTCCCTGCAAATAAGCCAAAATAAACATAGCCAGGAAACTAAAGGGGATACCCCACGAAACCCATAAGGAGAGTTTTATACTTAAAAAAAGTGAAAGGCAGATAATAACCAGGATTAATCCAACAATTCCGTTTCTAGTGAGGAGATTTAGCCTGCTGTATAAAATATCCAGAAAGGCCCTGGCCATATATAACTGTACACCCTGGTTTTTCTCGTTAAATTCTTTAATATATTTTCTTGCAAATTTGGTCATGGCTTCCAGGTCTTCTTCCGGAAGTTTTTCAACACGAATGGAAACAGAGGGTTTCCCGTTTTCATACGATTCATAAAAAGTATCTGCAAATTTTTTCTTCACATCTGCCACATCACGGATATGCAGATAACTGCCATCGGGTTGTCCGCGAAGTATGATATTTCCTATTTTGTTGGGATCAGAACTTCTGGAACGCAGGCGGATTAATAATTCCTCGTTGTCGGATTTAATTTGTCCGCCCGAAACATCCTGATTATTATTCTGAATGGCACCAATAATTTCATCAAAGGTAACGTTGTATCGCAGTAATTCCTGTTCTTTTACTTCCACAGAAATTTCAATCTGCGGATATCCCGATAAGGAGATCTGGCTCATTACACCGGAATTGAAAAAATCTTCTTCAACACGCTGGGCGTGTTCTTTGAGGGTCATTAGATCTAACTCTGTACTGTCTGTAGCAAAAAGACTTATGTACATTGCTGTAGAGCGCGAGCGTTCTTTGCGGACAATAGGTCGCTCTGCAGCTGAAGGCAGCGAAGATATACCGTCAACGGCATTTTTCACTTCCATTAATACCTCATCAATCGGATATTCACCGGTTGTTTCAAGCGATACTGTAGCGCTGTTTTCGACTGAGGTGGATGTAATTTCTTTAATTCCGATTAATCCCCTTACGGCTTCTTCAATGCGCGATGTTACTCCTTCTTCCATCTCAACGGGCGATGCCCCTGGATAAAAAACGGATATGGATATAAAGCGGCTTTGTGTTTCAGGAAAAAAGGATTTATTCATCGACCTGAAGCTGATAATCCCGGCAAGAACTATAAAAGCAATAATCAGGTTGGCATATATCGGATATTCTACAAACTTTTCAATTAATTTCCTCATTTGTCCTCCCCTTAATTATTCTTTTTATTCTTTTTTCCTTCCGGATTTTTATCCCTGGGTAAGGCTGAGGAGGATGGATTTTCTTTACCCAAAACCTCTACCATCGTTCCTTCAGAAACATTAATCAGGGGCTGTTCAACCAATAATTCTCTTTCATTTAATCCGTTAAAGATCAGTGTACTTTCATTTACTTTAATAATATGTATAGTCCTCTTTTTTAGTCTGCCGTCAATTATAGTAAACACTTCATTACTGTTAAATACAGCATTTCGTTCCATTTCCATGGCATTCTGAACAGGATGTCCCGGGAAATGAGCTATAAGATATTCTCCGGCCAGCAGGGTTGCTTTGGTATGATTTTTCAGGCGGACAAATATTCCCTGTGATTGTGTATTTTCATCAACAAATAAATTTTTCCGGATTACCTGGCCTTTCCATTCAAACTTGCGTGTATTTGATGTTACAGTTACCTCATCACCAATTTTTACCCATTGTGCATCAAAAGTACTCAGTGGAACTTCCAGCTCAAGGATGTCCGTCTGAATGGCATGAGCAACACGGCTCCCCACATTGGCATAGGCGCCTGCCTCCATAATAACATCGGTATAGGTCCCGTTAAACGGAGCTCTAACGCTATGCCTGGATAACTGAAGTTCATCTTTCCGAATTCCATAATATTCACTCAAAATATTACGGCTTGCCAGAAAAATACGAATCTGTTCACTAGTTGTAACCGGAAGCTGAGGAAGAGGCTTATCAAGATGTATTGCATTAAAAAATTCTTTGAAAACCGGGGCTTCATCAGGATAGTCAACCTGTAGATCGGGCAAAAGATTGGCAAGTGTATTTAAAAACTGGCTTTTACGGGCTTTTAAAGCAAGTGATGCCTCATCGGGATATATTGTAAATAACAGATCACCTTCAGAAAATCTTGCCCCCTTTTTTAACGGGATGGTACCCTTTTCTATTTTACCAGAAGCTTCAGCTATAATATCAACTTTTGAAATTGAGGATAATCTTCCTGGGGCGCTAACCGGAGATACTATAGTCTCGTATTTCACTTCTCTGGCTTTAACATATCGTTTGGCTTCTACCGGTGGGAGGCGTTGAGGAGATTCTTTTTGTTCAATTAGAAATTTCATGAGTCCGTATGCCAGGCCAATAGTAAATACAAGGGCGGCAACAATTACAATTCTTCTGTCGATCTTTCTCAAAATATATTCTTTAGTATTAAAATTAACTACGATTATTTATTCAGACACCTCTTTTTGAAAATTCTTGCAAAAATTGTAAAATTAATTTAAAATCCGATACCGGATTGCCTGATAAAATGTTTTATAAACCTAATCAGCAAGTATATAAAATAGAATTGTAATTTTTATATTATTTTTTCTTAATGAATTGTTAAAAAAGAAAAGTTCTGATAATATATAGAATATGTATTTTTAGTTTTTAGCATACGGTTTAACGGTAACTTTTTATTTAAATAAACAATATCCATGATGAGAATTCATTTTATTGCCATTGGCGGAGCAGCTATGCATAATCTGGCAATTAATCTTCATACCAAAGGGTACAATGTTACCGGTTCGGATGATGAGGTATTTGAACCATCACGATCGAGACTTGCCCGCTACGGTTTATTACCGGAAAGTGCCGGATGGTTCCCGGAAAAAATTGATTCCGACATCGATGTTGTAATTCTCGGAATGCACGCCCGGGAAGATAATCCGGAGCTGATCCGTGCCAGGCACCTAAATCTGAAGATTTATTCCTATCCGGATTTTTTATACGAAAAAACCAAAAATAAAAAACGTGTGGTAATCGGAGGCAGTCATGGAAAAACCACCATTACCTCTATGATTATGTTTGTTTTGAAGCATCTTTCAGTTCCGTTCGATTATATGGTTGGTTCGCAGGTGGAAGGATTTGATACAATGGTCGACCTGAATGAAAACACAAACCTGGCAGTTTTTGAGGGTGATGAATACCTGGCTTCGCCATTGGATAAAAGACCAAAATTCCATATATATAAACCCCACATCGCATTGATATCCGGTATTGCCTGGGATCATATTAATGTATTTCCGACGTTTGAAATTTATAAAGAACAATTCAGGATATTTATTGATTGTATTCAGCCTGAAGGGTCGCTTGTTTATTTTGATGGTGATCCCGAGCTTAAAGAAATAATAAAAAGATCATCCGCCCGTATTACAAAAATTGCTTATTCAGCTCCAGAATATTCAGTTAATAAAGGGAAAGTAAGTATTCATTTTCAACATAAAGATGTTCCGCTGCAAGTATTTGGAGATCATAATATGCAGAACCTTGCCGGGGCAAAAACCATTTGCAATTTGTTGGGAATACCGGATGATCAATTTTATGAAGCGATTCAACACTTTAAAGGTTCTTCCAAACGGCTCCAGGTGCTGGCAGAAAATATTAATACTTCGGTATACCTCGATTTTGCACATTCCCCTTCTAAATTAAAAGCCAGCACAAAGGCAGTAAAAGATCTTTACCCCGATCGTTCGCTGGTAGCCTGTTTTGAGTTACATACGTTCAGCAGCCTGAATAAAAAATTCCTGGAATTGTATAACGGAACCATGGATGAAACAAATTTACCCATAGTGTATTATAGTCCTGATACTGTTAAACATAAAAAGCTGGAAGAAATTAAGCCGGAAGAAATAAAAAAAGCGTTTAACCATCCCGGTTTACAAGTATTTACCGATGCGGAGAAACTCTATAATTATTTATCTACACAAGATTGGAAGGGGAGAAATCTGCTGCTGATGAGTTCCGGAAATTTTTCAGGCATGGGTTATCAACAACTGGCTGAATCGATAATAAAATAATATTTTTTAACTTATTTTTTTCAATTACCTAAAACTAATAGTATGGAAATAAAAGGATCTGCTGTAAAATCAATTCCCGAATTTGTAAAACAAAATTATCCTGGCCAGTTTGATAAATGGCTCAGCCTTTTGCCTGAATCATCAAAAGAGATCTTTGAAAAGCCTGTACTCCCTTCAAACTGGTATTCACTCAACGATGCAGCCGTTGTTCCGACGCAGGCACTGGCTGAAGCGTTATTTGATAATAACGGTAAAGAAGGCGCATGGCAATCGGGGCGGTATAGCGCTGAAGCTGCTTTGACAGGTGTTTATAAATTTTTTGTGCGGGCTGCTTCACCTCATTTTATTATAGGCAAGGCGAGTAAAATTTTTAGTACCTATTACAGACCTTGCGATATGCATGTGTTGAATAAATTAGATAATACGGTAACATTACATATCACAGATTTCGAAGAACCTAATGAACTTATCGAATTTCGTATTGCCGGATGGATGGAAAAGGCCCTTGAAATTTCAGGAAGTAAGAATGTGCAGGTCCAGATTACCAAATCGCTTACTAAAGGCGATGAGGTTTCCGAATATGTATTAAAGTGGGAATAGATCTCCCGGTTTTTTTGTGGTTTTTTTAAAATAATTTTGTTGGAGGAAATAAAATTTATTTTACCTTTGCAAACCGATTTTCGATTTTATTTGAAAGTTCTTATTTTGGTCCGTTCGTCTAGGGGTTAGGACGCCAGGTTTTCATCCTGGTAACAGGGGTTCGATTCCCCTACGGACTACATACTTAAAGCCGCTTAACATTCAAGACGGCTTTTTCTTTTTTTGTTGTGTAAAAAGGGGAATCGACCCCCTGGCCAACCCCTGGCTTGCCCTGCATGCTGGCTCTTCCCTAAAACGCTCCACCGGAGCTTTTATTAACGGTCAGCCCTCCAACGGACTACTGAGGATAGTTAAAGGAGAGTAATTCAATTACTCTTCTTTTTTTGTTTTATGGAAAGGGGAATCGAACCCCTGGCTAACCCTCGGCATTCCCTGCATGCTGGCTCTTCGCTAAAATGCTCCACCGGAGCATTTATTTACGCTCAGCCCTCCTACGGACTACATCCTTTAAGCTACTCTTTTTTCGGAGTGGTTTTTATTATAAAGTAATCACTTTAAAGCAAATCGGGGAATCGAACCCCTGGCTAACCCTCGGCATTCCCTGCATGCTGGCTCTTCGCTAAAATGCTCCATTGGAGCATTTATTTACGCTCAGCCCTCCTACGGACTACAAACTTAAAGCGGCTTTATTTTCAAGGCGGCTTTTTCTTTTTATAAATTTAAACTAAAGCATATCGTGGAATTGATTCCCTTTATTACACGCGCTTAATCATGCAATCTAGCTTTTCTTTTATTTAAAATAGCTGAAGCGAAGCTGAAGAAACTAAAAGCTTCAAATGAATTTTTTAATCGCTTGATGTTCTTTCAGGCACTTATGAGGTTTATTTTAAATTTATTCCTGCTTTTTCAAATGCTTTAATAACAATCTCAAGATCGCTCGTACCCCGAAATCCGCTGAAACCAACAGATAATTTTGTTCCGTCTTTCAGGGTAATGGGCTGGCCGCCTTCCCAACCAATCATGTCGGGCATATTGATACCAAAAGAATGATGATCGATCTTGTTGGCAAAAACCAGCTTTTCGTATTCGTTGGTTTTATAACCGGTAATCCAAACCTGACTGGCTTTGGTCCAGGCAAAACGGTATCTTTCTCTTTGAATAATTTTATTTGTACCGAACATTTTTCCATAAACAGTTCCGGTTTCATCAAGGATACAAACAGCTGCTCCGCCATTGGCCAGAGTCCTATCCTCATGATTTGCCAGGTAAGCGGGAACAAGTTCTTCGATAGCAGCAAGTAATTTTTCGATAAGTAAATTAAATTCTTTGTGTTGCATACAAATTATTATTATAGCCTTATAGGGTATATTTTAATTTTTTGTTTGATTTAAGTCTGAAGACCTAAACCAGATAGAGTTTATTTAATGCAAAAATATGGCCATTGAAAAAACTGCGCACCTGCGGAAATTTTTTACTCCCACTGAAACGCATAATACATGCATGCCTCATCGCCGGTATTCTGAATGGCATGAGATACATTGGATTCAAGGTAGTATAAATCACCGGCAGTAGCCTGATAAATTTTATCTCCGATTTGCATCTGAGAATTACCCGAGATCATCAGTACTATTTCAGCTGCGCTATGCGTGTGGGGTTCGTGACTTTTAATATGCCCGTTCAGGGTAGTAACATGCATGTCAGCATTTTCGAACATGGCTGTGGACCTTTTGTAATAATTCCGCAGCCCTCCTTTGTCGTGAGGTTTGAATTCCAATTCTTTAAAATCTACCATAAAGGACCCCCCGGCATTCGCGCCTCTTTCTAAATCTACAGGTTTTCGGGCTATAAAATTTATTATATAAAAAGTTGCAGGAACGGATTTCGGGTTAGAAATCTCATATGGATCTCCCGGCATTATCATTATTATACTACCCGGGCCCAACAATTTTGTTTGCTCTCTAATAGAAACTTCAAGTGTTCCTTCTTTAATTATAAACATGGTTTCCAAAGGTTCCCGGGCTGGTTTCATATCGGGTGTTTCTCCCGGGAAAAGAGTAATTGCCTCTGCCTGTATTAATTCCAAATCGCGTGTGGTACCTTCAAGAATGGAACGAACATCCTGTGTTTCCTGTTTTTTAACTTCCAGATTGTTCCATGGGTATACTCCGGATTCAACGGCTCCATTTTGTGCTAAAATCGTACTTCCAAAAAGCAAGAAAATGCCGGATACAATATTTTTCATACATAAAAATTTTCCGAAAATAGGTCTTTTTTTGTTGAGGTGCAAGGGTTGGGTTGTTTGGTTGATGTGCTGATGAGTTGATGTGCTGATGAGTTGATGTGTTGATGTGCTGATGAGTTGATGTGCTGATGTGTTGATGTGTTGATGTGCTGATGAGTTGATGTGCTGATGTGTTGATGTGTTGATGTGCTGATGAGCTGATGTGCTGATGTGTTGATTTGTTGATGGTTTTATATTCAATATTCTAATTCAATCATTCAATAGTTCAATGGTTCAATAATTCAATGGTTCAATGGTTCAATAGTTAAATAATTCAATGGTTCAATAATTCAATGGTTCAATAATTCAATGGTTCAATAATTCAATAATCAGCCTGCATGAAGCGCATGTGAAGAAAAAAGAAATACAATCAATATCACCAGGAGAAAGGCCATTAATGCTTCTTTGCTTATAGATATCCCTTTTATTTTTTTTGCATATTTTATGAGTACACGCCAGTTGTATGTTAGATGGAGTATGGTAAAGAGAACAAATAAGATTGCTGCCATATTGTGCACCGACATCCAGAAATGCCGTTCTCTGGTAAGAGACTCATATTGCAACTTATGATTCATTATACCTGAGATCGGGAGAAAAAGTCCTGAAACAAATAGTGCAACGGATATGAAAGCTCGTTTATTGAATGAATTCTTATTTGTGTTTATAGTCATGATATTGAGTGGTTAATGTTTTAATGTGCTGATGTGCTGATGTGCTGATGAGTTGATGTGCTGATGTACTGATTTGTTGATTCTCCTTTAATTCGTTGAAAGTTTTTTAATAACCTTTTTCTAATAGTTCAATAGTCCAATGGTTTAATGGTTCAATGGTTCAATGGTTCAATGGTTCAATGGTCCAATGGTTCAGATAAGACCTGCGGTCTTTAATTTGTCTTTAGGAATAAGCTTGGCATTATCAAACAACACATTTTTTTCAGCGAGAATCTTTTGGATACGTCGTCGGGTACTGTGCCGCTTATTACTGTCTTCATCGCGTATAAGATGGGCAATTTCGCGAAACTGGATTTTAATATCTTGTTTGTTCCAGTGGTCCCTTAAACGGGGGGCAAGTGTGGTTTTGTAAGTTTCTGGTTTATTATTATAATACCATTCCACGCCTGTAGCCGATAGAAATTTGCTGTTATCCTGCTGCATGGAAATATCGAGTCCGGTTACCGGACAAATCCGTCGTTTTAATTTTTTTGGATTTTGGTGCATATTTGGGTGAAAGATTCTAAGTTCACCGGGGTGCATTAAACCGGTAAATATTGAGTAAATCCTATTAAAAACATTATCGTTCATAGAATAGGTCTCCCAATGAATATTTGTACCAAATTACATAATAATAAAATCCGTGTCAACTATTCCGGCCGGTAGTTATCAAGTTTTTATCAAGGATTTTTGATAAGATTTTTCAAAGAACATAAGTGAATATTTTTCATTAAAATTGATTGCCCGTGAAATACTGTTTACGAAACTTTTTTACCGCGGTAACTATAGTAAAATAGCACCAGTTCAATAGCTTTTTTAATAGCTTCGTTAATGGGATAATAGGTTACAGCCAGTTTAAAATCGATAGCGTATAACCTGCTGTAATATTTAGACATCAGAGGGGCCTGGGTATTTACTTTCTGATCCTTAAGTTTATCCGGGTACTTAAGTTTTAGAGGCTGGCATGTAATCCAGGCTGGTTGCCCGTGTTTATCCATATTTGCAGAAAGCCCGAAAAGCCGGCATATAAGCCCACGATAGGCGTATTCCGAACATCCCAGTGTACGGTCACCATAGGTAATTGTTGAAAATAGGGCACAAATTTTATTATCAGGCGTTGATTCCAATTTTGCAAGAATATTTTCTATCCTGTTTTCCTGATAAAGAAAATTTGCCAGGGGTAAAAATTCCAATACTGTGGCATGTATATCTTTTTTAAGACAACAATGAAAACAATTTTGAACGCAACTGATCCCTGTTTTTTTTTGAAATCCCCCGATATCCTTATCAAGGCCCGCAAATATCTTCTGAACTTCGGTTATTTTTTTCTTCATGATTCTGCTTTGGTGCCCGTTAGATTCTATGTGTATATTGATTAAAATCCTACAATAATATAGCTTTAAAAAAAGCGTGAAATTAATAAGGAAATGAATCCCTTGTTCTTTTATGAGTAATTATTTTAATGGAATTTTCATTTTTTTCTAAAGGAGATAAATCGATTTTTTGAACTAACTTTAATGTTGATTATTAAAATTTTTTTATGATGGAAAAATTTAAGATTATCCTGGTGACTTTTATAGTAATGTTATTATTTGTTTTTTTTGATTCGCCGGGACAAAAAAAACAACTTATCTATGCCGGCACTTATTCTGTGAGAGACAGCAAAGGGATTTATGTAATTGAATTTACTCCCGAATCAGAAAAAATGAAAATAATATTTGAAGTAGTGTCGGATAAAAATCCGTCCTTTTTATCGCTTCACCCAGGTAATAAATATTTATATGCTGTAAGCCAAAGTGAAACAGATACTATAAAACGATGGGGGCAGGTTTGCGCCTTTCAAATTGACCAGCACTCGGGAAATTTAACATTAATAAATAAAAGACCTTCATATGGCCAGGGTCCGTGTTATATTCAGACAGATAAAACCGGCAGATGGCTGTTTGTAGCAAACTATAATAGCGGCAGTCTTGCTATGTATCCGATTTTAGCAGATGGTGCAATTGGCGAGGTTAGTGATACAATATGGCACAAAGGAAAAGGAGTAAATCCTCAGCGACAGGAAAAATCGCATTTACATTCAGCAATTCCGGGACCGGAAAACCAGTATGTATTTTTTCCTGATCTGGGTACCGATAAGATTATGATTTACAAGCTGGATTTAATAAATGGGAAATTAAGTCCTGGCCAGATGCCCTGGGTAAAAGTTAAAGATGGATCAGGGCCCCGTCATTTTGAATTTCACCCGAATAGAAAATTTGCCTATCTGGCAGAAGAATTAAATTCTTCAGTAAGTGCTTTCCGTTACACCAAAGAATCTGGAATACTTACTGAAAAACAAAGCTTATCAACTCTTCCGGAGGATTTTAAAGGAGAGAACACCGTTGCAGATATCCACGTGCACCCCAATGGCAGCTTATTGTACGTATCCAACCGTGGGCACAACAGCCTGGCCTGTTATACAATCGATCCTGCAGATGGCACATTGAAATTATTGGGTTTTGAATCTACAAGGGGAATACGCCCCAGAAATTTTATGATCCATCCAAATGGAGATTATCTGTTTGTGGCAAATCGGGATTCGGATAATATTGTTTTGTTCCGAATTGATCAGACTACAGGAAAACTGACCTATACCGGCAAAGAATTAAAAGTTCCGGCTCCGGTATGCTTAAAAATGATGTTTCTGAATTAGTGTTAGCCGGACAACATGTTTTAATACAAGCCTGATGAAACGGCTGAAATTACGCAACAGGGAGATAAAAAAAATTGGGATAACAGATAATAAGTTATCGAGTGAAATTATTCACCTTGCGCAGAAAAATTATTTTAGTCATAATAAACAGGAAGTGTTAAAAGAGCTTGAGGATTTAATAAGAAATCCGGAAGCTTCTAAAAAGCACAAAATATTTGGGAATCTTATTTCGCAATATTTTTCAATGCCTTTAGAAAAAAAGCAGGAAAAAAAATTGTATCATCTTGTCCCTGAGAAGAGGGATTATATAATATTTGGTTCATCACAAATTGAGGCTGAAGCCATTAAACAAATGGATATGGCCATGCAACTGCCCATAACAGCCAAAGGTGCCTTAATGGCCGATGCTCATAGCGGTTATGGTCTTCCAATCGGGGGCGTATTGGCAACACTAAATGCCATTATTCCTTATGGGGTGGGTATGGATATTGGATGCCGGATGTGCCTTTCAGTGTATCCGTTACCTCCGGTGTTTATAGACAATAACCGGGCAAAAATTAAAAAAATCTTAATTGAGAATACTCGTTTCGGGAAAGAAGAGTTTGCACGAAAAACAGAACATGAGGTAATTGAACGTAATGAATTTCGGGATATAACAATTTTAAAAGAATTAAAGGATAAGGCATGGCATCAACTGGGTACTTCCGGCAGCGGGAACCATTTTGTAGATGTTGGTATTTTTGAAATTGCCGATCATTCAGCAACAATTAATTTACCATCCGGACAATACCTGGCCATTTTATCGCATTCAGGATCACGACACATGGGTGCAGGCATTGCAAAGTATTATACTCAGGTGGCAAAAGAAAAATGCGGGCTTTCAAAAGGGGCACAAAACCTTGCCTGGCTTGATCTTGACAGTGAGGAGGGAATAGAATACTGGATGGCTATGAATCTTGCGGGGGATTATGCTGCCGCGAATCATCATATTATCCATAATAATCTTTCAGCAGCGTTAGGTGAAAAGCCAATATTTACTGCTGAAAACCATCATAATTTTGCATGGAAAGAAAAATCAGACAATGGCACTGAAGTAATTATTCACCGAAAAGGGGCCACACCGGCTCATGCAGGAATTCTGGGCGTTATTCCCGGCTCTATGGTTTCTCCGGCATTCCTTGTACGAGGAAAAGGCAACGTTCTATCGCTTAACTCAGCGGCGCATGGCGCCGGCAGAAAAATGTCGAGGGCCAGGGCAAAAGTAAGTTTCACACAAAAAAGTTTAACCCAAACTTTAAAAAAAGCCGGAGTGGAATTGCTTGGTGGCGGACTGGACGAAGCTCCCGGCGCGTATAAGGACATTCATAAAATAATGAATTACCAGAAAGACCTTGTTGAAATCCTCGCAGTATTTTATCCTAAAATTGTTCGCATGTGCGGAAATTAAAAAAATAAAGTGATCATTTGTTCATAAAAAGTAGTTTTAATTATTTCGATTATGTTTTCTAATTGGTTATTTTGTGGTATTATACGTTCATGTACTAATCATTTATTATACCCAAAACCATGGAAACAAAATTATGCCCGAAAACGCCTAAGTGTCCAATTTTTAACGGAATATTAAAAGGGACACAATACACCGACACCTATAAGCGGCTCTATTGTGAAGCGGGTGAAAAAGGCAGGAATGAATGTAAACGTTATCTGGTGGCATTAAAAGTAGGAATTTGCCCGCCTAATATTTTACCAAATTCTTCAAAGTCTGAAGATGATATTATTGCAGAAATGAAACAAAGAGGAGAACTTAACTAGCAGAGGTATTAATTTTACAAAGTATTTTTATTTCTTACAATAAATTATTTTATTGGCAGGGTAAACTTAAATGTTGAACCTTGTCCAAACTCACTTTCTGCCCATATAGTACCTCCGTGTTTTTCTATAAATTCTTTGCATAGAATTAATCCCAGGCCCGTACCTTGTTCTCCGTTGGTTCCCGGACTGGTACTATTTTTTTCGATGTGGAATAACCTGTCCAATTCTTCCTTTTTTATACCTGTACCCGTATCCTGAATGGAGAATTCAAGTATGTTGTTTGTTTTATGAATTTCCATAGATATTTGACCTCCCGGTGCAGTAAATTTGATGGCATTATTTAATAGGTTTCGCAATACAACATGGATCATATTATAATCGGCAACAATATTAATAGAGCTATCGATGTTTGAAATAAGCTTTATTTCTTTTGTAAGAATATTTTCTTTCTGCAGGATAATAATGTCATCAATCAGTTCTTTAAATGTAAATTTCTGTGGCTTAAAAATAATTTGGTTCGTCTGGGTCATTGCCCATTGTAATAAATTCTCAAGCAGAATAAATAATCTTTTTGATGATTGATAAACGGAATCGATATATTTATCGCGATCTTCTTTTTCCAGGATATCTTTCTCTTTATGCAATATTTCTGTATATCCATAAATAACAGAAAAGGGGCTTTTTAAATCGTGTGCGATAATGGAAAAGAATTTATCTTTTGTGGAATTTAAATCTGTTAAATGCTTATTTGTGTTTTCAAGTTCTTCTTTTTGCGATTTTAGTTCTTCAGCCTGTTCTTCAATTTTTATCTGACGTTCTTCAAGTTGTGCATTGTTTTTTTCAATCTCTGATGTCCTCAGTTTAACAAGCTTTTCGAGATTTATTTTTTGTTTCTTTAACTCATTAACCCTGTAAAAATAAAAGCAAAAAATAATACTGATGACAATAAGGATGAAAAGTATTTTAAACACAATAGTCTTCCACCAGGGTGGTAAAATATTAACAACAATCGAAGTACTTTTCTCATTCCAGGTTCCGTCATTATTTGAAGCTTTAACTTTAAACAAATACGATCCCGGATCTAAATTTGTGAAAGTTGCTTCTCTTCTTGCACCAACATAGTTCCAGCCTTTATCAAATCCAACCAGTTGATAAGCGTATTGATTTTTTTCAGGGTTTTGAAAATTTAGTGCAGTATATCTAAAAGTAATTACGGATTGATTGTATGATAATGTAATTTTGTCTGTTTCTGTTATGGATTTGGTCAATGGTGAATTTTTATCGTTTAGCTGAACTGTTTTATAAAAAATCAGCAGGTCGGTAATATATACTGAGGGTTCATATTTATTAACTTTTATACTATCCGGGAAGAAAGAATTATAACCATTCAGTCCGCCAAAATACATTTTTCCCGATTTACTTTTATAATACGATCCGTGTATAAACTGATCTCCCTGTAATCCATCAACTAAATCAAAATTTTTAACCTTTCCGGTTACCGGATTAAATTTTGAAATGCCTTTATTGGTGCTCAGCCAGAGATTATTTGAGTTATCGATTAGTATTCCGTTGATTATGTCATTTGGTAAGCCTTCTGCTAAAAAATAAGCCGTGAAATCTTTATTCAGCCGGTTGAAATAATTTAATCCAATTGAAGTACCCACCCAGATATTTCCCATACTGTCTTCTGCAAATGCATACACCCAATTGTTGCTTATACTTCCGGGAGCATTGGATTTGATATAATTTGTAAAAATATTATTTTTCAGATCCAGAATACTAATCCCTCCATATGTTCCAATCCAGAGATTATCATAACTATCCTTAAAAAATTTAATACAATAGTTGCTTATAATGGAATTTTCACCACCCTCTTTATAATGGGTAAACGTGGTTGTTTTTGGATTAAATTTATCTAATCCGCCTCCGTTTGTGGCAATCCATACAACGGAATCGCTTTCACAAAATATATCTCTGACATCATCATGGCATAGGCTGTTTGCGTCATCCGGATCATGGAGATATCGGGTAATCATGCCAGTTTTTTTATTTATTACATTTACACCTAATAAATATCCTCCCAGCCAGATATTATTATTTTGATCTTCAGTAATTGCCAATACAGAATTCCTTGTAATTGAGTTAGGATTATCCTTTTCATTACGATAATACGTATGGTTTTGAGTTTTTGCATCAATAAAATCCAGTCCGCCACCATCAGTCCCTAACCAAAGATTATTTTCCGAATCTTCGAAAATAGCGCTAACTACATCATGTATTAATGAATTGGGATCATTAGCTTCGTGTTTGTAATGTTTAAATTTGCTGCCATAAGATATTTCAACATAGTTAACACCACCACGGTTTGTGCCAAACCACAAATTTCCTTCACGATCTTCGCAAATGGAGATAATTGAAAAATCCATCAGTGAATAGTTGTCGTAACTATTAGAAAAATAGGGAGTAAGACTAAATTCCTTTTTATTAAAAAGTATTAAACCGTATGTATTTGTCCCAACCCAGGTTCTGTTCTTACTGTCTGTATAAATATCAAATACAATTTCGGAGTTGGGGTTTACAGTAACCTGGGGTAGTTTAAGATCTCGTTTTTCGGATAAATCAGATTTTATATAAGTTATCCCATTATCTGTCCCCAATAGTATATCTCCATCAGCATCTTCGGCTACTTTAAATATCATTTTATTGATATCCAGATTTTCCTTGTATTCAGGACTGGCGATTACTTTATTATTTGAGAGATCATAAACATACAAACTAAATGATGTGGATCCGATCCATAACCGATTGCTTTTATCTATCAGAATTGTCCAGATACCTTCCCGTTTAATTTTTTCGAAATCTTTTACCCCAATAAGGAATTCTTTGAATCCATGGGCTATGGAATCGTATTTATAGATTTCCGATCCGTTGGTAACAAAGATATTTCCCATAGAATCCTCAAAAATATCACGTACAAGATTTTCATAAAACAAAATATTGCCTTCCTGTATAAACGGGATATGCTTGAATGAAATCAGGTTCCGGTCAAATATATCTATTCCATTATTTGTTGCAATCCAAAGCCGGCCTTTTGAATCTTCTTTTATTTTTAGTATAGCATTACTGGCAATGCTTGATGTATCATTTTTATTATATGTAAATAGTTTAAAATCATAACCATCGTACATATTTAATCCGTCGAATGTGGCAAACCACATAAAACCTTTATAATCCTGACATACGCTGCTTACAAAATCAGTAGACAAACCCTCTTTGGTTGTAATATGGGTGAATTTAAGGTTCAGGGTTTGTGCCCTTACAAACTGAAAAAGAATTAGAAAAAGAATGATATTTAAAAACTTCAGATTCATTATAGGGCTTAGAAAAGTTTATATAATAACAATACAAGGTGATTTACTTTTTAATATACTTTGAAACTAAATATTCAAAATAAAAAAATCATAAAAGGCACCAATCACTATTATTATCAGCTTGTCAAAATATCTTAGTAATATTTTAAGGCTTAAATTACCTAAAACAAGATAAAATGATTTAAAGAATATGAATTTGGTATTAAATTATGTTTTAGGGTAAAGCTTTTTTTGTATACGAAAAATGGAGATTATAGTTATTAAAATAACGGCGACTTTTTTAATTCATATAATTTTATTTTTAATTTTTTAGTCCTGAAAATAAAAAACCTCCGATGGTATAATAATCGGAGGTTAAATATGTATAAAGAGTAGTATCTAAATCAGCTTATTTTTTAACAAATATTCGGCAATTTGTATAGCATTTGTAGCCGCTCCTTTGCGCAGATTATCCGAGACAATCCACATATTAAGACTATTAGGCTGTGATTCATCTCTTCGAAGCCGGCCCACAAACACCTCATCTTTACCTTCGGCATTTATCGGCATAGGGTAAATATTTTTTTCCGGTTCATCTTCTAATACTATTCCCGGGGTTATTGACATAATTTTTTTTATGTCGTTAAGATCAAAATCCTTTTCGAATTCAACATTTACCGATTCGGAATGTCCGCCTTTAACGGGAACTCTTATGGTAGTTGCCGTAACCCGAATGGAGTCGTCACCCATAATCTTTTTGGTTTCTTTCACCATTTTCATTTCTTCTTTTGTATACCCGTTTTCAAGGAATACATCAATATGCGGTAAAATATTCATGTCTATCTGATGCGGATAGGCTTTTGGGCCATCTATACCCATTCGCTCGTTCATTAACTGATCAAGCGCTTTTTTTCCAGATCCGGTTACTGACTGATAAGTTGAAACAACTACACGTTTGATTGTATATTTTTCATGCAGCGGGGCTAATGCCAACACCATTTGAATGGTAGAACAATTTGGATTGGCAATAATTTTATCCTCTTTAGTTAATGTTTTGCCATTAATTTCGGGAACAACCAGCTTTTTATCGGGATCCATTCTCCATGCTGACGAGTTGTCAACTACAGTAACACCGGCCTCTGCAAATTTAGGGGCCCAGGTAAGCGATGTACTTCCTCCGGCAGAAAATATAGCAACATCGGGTCTGCGGGAAACCGCTTCGTCCATACCGATTACTGTATATTCTTTATTTTTAAACTTAACCTTTTTACCTGCCGACCGCTCTGATGCAACCGGCAATAATTCAGATACCGGAAAATTTCTTTCTTCTAATACTTTTAACATTACCGTGCCTACTAATCCTGTGGCACCTACTACTGCAACTTTCATCTTTAAATGGTTTTCAGGTTAAGACTTCATAAAATAAAATCCCTGCCAGGGGATTGACTTTTTATTAAAAATTATGTATTTTAACTCTCTGAGTTATTGGCTACAAAAATCGGAATATTTTTTTATAAATGAAACCCTCATCTATAAGAAAACTTAAAAATTAATAACAAAAATCTGCCTGTATGGCAAACAAAAGGAAATAATCGAATAGAATTAACAAAAATGTTAAGCTTGGCAATGCTAATATTTTTCTGTAGCGTATTTTTTATGATGAGGGTTCGCCGAACACATTTAAAAAATAAAACAACGTGAGGCAACAAATTCCACTGGCGTTAATTATAAATATAGGTTTTGAAATAAGAGTAATTCAATAGAAGTGTATGCGCAAAATACCCGTTATTATCTTTTTTTTAATAATTAGTTTAGGTGCAAATGCACAAATAAGCTGCGACTTTGAAGAGTTGAATTTCAGTGAATGGTATCCTGTAAATCCTGAAACATGGGGAATATCTTATGAAATGCCCATTAACGGTAAATTTTCATTAAAACATATCTACGATAATCCTTTATCAGGAACAGATCAAGTATCACTGTCAACCGGTATGCTGGAACTAGGCAAAGATTCTGTTTCGTGGAAATTTAAAATACGGCATGGGTACAATCCTTCTTCGAGTAACAACTGGGCTGTTTTTTTTGCTGCGGATAAAAATGCGGAAAAGATGATTCCTGAGACCGATATTAGGGGATATGCCATAGGTGTGAATTTTTCCGGATCGGATGACAGCCTGAAAATCTGGAAATTTTCAGATAACGGGTTCATTGAAGTTTTGAATACCGGGCTTAACTGGCAGGAGACTATCGGAACAACAGACTTTCTCGAAATATCAATTTTACGCGAGGGATCGGGTTTATGGAACGTAAATGGATTTATTAATAGTGATGACACTGATTGTTTAACGCTTGGAAGTTTTATGGATAATGAATATTTAATTTCACGGTATTTTGGAATTTATTATAAATATTCATCCAGCCAGGATCGTAAGCTGTGGTTCGATGACTTGCAAATTACGGGTACTTTTATTTCAGATTCTACTGCTCCTGAAATTAAATCAGTGTCTTCAATCGATGGAAAAACGTTAGAGGTTATATTTAGCGAACCTGTTGATAGAACAAGCGCTATTAATACGGCTAATTATTCAGTAAATCATACGGTTGGCCGGCCTGAATCAATTTCTTTTTTTAATGATTCAACAGTGTTTTTATATTTTGATACAAACTTTCCCAGTGGTGACAGTTGTATAATTGAAATTGAAAATGTTACTGATCTTAACGGGAACAGAATGATAAAAAAGATAATAAAATTTTTATACCATAAAATACAACGCTTTGATGTGGTGATCAATGAAATAATGGCCGATCCTGAACCACCCTTACTTTTACCTGAAGCCGAATATATTGAATTATACAACCGCAGTAATATTGATTTGAATTTAAACGCCTGGCAACTTGCAGTAGGAGATACCAGAAGAATTTTGCCGGAATACAACCTTAAAAGTAAACATTATGTAGTACTAATTAATGTTGACGATACATCCACTTTTGAGGGATATGAGTCGATATTAGCAGTTAGTAAACTCCCGGCATTAAATAACACCGGCAAAAGGATTACACTTTTTGATAAAAGCAATAGACTAATTCATACTGTAAATTATTCTATAAACTGGTATACTTCAGATTATAAAAAAGAAGGAGGATGGTCCCTGGAAATGATCGATTCCGATAATCCCTGTGCGGAAGAAGACAACTGGTGCGAATCGATAGATAAAACCGGAGGCACTCCGGGAAAAATAAATTCGGTAACTTCAATAAATAAAGATATTATCGCCCCATTTGTGAAAAGGGCTGCCTTGTATAGCGATTCTTCAGTTATACTATTTTTTAATGAATCGGTAGATAGTCTGTTTTTAATGAATAAACAAAATTATAAACTTACTCCAACTAATGGGGAGATATTGGAGATTATTCCTGTTTGGCCTGAATTCAAAGCCGTGATTTTACGATATGAAATGGCATTTTATAAAAACGTAATTTACAGCATTACCATTTCGGGTGATATTTCAGATTGTGCCGGGAATACTTTAATACAACCATTTACTACCACGTTTGCATTTCCTGAAAATGCAGGAAACCAGGATATAGTAATTAATGAGATATTGTTTGATCCTCGTGAAGACGGGGTTGATTTTGTTGAAATGTATAACCGTTCAGAGAAAATTATCGATCTGAAAAGTCTGTATGTTGTTTCACCCGATCCTTTCACAAATGTTTGGAATGCTAATTATGCTGTAACTGACGAACCTTATTTGTTTTTCCCTGAAGAATATATTTGTCTTACTGAAGATTTGAATAAAGTTGTGGATCAATATCCCAATTCAGTAGTAGAAAATTTCATTCAGGTTTCCGGTTTACCTGCTCTTCCAAACGAATCGGGGAGTGTGGGAATTGTGGATGAAGATAACAATCTTGTGGATGTGTTTTATTATTCTGAAAAAATGCATCATCCACTTTTACAATCATCGGAAGGGGTATCTCTGGAAAGAGTAAATTTTAACCTGCCTTCCAATGAACCTGCAAACTGGCAATCGGCATCAGAAGAAATTGGCTTTGCTACTCCGGGCTATTTAAATTCCCAGTATTCTGCAGAAATAAAAAGTGAAATAGAAATTCAAATTGAGCCAAAGATTTTTTCGCCCGATGATGATGGTTATAATGATATTGTGAATATTTATTATTCTTTTAGTAATACCGGTTATGTAACAACTATTTTCATTTTTGATTGTAATGGAAATCCGGTAAAAACCTTAGCCAGTAACATGTTGTCAGGAACGGATGGTATAATTTCCTGGAATGGCCGTGATGAACATAATCAAAAAGCAGGCATGGGGATTTATGTTATTTTAATAAAAGCATTTTCACCTGATGGGAAAATATTTGCAAAGAAAGAAACTTGTGTACTGGCTCCAGGGTATTAAAAGTCCGAACAATTTTCAGATTATTCTTTCGGAATTCGTCCGAATAATTTACTCCAGTTATTCCAGTGATATTTTTTAGCTGCAATCATTACAAAAATAACCGAAACTACCCCCCCTCAGTGTAGTTTGCAACAACGCTGCATGGATTAATATATCTCCCCCTTTCACCAGCCGATAACACCAGGACCTTAATCAACTATACTCCTGATTCCTTGTATGGTATAAAAAATAGTTTTAATTTCGATGTATTTCCGATACGGATTATGCTTGTTAGGTGGCAAAAAAAGAGACCGTGTATCGGGAAAAACATTCTTAAATTAAACCATTGTGTTTTATATGCACTA
>JAFGSZ010000040.1 GCA_016934395.1 Bacteroidales bacterium
ACCCTGTCGGGTTTTACATACAATATGAATAAATCCAGCCTTGTTTCTTTTTCCATGTATCCTGTTATTCCCAGGTTGATGTGCCTGACATCATGCAGGGTGGGTATGTTATTTAAGGCGTTCATTATAAAAGAAGAAGGTATTTTATTGTTCCCTGATATAGTTTGGGCAAGTTGTCTGTCGTTATTATCGAAACCTATACACCGTCTGGCTCCGGGGCAACCTAAATTTTCGTTTATCAACCTTACAGGAATATTGAATGAATAGTGTACAGCCTCGCAAAATTTCATCTGTTTCGAAGGCACATTAATAAATTCGGTTGTTTCGCCATTTATATTAATGGCAGAACATTTAGAACCGAAGATATTTTTCAATTTATCGATCATATCTAGTTATAAGTTCTTTAGTTCTTTTCCAAAATTTTATAAACAGGATTCTATCTCAAGTCAGTCGGTTTACAGATATCCATATCGCTATAATCAAAGTTTTCACCGGACATTCCTGATATAAAAACATAATTGGAAGTACCTGTTGCACTATGGATTGACCATGGTGCGGATAAAACTGCTTCTTCATATTTAGTTTCTTAACCAGTAACTGTCCCTTTTCTACCTACGTTGATTATTCCCAATTCGCGACGGGTCAAAAAATAAGGTGCTTTTAAAACATCTACTGTTTCAAGGGGCACTTTTTAAGACACAGGTACCACTCCACCCACTATAAAACGATCGTAATGAGAATAAACCAGGTTAATTACATTATTTTCCATTAAATTTTCAATTAAGAATTCTTTACGGATCCCGGCGGTATCATACTGTTTAAGATCTTCGGGATGTGTTGCAAAACGTTCATTAATTTTTGTAGTCATTATAATTTATTTTTAGTTATTATTGTTCTGTATTTTAATTATAGCATCTTTCAATTCTTCCATTTTAAAACCATACGTCTTTTTAAGGCGGCCTATTTTCTCAGAAGAAACGCTTAATGGGATATTTACAGCTCTTGTCAATTCAGTTATGGGAATGGAATATTTTCTGGCTGCCTCTTCTAAAGTCATATAACCATAAATTTCTAATACATCATGTGCATGTCTGTGGCTGTATTCTTCCTGATTTTTGTGCAACCTTTCTGTTGTTTGATTTTCATGGTTGCTGACTGGCGTTTCTTTTTTCTCCGTTAAGCCAGGTTCCTCCAAAGGCTTTTCAATATTATATTTGTGGATATATTTTACCTGAAAAGGAATAACTTCCGGTTTTACAAAAAAGGGAGCTAATGCAAAAAAAATGGCCACAATCCCTGTAAAAAAAACAATTATAGCTCGTGATGTCCTACCTGTAATCATTTGTTTAAATATGCATGTTATCATTTTCCAATGCAGGATAATATGGAGTATTATGAGAAATAGAAAAACACAGCTTAGCCATAAATGAATGCTGCCCCATTCGTGCCGTGTATGTCCTATAAAATACAATTCTACATCGCCCTGGTATAAGGCATTGCGTTCATAACCAGGAATAAGGACATATTTAATCAGGACCCCCAAACCTGCTATAGCCATTAGCAAAACCAACATAATGGTATCAATTAGCAGATTTAGTTTTGTTTTATTTTTAAGCCATTTCATCATAATTATGTTATTTTAAAAATAGAAATCAAACCTTTCGTCTGATTTCTGATTTGACATTTTGTGTTTAGAACCTGTGAGTCATCCTATTTTGACATCTATTGTTGGATCAAAACCTGGAACAAAAGGTTTAATGTCCAATAAAGGTGTCCCATTCATAATATCTACATTTTCTATATGGATGATATTGTTTCAACCTTCAGCAGTTTTACAACTGACAAGCCTATGTTGTTTAGCCTTTTTGGCGCACGGATGGCAAAAACACCATGCAGATTTTCATCGAGAAAAGGTTTAATTTCCAGTTGATAACCGTTCGATAAATGAAAATGATAAATAAGAATGATATGCGAAAAGCCTGTTAAGTCCTTCAAGTCTGTTTTATATTCAGGGTAAAGTTCAACAGTCCCCTTTATGCCTTTTGCAGACGATGGTTGAATGGGCATATCATTTGTGCTTTCATGTGGGGTATGAATAATAACAACTGGTTTATAAATAATTTCATTCATACTTTTATTGCTTTAATTACTATAAAACTTCCTTTCCCGCAGCCATCCTGGGGTATCTGGACTTCTTTTATCGTATCCAACATTCCAAAAACTGTTTGAAGTGTTGTTTCTATTTTAAAATTAGTTTCCGTTAAAAACATGTAAATTTCGTCGGTACTGTAAAAATCAGCATCTTTATAAAAAACACTTTGGTTTTTATTTTCCAAGTACATTTTTCCTACAGGGCTGTTTTTATCAACGAAACCGATAATAAATATTCCTTTCTTCTTTAGTATCCTGTGCACTTCTTTAAAGGATTGTAAAACATCATCTACAAAGCAAATGGTAGTCACCATCATGGCATAATCGTAACTTTCGTTTTGATATGGTAATTTTTCAGCAACCCCTTCAATAACATTTATATGCCTTTCACTGGCTTTCTCAAGCATTGTAAAGGAAGGTTCAACCCCATCTTTAATACCCAGCATTGAGGCAAACAAACCACTCCCTACACCTATTTCCACACCTTTACCAGTTGAAGGCAACTCTTTTTGTAAAGCTGTAAGTTCCGACTGAAAAACAAAGTGGTTATTAATAAACCACTGTTCATATTCGTCCAGATGTTCGTCGAAAGGTTTGGTCTTTGCCATTTTTTAATTTTTAGCCTGCATAATTTTAAATATAATTTCTTCGGCAGCCCTAATTATCGGGTTAACAACCGGGGAAGAAGTTAATAAAGGATGTGTCCCGATTTGGAAAGAAACCAGTTCATAAACCGTAATGGATTTCTGAATGGCCATGCTGATAATATTAATGATTTCACCGGCCGATTTTCCGCCC
>JAFGSZ010000041.1 GCA_016934395.1 Bacteroidales bacterium
AAATCAGGGATGGAGCAAGCAGCTTTAATAAATGTGATTCGCTTTCAAACCGGGCCAGCCAATATAATTAGCGCGGTTGGACATAACTTGTTTGTACTAGGATATTTTTTCTGTTTTTGTACGCTATTTTGAAAAAAACAGAAGGTCTAATCCATTTTTATAACAAGTTACATTATTTTGGTCATATACCATAGCGTTATAAATATAGGCCTTTTTCTATAAAGTGTCAAAAGGACTTTTAATATTTAATAAGCGGTTTACAGCTACATGGGTATAAATTTCTGTAGTTCTGGAACTACTGTGCCCCAGCAACATCTGTATAAAACGCAGATCGGTGCCCTGCTCAAGTAAATGTGTGGCATAAGAATGTCGTAACGAATGTACGGTTACCCGCCGCCTGATCCCTGCTTTTTTTACCGCCCTTCTGAAAATATTCCGGATGCTGGTGTCTGAATACCTTCCCCCGCCAGGGCCTTCAAATAAAAATTCTCCCGGCTCACACATCGAATAATAGTTACTTAACATATCCGCCATTTTTTCAGACAACCCTACCAGCCGGTCCTTAGCGCCTTTTGCTCTTTTTATATGAATAATTTTTCGGTGCGTGTCAATGTCTTTAATCTGCAGGTTAATTACCTCGCTAATTCTAAGTCCGGCAGAATAAATAAGGCTTAACAGGGTTTTATGCTTTATATTATGCACTTCTTCAAATATACTTTTAATCTCTTCCTGTGATAATACTACCGGTAGTCTTCTTTCTTTCCTGGGACGTTCGAGTTTTTCAATATTTAAATCCATATCTTTTTATTTTTCATAAAATAATTTTAGCGCACTAATTACGTGGTTCTGATATGTTGGGGAATATCTGTTTTTTAAAATAAACCGTGTATTAAAAACAATAACATCCTCGTGAGTAATGCCCGTTATTGTTTTGTAATGGAAAAAACTAAAAAATTGGTGAAGACAATTTATATAGGTCAATACAGTGCTCTGGCTATACCGTCTATTCTCCATATAATCCCTGAATTTATTTAAATTTTGTTCAATTTCAGGTTGTAGTGAAAAATCCTTGGCACTATCAATACCCCCGGAATTACTGCGGGAATAAAACCTGATGTTGCCACCAAATGCCTGCTGTAAAAAATTAATCCCGTTTTCACGGAAAGGAATATGCCAGCAATTCATACTCTGGCTCCAACGGCAATCTTCAAGCCTCCTGATGTTTTCGATAAGATCTTTATCAAATTGGAATTTCAGCTTTAATCGCCTTTTCCCTTTATGATTTACCGGTTCAACGAATATCGATTTCATGAAAAAACTTTTATACAAAAAAAAGAGATTAAAAATATATAGACTGTATTTTAAACGTTTATAAGCGTTTAATTTTCAAAAAACGATTAATTTTTTTAAAACTTTTTTATAACTTGAAAAACAAATTCAGGTAATCATGGACCGTTATTGTAAATTATGTGAAAAGAAACTGGTTGGACGAGTTGATAAATTATTCTGCTCCGCGTATTGCCGGATTCAGTATCATAATGAAGAATTAAAACAGAAACGAGAGGTTATTAAAAAAATTAATGCAATCCTTCTCAAAAACTGGAATATACTCACAGAATTAAATATTTCAGGAAAAACTTTAGTTCCCGAGCTTACCCTGCTTAATAAAGGTTTTAATTTTAATTATTACACAAAAATTTATACGGCTAAAAGCAGCAACAAAACCTACCATGTATGCTATGACCAGGCTTATTGTAAAGATTCCGAACAAGGCATGTTTATGCTGAAAGACTGGAAACCATAAACAATTATTTCGCAGGTACTATTTTATTTAACTGCCCGGATAAAAGTGTTGGAGATTAAAAATTAATTATACTTATGTTCATTACACCTTTTCTGTGTAGTGCCTAACGGTAATAATCCAATGATGGCTTCATCAGCACGAAGCCATTCGCATACCAAAGATTCGCCATGACGACAAATTATAGTAGTTACGGGTATAAAACTCCATCTTTGAGAAAGTTTATCCTGCAAAATGGGCGCAGAATTATACAAACAAAATTAATTTCAACCAGCTATACCTCAACAATCCCGGAGGGAATGCATATCTGCTTCATAAACTACCCATACCGAACCAATCCCGGAGGGATTGCATATCTGTAACCCCCTGCATCCAAATCTCCCAACCGACTTCGGAGAAGTCGCATACAATTCTATGTAATGAGTAAATGCTGGTAATAACCAAAAGATGGCTTCATCCGCCCGAAGCCTTTCATATCTCAATCCCGATACATCGGAATACCAAAACAGAATTGTAATGTAAAAAATCTGGAAAACAATTAGTTGAAAAATAATGTGCTCAATATTTGCCTGTAACTTTAATAACTTTAGTCACTTTGGCCACTTCAGGTACTTTAAACACTTTAGACACTTTAGCTCACTTTAGGCACTTTGCCCACTTTAGACACTTTAAGTACTTTAGGCACTTTAGCCCACCTTAGACACTTCCACCTGATCCTGTATTCACATTAATCCAAATCGAAATTCCATACATAACAGAATATAGATTATTCCTCCTTCTTACCTAAAAATACCACTCCCAGTTTAAAATTAATAAATGAAGATTTAAGCGGGGTTCGCTGTATGTATAATCCTGAACTCAGATTAATGCCTACCCGGCTGCTCAGTTTTCGGTATACCCCGATTCCGGGATTCATAAAAAACCCGGGCTCTTTAAAATTATCAAACATCAACAGGAATCCGGCATCATTATATACATAAGGAATAAAACCCGATTCTTTAAAGTTGTAGCGGAGATCAAGATAAACAGGCGCCATTAAACCACCGTTATAAGAGTTTATTCCTACACCTATTCCCGTAAGGAAGCGTTTATTTATTACAAAGCCGTTTACAGTATTCAGGCTATAAAAATATCGTGAATAAGGAACCGAAATTACGCTCAGACCAAATGCACCGCCAAGATCCGTAATATTCACATATCCTGAAACATCTTCAGCTTTCCGTAACCGGGCATCTTCAGCCATAGCAGCAGAATCAGTAAGAATTTTTTCATTTTGCTTATTGATAACATCCGCCTGCCGGTTGATGTTGTTTTCGCTTTCCTGCAATTGGGCCTGTAATTGCTCAATCTGGTTGTCCAACGCAACTAGTTTCGATTGCAGCTGTTTATTTTCTTCTGTTTGTTTTTCCATAGAAGCCTGAAGCAGGGCATACTTATCCTTACAATTATCGGCACGCTGTGAAGTTGACGAATTCAAAGTAGTGAGCCTGGTAAATCGTTCAGTTGTATTGGCTAGTGCTGCATCCATTTTTTCAAATTCAGAGCGGAGGGAATCATATTCATTCTTTGTAATCCATAAAATATTCGAAAGAGAATCTTTTTCATTTGAAAAAATGATTTCCTTTTCGCCAAGTTTTTTTTCGAGTGTCTCTAACTGATTATTTTTATTTGCCAATAACACAGAAAGTACGATCAGGCCGCCACCAAACAACGCCCCGCCAAACCACCATATTAAGGGTAAAACACGTTTTTTTTCTTTACGTTCGTTTTTATTATTTTCGGTATTCATTATCTGGGATTATCTTAATTTTTACAAACCATTTTACGTATTGCCTGTACAAAGGTTAAAATTTAAAAAGAATCATAGTAAAGAGTTTGATTAACTAATAATTTGTTAACACGAAATACTATGTATTCTTGAGTATATTAAAGAATGAACTAAGTTTTACTTCCGGAAAAACGGAAGACAGGAGAAAATAAAAAAACATACAATGTCTAAAACAACCAAAGATCAATAAATCTTACCAAGACATTAGTGATTACCATTTCTGTAACAAAACCCAGCTATACCTCAACAATCCCGGAGGGATTGCATATCTGTAACCCCCTGCATTCAAAACTCCCACCCGACTTCGGAGAAGTCGCATATAATTCAATATAATAAGCAAATACCGGTAATAACCAAAAGATGGCTTCATCCGCACGAAGCCTTTCATATACCAGCGATTCGCCATGACGACAAATTATAGTAGTTACGGGTATAAAACTCCATCTTTGAGAAAG
>JAFGSZ010000042.1 GCA_016934395.1 Bacteroidales bacterium
GAATTATTTATTTTGGAAATTTAACTGAAAGGGGAATATTCCTAATCGATGCGATGAGTAGTACTGATAAATATTCAAATGAAAATTAATGTTGAAAAAATTCAGATTGTTGAAGAATTCAAAGGAAAGCTTATTTGAAGCGGTATCCTATGCCAATGTTGTAGCTATAGGTAAAACCATGGTTTTCTTTGTGAAAGCCAAAAGTGTCTGGTGTATTACTTTTATCAAGGGATCCCTGGTATACTCCAAATCCAAAAGCAACATCTGCATAAATATGTTTACAAATTTTGTATTGAACGCCCATGCCCATATAATGACCGAATGTGGCAATTACGCCTGGTTTTGAATCCGGATTTTCAAAAGACTGTTCTCCGATTTCTATTACATCCAGGGCATACGATGTGCTTTTCTGATAGATTAAATTGTATGTTACATAAGGATCTACATTCCGGGACAGATTTTGAATGGCTTCTAATTTTCCGAGATGGATTTTGTATTTAACATTTAATCCGGAAAGTTTTCCTTCGCGGTCATTATAAATTAATCCGGCCTCTAATTCTTTTCTTCCACACAATATGTTTACTCCAAAAGAAATGGCTGGTCCATGGCCGGTACCTGTGCTGAATTGCTGAGCTGTAATTCCGTAATGTTTTAAGGTTACATCTTCTCCGGGAGTCTCACAATACGCAGTAAGAGTGAGAGCTAAAAGACCAAGAAGATATGTAAACCGATTTTTCATTTTTAAAATTCAAATTGTTATCTATATTTACGTGTAAAGGAAGGCCTTGTTAGTGAATTTGGAATGAATGAAAATACCATAATTCGTGGGATGTATCAACCAAAACAGGTGTTGGCAAATACAAAAATCGGGTGATGAAGATCACCTGTGTAGATACGATCTCTTCGATGGCTGAATTTTACAATAATGTATTTCGGAGAATACTATCTAAAAAACTTTTTTTCCCTTTTGGAGTAGCAGATTTTCGGCCTCCACCGACCAGAGACCGTTATAATTATTACAGATAGTATCTAATTCGGCAAACAGCGAATCTGTTAATCCTTTTTTAGCGAAATCAGTAATGGCAGTGAGTGGCAGATCAATGGTTGTATATATTAGTTTTTTACTACCGGAAATTTGAGGCAGATTTAAAGTGGCATCTGCCGCAGCATTTAAACCGCCTATATGGGTAACCAGGAGGGCCGGATTTATTTTGCCTTCTTCAATTTTTTGCATCACATCCTTTAAATCATTTATATTACCCCCGTTCGATGCTACAATATGTGTAGTATTGTAATGAGCATTATAAAAATTAAAGGAAGCAGAAAAATCAGGATCGGCAGGTCCTGCAAAAAAGTTTAAACATCCGTCAGTTGACAGAATTTTATCCCCTGTTTCTAATAAAGATTTTACCGGGGCAAAAACGATTACATCATCAAAACCTTGATTATTAGTATATGATAAAAGCTCTGAAACAACATCTTTTATAATACCGGCATTTTGGTAAATTAATGTTACACCTTGTTTTTTTGCTTCGTCAACGGTTAAAAGCGAGGTTAAACGCTTAAGCCTTTCTGAATTCAGATCAGTCACTACTAAAAGTCCCGGTTTTTTGTCATTATGAAGAATATAATCTATAGCAGCTGTGCCCATAGGTCCGGCAGCTCCCAGCAAAGCCATTTTTCCACCTTCTTTAATTCCCATAAAATGCTCATACGATCCGTAGCGGGTATGATAATGTGACTTAAAGGTACCGGCCACACAAGAATATGGCTCGGCAAGCGCACCCATAAAATATCCGTCACCTTTAAAGGGGAGGATACAATTATTTTTCAGATAAACTGAAGGAATAATCACATAAGTGGCATCACCGCCAAAATACTGAAATGAGTACCCGGCAGCTTCCAGTGTATTATTGCCTAATGCAGGCTGCACAGTAAACTTATCTCCCGGCTTAAATTTGCTTTTCCATTTATTGCCCACTTCAATAATATTGCCGCTAAATTCATGACCGATTATAACAGGTGATTTTCCGATATTTGCCGGAACTCTTTTATGATTTGTTCCCAGAATGGCTGCTTTATATGAGGACATGCACAAACTGTCAGCTACCACCCGGGCCAGGATTTCATCTTCCTCAACAGGAGGAAGATCAAACTCCTCCAAACGTAAATTGTTCTTACCATATAAACGTACAGCCCGCGTTTTCATGTTTATTTAATTGAGCTTTTCAATTAAACTTAAAAGTTCTTTCGGACTATCGACAATATAATCGGCTCCGGATTCAACCATGCTCTGTTTTGTATCATATCCCCAGCTAACTCCAATAGCAAGCATTCCGGCAGCCCTGGCAGTTTTCATATCTGTGGACGAATCGCCGATGAACAAATATTCTCCATTTTTTATTTTTGTAATTTCAGCAATTTCAAGCGCTGCAGCCGGATCGGGTTTTTTGGGAACCTCATTCCGTTGGCCAAAAACACAAACGAATGTCCAGGGTTTCAAATAGAAATCCGAAACATTAACGGTTAGGTGATGGGGTTTATTGGAAAGTACAGATTGGGCAAAACCTCTGTTTTCAAGTTTATCCAGAATTTCCGGTATTCCTTCAAAAAGCCGGCTTTTTACATTCCAGTTTTGTGTATAGCGGGTTACAAATTTCAGATGATATTCGGGAACCTTATCTTCCTGCCTGTAATTTTCCGGCAATGCACCTTCAATAAGTTGATATGCCCCCTTGCCGATCCATTTTACATAGTCGCTGGTCGGGTGTGTTTTAAAACCGGATTCTGAAAGTACAAAATTTGCAGCATCGGCAATATCCTCTATAGAGTGAAGCAATGTTCCATCCAGATCATAAATAATTCCTTTGTATTGCATGCTATCGTTTTATTGGTATAAATTCAAAAATAACAAAGATCAAATCTTTTTTTGATTCTATTTTTATAAAACATTTTTTATATGCAAAGGTTGTCTAAAAGTTGGAGCAAGCTTACAACCAAATGTTGGTGAGAGCTTTCATCCCAAAGGTTGGTGCGAGCTTTTAGCTCGTACCCTTTTATTTCTTCATAAATTTTAGATGCTCCTTAGATTATTTTTTACTTATAACTCATCAATTTCAATAATCCCTGTTTCCCCATTAAAATTAGTAGCGCTGCTATATTTCCAGAAATGCGGTTCAGTCACAAATCCTGCAACTACCGGGTTATTGTGAATATAATCCACTTTTTGTTGAATTATCTCAGCACTCCACAATTCCACCGGATGATTATGTTGTTGCCAAAACTGCCGGTTTTTGACATTACTATTTTTTAATCCTGCCTGCTCCATCATCAATAGCATCCAACTTTTCCGGCTTTCTTTAGGGTTTTCCTGAATAAGTTTCTGTAATTTTTTTGATGTATATGTTTTTAATTCTTTAATTAACTTTCCGGGATCTTTGTTTTTATCTCGGAATATTAAATGTACATGACTTGGCATAATGCACCAGGAAAAAAGTTCCAAACCTTTGTTTTTCCTGCAATATTCAAGACTTTCTGCAAATTCAGCAAAATAGATATCGCGAATAAATACATCAATCCAACATATTGTTGCAAAACTTATAAAATATATTCCCTCATTATTTTTGAACTTATACTTTCTGCTCATTCCAAATAACAGTAAATTTATTCTTTATACTTTTTTCATATAAACAAAGCAATTTAATAAATTTAATAATATTCTGTGGTGTTGTGGTTATTATTAAGGGCACGAGCTGGAAGCTCGCGCCAACCTTCGGGTATAACAGAATATTATTAAGATTTAGAAGATTATATTCTTAATGTACATATCTTGAATATTCAATTTGTTTTAAAATATAAATCTTTTCTTTTTCAAGATCTATTCTATTTCTATGGTTGGTGCGAGCTTGCAGCTCGTACCCCATATAAATTGCAGTACAATTTAAAGATGCTCCTTTTTTAACAACAATCCGTCTAAAGGCTAGTGTCGGTATAAACTTTTAATCTGCCGCAATTTTGCAAGAAAAACTTCTACATACAAAAAATATCCTGATAAGGAAGAGTTATTTTTTGTTCAATAATTCTATGAGTGTGAGAGTGAGCGTGTGTCAAGAGAAAACAGAGTGAAGTTCAAGCTCATTCCTCGCTCTCACCCTCACTCTGTTTTATGCTGCCTCGCCAGGGCTTACCGACTATCCGCCTAAAGGCTACTGTCGGCATAAACTTCTCGCCCTGGCAACTATAATAACAAAAAGACCGATTATAAATCGGTCTATTATATTGCTGCCTCGCCAGGGCTCGAACCTGGACTCTTCTGATCCAGAGTCAGACGTGTTGCCAGTTACACCACGAGGCAATAGTGCCGCAAAATTAAAAAATTAAATGTATCCGCGAATTGTTATCCTTAAAAAAGTTTATTATTTAGCTTTTGTTTGTCATTTTGGCCCAGCTGTCCTTTAATGTAACAGTACGGTTTATCACCAGCTTATCCGGTGTGGAATCGGGATCAACACAAAAATATCCCAGGCGTTCGAACTGAAATTTATCTCCCGGTTGAGCGCTTTTTACAGAAGGTTCTATATACCCTTCTGTAGTTTTTAAAGATTCGGGGTTCAGGTTTGAAAGAAAATTTTCACCTTCTTTGTATTCGTAAGGATCTTCTTTTACAAATAAGCGGTCATAAAGCCTTACTTCAGCTTTTACTGCATGTTGTGCAGAGACCCAGTGAAGGGTGCCTTTAACTTTACGGCCGTCGGGTGAATTGCCTCCCCGGGAGGCCGGGTCGTATGTGCAAATAATTTCAGATATATTTCCTTCCTTATCTTTTATTACTTCCTTGCATGTTATAAAATAGGCGTATCGCAACCGGACTTCCCTTCCGGGGGCAAGCCGGAAGAATTTTTTAGGCGGATCTTCCATAAAATCTTCCTGTTCAATATAAAGTACTTTTGAGAAGGGAACGTTGCGGGTGCCCATGGTGTCATCTTCAGGATTGTTTATCGCTTCCAGTTCATCTGTTTCACCTTCGGGATAATTTTCGATAACGACTTTTAAAGGGTTGAGTACACCCATAATTCGATGGGCGCGTTTGTTCAGGTCTTCTCTCAGGCAATGTTCAAGAAAGTCAACATCGATTACGTTTTCACGTTTGGCAACCCCAACCCGGTCAGCAAAATCGCGAATGGCTTCCGGTGTAAATCCCCGTCTTCTTAATCCTGAGATAGTGGGCATCCTGGGATCGTCCCAGCCATTTACATGGCCATCCCGAACCAACTGGAGTAAGAGTCGTTTACTCATTACGGTATAATTCAGGTTTAACCGGGCAAATTCAAATTGGTGTGTCCTTGATCTGTTCACCTCGGGCGAATCAATAATATGATCAAGAAACCAGTCGTATAGGGGACGGTGTACTTCAAATTCCAGGGTACATAATGAGTGTGTGATTCCCTCGATAAAATCCGATTGTCCGTGTGCAAAATCATACATAGGGTATATGCACCAAACATCGCCAGTACGGTGATGCGAGGCATGTTTAATACGGTACATCACCGGGTCGCGCATGTGCATATTCGGAGAAGCCATATCAATTTTTGCCCTGAGCACTTTTGTTCCGTCAGGAAAATCGCCGTTTTTCATTTTTTCGAAGAGGTCCAGGTTTTCTTCAACGGAACGTTTACGAAACGGACTTTCCTGCCCGGGTAGTGTAGGAGTTCCCCGTGTGGCAGATACTTCATCAGCGCTATGATCATCAACATAGGCTACACCTTTTTTTATCAGGAGCTTAGCCCATTCGTATAGCTGATTGAAATAATCGGAGGCATAAAATTCCCGATCTTCCCAATCGAATCCCAGCCAGTGAATATCTTCTTTAATGGAATCCACATATTCCACATCTTCCTTTACCGGATTGGTATCGTCAAACCTGAGGTTGCACTTTCCGCCGTATTTTTGTGCCATGCCAAAATTCAGGCAAATCGATTTAGCATGACCAATGTGTAAATATCCGTTTGGCTCAGGGGGGAAACGGGTGAGAATTTTTCCATTATGTTTCTTATTTTTAAGGTCTTTCTCAATAATCTCCTCAATAAAATTCAACGGCTTTTTAGGTTCCTCGATATTCATTTTCAAATCAGGTTGTGTTACAATTATTTGTGCAATAGTATTGAAAAACAAAAGTAATTATTTTATATATTCAACAGCAATTAATTTTTAGCAGGATTCATTAATTTTTAAATTGATAAAAAGAAACCTAAAACGTATCTTAGGCCAAAATAAAAGTAAATTCTTATGGGTCTGATTCAGCTTGAAAATATGGAGTTTTATGCCTATCACGGGTATTTTAAAGAAGAGCAGATTGTAGGCAATAAGTTTATTGTAAACCTTACAATTGAAACGAATACAGAAAAGGCAGAAAAATCAGATTTATTGCATGATACCCTGAATTACCATAAAGCTTATAATGTGGTAAAAACCGAAATGAAAAAAAAATCGCATTTGCTGGAAAATATTGCATCGCGGATTCTGGATGCTTTGTACGATAATTTTAGTACCATACAATCTGCTACCATAAAAATATCCAAGATAAACCCTCCGATGGGTGGGAAATTAGATTGTGTAAGTTTTACTTTAACACGATAATTATGGCAGGAGGAACATTAAAAAGATGCCCGTCTTGCGGAAAATTTTTTACCTGTATGGGAGACAGCGATTGCTGGTGTGAACATTACCAGGTTCCCAAAAAAGGAATGGTAAAAATTATGAATACCTATAAGGATTGTATTTGTCCGGATTGTTTAGGTAAATACGCGGAAAAATAATCTAAACCGGAATTCGGTAAAAAGGATTCATAACTTTTATAAAAATTTATATCTTTGCAGCCAAATTAAGGGTCGCGTGGCCGAGTGGCTAGATCCCGAATGATCGGGACAAAACCTTGTACGGCTTATGGACCAATAGTTGAAAAGAAAAAATTGAAATTAATAGAAGTTCATTATTAGATAAATTTATGGTCGCGTGGCCGAGTGGCTAGGTCCCGAATGATCGGGACAAAACCTTGTACGGCTTATGAACCAATAGTTGAAAAGAAAAAATTAAAATTAATAGAAGTTCATTATTAGATAAATTTATGGTCACGTGGCCGAGTGGCTAGGTCCCGAATGATCGGGACAAAAC
>JAFGSZ010000043.1 GCA_016934395.1 Bacteroidales bacterium
ATTATTATTTTGCCACTAAGACACAAAAGCACGAAGAATTCACCAAAATTAAAACACGATTTTAAACTTAAGCCAATTTATTAACTATAAACTTGGATTTGTGGATTTCTCAAATTTGTATTTCTCTAAAAATTCTACCCACTCCTGTTCAAATGTTCTTTTACTATGATGAGTTTCCTGGTTTTTAATATAATTCCTTACCCGTTTCAGATCTGATTCTCCAATCGAAACTGCATAATATTCTTCCTGCCAGGCGAATTTTTGCCGTAATAGCTGTTGTTTATTTATCCAGAAAGCAGATTCGCCTTTTATTAACTGCATAACTTTGGTAATGGTCTGATCGGATCTTAAGGAAAAAAGACAATGAAGATGGTTGGTATATCCATTTATGCAATCAATATAAATATTTTTGTTTTTGGCATTTTCTCTGATATGTTCCAACATAAGAGGACGAATTTCTTTTGTTAACAACGGTGTTCCCTTATAGGTTGACCAAACGGAATGAATCCAAACTTTTACATAGGGCATAACTTTAAGTTTAAGGGCTAAAGCCCGGTTTGCGTTGTTTTATTTATCCACGAGCTGAAGCTCGTGGGAGTCAACTTATTAAGAAGTAATGAACTAAAATGTTATTTTTAGTTCATTATTAAGAACTCTATAAAATGAATATGCAAAAAAAATAAATTCAAAAAGAATAAAAATAATTACGGCCGTAATAATTGAAAATAGAATTGACATAGGTATAGAAATTAGCTTTAGAATAAATGGTATAATTATTCCAGATGAAAATAGAAAAATCAAAAAATAGGACAATCTTTTTAATGAATCTGGAACAAATATTTCCATAGATTTCATCAACTTAATTAGTTTAGGTAAAAAGTAATATGAATATTTATGTGATAATATTGATACAATATTTTTATCAATCAATTTTACATAAGGATATCTAAATTCATTTAATTTATTAATATAATCTACTAAGTGATCTTCTATCTTTAATTCAAAGTCGATAACTTCTGCTAATTCTAATAACTTATAATTATAGTTAGCTATTAAATACAATTTAACTAAGGCATCTTTTAAATTAATTAAATCTTCTATTGTATATTCAAAATAACCTTGTTTTGGGATGTCATCGTAACGCCATTTTTGACCGATTAAAGAAATGAATTCAAAATATGTATATACATACATTAATTTTGCTCCATTGATAGATTTAAGTTCATTAGAGAATCTTTTTAATAGAGAATTATCGGCATATTTTTTTTTATTAATAATCATATCATAACAAAAATTCAATTTTTTGTATTTCATCATTATCTTTTTGAGATCTTCCGAGTTATCCCAATTACTTTTGTTTTTAAACCATATCTTAACTAAGATCATATGCAAATTAGATAATTCAATAAAACCTGAAATAATTTCCCTTTTCTTTTCTTGTCTTTGATTTATTAATTGAAAAACTTTTGAAATTAAGTAAGTAGTTAAAATTCCGGAAAGGATACTTGACATTGATATTAAATCGCTTAATACATTTTGAATATTATCCGGCTTAAATGGGTAGTTTATACTAAAATAGATTATTAATTCAAAAATGAATATAACTATTCCAATTTTCAGAATATTAATTTTTTTAATATTGAATTTCATTTAACTTCTTCATTTAAAGAGACAATATTGACAATTAAATTTAAGAATTAATTTCTTTAAAATTTCATACTAAAAATTAATACATTTCAAATTCGATATAATCTAACTCAGAGATATCATTCCCACGAGCTTCAGCTCGTGGTTAAAAAAACATTATAAAAATGGCTTTAGCCACAGAATTACCCACCTCTTCTTTTAATGAAGAAAGATTTGTTAAAAAGCATTATTTTAGACAAGTATTAATTTAGTGTATACATGAGATCTAAACTATATTTTTCTCTATCTCTGGTATATGTCCTAATCTCCTGTTCAGGGCAAACAAACCATTTACCCCAGCCGGATAAAATTATAAAAACAGGAGCTGAACGTACCGAATTATACCTTTCACAGCTGGAAAATAAAAATATTGCCTTTGTCGGCAATCATACTTCCATGATAAATCATACCCATGTAGTCGACAGTTTACTTCAAAGAGGAATTAATATTGTGAAAATATTTAGTCCCGAACACGGTTTCCGCGGTAGGGACGATGCCGGAAAATTAATACAAAATAATCTGGATGAAAAGACAGGTTTGCCGGTAATATCTTTATATGGTAACAAAAATAAACCGTCTGCAGAAGATTTGAGAAATATAGATCTGGTTATTTTCGATATCCAGGATGTGGGTGTGCGGTTTTATACATATACATCAACACTCCATTATATAATGGAGGCCTGTGCTGAAAACAATATACCTCTATTGGTTTTCGACCGGCCTAATCCCAACGGATTTTATGTTGACGGGCCTGTGTTAAAAAATAAATACAAATCGTTTGTAGGTATGCACCCTGTACCTGTTGTGCACGGAATGACCATGGCCGAATATGCTTTAATGATCAATGGTGAGGGTTGGGTAAAAAACAATCTGAAATGCGACTTAAAATATATTTTATGTGAAAATTATACACACAAGTCATTGTACACGTTGCCGGTATTTCCATCACCGAATATAAAATCCATGAATGCAGTATACCTTTATCCTTCGGTGGGATTGTTTGAAGGAACAATTGTAAATGAGGGCCGGGGTACAAACGCCCCTTTTGAGGTGTTCGGCCATCCGGATTTTCCGGATACCTTATTCAGTTATATTCCCCGGACTTTACCCGGTGCCACAAATCCCAAACTTAAAGGAAAAACCTGCTATGGATTTGATCTCAGAGATATTAAATTTAACCTTCCCGAAGAATACCCCGGTATAAACCTGCAATACCTGATTACTGCTTATCGCTTATCGGACAATGATAAGAATTTTTTCACAGATTATTTTTTATTACTTTCAGGAGATGACCAACTGGAATCAATGATAAAAGACCAATTCACGGAAGAAAAAATTAAAAAAAGCTGGGCAGAAGACCTTATCAATTACAAAAAAGTCAGGAAAAAGTATCTGCTTTATCCTGACTTTGAGTAATAAATTTTTTAGAGAGGATTATTTCAAAACCGGAAGCTCTTTTAGTTCCTCCCGGATTTCATCTTTTGATAATCGTCCCGGATAAGCCTCAAGACCTTTTCTCAGGCATTCGAGTGCTTTTTTGAGTTCCTCAACATTTAATACATAAGCTACCCGTACTTCACGTTTACCAAAGTCGGTATTAAAATAGAAACCCGAAGCAGGAGCAAGCATTACAGTCTGTTTATTATAGTTGAATTCTTTTAACATCCACATGGCAAATTTTTCGGCATCGTCTACAGGTAATCTTACCAGCACATAAAATGCACCTTTGGGCATCGGACAATAAACCCCCGGCATGCTGTTTAATTCATTCACCAGGAAATTTCTTCTTTTCAGAAATTCGTTATACATCATATCCATATATTCCTGAGGCGAATCAATAGCAGCCTCGGCAGCCACCTGGGCCACATATGGCGGACATAAACGGGCCTGGCAAAACCTGAGTGCAATTTCGAGCAGTTTACGATTTTTAGAAACAATTACGCCAGTTCTTAAACCGGTAGCGCTGTATCTTTTTGAAACCGAATCGATAAGAATCACATGTTCATCAATACCATCCAGTTCCATAATGGAAGTGAATTTATATCCGTCATAACAAAGCTCCCTATAAACCTCGTCGGATAATAGAAAAAGGTCGTGTTTAACTACAAGATCACGTAATTGTTCCAATTCCTTTCTGGAATAAATATATCCGGTAGGATTATTGGGATTGCAAATGATTATGGCCTTAGTCCGGGGTGTTATTTTTTTCTCAAACTCCTCAATCGGAGGAAGGGCAAATCCGTTTTCCATTCTGGAAGTTATCGGCACTACTTCCACATCGGTTGCGGTGGCAAAACTAAAATAGTTCGCATAAAAAGGTTCGGGAACAATGATTTCATCACCTGCATTCAGACAGGTGAGCAAGGTAAGAGTAATGGCCTCAGAGGCTCCGGTGGTAATGAGAATGTCTTCATAATTCACATTCACATTTATCCGTTTGTAATATTCAACAAATTTTCTTCTCAACGACTCATTTCCTGCACTATGGCCGTACTCAATAACTTTAACATTTATATTCCTGATGGCCTCGATCGCCAGCGGTGAAGTAGGAATATCAGGTTGACCGATATTTAACCGGTATACGACGTTTCCTTTTTGCTGGGCTTCTTCAGCAAGCGGCACCAATTTCCGTATTGGAGAATTGGGCATCAGATTTCCTCTTTTCGATATTTCAGGCATAAAAATATGTTAATATAATACTATTCTTCAACTATTTAATGTAGATAAGGCTATATTGCGACCACAAGTTTTAAATGAAAATAAGTAATTGGGTGCAAGTGAGTTTATTCCTGCGATGCCGCGGTTTCTACTTTTCCTTTAATCTGTAAAACCACCGGAGAATTTGAAGCATTGGAATATACTGTAATTGATTTTGTAAAGGGGCCCAATCTTCTGGTATCGTATTTTACTTTGATGGCAGCTTGTTTATTTTTTTTAATAGGATCTTTGGGCCATTCTGGAATTGTGCAACCACATGAAGAACGAACATTGCTCAATACGAGAGGTTCATTGCCTGTGTTTTTGAAAACAAAATCAAAAACTCCGTTTCCGCCTTGCTCTATTGTTCCATAATCGTGTTCAAGCACTTCAAAGGTAATTACCGCACTGTTTGCAGATGTTCCATCCTGTGCCAGGGGAGTTTGTGTACAACCATATGTAAAGGTAAAAAGGGCAAACGCTACAAATGCAAAAAACTTTTTCATAACTGAATATTTTAAGTAAAAAACAAAATTAAAGATTTAGTAATAAAATTGAAATTGAATTTTGAACAAATTAATATTTAATCAAAACAAATTTCTATAAATTATTATCAGGAATCTATTGATTGAGCGAAATTAATAAATAATACCTTCCCGTGAATACCAATTAATTTATATTTTTACGAAAATTTTTTAAGAAGCATATTTTACTGAATAAGAATTTGAAATTTAATTAGAAAGGCAGCAGACAGATATGGATATTCCTTCAAAGTATAATCCGAAACTAACTGAAGATAAATGGTACGCTTACTGGTTAAAACATAAGTTTTTTCGCTCGGTTCCCGATCAGCGTGAAGCGTATACAATTGTAATTCCGCCGCCTAATGTTACCGGTGTGCTGCATATGGGGCATATGTTAAATAATACCATTCAGGACATTCTGGTAAGAAGGGCCAGGATGCTTGGTAAAAATGCATGCTGGGTGCCCGGTACCGACCATGCATCCATTGCCACGGAAGCCCGGGTTGTTGATAAACTTAGAAAAGAAGGGATAGAAAAATCAAGTCTTTCCAGGGAAGAATTTCTTAAACATGCCTGGGAATGGAAGAATAAACACGGGGGGATTATTCTTGAGCAACTAAAAAAACTTGGTGCTTCATGTGATTGGGACAGGACCCGGTTTACAATGGATGAAAGCCTTTCTGAAAGTGTGATTAATGTTTTTATCGACTTGTATAAAAAGGGAAAAATATATCGTGGTGTGCGCATGGTAAACTGGGACCCGCAGGCTAAAACAGCCGTTTCCGACGAGGAAGTGATCTATAAGGAAGTACAATCGAAATTGTATTATGTGCGCTATAAAATATCTGATGACAGCGGATACGTTACTATCGCTACTACTCGTCCTGAAACCATACTCGGTGATACGGCTGTGTGTGTAAACCCCGGCGATGAAAGATATAAACATCTTAAGGGGAAAAAAGTCTACATTCCGCTAATTAACCGTTTGGTTCCGGTTATTCAGGATGATTATGTGGATATGGAATTTGGAACCGGGTGTTTGAAAATAACTCCGGCCCACGATGAAAATGACTACGAGATTGGGATACGGCATAATCTGGAAAGTATTGATATATTTAATGATGATGGCACCTTAAGCGAACAGGCACAACTATATGTGGGCAAAGACCGGTTTGAGGTGCGGAAGTTAATCGTTAAAGAACTTGAAGAAAAAGGACATATTGTAAAAATTGAAGATTACATTAACAAAGTAGGTTATTCGGAACGAACCGATGCAGTAATCGAACCCAAACTTTCCATGCAATGGTTTCTTAAAATGAAGGAGCTGGCCCAACCTGCGCTGGATAATGTAATGAATGACAACATCAGGCTTCATCCGGCAAAATTTAAAAATACCTATAGGCACTGGATGGAAAATGTGAAGGACTGGTGCATATCACGGCAATTATGGTGGGGTCACCGGATTCCTGCATATTATCTGCCTGGCAGCAACAAATTTGTAATTGCAAAAAGTGCTGAAGAAGCCCTGGAACTGGCAAAGGCCGAAACCGGAAATAAAAACCTGAAAATTTCAGATCTCCGCCAGGATGAAGATGTGCTGGATACTTGGTTTTCATCATGGTTATGGCCCATATCTGTTTTTGACACACTGCCGAACCCACAAAATGAAGATATTAAATATTATTATCCTACCAACGACCTGATTACTGCTCCCGAAATCCTCTTTTTCTGGGTGGCCCGGATGATCATCGCCGGATATGAATATCTTGGGGAAAAGCCTTTTAAAAATGTATACCTTACAGGTATTGTTCGAGACACTCAGAAACGGAAAATGTCGAAATCGCTGGGCAATTCACCCGATCCGCTGGAACTGATTGAGAAATACAGCGCAGATGGGGTAAGGGTAGGAATGTTGTTATGTTCACCGGCGGGTAACGATTTGTTGTTTGACGAAAGTCTGCCTGAACAGGGAAGAAATTTTGCCAATAAAATATGGAATGCCTTCAGGCTGATCAAGGGGTGGGAAACAGACGAAAACTTGCAGCAGCCCGATTATGCATCACAGGGGGTAACCTGGTTTGGTGAGCGGTTAAAAATGGCCGTTATCGAAATTGATAAAAATTTTAATCAGTTCAGGATATCAGAAGCCCTGATGAATGTATACCGGTTGTTCTGGGATGATTTTTCATCGTGGTATCTCGAAATTGTAAAACCCGAATATCAAAAACCTATTGATCTGATAACTTACAGGGCCACACTTGAAATTTTTGACATTATGCTGAAATTGCTGCACCCCTTTATGCCTTTTATTACCGAAGAAATATGGCATTATATTGCTGAAAGGACCAAAGGGGCAAGTATTATGAATGTTCCTATGCCTTCCGCAGAAAAATACGATAAAAAAATAGTGAGCAGGTTCGATAATGCAAAAGAAGTTATTGGATTTATCCGGAATACACGTGCCGATAAAAGAATTCCAAATAAAGAAAAGTTATCCCTGTTAATTAAAGCTAAAACATACAGAAACGATTTTGATCCTGTAATTATTAAGTTAGGGAATCTGTCGGAATTATCTTTTACGGAGGATAAAATTGTAGGCGCTGTAAGCCTTATTGTTAAATCTGGTGAATATTACCTTCCGTTAGGCGATCTGGTGGACCATAAAGAAGAAATATTGAAAATGCAACAGGAACTGGACTATACCCGGGGGTTTTTATCTTCTGTAATGAAAAAACTATCGAACGAACGTTTTGTAAACCATGCGCCGGAAAATGTTGTGGATATGGAACGTAGGAAAAAAGAAGACGCCGAAAATAAAATAAAAGCGTTGGAAGACAGGATTAAAAGCTTACAATAAAAATATAAGTATAAAAGTCTTTCTGATAGTATTGATTACAGCAAATATTTGAATTTGTTTTACGGAGCAAGCCTGTGAATCTCCCAGCCTCCGCTGCGAAGTGTATATTCAAAACGATCGTGAAGCCGGTTTTCCCTGCCCTGCCAGAATTCAAAAAGATTGGGTTTTAGTAGGTAGCCTCCCCAAAATAAGGGCCTTTTTACTTCTGATTTTTTAAATAGCCGGATATAATTTTCCTGCAGGGCATCCAAATATTCCCTGTTGGGGATCTGCCTGCTTTGCGGAGATGCCCAGGCTCCGATACGGCTTCCTTCCGGCCGGGCCGAAAAATATTCATCCGATTCTTTTTCTGAAGTTTTTTCAATGGGGCCTTCTATACGAACCTGTCTTTCGAAAGTATTCCAGTAAAATAACAGCGCTCCATAAGGATTCTCTTTTATTTGTATTGCTTTTTTACTTTCATAATTTGTGAAAAATGAAAATCCCTTTGAACTAACATGTTTTAAAAGCACTATCCTGACGGAAGGTTTTCCTGCTGCTGTTGCAGTTGATAATGCCATGGCGTTGGCATCGGGCAATCCGGCATTAAGGGCTTCATTAAGCCAGATTTCGAACTGTGTAACAGGATTTATATGTAAGTTTTCGACGCGCAATACCCTGGACATATATTCCCTCCTCAGCGATTCCAGATTCTTCATATATCGTTTTTATACAAACAATTAAGGCTGGCTATGGTTCAGATATACTGAGACGGGCATTTTTTATGCTGGCGTTCAGCTCAAAACCAATTAAGAGGGTAAGGGCATTAAAATTCATCCATAGCATAAGGGCAATTAAAGCACCTATGGAACCGAAAAACCTGTTAAATTGTGCGAAATGATTTACAAAATATGAAAAGCCCACAGATGCAACTATTGTAAGAATAGTGGCCAGAGTAGACCCGGCAGACATAAATTTCCACTGTGTTTTTCTTAGAGGAGTAAGGTAATATAAAAATGAAATCGAAAGAAAAGTGATTCCAATTATAATTATCCACTTTCCGGTCATCAATAAATAATAGGTAATGTTCATTTTTAGTATCCCGAATTCAACAAGATTATTTAAAATAAACTGACTAAAAAACATCAGGACGATGGCAAAAGTGGCAAGAAACAACAAAATAAAAACCAGTAAAATTGCAACCATCCGCTGCTTATGCCAAGGTCTTGTTTCGATAGAATGATAGGTTGCATTAAATGCTTCGATCATGCCGTTAACACCTTTCTGTGCAAAAAACAAGGCCACAAGCAGTCCAAAAACCTGCAATCCGCTGCGCTTTTCAAATAATTCAGTTACAAGTGTCTCAATAGCGATGTATGAATTTTCAGGGATAATATCATACAGTACCTCAAGAAGAATATTCTGAAAATTACTGATGGGGATATAAGGAATCATCATTAACAGAAAAATAATTGCCGGGCCCATAGCCAGAAGGAAATTAAAAGCTACAGATGTAGCTCTTGTGTTTAATGATCCTTTTTGAAGGCCGCGGAAAAAAAACCAGGTAACATCGTAAATAGGTACACCTTCAAAACCAATAAAGGACACTGTTTTCAGCTTACGCCCCAGCTTGTGAATACGGTTATTAAATAATTTATACGTTCGCTCTGAATGTTCTTCCATATTAAAAGTCTACTGCTTTAAGGCTCATGTCAAGACTCTTGATTTGATGAGTAAGGGCGCCGACTGAAATAAAATCCACCCCACATTCTGCGTATTCACGGATGTTTTTTAATGTTATCCCACCTGATGATTCCACTTCATATTTGTGTTCTATAATATTTACTGCAAGTCTGGTTTGTTCCACACTAAAATTATCCAGCATGATCCTGTCAATTTTACCCACTTTAAGAATTTCGTTAACGTCGGCGATGCTTCGGGCTTCAATTTCAATGTCAAGTTTTTTACCTATTTTATTAAGATAATCATGAGTTTTATGAATGGCTTGTTCGATACCTCCGGCGAAATCGATATGATTATCCTTAATCATAATCATATCAAAAAGGCCAACCCTGTGATTTTTTCCGCCCCCGATCCTCACGGCTTGTTTATCAAGTAAACGCATTCCGGGAGTGGTTTTACGGGTATCCAGTATCCGGGTTTTTAATCCTTCAAGTTCTTTAACATACCTATGGGTTTTGGTTGCAATCCCACTCATGCGTTGCATAATATTAAGTACCAGACGTTCTGCCTGTAACAGGTAAAGCACTTTTCCGGTTACTGCAAAAGCAATTGAGCCATCGGAAACTTTCGCACCATCATCTAGAAAAACGTTAAGTGTAACGTCAGGATCGAGTTTTGTAAAAACTTTTTTTGCAACAAAAACACCCGCAAGTATACCTTGTTGTTTTACAATTAAATTTGCAGTGCCAATTCTGGATTCAGGTATACAGGCCTGGGAGGTAAAATCGCCTTCTCCAATATCTTCATGCAGCGCACTTTCAACAAAATCATCCAGAAATTTATTCCACATTGTCTCCTTCTATTCTTAGTTGATGGATATATAATTTATTATTTTGTGATTTTAATAATATGGTAACGCGAAAGTTACCTTTTGATGTTTTTAATTTACCAATAGCATATTTCGATGATTCTTTTCCTCCCTCATGCAATAATGTAAAACTATTTGGCACATGGGTTTGGAAAAAGTTTTTTAAAATGAGTTCAGCTTGTTCTTTACTGTAAATATCTTCTTTTGATAATAAAGTAAGTTCGATGCTACTGTTAAAATAAACAGCCAGTTCCTTAGCATTGCCGCTTTTAATTGCGCTTACTATATTTTCTGGTATATCATTTGATATAGAATTTGCACCAAAACTAAATGCCAAAGCAACTAATAATATACTTATATTTCGAAAAGTTTTCATTGTATTTCATTTAAGTTTGCAATTTGACACTACTCAAAAATTGATCCAACAATGAAAGATAATTAAATTACTGGGCTAAAATTAGGATTTATAATTAAAAATTCAATGAAGATTACGTTAATAAATATTGGCAAAACAAACGAACAATTTCTTAGTGAGGGGATTAGCAAGTATGAAAAAAGAATTCAACATTATATTTCTTTTGAGATAATTTATTTATTTGAAAAAAAAAATGCAAAAGCCCGGGATGAAAAGGAACAAAAAGACCTTGAAGGGAAACAAATAATCAAATATATTGAAAAGGGCGATTATATTATATTGCTTGATGAACATGGAAAGCAATATAGTTCAGTGGATTTTGCCGGCGCAGTTCAACACCAGCTTAACAAAGGCATAAAAAATCTGGTATTTATTATTGGAGGAGCATTTGGTTTCTCAGATGAGATTTATCGATTAGCACATGAAAAAATATCTTTGTCATTAATGACATTTTCTCACCAGTTAGTGCGGTTAATTTTTGTTGAACAGCTTTACAGGGCTTTCACAATTTTAAAAGGCGAACCTTATCATCATAAATAATATTAATAATAACTTTAATTTTTCTATTCAAAACACAGATATGAAATCTTTGAAATTTTTGGTTTTTACATTTCTTGCATTTCTAATATCATTTCTGATATCGTTTACATTGAACCGGACATTCTACGGAGAAAAGGATGTAGAGCAGTTTCAGAAAAAATTGGATGAAAAGTATATTCAACTTGATGCCCTTTCTGAACGTTTCTTTGAACCCATTAAGCCTGATTTTAATGAGAATCTGGAAAAGAAAGGATTTATTATTTTAAAATATTCAGATGACACTCTTAGCTATTGGTCGGATAATTCGGTATCTGTGCCAAAAGTTCACAACGATACAATATTCAGTAACCGGTTTGCTTTTTTTGGCAATAAATGGGTAATAGTTAAAGAATACAGCAAAGAAAATGACAGAATTATTGGGTTAATACCGGTTAAGATACAGAATCCTTATCAGAATGAATTTCTTAGAAACAGGTTTTCGGAGAGTTTTAATCTTCCTGAATCTGCCGATATTCTCTTAGATGAAGATGATCAATCGTTTTCTTTATATGACTGGGACAATGATTATATTTTTTCTATTCGGTTCAACGGGGCTACAAAACTGCAACTTTTTAAAGGGCAGTTAATTGCAGTATTTTTTTATGCGGGGATTTTCTTTTTATTACTTTTTTTATATACCGCAATAGAAAGTATAACCCCGGGTACCAGAAAGAACCTTCTGATAATTGCAGTTGCCTTTCTGTTGGTATTCCTAAGGGTATTGCTGATACTTTTTTCATTTCCTGCATTTTTACATTCCCTGGAATTATTTAATCCGTTAATATATGCTTATTCCGCGGCAGTGCCTTCATTAGGAGATTTGTTAATTAACAGTGTAATCTTGTTTTTTATCATTTTGCTTTGTAAGAAGCAATTTATTATTCGTGAAGATTTTTTATCCTCAAAAAAATCAATCGTCTTTCCCATAGTGTCTTTGCTTCTTGTTATTAGCACTGGTTTTTTCTTTTACATTTTTGATACATTCAGAAGTTTAATACTTGACTCAAGCATTTCATTTGAATTATACAAAGCTACAGAGCTATCTGTGTATTCCTTTCTGGCCCTTTTTATTGTTTTATTAAATTTTATATCACTGTTTTTACTTTTTGATAAGGTATACACCCTGGCTAAAACCTTTTACAAACTGGAGATAATTATATTGATTTTCACAACAATTCTGGCATTAGGGGTAGTAATATGTTATTTATTTGGATTTAACATAGATTCAATAAGCATTCTGTTTTACTTTTTATTATTTATAATATTCGGGATTTTTAAACTCAAAAAAGAGAATGTATATGGATATTCCACGCTGGTGTTGCTGGGATTATTTTTGTCTGTATATACCATATATTTTATATCGTATAGCGTTCATCAGAAAAAACATCAGACTCAAAAAGTGCTTGCTGTAAATCTTGCGAATGAACATGATCCAATTGCTGAATATTTGTTTGAGGAAATCAGCCGGGAACTGCAAAATGATTCCCTGATTATTGAAATGCTGACGGATTACTCTTATACTATTGATGATATTTATGCCTATTTAAGAAAAAATTATTTTACAGGTTTTTGGAATAAATATAATATATCGCAAATTACGGTTTGTACCCCTAATGATAGTGTTTATATTCCCCCTCCCAATGAAGACGTGAGGCATTGTTATTCCTTTTTTGAGGATATTGCTCAACTAATGGGCGTTTTGTTACCAAATTCAAATTTCTATTATATGGATAATGCAAACGGGAGAATCAGTTATTTTGGAAAATTTGAGTTTAAAAAAGATACTAGCCAAAATGAAATAGCACTTTTTATTGAACTTGACTCAAGATTGATTTCGCTTGATCCGGGATTTCCGGAATTGCTTCTGGATGAAAGACTTATGCGGGAAGCGGTTATTAAAGATTATTCGTATGCCAAATACTATAAAAAGGAACTAATTGCACAGAACGGGGATTTTCATTATAGTCTTACCCCGGATATTTATGGAACATTTGATGAACCGTTTTCGGAATTTGTTTTTAATAATTATGACCATATTATTTATAATGTTTCACCCGACAATATTATAATTATTAGCAGCAGGTCTGTCCGTATTTTTGACTACCTGATTTCATTTTCATATATTTTTGTTTTTTACTATTTGTTGATTGCAGCTTATTTATTGCTGGTAAACCTGTCTTTTATAGAGAAAGGAATAGAATTTAATTTTAAGAATAAAATTCAATTTTCGATTATTACAATACTGCTCATCTCGCTCATATTAATTGGTGGAGGCACAATTTATTTTAGTATCCAGCAGTACCGGCAAAATCAATACAACAATTTATCTGAAAAAATGCAATCGGTTTATGTGGAATTAGAGCATAAACTTGCTTACGAGAAATCGCTTTCCCCATACTGGTCGGCAACGGGGTATGATAATTTAAACATGTTACTCATTAAATTTTCAAATGTTTTTTACACAGATATTAATTTATATACTGCTGACGGTGAATTACTGGCTACTTCAAGAGAAGAAATATTTAATATGGGATTACAGGGAAACAGAATGAATTATGAAGCATATATTAAAATCTCTGATGAACAACAAGCGCAATACGTACATAATGAAAAGATTGGAAATTTAAAATTCCTTTCCGGGTATGTCCCGTTTTTAAATTACGATAATAAATTATTAGCGTATCTAAACCTGCCCTATTTTACTAAGCATGCCCAGCTTCAGAAAGATTTGGCAGCCCTGGTTGTAGCCATTGTGAACATTTATATTCTTCTTATTTTATTAACGGTGGCTATTGCCATATTTATTTCCGATGAAATTACAAAACCGTTACGGCTTATTCAGCAAAAATTTGCCGGAATAGAACTGGGTAAAAAATATGAACGGATAAACTATAAGGGAAAAGACGAAATTGGAAGCCTTGTGCGTGAGTACAACCGGATTGTTGTAGAACTCGAGCAAAGTGTTGAGCTATTAGCCAAATCTGAGCGTGAAAGCGCCTGGAGGGAAATGGCAAAACAAATAGCTCACGAGATTAAAAATCCGCTTACGCCCATGAAATTAAGTGTTCAGCATTTAAGAAGGTCATGGAATGATAAATCGGAAAATTACACGGAATATCTCGAAAGGGTTACTGCCACACTAATTGAACAGATTGATAATCTTTCTACAATTGCTTCCGAGTTCTCAAATTTTGCCAAGATGCCAAAAGCCAATTTACAAAAGGTTAATCTTGTTGATAAGATTAATAGTTCGGTTCAGCTTTTTTCAAATACAAAAAACATTTCCATTAAAACCGATTTTCATGGAATAGAGACTCTTAATATTTATGCCGATAAAGAACAACTTTTAAGGGTATTTAATAATTTGCTTAAAAATGCTATTCAGTCAATACCAGAGCATAAACAAGGAAAGCTTATGGTAGAACTTAATTTAGCGGATAATCGTGCAATAATTAAAATTGCTGATAATGGTAAGGGTATTCCGGAAGATCAACAGGACAAATTATTTATGCCAAGTTTTACTACCAAGTCCAGTGGGATGGGCTTGGGTTTAGCCATTTCAAAGAATATTATCCAAAATATTAAAGGTTCGATAACATTTGAAACCATTGTTGGTAAGGGAACTACATTTATTATTGATTTGCCAGTTTATAACCAGGAATAATTGACCTAAATCTTTTTAGAAAATTAAGAGTCAATTGTAAAGATTTACTGTTTGTTAAAATGTTTTTACTTTACAGGTGTAAATATTTTTTTATATTTGATTCAGATAATAACTAAAATACCCTGTTGATTGAGGAAAAGTAGTCTCATACTGTTACTTTGCTTAGTATCTTCTATTCTAAATGCCCAGCTTATTATAAACGGTATTGTAAATCAGTATCTGGCTGTGGATTCTGTTGTAAATGGGGGCGATGCTGTGTTTCTACCTTCAACCGATGGACTTAGTAATTTTAGTGCTGAAGACAAAGTACTGTTGATCCAGATGACAGGATATACCCTTGCTAATCCTCCCGATTGGCAATTAAATCCCGGAAACCGTGGACTTCCTAATAGCGTGGGTAAATATGAATTTCTTGTAATTGAATCCATTGATGCTGGTCAACAGAAAATAACATTTACCGCCAATTTTATTAATTCGTATAAAAACGGTGAAAAATTTCAACTGGTAAAAATTATAGAATCCGAATATGCCACGGTGAGTGGTGGAGAACTTAAAGCAAAAGAATGGGATGGAACTACCGGTGGGATTGTAGCGCTGGTTGTGTATAAAAAACTTACTTTAAATTCCGGGATTAATGTAAGCAGCCAGGGTTTTTTAGGAGCCAATCCATTGGCAGATTATACAGGAGGATGCCGGATACAGCCCGGAGGTCTTGATATCATGTATTTTAGGTTCGATCAGCTGAACAGAGCGGGTATAAAAGGCGAGGGTATAATTAATGCAGATTTTGATCATCCCTACGGTGCCGGAAGAAACCATAATGGCGGCGGAGGAGGTAACGGATTATATGCCGGTGGTGGCGGAGGTAGTAATTTCGGAGTTGGGGGATATGGTGGAATTCAATCCTGCAGTGAATTGTTGCAGGCATCCGGAGGATTTAATTATACTGAAACCAACTTTTATAAAGTAGCAGCCGGCAGTAATTCTGTGATTATGGGTGGCGGTGGCGGATCAAGTACAGAAAATTCAGGACTTTCAAGGTTAGGAAACAAAGGTGGAGATGGCGGAGGGATTGTATTTATTATAACCGATACTCTGGTAAGTGCTTCTTCTTCTATAAAAGCTGACGGCCAAAATGTAACCGGAACCGCAACCGCCGGGGGCAGTGGCGGTGGTGGAGGCGGATCTATAATTCTGGATGTAAACACGTATATCGGCAGTCTGAGTTTATCTGCAAAAGGAGGAAATGGCGGGGCAACCGGACCGGATTGTGCGGGTTCCGGTGGTGGTGGTGGTGGTGGTGTTATACTCTACACCGGAACTACTGCTCCTCCTGCTACCATTACGCTTTCAGGAGGAACAGTAGGAGCAGTGGGAAGCGGATGCGGTTTGTATACAGGCTCAAGTGGAAATGCAGGAGGCTCAGGAGATTCTGCAACGATTGTGTTGAATGGTTTTTTATTCAATATTATTGAAGGGATAGATACGGTTTGCGAAGGGCTTTCGCCAAATACTGTTTCCGGAAGTATTCCTAAAGGAGGTAATGGTTCTTTTTCATACCAATGGCAAAAAAGAGGCATTTCTGAAAGCAGTTGGACAAATGTGGGAACATTGCAGGATTCACTTTACTATTCCCCGGGGCCTTTAAACGAAACAACCTATTTCAGAAGATATGTTACAGGAACTGTAGTTTCTGTTTTACAAACCGATACCAGCAAAACAGTTGAAATTTTTGTATATCCCAAAATTGCAAATAACGAATTGTATGTTACCGATACCATTTGTATGCTGGAAACCCCGGGCCTGCTTACGGGGGGAGCTGTTTCGGGTGGCGGAGGTGCCGGAAGTTATGAGTATACTTGGGAACGTTCAACAAATCAGATGGCATGGATGCAGGTTTCTGCAAGCGATTCCTATACTGAGGGAAATTTATCAATAAATCAGTATTACAGAAGAATTGTTACTTCAACCATTTATTGTACAGATACCAGTGAAATTGATACAATAACAGTTCTAAGTTTCATTTCCAATAACAATTTTATAACATTTGACACTACAATCTGCTATAATCTGGATGCCGGAACCCTTTCTCCTGAAAATGTTTCGGGAGGAGATGGAACATATTCTTACCAGTGGTTGTCAAGATCAAATTCGGGAGCCTGGAGTTCCATTGCCTCTACAGATGTAGCAGCTTATTCTCCAGGGATATTAACGGATTCCACCCATTATAGGCGAATCGTTTTTTCGGGAAATGATAATGCATGTATTGATACTTCCGGAACCAAAAGCGTATTTGTCCTTCCCGCGATAAGCGGAAATACATTAATATCAGATTCTACACTCTATTGTTATCAGGATACTCCCGGGATTATTACCGGTGAACCCGGATTGGCAGGCGGAGATGGTTCCTTTGAGTACATTTGGTTTAAAAAGCAAAGTTACGGTGATTTTGAAATTATTAGCGGAGCGATTGGTTTTGATTATTCACCTATAGGTGCATATACAGATACTACAACTTTCAGGCGCAGGGTAATTTCTGGTGATTATGATGCTTGCATTGACGAAAGTAATGAGCTTGTTATTAAAGTAATACCCGAAATAACTAATACTTTGTTGTCTACAGAACAAAGCATTTGTGAAAATTCCATACCACAACCTTTAACTGAAAATGAACCTTCAGGAGGTGCAGGGCCCGGGAGTTATAGTTACGAATGGCAATACAGGGAAACAGGCAGCGCTTTATGGCAGTCCGCATCAGGCACTAATTTTCAACAAAGTTATTCACCGGGACCTCTGACAGATTCAACCTATTACAGGCGACAGGTTTCTTCTGAGATTTGTTCTAAAACAAGTAATCCGGTTCTGATAGAAGTTTTTCCTTCTATACAAAATAATTTGGTTCTTGGAGGTTCCCTGCAATATACATGTTTTAATACCAGCCGAGCTTTATCCGGAACAACTCCTGCCGGAGGCCAGCCGGGAGACAATCCAAGATACCTTTGGGAAAAATCCTTAGATGGAAATACTTGGCAGGATGGAGCGGGTGCAAATAATCAGCGCGACTTTACAACAGATGTGTTAAACGAAAATTCACTATACCGAAGAATCGTATTTTCAGGTACTAACGACGAATGTATTGATACCAGTAGCACGGTTGAGGTTATGATGAACCCTTTACCTGTGGCTGACCTGGTTTCGCAAATAGATACCGTTTGTGCAGGTGAAAGTTACCCGGTTGAATATAATGTAAGCGGTAATGGGCCATGGGAAATTTTCATTGGTAATGGAATTGACTCAAAAATTGAATCGGTGAATGAAGGAAACGGAAATCTGCCCATAGTCCTGACAGTTACCGGCGAGGTTGTTTTACTGTCCGTAGTCGATGATAGTTTATGTGCTGCCGATTTATCCATGAGTTCCGGCAAGGTTGAAATTACTGCCTTTGAAGTTCCGCAGGCGAATGCTGGAATAGATAGTGCCAGTTGCGGGTTGGATTATACTTTACAGGCTATAGCAAGCGTAGGTCAGGGAATCTGGTCTGCAGATTTCGGCAACTTTGAAAATGAAACTTTGCCCTCAACTAAAGTAAGCGTGAATAATTATGGATCACATACATTTACATGGACAGAAAAAAACTGGGAATGTGAAGATTCTGATGAACTGGAGGTGGTTTTTTATGAACAACCAGACACCTCAGATGCAGGTAATTCTCAGGTACTCCATTATAATTTCAGTACTCAGCTAAATGCATTACCCGCCGATGTAGGTTCCGGAGTTTGGAGTTTTATTTTGGGTGACGGTGAATTCGAAGATTCAACCAACGCATATACAACAGTTAATTTTTCGGGAATTGGAAATTATATTTTACAATGGACCATAACTAATGGTGTATGTCCTTCAGTTTATGATACGATATATATTACATTAAACGACCTGGTAATTGAAAAAGGATTTTCTCCTAATGGCGATAATGTTAACGATCTGTTTATAATTGATGTTACCGGATCGGGCAATGCCGAGTTAACTATTTTTAACCGTTGGGGAAACATTATTTATCATTCGGCTAATTATACACCGGAAAATTACTGGGATGGGAAAAATCAAAAAGGAAATGAAGTTCCTGAAGACACATATTTTTATATTCTCAAAGAACAAAATAATCGGGTTCGCCAGGGTTTTGTTGAGTTAAGGAGGTAAATGAGAAGATTAATTTCCATATCATTTGTAGTCTTTGTAGTTTGTTTGCAGGTATTTTCACAATATTCACAAACCTCAAATAACTACATGTATAACGGGTTAATTATAAACCCTTCTGTTGTTGGTAGTGAGGAGGTTCTGTCGGCAACTTTAATGTATCGTAATCAGTGGATGGGGCTTGAAGGGGCGCCGGTTACCCAAACTTTTACTGTACACAGTCCGCTGAAAGATGAAAAGATTGCGCTGGGCTTACTAGTGCAAAATGAAAAAATAGGAATCCGAAGCTATACAAACATTTATGTAAATTACGGGTTCAGGATCAAAATGGGCTCCGGCAAATTATCACTTGGGTTAAGGGCAGGTATATTAACCGGAAAACAGGAAAATATCGATTTGGAAACTTATGATATCGCTTTTAATGAAGAAAATCACAAGTATTTCCTGCCAAATTTTGGATTAGGCGGATATTATTATTCAAAAGATTTTTTTGCCGGAATATCAATTCCAACAATTCTGGGATTTCGCAGCAACGTTTCAGACGGTCGATATCAGATTTATAATGATATTAAAAAATACACCATTCATTTTCACACCGGAAAAACATTCACTCTTTCTGGCGCATTAAAAATGCAGCCGGTACTTTTAGTAAAATATTCAATGGTATCAATGGTTCAGATGGATGTTGGATTGAACGCAATTTATAAAGATTTTTATACAGGAGGATTGATGTTTCGCAGCAGCGATGCCTTAATTGTTATGGCAAATGCAAAACTTACACCGCAACTCAGAATAGGATTATCATATGATTATTGTATCGGTAAGCTCAGTAAATATAATAACGGTTCAATGGAAGTAATAATTCAATACCGTTTTGGATACCAGGTAAATACTACAAGTTTAAGAAACTTTTAAGTAAATGATCAGATTACGAATAATATTTTTTCTGACAACATATTTGTTAATCCAAAATTTCATCTATTCTCAGGAGTACTTTAAAACTGACAGACTATCTGCTAACACAAGGCAATATAGTGAAATAGCCCCGGCATTTTATCACAAGGGTCTTGTATTTTCTTCCAACAGGAAAGATGATATGCTTATAAATACAAAAAGCGCTGATAATAATTACTTATATAATTTGTACCAGATCCAGAGCAAAGGGGGCAAACGCTGGAATACCGCCTCAAAATTATCCAAAACAATCAACTCAAGATATGATGAAGGGGCAGCTTCATTCGATTCTTCTTTTACTATAATGTATTTTACAAGAACCAAGGATGTTTCAAAAGCTATTGGCGATAAAATTAGTGCAGATTCAACACATGGTATTTTTATAGCAGAATTTGCAAATGGTGAATGGACCAATATCAGGCCATTTGAATATAATAAAGAATTTTATAATACCGGGTTTCCTTTTCTAAGCCTTGACGGGCAAACCTTATTTTATTGTTCAGATGAGCCTGGTGGCTTGGGTGGATATGATATTTATGTTTGTAAAAAAGAGAATAATACCTGGCAAACTCCCGAGCACCTTGGACCTGTTATAAACAGCCCCGAACATGATGTGTTTCCCTTTTACCATTCAGGCAACAGGTTGTATTTTTCATCAAGAGGTCATAAAGGCTTTGGAGGATTAGATATATTTTACTCAGATTTTATAGATGGTACCTGGAAGGAACCTGTAGACATGCCGGATCCTTTTAATTCGGAATTCGATGATTTTGGTTTAGTATTAAACGAAACCATGGATACGGGATATTTTTCGTCCAACAGGCAGGGCACGGATGACATCTATAAAATTTATACTACGCTTCCAACCTTTACAGAGTGTCGTCCCCAGGAAGAAAATGACTATTGTTATATCTTTTATGAAACCGGGAGTTTGAATCTTGATACCACTTCTTTGAAATATGAGTGGGATCTTGGTGATGGCGCAAAAGTCAGGGATATGGAAGCAAATCATTGTTTTGCCGGCCCCGGATTTTATAAAATTAGTTTAAATGTAATTGATACGCTTACCGGAGATATTTACTTTAGCGAAGCAAGTTATGATTTGAATATTGAAGATATTGAACAACCCTATATCACTGCCCCGGATACCGGGTTTGTTAACGAAAAAATACAGTTTGACGGATTAAAATCAAATTTAAAGGATTTTAATATTGAACAATATGTGTGGGATTTTAATGACGGAACCTGGGCTGATGATTCGCTTGTGTTTCATTCATTTACAAAACCGGGAGAGTATTTTATAAAATTAGGATTGATTAGTGAAACAACAGGCAGAAGAGAGAAACCTAAAAAGGAATGTGTTACTAGAAAAATTGTAGTATTAGATACTAGAGAAAATCAATAAGCTAATTTTTATAATATCAATTATAAAGTTATATTTAGTACAAAAAAATTTAAACAGGTATAATTATTAAGAAAATATTAAGTTATTATGAATAGTGTATTTTTTAGAATTAGCTTAAATTTGACTATATAATGGATATGTTCAGGAGGAGTATTATAAGCGTTATTCTTGTATTTTCAGTGTTTAATTATTATTCAGATATTTATGCGCAACCGGTTCCTGCCGGAGATGAAAATATACCGTACTTAATGACTTTTGGTCCAAAATCGGAAACATCGTGGGGGGATGATGATTTTTCACAAACTTTCTTTTTCTTTATCCCAAAGGATTTTGTTGAACCTATTTTTATTCGTGTTTATGATCCGGATACCGGTGGAGAGCTGGATGAACTAAATGGCGTGTTCGACTCAAAAACTATGTATTCAGTTTATGGTGGCAAAGGATGCTTTTCTGATGCGGATGCAAAAGAAACCCAGCCCCAGGGTAATTATAAAAGCGGGAATTTCCTTGCCACAAGAACTTTTGGAGTAAATCCTAAATTGGATAAAAACTGGTATACGTTTGGTCCTTTTAATCCTACTGAAGGCGAATTTGATGCGAAGTTCGATGGTTATATTTTTAAGGTTATTGCTGATGGCATAGCCGGGGATGACGGAAATTTATACCGTTACTACTTAAGTACCCAATATGACGAAAACAAAGCAGTGGAAGGGGCCAATGCGTTTGCCTATGAATATTCTTTCAGGATGCATGATGACCCCAATGAAGTATCGCACATTTACCCCTATGTTGATGACCGGACTATTAGTGTTAAGCTTATGAATTTCGACTGGGATAACGATGGATTTATCCGAACCGTTTCAGTAGCCAGAAAGGGTCAGCTAATTAAAGTTTCGAATGAAGACAATTGGGTTGAAGATGAATTTAAAATTTATGATGAAGAAAAAAACACGTCGCTCGATATTCAATTTATTAAACGAAAAAATCCCCCGGTAAGAAATAATAATGTAGTCGTAAATGTTCGAAATCAGTATGGTGAATTACTGCCTTTTTACGTAATTCCGATCGGAGGTGTACCAAAGTATAAATATGGTATCGGCGTGAGAAAAGAGAAATAACAATATCCATCAACGAAAAATATGACCCTAAAATGAAAAAAATTGTTCTGTATATTTTAATTCTGGGTGTACATCTTTCTTTATTGGGTCAGAACTATAAATTTAAGAAATTTGGTATACAGGAAGGTATTTGTCATCCTTTTATTTATACCATAAATCAGGATAAAAATGGCTTTATCTGGATGGGCACAGGTGAAGGTTTATGTAAATTTAACGGGTTTAATTTTTATTCTGTTACCCCGGACGATTCAATTTCGGGGGTTATTGTTAATGTGATAAAAAAAGACAAAAATCAAAATCTTTGGTTTGGTTATAACGATGGTACAACATTAGTTTACGATGGTACGGAATTTCAACGTATTACCTTTTCGGGAAATATATCCGGTGCAATAACCGATATTATTCAATTGCCAGGCATGAATATATTAATTGCAACCCAGAATAACGGGGTCTGGATCGTTGATAATAATTTTAGCGCTAAAGCAATAAAGGGTATTCCAGATGAAAATATATTAACATCCTTAGGATGTAATGAGAGCCATTTGCTGGTAGGTTGCCAGGAAGGTTTATTCGTTTACACCTTGCCGGATGATAAAGATTCCGTACTTTTTTTATCTGAGATACAGGAATTTTCTTATACAAAAATTCAGAGTTTACAAAAAAGAAATAACAGCAATTCTTTCTGGATGGCGACAGAAGATGAAGGGCCGTATTTACTTGAATTCGATGAAAATAAATATAAGGCAAAAAAAATTGGCGATAAATTTAATCTGGGAAACGAAAATGTCCAGCACATTTTTGAAGACAGAAACTCAAATATATGGTTAAGCACATTAATGCACGGTTTGGTTTACCTTTCATCGCCCAATACTAATGGAGAATTTACAAAAATTATTAAATACAATAATGAAAACGGATTGGGTATCAATTTTATAAAACAGGTATTCGAAGATTATGAAGGAAATATCTGGATAGCAACGTACGGTGAAGGTCTTCTTAATTTAATAGACCAGGCATTTGTGTTTTACAATTTTCCCCAGGAACCCATTAAAAATAATATTCTGGCAATTAGTGGAAACGACAGCATTGTTTGGATTGGAGGAGTTTCGGGCATTATCAAAACCACATTTATCGATGGGAGTTTTCAAAAGGTGTTTAGTCAGGCTAATGGTTTACCAAACGACCAGGTTACTGCACTTTTTTTTGATCAGCCCAATGATATATTATGGATTGGAACAAATAACAATGGGTTATATTCACTAAACCTGAAAAATGAAAAAATTGCTAAATTTTATCATGCGCCCAATAACCTGGGAAATTCAATTAACAGTTTAACAAGCGACGGTGAAAATGTGTATCTCGCTACAAAAGATGGCATTCACATTATCCAGATAAACACTAAAAAACATTACCATTATACTACCTTAAACGGTGTTCCCCATAACGATATCGAGCAAATATTTCTTAACTCCGAAAACCGGTTAGTGTTTGCCACCCGTTCAAACGGATTATATGAAATTGATGAAAGAGGCGAAGTCAACAGTTATCTCAGGGCCGGAAATATTGAACTGGAATTTAATTCCATTACTCAGGATTATTCCGGTAAATTCTGGGCATCTACCTACGGTTCCGGAGTATTTTATTTTTTAACAGACACAGTAATTAATATTACTGCGCGCCAGGGTTTAAAATCGAATTATTGTTACAGTATTATTGCAGCAGATAGTACCGGTATTTGGGTAGGGCACCGGTTAGGATTAAGTCGTATAAATGTTGATGACTACAGTGTTAAAGTTTATGACGTAAATCTTGGAATTACCGGTGATTGTAATCTGAATTCAGTGTATAAAGATCAATCAGGAACAATATATTTTGGAACAACAGACGGGCTCATCCGCTACCAAAGTAATAAAGACCGGGAAAATGTTATTGCTCCCCAAACGAATATCACGCGAATTATTATTTCAGATAAAGAATACCCGGTTAAAAAAGAAATTGTATTGCCATATTCTGCATACAAAATACGTTTTGAATTTTTGGGTCTGAGCTATCGAAATCCCGAAGGTGTGAGTTATAAATATAAATTAGAAGGTTACGATCTGGACTGGTCTGATATAACCCGCCAAAACTTTGCATTATACCCCAGAGTTGAAGATGGTGATTATACTTTTAAACTAATTGCATTTAATGAGAATGGTATTGCTATTGAAGCGCCGGTTGAGTTAAAATTATCAATAAAACTGCCCTTCTGGAAAACCTGGTGGTTTATAACCCTGTTTGTTCTCTTTTTAATTATACTGGTATTTACCATTATTAAAATCCGTGAACGGAAACAAAGGCAATTACAGGAATATCTTGAAACAAAGCTTGAAGAACGCACACGGGAAGTTGTTGAACAAAAAGAAGAGATCGAAATTAAAAATAAAGATATCACCGACAGTATTAATTATGCTCAAAGAATACAGTCGAGTATTTTACCGCCGATTCAAAAGTTGCATCAGAATTTTTCCGGATCGTTTGTATTTTACCAGCCCAGAGATATTGTGAGTGGTGATTTTTACTGGTTTGACAAGGTGGATAACAATAAGTTTGTAATTGTATGTGCCGATTCTACCGGGCATGGTGTTCCGGGAGCCTTTATGTCAATGATAGGTACTACACTGATAAAGGATATAATAATGCGGGGCAATGTGCAATCTCCTTCAGAAATTCTCCGGAGCCTTGATCATGAATTGCGCATCACGTTAAATCAGAATGTTGAAGCCGAGAAATCGAACGACGGGATGGATATTATTGTATGCGAGGTGAATATACAAACAAATTACCTTCGGTATGCTTCTGCTATGCGTCCCATGATTATTTATAAAGACAATGAACTTCTATATGTTAAAGGAAGCCGAAGCTCAGTTGGCGGACATTACGATAAAGAAGATAAAATATTTCAGGATTCCGGTTTGCAGCTAAGCAAAGGAGATATCCTGTATATGTTTTCTGATGGGTATCCAGACCAGTTTGGAGGCCCCATGGGGAAAAAGTTCAAAATGGTGCGATTAAAAAACCTGTTAATTGACATTCACGGAAAGCCCATGGAAGAGCAGTACAATTATGTGAAGAGTTCATTTAATTTATGGAAAGAAAACCACGAACAGGTGGATGATGTATTGTTTATGGGATTAAAACTTTAATTATTTGTATGCATTCATTTTAAGAACGGCTATTTCTTTATCATCAAGAAATCTCCATTTTCCTCTTGGAATACCTTTTTTGGTAAGACCGGCAAAATACACCCGGTCCAGTTTTAAAACCTTATAATCCAGTTGTTCAAATATTCTGCGTACAATTCTATTCCGGCCCGAATGAATTTCAATACCCACCTGCTTTTTATCTACCGGATCGGCATAACTTATTGCATCTGCTTTTATAAAGCCATCATCCAGGGTTATTCCGCTTGCAATTTTGTCCATGTCAGCGGATTTTAAAGGTTTATTTAAATAAATGTGGTAAATCTTCAGTTTATTAAATTTCGGATGAGTGAGTTTTCCTGTAAGTTCTCCATCGTTGGTAAGTAACAGCACTCCGGTAGTGTTTCTGTCCAGCCTTCCTACCGGGTACACTCTTTCTTTACATGCATTGCGTACCAGGTCGAGCACCGTTTTTTTTGCATTTGGATCTTCAACTGTGGTTACATAATCCTTAGGTTTATTCAATAAAATATATACTTTTTTTTCTTCTTTTAACTTTGCGTTATTATAATAAACAGTGTCACCGGGATTAATTTTACTACCTAATTCCGTTACAATTTTGTCATTAACCTTTATTAATCCTGAGGTTATAAGCTCATCAGCTTCGCGCCGTGAACACAATCCTGTACTGGCTATATACTTATTTAACCGGATTTCATTCTCGTGGGCTAAGGTTGATTTTTTATTTGTAGGCTTGGGTTGTGTTTTCCTTTTTACGGTCAAAACCCGTGTCTTTTTTTGAGACCGGGGATTATTGGCTCTTGGTTTATTCATGTCGGTTAAATTAATTATCTTTAGCGGCGAGGAAAAAAATTACATTAAGATAAATCAAAAATTAGATATAAAATTACAAAACTCCTAAAAGTAATTTAAAAAATGACATTAATAAAATCAATATCCGGAATCAGGGGAACCATAGGAGGATATCCAGGTGAGAATCTGACACCTGTAGATATTATTAAATTTGTTTCGGCATTTGGCTATTGGGTAAGGGAAAAAATTACACACAAAGATAAAATTAAAGTTGTAATCGGCCGTGATGCAAGAATATCAGGCGAGATGGTCAATTTATTGGTTACCGGTACGCTGTGTGGCTTAGGAATAAATGTGATCGACTCCGGATTAACCACTACACCCGGAGTAGAAATAGCCGTTACCAAATTCAAAGCTGATGGCGGAATTATTTTAACCGCCAGTCATAATCCAAAGCAATGGAATGCATTAAAATTGTTGAATTCAAATGGTGAATTTTTATCGGCCTCTGACGGAGAGAGAATTTTGGAACTTGCAGAAACTGAAAATTTATTGTATGCCGAAGTGGACAACATCGGGAATATTTCAACAACCGATGCGGTAAATAATTTACATATTCAACAAATACTGGATCTTAAACTGGTGGATACTGCAGCCATAAAAAATGCAAATTTTAAGGTGGCTATTGATTGTGTAAATTCTGTGGGAGGCATTGTAATTCCCCGGTTATTAAAAGCATTGGGAGTAAATGATATTGTCGAAATCTATTGTGAACCTAACGGCAATTTTCCACATAACCCGGAACCATTGCCCGAACATCTGGAGGATATTTCTAAAGCAGTTGTTAAACATAAAGCGAATCTCGGATTTGTTGTTGATCCGGATGTGGACCGACTGGCTATAATAAATGAAGACGGCACCATGTTTGGTGAAGATTACACTCTTGTTGCGGTTGCAGATTATGTGCTGCAACACAAAAAAGGGAACACGGTATCTAATTTATCATCATCAATAGCATTAAAAGAAATTACGGAAAAACACGGGGGGAAATATGAAGCTTCCGCTGTGGGAGAAGTAAATGTGGTGGAAAAAATGAAAGCCACAAAATCTGTAATTGGCGGTGAAGGAAATGGAGGGGTAATTTATCCTGAAATTCATTATGGCCGCGATGCCCTGGTGGGGATAGCGTTATTTTTATCATGGCTGGCAAAATCCGGAGGCACATGTTCTCAACTGCGTGCGCGCTACCCCGATTATGTGATTTCAAAAAATAAAATAGAATTGGCGCCGGAAACCGATCTTGATAACATTCTGGCCCAGATCAAACGCCAGTATAAAGATTATCCTGTAAATGCTATAGACGGAGTGAAAATATATTTCGGGAACGAATGGGTACATATGAGAAAATCAAATACAGAATCCATTATCCGTATTTATTCCGAGAGCAATACCAGGGAAAAGGCAGACAAGCTGGCACAGAAGATGATTAGCACAATTCAATCATTTTTATAATAATTTATAGCTTTTTTACTCGTTAATCCTATAATAATTCGTAAAAAATTCAGTATCGATGAAAAAACGATATTCCATAATTCTCTCGGTAATTGCAGTTGTGGTTATTGCTCTTATTTACTACAGCGCAAAGGATACCGAAACGGTTACCACAATTGAAACAGAAGTTCAAAAAGGAAAATTTGATGTTATTGTTGCCGTTACCGGTGAACTGCAGGCCAAAAATTCGGTAAGGATTGAAGCCCCTATTCAGGCTTTACGAAATATCTGGATTTGGGAGGTAACTATTGCACAGATTATTCCGGAAGGTACGGTAGTGGATTCGGGGGATTTTGTCGCCAGGCTTGATGATTCGAATGTACGAAACAGGTTGAATGATATCGAACAGGAAATAGAAAAAAGTCTGGATGATATCGAACGGGCAAAAATTGATTCTTCACTAGATTTGCGGAATGAGCGCGACAGGATGATAAACCTTGATTATGCTGTACAGGAAGCCCAAATAGCGCTTGAACAATCGAAATATGAATCGCCCTCAGTAATCCGTAAAGCAAAAATTGATCTTGATAAAACCATACGGGAACTGGATCAGGCAAAGGGAAATTATGATCTTAAAATTCAGCAGGCGAAAGTAACCATCAGGCAAAAAACTTTGGAACTCAACAAAAAATTAAGACAAAAAGATGACATACTTTCTGCACTTGAACAGTTGGAGATATATGCCCCGGCTTCAGGGATGGTTATTTATTACAAAGACCGTGACGGTTCCAAGAGAACCGTGAATACCAACATACGGCTACGGGGCGAAGCCGTTGTGGCGACATTGCCCGATTTATCATCGTTTAACTCCCTTACCTATGTTAACGAGATTGATATCAGTAAAATCAAGAAGGGCCAACCGGTGCAGGTAGGAATTGATGCATTTCCGGAAAAGAAATTTACAGGAATTGTGAAAAATATTGCCAACATCGGAGAACAACTTCCCAATACCGATGCAAAAGTTTTTGAAGTTGAAATAGCGCTTGAGCAAACCGATGATCAGCTTCGTCCTGCAATGACAACCAGCAATACCATTATTACACAAACCTTCGAAGATGTTTTGTATTTGCCCCTTGAGGCCATACATACCAACGATAGTTTGCCATTTGTGTATCTGAAAAATAAAACCAGGCAACTGGTCTTGCTGGGCGAATCGAATGATGACGAGATAATTATTGAAAAGGGATTGGACGAGAAAGATAAAGTATTGTTATCCATTCCCGAAGACGGTGAGGAATATAAGATGGCCGGCCTGGAATTAATTGCGCTTATTAACGAAAGGCGACAACAAAAGGAGCAGGAACAAAAGCGGGCACAACAGGCTGTTGAGAACAAAGGGGAACCATTAAACGGTCAGGGGCAGACATCGCCGGAAAACCAGGTGCGCAGAAAAAATCGTTAGATTAAATAAACTTTTTTATCGGAATAATTTATGAAACGATACCTTCACGATTTTTATATAGCTATTGATTCCATACTTTCCAACAAGTTAAAATCATTACTTACCGCATTGGGAATTATTTTTGGAGTAGCAGCTGTAATAAGCATGCTGGCAATTGGCAGAGGGGCCAAACAGGAAATCCTGGAGCAGATTCAACTGGTTGGTGTAAACAATATTTTGGTAACGCCTATTGTTGAAGCTGTGAATAATGAAGATAATAACAATCAGGGCGGAAATAAAGAACGCAAGAAATTTTCGCCGGGCCTGCATTTGTCTGATGTGGAAGCAATAGTTAAAATTATTCCTACCGTAAAAAAAATAAGCCCTGAGATTGCCATGAACTCCTATGTGGTGAATAGCGGCATTCGTGATCAGGCAAAAATCCTGGGTGTGTCAAAAGAGTATTTTGATATTTATAATCTGAAACTGGAACAGGGAAGTGTTTTTAACTCCCAGCAGGAAGAAAATGGTTTGCCGGTTTGTATTATCGGATCGAACATCAGGGCAAAGTTTTTCAGTAAAGAAAATCCAATTGATAAATACATTAAGTTTGGCAATGTATGGTTAAAAGTGATCGGGGTAATTGAAAAAAGCCGGGTAGATCTTACCGGATTTCAAAACACAGGCGTAAATGTGTTTAATGATAATATCTATATTCCTGTAAAGACCATGCTGCTAAGAGTTCAAAACCGGGCATTAATTACCCAACGTTCCATAAATGTGGAAGAAAATGAAGGGTCGAGAAGTATTAATCCGGGCCAGAATAATTCAAACAATTATCACCAGCTCGACAGGATTATCGTTCAGGTGTATAACTCGGATGAACTTTCCCCTACAACGGAAATTATCAGCAGGTTGGTCCACAGAAGGCACCTTGAAGTAAAAGATTATGAAATCACAATTCCCGAAATGCTTTTAAAGCAGGAGCAGCGGACTAAAGACATATTTAATATTGTATTGGGAGCTATTGCCAGTATTGCCCTTATTGTTGGAGGGATTGGCATAATGAACATTATGTTTGCGTCGGTTATGGAACGCATAAAAGAAATCGGCACCCGGATGGCCATAGGGGCTAAAAAGTCGGATATTGTTGTTCAGTTTCTTTCAGAAGCTGTTTTAATAAGTTTTACCGGAGGAATAATCGGAGTAATACTTGGAATTGTATTGGCTAAAGGAATCAACCAGTTTACCGGGATCCTTACCATCGTTACGCCTTTCTCGGTAATCGTCGCTTTTTTTGTTTCGGTATCTGTAGGTGTTATTTTTGGATATTCACCTGCCAAAAGGGCATCGGAAAAAGATCCCATCGAATCATTACGGTATGAATAAGAATTCGGTAATTATTGCTTAAATAAAAAAGTATCATTAAAAATGAGAAAATATGTAATACTATTCTTTCTGATTTATTTTCTTCACCATGTTCAGGGTATTTCTCAAAAAAAGCAGCTTCAATTATCATTAAACGAAGTGATTGAAATTGCACAATCTCAATCCCTGCAGGTTATAATAGCTTCACATCGTTTTCAGCAGGGGTACTGGGAATACCGGACTCATGTAGCCAAATTTTTACCCGGATTGAATATGGAAATGCAATTTCCTTGGTTTAACCGATCGATTGAAACCATAAGAAATCCTGATGGAACAAATACATACGCCTACGTTTCTGAAAACAGGACCTATGCGAATCTAAACTTAAATCAGAATATCGGATTAACCGGGGGAAGTATTTTTGTACGTTCAGACCTCAGCCGAACAGACGAATTTGAAAATGATAACAGCATTACATATGTATCCACACCGGTACGAATTGGTTACAGGCAACCCTTAAACGGATATAATGAATTACGGTGGGAGAAAAAAATTGAACCTGTAAAGTACGAAGAAGCCAAAAAGAACTATATAGAATCTATGGAAGAGATTACGGTTAGGGTAGTTAATTATTTTTTTAATCTTGCCCTGGCCCAGTTGAATATTGATATCTCAGCGCTTAATTTTCAAAATGCCGATACTCTGTATAAAATTGCTACCGGAAGGTATAACCTGGGAACTATTGCCGAGGATGAACTCTACCAGATGGAACTTTCGTATCTTAATGCCGATGCGGAATCTAAGCAGGCAAGAATTGATCTGGAAGTAAATAAATTTCAATTACGGTCATTTCTGGGATATAATGAAAATGTGAATATTGAATTAATAATTCCTAATAAAATTCCCAACCTGGAAATTGGTGTAGATTCGGCCTTATATTATGCAAAAGTAAATAATCCGAATTTATTAAGTTTACAAAGGCAGTTGCTGGAAGCCTCTATGGAGGTTGCCCAAACAAAAGCAGAAAAAGGTTTTAATGCCGATTTATATGCTTCTTTCGGGTTAACCCAGAGCTCTGCAAATATTCCCGATGTATACAAAAATCCCGAAGATCAGCAAATTGTGCAGATCGGAGCCAGCTTCCCGATTTTGGACTGGGGACTGGGACGGGGCAGATATAAAATGGCACGATCTAATGAGGAACTTGTGCGGACCCAGGTTCAGCAGGAAGAAATCGATTTTGAACAGGAAATTTTGTTATCAGTAATGCAATTTAATCTTCAGGACGATCTCCTCAGGATAGCTGCAAAATCGGATACGGTAGCTCAAATCCGGTATGAGGTAGCAAAACAACGATTTTTGATCGGTAAAATTGATGTGCTGGATCTGAATGTGGCTTTGCAGGAAAAAGATGTTGCCCGCCGCGGATATATTGCTTCGTTAAGAAATTACTGGCGGTTTTTTTACGATGTCCGCAGGCTTACACTCTATGATTTTATTGATAAAAAAAGCCTGGAGGCAAATTTTGATGAACTGATAAAATAGCAATTCAGTATATATGGCCACCAAAATTCCAATACAGGTAATTACCCTTGAAGAAGGAAGTTACCATATATTTGTTCGCGTTCATATCAATGGCCGGGAAGCGAATTTTATTGTGGATACGGGGGCCTCCAAGACTGTGGTTGATTGGAATATAAGCGACCTTGAATTTTATGACAACAAACCTTCTGAAAAGTTACACGCTGCAGCCGTGGATAACGGTCAGTTAAAGACCAGAAATGCAAAACTCAGTTCGCTTCAAATAGGGAATATTTTTATACGTGACTTAGAAGTGGCTGCCATCGATCTTTCTCATATTAACAAGCTGTACAGCGATTATTCAGATGCAAAAATCAGCGGATTGCTGGGAAGTGATTTTCTCTATAAACATAAAGTTATTATTAACTTCGGGAACAGTACAATAACAATTGAATAATTAACATGTATGGTTTTACCATGCACAATTCTGCAAGATCATATAAATCTATATTTTATTTAAATTAGCCATAGAGAATATCAGCAACTTTAGATTTAGATTCTAATAAAAATTTTAATATATTTGCGCCACGCTTTAAAAGGCCTAATAAATAACTCATTTTAAAAAAATTAAAATTCAGTAAAAATGCGAAATAAAGGAGCCATATGGTTTTTGGCAATAGCATTAGCGCTGGTAAGCATATACCAGTTATCATTTACATGGAAAACAGCACAGGTAAAGAAACATGCTACCGAATATGCTAAAGGGGATGAAGCTAAATATAGTTATTATCTCGATTCCATATCCGGAGAAGAAGTATATAACTTTCTGTTTGGTGTAAAAAAATACACCTATCGTGAATGCCAGGAACGTGAGCTAAATCTCGGGCTTGACCTGAAAGGTGGAATGAACGTAATCCTCGAAGTGTCTGTAGTGGATGTTATCCGCTCGTTGTCAAATTACAGCAAAGATACTACCTTTAACAGGGCTATAACCATGGCAAAAGAAATGCAAAAATCAGGTCAGGATGACTATGTTACCTTATTTGGCCGGGCATTTGAAACCATTGATCCTTCTGCTAAATTATCAGCTATTTTTAATACTGTTGAACTTCGTGATAAAATAAGTTTTACCAGTTCAAACCAAGAGGTATTAGATGTTATCCGTGAAGAAGCAAACGGCGCCATTGATAATTCATTTAATATTATCCGTACACGTATTGACCAGTTTGGCGTAACGCAGCCTAATATTCAGCGCCTGGAAACCAACGACAGGATACTGGTTGAACTACCCGGTGTAAAAGACAGGGACCGGGTAAAAAATTTATTGCAGGGGACTGCTAACCTGGAATTCTGGGAAACATATGAAAATAAAGAATTATATCAAAGCCTGCTTGATGCCAACACAATTATAAAACAGGTACAAGACGCTGAAAAAGCGCTTGCAAAAGAACAGACAGTTGAACAGGAACCTGCAGATGAAGAAACCCCGGCATTACTTTCGGAAGTTAAACAATCAGAAACTGCACAACAAACAGAAGAACCTACATTACTTCAACAACTGGAAAGCGATAG